>UREK01000012.1 GCA_900546845.1 uncultured Eubacteriales bacterium
CAGTCCGCTTCGCGGACAGCTCCTTTGCCAAAGGAGCCTTTTGGTCTGTGCGCTCCCGCACGCCGCCCGAATACGAAACCCGTTGGAGTTCATCACGCCCAAACGCCCCCCTTTTTGAAAGGGGGTGGCAGCGCGCAAGCCGCTGACGGGCGATTGCCGTACCAAGAAGCGCTTCGGAAAACATGCTGAAGATCGCCTTCCTCCGCCCGCCGCTTCGCAGGCGCTTTTCCCAAAGCCTGTTTACTTCCTCCGCGTTTTGAAGTACCATAGAAGCTGAAAGCGAAACATTCCACGTTGGGAGGATATGAACAATATGCCGGATTATAAAAAGCTCCAGAACGGAAGCGACATCCGCGGCGTCGCTATCGCAGTGGAAGGCGGCAAGCCGGTGGATCTGACGGAGGATGCTGCGCGCGCCATTGGCGGCGCGTTTGCCAAATGGCTGCGCGGCCGCTTGGGCGAAGGTGTGAAGCGTGTCTCCATCGGCCGGGATTCCCGGCTTTCGGGCGAGCAGCTTGGCACATGGCTCTCAGATGGCCTGCGCGCCGCGGGGATGGACGTCACGGACTTCGGCCTTTGCACCACGCCCGCGATGTTCATGTCCACCGTCCTCACGGGCTGGCAGTTCGACGGCGCGGTTATGATCACTGCCAGCCACCTTCCCTTTGAGCGCAACGGCTTTAAGTTTTTTACCGCAGAAGGCGGGCTGGAAAAGCAGGACATCGCCGCGATCCTCTTGAGCGCGGGCGCGGGCGATTTCCCCACGGGAGGCTCCGGCACCTTGGCCAAGGCCGCTTTCCTTCCCGCCTATGCCGCGATGCTCCGGGAAAAGATCCAAGCTGCAACCGGTATGGAGCAGCCGTTTTCCGGGCTCCGCATCCTCGTGGACGCGGGCAACGGCGCGGGCGGCTTCTTCGCGGGCGAAGTGCTTGTCCCCCTCGGCGCGGACACGGCGGGAAGCCAGTTCCTCGAACCGGACGGCCGCTTCCCCAACCACGCGCCCAATCCGGAGAACCCAGCCGCAATGGATTCCATCCGCGCGGCGGTGCTCGAAAACAAGGCGGATTTCGGCATCATCTTTGATACGGATGTGGACCGGGCGGGCGCGGTGCTCGCGGACGGCAGCGAGCTCAACCGCAACCGTCTCATCGCCATCCTCTCCGCCATCCTGCTGCGGGAGCACCCGGGCACGACCATCGTAACCGATTCCATCACCTCCACGGGCCTTGCTTCGTTCATCGCCGCGCATGGCGGCGTGCACCGGCGCTTCCAGCGCGGCTACCGCAACGTCATCAACGAGGCGCAGCGCCTCTGCGCCGCCGGGCAGGATGCGCAGATGGCCATCGAGACTTCCGGCCACGGCGCGTTGCAGGAAAACTATTTCCTTGACGACGGCGCTTACCTGATGGTGAAGCTCCTCATCGAGCTGGCGCGGGCGCGGCGGGAAGGCCGCACGCTCGAATCCCTGCTCACCGGGCTGAAGGAGCCCGTGGAAAGCATGGAGTTCCGCATGGCGCTCAACGCGGAGGACTTTGCCGCCTACGGCAACGAAGTCATTGCCGCGCTCGCGGAATACGCCAAAGCGCAGCCCGGCTGGACGCTTGCCGAACCCAATTACGAGGGTGTGCGCGTGAGCCTCGACCCCGCCCACGGCGATGGCTGGTTCCTGCTCCGGCTTTCGCTGCACGACCCGCTGATGCCGCTCAACATCGAGAGCGACCGGGCGGGCGGCGCAAAGCAGATCGCCGCCGCGCTTGCGAACTTCCTCGCGGGGTTCGGCAAGCTGGATTCCGCCAGCCTTGCGGCGTTCGCGGAGTGATGGAAGTAGAAGGCGGATAGCATGCCGCCTGCGGCTTGCGTTGCATGTTGTGACAGTTCGCAAGGGCTGCGAAGATAAAACAATCCTCGGCCCGCTTCGCGGACAGCTCCCACGGTTCGCAATGACCGCGCAGTTAAGACAATCCTCAGTCATGGCTTGCGCCATGACAGCTCCTTTGCCAAAGGAGCCTTTTGGTCCGTGTACTCCCGTACGCCGTCCGTATACGAAAAAACGCCGGAGTTTACCACTTCCAAAAGCCTCCTTTTTGAAAGGAGGTGGTAGCGCGTGAGCGCTGGCGGAGGATTGCCGTATACGGAAGAACGCCGGAGTTCACTGCCCCCCAAAAGCCCCCTTTCTGAAAGGGGGAGGCGGCGGCATAGCCGCCGTCGGGGGATTGCCTTTCCGCAAAGCCCAGCCGGAAGATTGCGGGGCGCGAACTTCACTCTATTCGCTGAATTTTTCGACACGTGAAAGGGCGGCGCCGGCCACCCTCTGAATCGTTCTTTATCAGGCTCAAATCTCCCCAAGCCAACCCGCGTCAGGCGGGAGCTTCCTCACGAAAATGCGCCCCTCGTTGATCTCCTCCTTGGTCTGGTGGAACTTGAAGGCAATGGAGCCGTCGTCCAGCTTGCCTGCGATCTCGATCTTGCCCGCCGGGTGCGACATGCAGAACTTCAGGCATTTTCCCTGCCCATTCTGCATGGCTTTTGCGCGTTCCACAATGTCGTACCCTTCCGCAAACGGCACCTGGAACGTGTTTTTGACGCCGCTCACAGGGCGGCATTGGAACACATAATATGGCACCACGCCGCACGCGGTCAGCTTGCGCAGGAGAAGCCCCAGCGTCTCCGCCGAGTCGTTCACGCCGCGCAGGAGCACGGTCTGGTTCTTCACGACAACGCCGCATTCGAGCAGCGCGCGGATCGCTGCGCGCGCCTGCGGGGTGATCTCGTTGGGGTGGTTGAACTGCGTCACCACGTAGATCTGCTTGCGCTTCGTGTAGCGCGCGAACGCCTTGAGCAGCGCCGTATCCTCAATAATGCGCATCGGGTAGACAACCGGCATGCGCGTAGCGACGCGGATCAGATCCAGATGGTCGATCTCCGAAAGCGCGTCGAAATAGCGCTCGACCGTCCTTGTCGGCAGCATGAGCGCATCGCCGCCGGAAAGGATGGCGTTTGTGATCTCCCCATGCGCACGGATGTAGCCGATCACCTCGTCGAAATGGCTGGCGATTTCTTCATCGGAAAGGCCCACAAGGCGCTTGCGGAAGCAGTGCCGGCAGTACATAGCGCAGCGGTTTGTGGTCAGGATCAGCGCGCTTTCGCGGTATTTGTGCTGCACGCCCTCGCAGACCGTGTTGCTGGCTTCGCCGCTTGTGTCGAACGCGCCACTCATATCCGTTTCAAAAAACGTAGGGATGCACATCTTGCGAATGGGGTCGTTCGGGTCATCCCAGTCGATCAGGGAAAGGTAGTACCGTGTGGCGGACATCGGAAACGCTTCGCAAAGTTTTCGCATGCGTTCCGTCTCCGCTTCGTTCAGGCCGAGCTTAGGCGCGAGCGCTCCAATGTCGGTCACGTTGTTTTTCATCTCTTCATACCAAAGCATACATCGTTCCATCCTTCCTTCTCTCAATTATAAATTTGAATAATAAAACATAAAACGCATGCGCAAGCAGCGTCATCCTTACCTTTTTGAATAAAACGACCTACAAAGAAGAGATATGCAATCTGAACGATGCCATGATGCAACCAGCTCTTTTTCTTATTTTAGCATAGAGCTGGGTGCTTTTCCATGGTTTTTCCCGTCGAATCGTGGCGGGGATGTGAACGTTCTCCGAATATTCAAAAAATATATATAGAAAAAGCGGAGACCACCGCCTCCGCTTTTTGTTTTTGACTTTTAGTTCAGGCCATAGCGCTTCTTGAAGCGGTCTACGCGTCCGCCCGTGTCGACCAGCTTCTGGCGGCCGGTGTAGAACGGATGGCACTTGGAACAGATTTCGACCTTGAGCTCGCCCTTGACAGAACCGCTCTTGAAGGTCTCGCCACAGGCACAGCGCACGATGCACTCGCCGTAGGACGGATGGATATCCTTCTTCATTCGTTTCACCCCTCATATTATTTGCTTGGCGCAGGGCGATTAGCCGCCCTCCTGCTGCATTGACGGGTGAAGCCACCCGAACAGCTGATATTATATCGCACCCACAGCGTGGAATGCAAGCACTATTTTTGCGAAAGCGCGGGCTTTCCCCCGATTTTAGTTGATGCGCTTGCCAGCGGAATAGCCGTCCTTTTCGTAGATCTTGTTCCAGGCGGTCAAACGCTGGATGAACTCCTCGTTGGTGGCCGTTTTATCAAGCATGTTGATCATCTGTTCCGTGACCTCAGCCGGGTTCCCCGCAGCAAGCGTGCGGCGCATGGTGAACACTGCGTCAAGCTCTTCCTTGGTGAGCAGGAGCTCCTCGCGGCGCGTGCCGGATTTGTAGATGTCGATGGCCGGGAAGATGCGTTTTTCGCTCATCTTGCGATCCAGATGGATCTCCATGTTGCCCGTGCCTTTGAACTCCTCGTAAACGATGTCGTCCATGCGGCTGCCGGTTTCGATGAGCGCCGTCGCAATGATTGTGAGGCTCCCTCCGTTTTCGATGTTGCGCGCCGCGCCGAAGAAACGCTTCGGCTTATGCAGAGCGCCTGGATCCATACCGCCGGAGAGCGTCTTGCCCGTAGCCGGGATAGTGAGGTTATACGCGCGTGCAAGACGCGTGATGGAATCCATCAGCACCACGACGTCCTTGCCCTGCTCAACCAAGCGCATGGCGCGCTCCTGGGTCATCTCCGCAACGCGGGTATGGTGCTCAGGCAGCTCGTCAAACGTGGAATAGAGTACCTCGCCCTTGATGGAGCGCTGCATATCGGTCACCTCTTCTGGCCGCTCGTCGATGAGCAGCACGATCAGGTGCACATCCGGGTAGTTGTTGGCGATGCCGTGCGCGATGTTCTTCAGAAGCGTCGTTTTGCCGGATTTCGGCTGGCTGACGATCATGCCGCGCTGGCCCTTTCCGATGGGCGCGATGAGGTCGATCAGGCGGATGGCAAGGTTCTGGTCGTGCCCAAGGCCCGCCGATTCGAGCGTGATCCGCTCGTTCGGGTAGATCGGCACAAGCTCCTCAAACGGCCTGCGCGCCTGCGCTTTTTCCGGCTCCTCGCCGTTGACAGCCGTGATGTAGAGCAGCGCGAGAAAGCGTTCGCCTTCCTTGGAGGGGCGCGTCTTGCCGGTGACGAGGTCGCCCGTCTTCAGGTTGAAGCGGCGGATCTGCGCGATGGAAACATAAACGTCCCGGTTGCCGGGCAGGTAATTCTCGGAACGCAGGAAACCATAGCCATCCGGCAGCACTTCCAGAACGCCCTCACAGTCGCCGCACGCGCCGCCTTCCAACAGCTCCGGCACGGCGGGGTTGCTGGTGCCGTATTCCTTATTGTAATAGCCTTCGGGCTTCTGGGCGCGGTAGCCTTCCTCGCCCTCGTATTGCGGCGCGGGCGCATAGGGTTCGCGTGGCTGGTAGCTTTCCTGCGGCGCACGGTAGCCCTCACGGTAATCGCTGCTGCGGTTATAATCTTGGCGGTAGCCGCCCTGGTACCCTGTGTTCTGATAGCCCTGGTAGCCTTCCTGGCGGCGGTTGTACCCGCCCTGGTATCCCCCTGCTTCACGGTTCTGGTTGTACCCATATGGCCGCTGCGGCGAATAACTCTGGTTATATTGGCGGCGGTTGTACCCGCCCTGCTGGTAATCCTGCCTGGGGGCGCGGTATTGTGGCTGCTGCGGATAGCGTGTGCGCGGCTCATATGCGGCCGCCGGTTCCTCTGCTGGCGCGGAGGCCTGCTGCTGCGCAGGGGCCGCCGGTGTAGCCGCTTGCTGCGCGGGTGCAGCAGCGGGCTGCTGGGGCTGCGCAGCGGGTGGTGCTGAAGCTGCGGCGGTTTTGGAATCCGCCTCCGGCTTCGCGCTCGCGTCCGGCGCTTGCCCTTCCATCCGGCCACCGTTCATGATGATGTCGACCAGCTCACCCTTGCGGTATTTCGTGATCGACTTCACGCCCTGTAGCTTTGCGATCTCACGAAGGTCATTCAGACTTTTTTCCTGAAGTTGTTCTCTTGTCACGTTGCAGCTCCTTTCGCAAACAACACATTAAAAAATTCAGACGACTTATGTGTCATCCTGTTAACGTGGTAATGGATCCTATCAAGTGCAGCATTTTTAGACAATATAAGTATTATGCCCCTAAAAATGGAAATAAAACATCCTTCAAAAAATGTTGCAATCATTACAACTCTTTTCTTTTTTACTATAACTTTACAAAGCGCACTTGTCAAGACAATATCTTGGCATTTTACAGTGATTTCACACATATATATTGAAAAAACCGGTTCATTGGCCCCGGTTTTGATTACGAGGGAGGAAATGCTTATGGACTCAAGGATAACGGATGCGGGCACGACGCGGATTCGCGCCCATTCGATCCACATCGACAACCGGGAGTTGATCAGTGTCACAGGCGTAAAGGATGTGGACAGCTTCAACGAGCAGGAGGTAGAGCTTTTGACCGAGGCGGGCGAGCTGCGCATCGAAGGCAACGATCTGCGCATCACAAAGCTCAGCCTGGACGAAGGGCAAGTTATCGTCGAAGGCGAGATTGCGGCGCTTGAATATGCGGATGCGCCGGCGGAGCGCGGCTCCCTGTTCTCGCGCATGTTCCGCTAAGCATGAGCGGCACGGTCGGGGAGGTTCCCATCTTCCTTGGCGCGGTTTATGGGGGGCTCGTGATCGGCCTCACCTTCACCGCATTCCGAGGGCTGCATGCGCTTTTGGGCGGCGGCCGCGTCTCCGACGCGCTGCTTGACGCGCTGTATTACCTGCTCGCCGGCGTCATGGCGGCACTCACGCTGTACCGCGTCAACGGCGGGGCGCTCCGGCTGTATGCCCTTTTTGGCATCGCAGCGGGCATCTTTGCCGTACTGCGCTCCGTGGACCCTCTGCTGTGTGCCCTCGCGGAAAAGCTGCAAAACTTGCGCGGTAAAATTACCAAAAAACGCTTGTAATCCGCTTGGGAATCGATTATATATATTAATAGGGAAACTATCGTGCAAGGGAGCGGCTATGGCACAAAAGCGGAAATTCCGGATCACGCCAAAGTTCATCGCACTGCTGGCTGCGCTGTGCGTGGTTTTTGCATGCGCGATCTTCGTTTCCCAGGAGCAGAAGCTCAATGAAATCGCCGAGCAGGAGGCCGCGCTGCAAGCGGAATATGAGGCCTTGCAGAACGAGGAACAGCGGCTTCAATACATGATCGAATACGCCAAGAGCGAGGAATATCTTCTCCAGTATGCGCGCGAAAAGCTCGGCTTCGTCTTACCGGATGACATTAAATTCGACATCGAGAAATAGCCGCGTCCTCAGCGTGTGTGCAGGATGACGCGGGCCAACATTTCGGCGCGCCAACGGCGCGCCGTCGTTCTATTTATAACAGGAGGTTTTCCAGCATGGATCAAACCGGGATCGCCGTGATCGACATCGGCAGCAACTCCATCCGCTATCTGGGGCGCGCCCCGGAGAAGCGCCTCATGACAACGCGCCTTGCAGAAGGACTGGTTTCCACAGGCGTGCTTTCGGAGGCCGCGATGGCCCGCAGCATCGCCGTGATTACCGCCTTCGCACAGGATGCGCGCGCAGAAGGGCTCACGCCCCATGCCTATGCGACGAGCGCCGTGCGGGATGCCCGCAACCGCAAAGAATTTCTCGCCAGGGTGGAGGACGCCTGCGGCCTTCGCATCGACGTGCTCTCCGGCGAGCGTGAGGCAGAATACGCGCATCTCGGCGCGGCCGCAGAAGGCGGACTCGTGGACGTAGGCGGCGCTTCCAGCCAGCTCGTGGCCGGCGGCTTCACAGCGAGCTACCCCGTAGGCTGTGTACGGGCAAAGGAGTGGGGCGAGCAGAGCGGCGCCCAATCCATCGAAGCGCTGCAGGAGGCTTTGTTCTCCCGCTTTTCAGGCTTCTACCGCTTTCCCCGCCTGTATGTGCCGCGCTGGACAGGCGTTGGCGGCACGGTCACGACCATCGCCGCGCTCTCCCGCAACATGGCCGTTTACGACCGCACCGTGATGCAAGAGATCGTCCTTTCCCAGGCGGATGTGGAGGCACAGGCCTACGCACTTTACGCCGAGGGGGATGCCGCGCGCGCCCAGCATCCGCTGCTCAGGGAGCGGCACGACGTGATCGTGGAAGGCGCACTGATCCTCCTCTACATCATGCGCGGCATGGGAATTTACGAGCTGCATGTGTCCGATGCGGACGGCATGGAAGGATACCGGGCGTATCTTGAAAAGCATGGGATTTGAGGAATACTATGGACCGTGCAACAGAAGAGCGGTTCGTCCGCATCTTTGTAAGCAAACAGCGCCGCGAACGCTTGCTGCTGGAACTCGTTACGCCAAGCCGGAGACAAACTGGGATTCTCCGTTTCTGCCACAGCGCTGCGCCGGTCATCGACTTTCGAACGCTGGTTTACCGTGGAAAGAAGCTGAAGCGGGAGGATATGGAACGTCTCCTTCTTCCCTATGCGGAACGCGGAATGTGTTATGCCATTTCCACAAATGAAACGATCGACGGCCGCTCTCTGCCGATTTCAGAAGCGTTGGATTCCTTGCTGGGCTTTGGCATGCCAAGCATCCTCATCTGCGCACACGCTGCGCTGATCGAGTGCGAGCAGGAACAAGGCGCGGCGGAAAAGCTGATTCTGGTTGAACGCTGCCGCTGAGCTGTTCCGTTCTATTTTCGTGCATTCATCCAAAAGGCTCCCTCTTAGCGGGAGCTGCCGCCGCAGGCGGCTGAGGGAGTTGGCTTGCCCCAGATGAAACCGCGCTACCATAGGGCACTCCCTCCGTCAGCGCTTACGCGCTGCCACCCCCTTTCAAAAGGGGGCGTTTGGGAGTGGTGAACTCTGGCGGTTTTCGTATTCGGGCGGCGCCCGAGAGCGCACACCCAAAAGGCTCCTTTGGCAAAGGAGCTGTCATGGCATAAGCCATGACTGAGCATTGTTCCCGCCGCATCGGTTGACCCGTTCGGCAGCGCATTCCCATGGCGCCCCATCCCCTCGCCCCCCATCCACAGTTCGCAATGGTCGCGCTGCGTTGCCGCAGGGGCGGCTTCCTTGCGCTCCCTTGCTCACTGGGCTTCCGCCTCGCTGCATCGTCCAAGCAAGGAACTTCCGGCGTGGGGGACGCGCCGGAAGCCCCCGCCTGCGGGCGGGGTGCGCCTCGGCTCCGCCCCTTTGCGGGAAGGGGAAGCTACTGCGAAGGGGCTGCGCCCCTTCACCACCCTTGGATTGCTGTATCTCCTTCGCAGCCAGACTATGCAAAAAGGCGGCCGCTTGGCCGCCCAAATCGCGCTTATCAGTTCCGTCAATTCCCCTTCATCCGTTCGGCCGTCTCAACGAGCGTATCCAAAAAGGATTGCTCGCCCCAGGTATTGATCTTGAAAAACATTGCCTGGCTACCGCCGGAAGTGATGGCCGAAAGGAACAGGTTCTGCCCGTTGCCCACGAGCGTCACCGCCAGGCTGACACGGTTGCCGCCCATCGCGCTGAAACGCTCATAAACGCGCACGGCGCAGCGCACCGCGCCCATGCGGTAATCGCTGCCATCCTCATAGGAAGCGCTGGCGCTTGCTTCCATCACCCCATCGTCGAGCGCCTTCAAAACCGCGTCGAAATTGCCGGTGAGCGTCGTTTCGTATTTTGCCATGCCAGTGTCCCTCCCTTTTGCAAAGCCCTTTTCTTTTATGATACCATACCCGCGCGCATTCCGCTACGGCGGAAGGGGATTTGCAAAAATGGAGCCGGGATTTGACTGCGCGGCGCTTTTTATCTTTTGAGCATCTTCTCTAAATGGGCAACGTCCAGCAGGTTTACCGTTTCAAATTTCCCGTTATAAAACAGTGCCCAGTTGTTGAAAACACAAGGCAGTTCCTTCGCTTTTTGCAGCGTATCCACCTGGAGGAAAAAGGCGGGGACGCCCTGTGCCGCGCAATATGCCTTCAGCGTCGCAATGTTTTGATGGATGAAGGGGCATTGCATGTCGTAATAGACCGTCAGCTCCTTGCGCTTGATTTCACACGATTTCGCGTTTTGCGTAAACCTTGGGGTTGTCCCATCAAAGGAAAGAGCAAGCAGTTCATATCCGTTCTCCGTGGTATCGACAACCTTGAAGCCGAATTTTTTCGCAAACGATTGATCCGAAAGCCACGCCTTCTGCTTGTTCGCGCCGAGCATGCAAACGCCGGATTTCCCTTTTTCTTTCGCATCCGCCAGGCAATACTCCATCAGCGATTTTGCGTACCCTTTTCCCCTGTAATCGCCCAGAACCCACAAGCAATAGATATAATAATAGTTTTCGCCCTCAATGGGAACCCATGCGGTCTCGAGGGGCGCGTATTCAATGAATACGGTGCCCTTGACGTTCAGCTTCCGGAAGGTATGCCCTTCTTTCAGCCGCTCGGAAAGCCATTGCCGTTTCGCCTCCACCCCCGGGTGCGGTTTTTTGCTGCGTATGATGCAGCACAAATGCTCTTCGGAGATGTTCTCCAGCGTCAGATTTATAAAATCAGCTTCCATATTCATCCTCGTTCCAAACCTGGATTTTGTGCAGCGCTTCTCCCGGCATGCGCATTACGCCAGCGCGTGCAGCAGCGCCGCGAGCGCCAGCATGTCCGCGCTGCCGCCGGGGCTCAGGTTGCGCCGGATGCATTCCGCATCGAGCGCCGCGAGCGCCGCCAGGCGCTCGCCTTCCGGCAATGCAAGCGCCGCCTTTGCGCTTCCCTGCACAAAGCGCAGGCCCTCCGGCCCACCGCGGTGCAGCAGGTTCGTGTCCGCAAGCGTGGCCATGATGTGCGGGAGCGTCAGCGCAAGCGCGTCGTTTTGGCTCTTCCCGGCTTGCAGATACGCGGCATAGATTCCCTGCGCGGCCCGCGCCGCCGGGAACCCGGCTGCCGCCTCGCCCCGCGCGCCCTGCACCGCATGCCGGGCGTAGACGCGCTCCCCATTGGTCGCGGGCCGCGCCTTGGCCCGCGCAAGTTCCGCCGCGACGTCGCTTTGCGCGAGCGCCGCCGCATGGGATGCCGCGTCCCCGCCGGTGCGCAGCGCGAGCGCCTTGCCCGCCAGCAGCAGCCCCATGGAAAAGACCGCGCCCTTGTGGGTATTCACGCCGCCCGTCGCCGCGAACATCGCCCGCTCCGCCGCGAGGCCCTCCGCGCGCAGGGCAGCCATCAGCGCCCCCGGCGCGCTTCTATATTCCGCCAAAGCAAGCGCGGCCATGCACGCGAAATGCGGGCGGAGCACTTCCGCACTTTTGCGGAACAGCGCAAGGTCCATATCCCGGTGCGCACCGTTGTTGTTCCTGTCCACCAGGCCGGGCTTGGGCGTCGCCTCCACCTCCGCGACGAGCGCCTCGCAGGCAAGCGACGCGAGGCGCTCCGCCGCAAAGCCGGAAAGGAGACGGTCCGTGCAGGCCGCGATCTCCGCAAGGCCGTGCGCCCGGCTGCGGGCGCAAGCCGTCACCGGGCCGCCGCAGACGATGCAGCGCCGCTCCGCCCCGCGGGTGAGCTTCTCCCCATCCGTGCCGATCACGTCGATGTCGAACAGGCGCGCAGCCGCGTCCGCCTCCTCAATGGAAACCATGCGGCGCTTGGTTTCCTCCGCGCTGATGTCAAACACGAAAAACGCCTCGCAGCCCGTCTTTTCCAGCCAAAGCGTCCGATGCAACGCAGGCGGCATCGCGGCTTCGATGCGGCGCACGCCCTCGGAAAACGCAAACGCAATGAGCGGCGTGCACTTCACTTCCCCGGCGATGTTCATCGTAAAACAAACAACGGGCCGGGCGAATTGCTCCGTCAGCGCCCGTTGCTGCTCCGCCCGGCGCTCACGCGCCGAGAGCATTTCATCCAATGTGATCTTTGATATATTCATACGTTGCGTCTGGGACGAGCTTCCGGATGCCCGCGAGGTCGCCTTCCTGCATGAGGGCGCGTACCTTGCTTGCGGAGATTCCGTCCTTGCGTTCGATTTCGATCAGTTCAATACCGGCCTCCGGCAAAAGCTGCTTCATGCGCTCGTTGTAGGCGCGCGTCACAGGGCAGAACGGTTCCGTGCCGACGAAGCGCTGCGTGATATGGAGCGCCGGCGCGATGCGCTGCGTGAAGATCGCAATGTCGAGGTCGGTCTGCACGTTGGCGGTCGCCGCGCGGTCCTTGATGAAATACGTCGGGAACGTTGCGCGGGAAACAAGATAATCCCGGCTTTCGGTCACGATCACGTTCGTAAGATCCGCCGTGCCGCGCTTCACGAGTTCAAAGCGCACCTTGGCGGGGAACGCGGAAGCATCCTCGCTGACGACGAAAAGATACAGCAGATCGCATGCCCTTGCCGCAGTTTCCACGAGATAGCGGTGGCCGTTGGTAAACGGGTTGCAGTTCATCACGCACGCACCCACGGTCTTTGCGCCCTCCCGCCGCGGGATGGACGCAAGGAACTTCCCGATGCCGTCCCGCTGATCCTCCATCATGAGGACGTTTGCCGTGTGCGCGACCGGGTAAAACCCGAGCGAGCGGAACATGCGCTCATTCTCCGGCTTGGTGTAAAGGAACAGGCGGCCGATCCCCTCCCGCCAAGCGTAGCTCACAAGCTCGCTGACAACCGTGGCCGCGGCTCCCGTGCCCTCGGCGGAAGGATCCACCGCGATGTACTTAAGCACGCGCCCTTCAAGCGAGCCGGTGGCGACGAGCGTGCCGTCATCCTCCCGCAGGGCAACATAAAAATCGGCGGCTCCTTCCATCGTAAGGCCGCGCTGCGCCAAGAATGCCTGAATTTCCAAGAGGCGCGCCCCGGAAAGAGGCGCGCCTGTCTCGATGCTGTACATTAGTCTTCGTCAATCTCATGGATCACGTCGATGACGGTGTTGTCGCGGTACATCACGACGCCGACGATGCGATCCTTGTACTTGATGGGTTCCGGCTTGCCGACGATGCGCTCGCAGCGGTCGCGCAGCGCTTCGATGGTGGTCACGGGCAGGCCCGCTTCCTCAAGCAGTGCCTTGATCTCCGGGCGGCTCGGGTTCACCGCTACGCCCTGGTCGGTCACGACCACGTCCACAACGCTGCCGGGCGTGACGACGGTGTTCACCTTATCCACGATGGTCGGGATGCGGCCGCGGGTGAGCGGAGCAACCACGACGGAAAGGCTCGCGCCGGCGGCGGTGTCCGGATGGCCGCCGATCGCACCGCGGATCACGCCGTCCGAACCGGTCATGACGTTGACGTTGAAGTTCGTATCGATCTCGAGCGCGGAGAGGATGACAAAGTCAAGCTCGTTGACCGCCGCGCCGCGGTTGAGGTAGCTCGCGTAGAAGGACGCGTCGATCTGCTGATGGAAGCGGTTGTTCTTGAGCGAGTTCGCCGCGATGAGGTCGAAGGACTGGACGTCGAGGATCTTATCCACAAGGCCTTCCTCGTGCATTTCGACGATCTGGCCGGTGATGCCGCCAAGGGCGAAGCGCGCGTGGATGTTCTTTTCGATCATCTTTTCGCGCAGGTAGCGCGCGGTCGCAAGGCTTGCGCCGCCGGAGCCCATCTGCATGGAGAAGCCGTCGTAGAAATAGCCGCTCGCCTCGATGACTTCCGCGGCGGTCTTGGCGATGAGGAGTTCCTTCGGGTTCTTGGTAAAGCGCGTCGCGCCGCTCATGATGCCCTTGGGGTCGCCGATCGCGTCGACCTTGACCACGTAATCCACATGGGATTCCGGGATGCCGAAGGGCGCGTTCGGGAAGCGCACGAGGTGATCGGTGATGATCACACACTTGTCCGCATGGAGCGCATCGAGCTTCGCATAGCCCAGCGAGCCGCAGGAAGTAGCGTTCTCCTCATCGCGGTTGTAGCCGTTGGCATTGCCGTACGGGTCGCAGGAGGGCGCGCCCAGGAAAGCGACGTCGATGTGCAGCTCGCCGGACTCGATGGCCGCCGCGCGGCCGCCGTGGGAGCGGAACACGATCGGGAAATCCATGAGCCCGCGGGAGACTTCCTCGGCGAGCTTGCCGCGCAGGCCGCTCGTCTCGATGTGGGTGATGACGCCGTTCTTGATGTGCTCGATGAGCGGGGCGTGGATGTCCGTCAGGGAGCTTGCGGCAAGGGTCAGGTTCTTGATGCCCATCTTTGCGATCTGTTCCACGACCATGTTCACGACGAAGTCGCCGTTGCGGAAATGGTGATGGAAGGAGATCGTCATGCCGTCCTTGAGGCCGGTGAGGCGGATCGCCTCTTCCAGGGTGGGAACGACCTTGTTCTTCATGCCCATGCGCTCGTAGAAGGTTTCCTTCGGCTTCGCAGGGGTGCCGGCAAAACTGCCGTGCTGCGCGGTGATCTCGTTGATGTGGGGAATCTTCTGGATGTCGATGCTCTTCATGGCGTTAAACCTCCTCTACGGGCGTGACGCTTGCCGCCTCGGCAAGGTCAAGGAGATACCGTGCGCGGGTCACGATCGGCTTGTCGATCATCTTGCCGTTGAGGCTGATGACGCCGCTGCCGCGGCGCTCGGCCTCCTCCGCAGCCTCGATGACGGCGCGGGCCTTGGTGAGATCCTTCTCGCTCGGCATGAATACCTGGTGCAGCGGCGGGATCTGGCGCGGGTTGATGACGCTCTTGCCGTCGAACCCGAGCTGGCGGATGAGGCGGGCTTCCTTGATGAAGCCTTCCTCGTTGTTGACGTCGCTGTATACGGTATCGAGCGCGTCGATGCCGGCCGCGCGCGCTGCGTTGAGGATCATGCAGCGGGCGAAGAAGAGCTCAGTGCCGTCGCTGCGGACGGTCTTAAGGTCGGTCACATAGTCCTCCGCGCCGAGGGCGATGCCGATGAGGCGCTTGGAGGCAAAGGCGATCTCCATGGCGTTGAGCACGCCGCGGCCGCTCTCGATAGCAGCCATCATGCCAGTGGTGCCCACGGGGATGCCCGCTTCGCGCTCGATGCGCTCGATCTCGCGCTCGCAGTCGATCACGTCCTGCGCGCACTCGGTCTTAGGCAGGCGGATGACGTCGGGCTTCGCGCGGACGATCGCCTCAAGGTCCTGGATACCCAGGCCGGAGGAAAGGTCGTTGATGCGCACGACGAGTTCCTTGTTGCCGTATCTGAGGTTGGAAAGCGCGTTATACACGAGGAAGCGCGCCGCGTCCTTTTCGTTGATGGAAACGGAGTCCTCAAGGTCGAACATGATGGAGTCCGAGCCATAGATGTGCGCGTCGCGGATCATGCCGGGGTTGTTGCCCGGGACAAACAGCATGCTGCGTCTTAACCGTTTCATTGCTTGGTCCTCCAGGTATAGTCTTCGCACTGCGCCGCGCGGTACGCGGCGGCCTTCACGCGCGCGGCAACGGTGCAGTCAAGCGCACCCTTGTCCACCGCGTTCACAACGGCGTCTTCCACGCCGATCTCCGCAAGCGTTTCGCGGATGACCTTTTCAATCTGCTTGCCGAACTGCTGCATCACAGCGCTCGTCAGCGTTAACTCGATTCCCTTTTGCTCTGCGGGCTCGATGCGGACGATGATGTCGCTGGACTCCATCGTGCCTGCAACGCCTTTGGTCACGATCTGCATTCCCTGGATCCTCCGATTCTTTATAGTATGGGGATTTCTTACTCCCATCTCAATTCTTTAATTTACTCTTTTCCCCCGCGGTTTTCAAGTCTTTTGCCGAGATATACCCTCATGCAGAAAAACATGTATACACGTATGCTATATTGGCGCATAAAAAAGAATCGCCGGCCGAGCGGCGATCCCCTTAAATTCACGGAACATGAATTCAGTCCTATCACGGAAAATTCTCCGGTGCTTCTACGCCAAGGAAGGCAGGCGTATCGCCCAGCTTGTTGAACGTCAGGAGCTCCCCGTTTTCCAAAGAGGGCAGATAAACCGCGCTCTGCGTATACACGCCGTCGCGGGGCACGCCTTCCGCCGGTGTAAGCGTATAAAGTTCGCCCGATTTCTGCGCGCAGGTTCCGGCTTCAAGCACCGGCGCGCCCTGCCGGTACACCGCGTAGTTTCCATATGAATCGATTACGAGATAGGTCTTCTCCGCGGTGCTTCCTTCCGTGCAGTATGTACCCTTAATCGGTTCAGCCGGCTGTTCGCGCGTGAGAAGTGCGAGGAACAGCAGGTTTAAAATAGCGGACACCCAGAGCAGGGCAATTAAAACATGCCGCTTTGTTTTTTCGTCTTTAGCCATCCGCATCAGGTATCCTCCTTCAGCTCACAGAAAATTGTTCTCCCTTTCCATCTTCCGGTACATCATATAGATTGTTGGGTTCACATTTGGCTTTGCGTCCTCGTCATTCCCTGCCATTCGGGGAACCGGCTCAACAAATGCAAATAAACTCGGTTTGTTATTGTTTTTTACAGCCAAATCTTTTCTTGAATGCTTCGGCCGCTTCCGCTGCTCCAATGCTTTTATATATTGAGTATATCCTTTCCTTTTTTTACCGTCAATCTTTTGCGTATAATATATTTTATGTTGTGCATGTGTGCCAATATTTCTTCTTCCTCCCGCTTCTCTCTTGATTTTTCCCCTGCGCCTGCGTATACTGAATTTAATATATCGGTATATCGGCCTTTCGGCCGGAACGCCAGCTTTGGGGGTGCGCGCATGCGGGGAAAACACGAAGGCTACGAAAGCGTCCAGGCCGCCATTTTAGGCACGGCTGCGCAGCTTTTTACGCGTGCGGGCGTCCATGGCACGAGCCTCAACGACATCGCCCAGGCGGCCGGGCTTTCCAAGGGCACGCTTTATTATTACTATCCCACCAAGGAAGCGCTCGTAAACGACATCGCGGAAACGCACGGCGCGCGCGTCACCGACCTCATCCTCACCTGGGTGGAGACGCTCACGCGCGATTGCCCGATGGAGGAAGCGCTGCTTTCGCTCATGGGCACGCTGCTTGACGACGACGCCCTGCGCAGGCTCCACGTGGTGCTCTTCACCGAAAGCTGCCTCGACAACCCCGCCCTTGCCGCTTTGATGGAGGAAAAGCTCCGGAAGTGGACGGTCATGCTGGAAGTGGGGACGCTCAAGGTGCAATCCAACAGCGCGCGGCGGCTGCGGGACCGCTCCTCCCTGTTCTTCACACTGCTGATGGGCGCGATGCTGCGCGCGGAAACCTCCCCCGCGGAGCGCAGCGCCTGCGTCGCGCTGCTGCTCTCCGAATAAGCACGGCTTTCGCCGGGAAAGGATTTTTCAAGTTTGCTATGATGGGTTTCGGATTCGGCGGATTCTCGGTTCTATTCACGATCGTGTTCGTCTTCATTTTCGGCATGATCGTTTTTATGGCGATAAAGGGCATTTCCCAATGGAGTAAAAACAACGCTTCGCCCCGGCTGACGGTGGACGCAGTCGTTGTGACCAAGCGCATCAGCACTTCCACGAGCATGCACAATGCCGGCAACGCCGCCATGCATCACCACACCTCGACCACGTATTACGTCACCTTCCAGGTGGAAAGCGGGGACCGTATGGAGTTTACCGTCTCCGGCCGGGAATACGGCATGCTGGCCGAGGGCGACTGCGGCAGGCTCACGTTCCAGGGTACGCGATACCTTGGCTTTCTGCGCAACGCATGAGCCGGGCAAGCGCCCTGCCCGAAGCGGAACGGGCTGAACTTGCGGCCATCCTGCGCGCGCACGCGGAGCGCTATCCCAGGATGCAGCCTTCCGACGCAGTAAAGCTGCTCTACCAAAACGAATTCGGCGGCGGCCACCTGATGGCGGATCCCGCCGCGAGTTTGGCGCGCCTTGCAAACGGAATACGCCGCGGCACAGCGCGGCATACCGCTTCGTATTGCATTCCGTGTTGGGTGTTTAAGACTGTGCGCTTTGCAGCATATGAAGAAGGTGCTTTTCCAGCGCCTTTTCTTCGTTTTGGCAGAACCAGAAGTGGCTCGATTCGTGCAGTTGAAGCACCTGCGCGCCCGGCAGGCTGCGCCGCACGAGCGCGAACGAACGCGAGAAGGAGACAAGTTCATCCCCGGTGGAATTCGCAACTGCAAGCGGCGGCGCGAGGCGCGGCAGGTTTTTCCGCGTCCGCCCCATCAGGCGCAGCAGGCCGAGCGAGTTCGGGATCAGCGTGGGCGCGTTCCAAAGCGTAACGCCCGACACGCCGCGCAGTTCCCGCGCCGCAACGATGCGCGGATCCTCGCCGGGTCGTTCCCGGCAAGCCGACGCGGCGCGGATGCGGATCCCCACCCACGTCATGCGCAAATACAGCGGGAAGGCCAGCGCAAAAATCCCCGCGATCCTATCCGGCCGCTTTGCCGCCGCGTTGACCGCGAGCAGGCCGCCCATGGAATGGCTCACGACCAGGAGCGTTTTCTGTTGTGCTTGCAGCGCGGCAAGCTCCGCGTCCACATGCGCCTGCCATTCCCGCCTGCCCGCCCGCAGGAATTCCCGCAGGGTCCCGCCATGCCCCGGCAGCGTGAGCAGCCGGACTTCCGCCCCACGAGCTGCCACCGCTTCCGCAAACGGCGCAAACAGGGCGCTGTTTCCCATAAAGCCGTGTATGAACACGACACATACGTCCTTCATTTCAGGTGCCTTTCCATGGCGCATGCCGTTACAGATATAGCTTTAAGACGATCTCCCCGCCGTTCTCCTCCCCATTTTCCCGGAAGCCGAACTTGTGATACAGCGCGAGCGCACCCGCATTGCTTTCCTTGGTGGAGAGGGTGATCTCGTCCGCGCCATGCGCTTTGAAGTACCGGATGATCTCGCGCAGCGCAGCGCTCCCATAGCCCTTGCCCTGCTGGGAAGCGTCGATCATGAAGCGCCACAGCCAGTATTTGTCATGCGGATCGTCGTTGGCTTCGTCGAACGCGAACATCGCAAAGCCCACCAACTGCCCATCAGCATAAACCGCGAACGGCCGCGCCACGTCCGGGTTTTCCACCGCCGTGTTCAGGGACGCTTCGTTGCTGGCGATGTATTCCGCCTGTTCCGGCGCCACCTTGAGCGCGATGCAGCCCGCCCGGTTCCCATCGTCAATTTTTCTCAGTTCCACGTTCATTTTGGGGTAACCCCTCTTTTCAATTTGCTTATTTGTCTGCAGCTCCCCTTCACCGGATGAAGTTGGTCACGGCCCCGCGTTCGCGTTCCGGCGCGAGTACGCCCTGCGCGCGGCCCGCCTCGATGCATTTGAGCAGCCAGGCCATGTTCCGCGCCAGGTTGCGCATGGTCTGCAAGCCCTCCAGATCCTGCGCCACGTCTTCCGCGTGCTCCCCAAACGCGACATTCCAATACGTGGAGGATACGACCGGCATCTGCGCAATGGTGAAATACTTGTTCAGCACATCCATGGAAGCCACATTGCCCGCCCGCCGCGCGACGGCCACCGCCGCGCCCGGCTTGTGCATAAAGAGATCCCGGCATCCGTACATCGCCCGGTCGAGAAAGGATTGGATGCTCCCCGTGGGGTGCGAAAAATACACCGGAGTGCCAAACACGAAGCCGTCCGCCCCCTTCGATTTGGCGAGGAATTCGTTCACGCGGTCGCCTTTGAACACGCAGGCATGCAGCTTCCTGCACGCGCCGCAGTCCACGCAATCCTGCACCGGGCCGTTTCCAATCCAGAAAAGTTCCGCAGAAACGCCCTCGGCTTCGAGCGTCTTTGCGACCTCGCTGAGCGCGGCGTGGGTGCTGCCCGCCTCGTGCGGGCTCCCGTTGAGCAGCAATACCTTCATTTTCGCATTCCTCCTTGCTATGGCTTAATTAAACTTCCAGCCCCTGCACGAAGCGGTAGAGCGGCTTCATCGCATCAAAGCCGTCCAGCACCTCGTCGAGCAGCGCGGGTTCAAACGTCTTTTTCAGATCCTTGGTGTAATAGCACCAGCTGATGCCCTTGCGGTTGAGATAGGGCTTGAGCGCCTCCGGCGCGTCCGGGAAATGGTCCCGCTTATACGGCTCGCCACGCACCTCGAACTTGGCGAGGCGTGGATCCGCAAGGATCGAAAGGAAGCGCTCCGGATCGGCCAGGAGGCGTGCGCGGAAGGGTTTCATCAGCTCCGAATTTGCGCCGTACATGCCCATGCCGTAGCCATAGCCGTCCGGGTCGATCTCAAAATACACGCAGAGGCTTTCGCTCGTGCGCGTGTCCGGGTGGCGGAAGCCGATCCAGCCATGGTCGCGGTACGGGCGCTTGTCCTTGGAAAAACGCGTGTCCCGGTTCATGCGGGAAACGACGGTCGTAAGCCGCGTGTTGAAGTTCGGGTCAAGCTCGAGCGCGGCGGGGATAAGGTCCGTTGCGAGCGCGCGCATTGGTTCCTGCACCACGCGCTTGCAGCGCGCCCGGTTTGCGTCAAAGAAGGGCTTTTCGTTGTAAAAGCCCAGCTCCATCAGAAAACGATACGTGTCGGGTTCAAACCCTTTGAAGTTCTGTCCCATCTTTTCATCCATTGTTCTGTTTAAAACGTCAATTTCATCAAAAAGGATTCGCGCCCTTCCGGCTGGATCACGCCGCGCAGGATCACCGCGTCCTTCGTCTCCGCACGCTCCATTGCGAATTCCGCGCCCTCCGTCAGCTCCGTTTTAAACCAGACGTCCAGCCGCTTCAGCGCGCCGATGCTGCCGCGCTCCTCCGCCGTAAGCGCATCGTAAGCGAATTCGCCGTACCGCTCGTTGTTCACATGGCCGAGCCCATCGATCCAGCTCGGGCGCACGGTGCGGCGCTCCACCTCCGCAAAATCGGCGCGCTCCGAAAAGCGTTTTTCCGCATGCAGCAGCTCCTCGCCGCCCGGCAGGTCGAACCGCGAAAGGATGCTCCGGTCCATGCAGAGCCGGTGTGTCCTTACATCCAGCAGTGAGGAAAACGTCGCGCCTGCGGCGACAAGCGTATTCTCCTCGTCGTAAAACGCGATCTCCCTGCGGTAAGTGGGCGGCGCATAGCGCGTGTGCCAGGTGCGCAGGGTCAGCCTGTCCTTGATGCGGATGGGCCGCATGAGCGCAACGCTCATCGAAAGCAGAACCCAGGCCACGCCGTATTGTGCCGAGATGCGGGGCGTGTCGATCTCGATCGCTTCCAAATGCCGGCCGATGGTCTCCACCGCGATGCGCTGATACGCCGCTGGGTACAGCGCGCCCACCGCGCTGCACATGCTCACGTCCACATATACCGGGTAGGCATAGTCCTGTTCTCTCCAACCGGGGTTCATCGTTCCCTCCTTCGTTCTATTTGGTTCTTTGCCTATCATACCACGATTTACGGGCAAATGAAAAGCGCCATCCGAAGGGAGAGGCGGATGGCGCTTTTATGGGTAAGGCTTACGCCTTATTTGGCAGCCTTTGCGGCGCGGATGGCCTCAATGAGCATCGGGGTCACCTTGAACAAATCGCCGCAGATACCGTAATCGGCAACCTCAAAGATGGGCGCGGTCTCGTTTTTGTTCACCGCAATGATGCACTCGGAATCCTGCATGCCGGCCTTATGCTGGATCGCGCCGGAGATGCCGAGGGCGACGTATACCTTCGGGTGTACGGTCTTGCCCGTCTGGCCGACCTGATGGTCAGCGCTCAGCCAGCCCGCGTCGATCGCCGCGCGGGAACCGCCGACGACGCCGCCGAGCTCCGCGGCAAGCTCTTCCGCGAGCTTGATGCCCTGCTCCACGTCCCGGCTGATGCCGCGGCCGACGGAGACGACAAAGTCCGCGCCAACGAGATCCACGAGCTTCTTCGCGGCCTTGACCACTTCCACGACCTCGGTCTTGATATCGGCCTCGGTCAAGGAGAATTGCGGCTTCACGATCTTGCATGCGTCCGCCTTGGCCTGGTCGAACGCGGCCTTCTTCATGACGCCCGGGCGCACCGTCGCCATGCTGGGGCGGAAGCGCGGGCAGATGATGGAAGCCATCAGGTGGCCGCCGAACGCCGGGCGGGTCATCTTCATGTCGCGGGAAACGTCATGATCCTGGCCCAGCACCTTTGCCTTCGAGGTGCCCGCAATGCGCTCCTCGGGCAGGGTGGAGCTTTCACGCAGGAAGTTCTTATAGCTTTCCATGTCCACGTCGAGGTGCGTGCAGTCCGCGCAGAGGCCGGTGTGCAGGCGCGCCGCGCAGCGGGGACCAAGGTCGCGGCCGATGTTGGTCGCGCCGATCAGGAACGCTTCGGGCTTGAGCTCCATGATCACGTCGCAGATGACCTTGGTGTAAGCGTCGGTGGTGTAATCCTTCAGCAGCGGGCTCTCGCAGACGATCACCTCGTCCGCGCCGTAGCCGCCGAGCTCCTTGGCGAGGCCTTCCACGTTGTCGCCGAGGAGCAGGCCGCACAGCTTTACGCCGAGCTCGTCCGCGAGCTTGCGGCCTTCGGAGATCAGTTCAAAATCGGTGGGCATCAGTTTGCCCTGGCGCTGCTCGCAGAACACCCAAACATCCTTGAAAGCAGCAAGATCGGTATTGTTGAACGTAGCCATTCTCAGTTAACCCCTTTCTCAGATGATGTGCTTTGCCGCGAGCATGCCCGCAAGCGTTTCACAGTCCGCCTTCTCCGCGCCCGGGAGCATCATGCCCGCGCCCTTTTGCGGCGGGGTGAAGGAGGTGAGGATGTTCGTGGGAGAACCCTTGAGGCCGATGGTCGTGGGGTCGATCAACGGATCGTCCTTGAGCGCCTCATAGTCGAATACCGCCATGGGCTTGTCGTAGCACTCAAAGATGCCGCTCACGCTCATGTAGCGGGGCTCGTTGAGCTCCTTGATGCAGGTCACAAGGCAGGGGGTCTTGACCTTGATGGTCATGTAGCCGTCCTCCAGCATGCGCTTGACGGTAATGCAGTCACCCTCCTTGTGGATGTCTGCGGCGTAGGTCACCTGGGGCAGGCCGAGCTTTTCCGCGATCTGCGGGCCGACCTGCGCGGTGTCGCCGTCGATGGCCTGGCGGCCGCACATAATGATGTCATCCTGCTCCACGCCGATGCGGTTGATCGCCGCGGCGAGGATCTGGGAGGTGGCGTAGGTGTCGGAGCCGCCGAATTCGCGGCCGGAAACGAGCACCGCTTCGTCCGCGCCGCGGGCAAGCAGCTCACGCAGCATGCCTTCCGCCGGCGGGGGGCCCATCGTCACGACGACGACCTTGCAGCCCGTCTCTTCCTTGAGCGTGAGGGCCGCTTCCACAGCATTGAGGTCGTCCGGGTTGGTGATGGTCTGCATGGACGCGCGGTCCAGCGTACCGTCAGGGTTCACGGCGACCTTTCCGGAGGTATCGGGAACCTGCTTCACACAAACGATGATCTTCATTTTAACCATACCTCCTTCTTACTTCACGCCGAGGTTGCTCGCGATGACCATGCGCTGGACTTCGCTCGTTCCCTCGTAGATCTCGGTAATCTTCGCGTCGCGCATCATGCGTTCCACGGGATATTCACGGGTGTAGCCATAGCCGCCGAAGAGCTGCACAGCGCGGCGTGTCACGTCGCTCGCCGCCTCGGCCGCAAAGAGCTTCGCCATCGCCGCATCCATGGAATAAGCGGGAGCCTTCTTGCCGGCGAGCGCGGCTTCGGTGAACGCCTGCTTCTTCATCGCAGCGGAATACACAAGGAACTGCGCGGCCTGCATGCGGGTGTGCATATCCGCAAGCTGGAACTGCGTGTTCTGCATCTGGGAAAGGCGCTTGCCAAACTGCTTGCGCTCCTGGACGTACTTGATCGTCTCCTCCACAGCGCCCTCGCCGATGCCGAGCGCCTGCGAGGCGATGCCGATGCGGCCGCCGTCGAGCGTCTTCATCGCAATGCCAAAGCCCTTGCCCTCTTTGCCGAGCAGGTTTTCCTTGGGGACGATGCAGTTTTCCATAATGAGCTCGCAGGTAGCGCTGCCGCGGATGCCCATCTTCTTCTCCTTCTTGCCGACGGAGAAGCCCGGGAAGTCCTTCTCGACGATGAACGCCGAAATGCCCTTGTTGCCGGCCTTTTTATCGGTCATGGCAAAGATGATGTAAACGCTCGCATAGCCTGCGTTGGTGATGAAGATCTTCGTGCCGTTGAGCACGTAGTGGTCGTCCACAAGCTCTGCGGTGGTCTGCTGGCCGGAAGCGTCCGTACCCGCGTTGGGCTCGGTGAGGCCGAACGCGCCAATCCATTCGCCGGAAAGGAGCTTAGGCAGGTACTTCATCTTCTGCTCCTCGGTGCCGTTCTCATAGATCGGCGCGCAGCAGAGGGAGGTGTGTGCGGAAACGATGACGCCCGTGGTGCCGCATGCCTTGGAAAGTTCTTCCACGGCCATGACGTACGCAAGCACGTCGCCGCCCGCCCCGCCGTACTTTTTCGGGAACGGAATGCCCAGGAAGCCGTAACGCGCAAGTTTCTTGACGGTTTCCACCGGGAAGCGTTCCTCCTCGTCGACTTCCTCGGCGAGGGGCTTGACCTCGTTCTCCGCGAATGCGCGATACATGTCGCGCAGCAGCAGATGCTGTTTGGAAAGCGTGAAATCCATAGTTCCTCCTATTAATGTAAGGGGTTTCCCCTTTGCTTACTGCTTGTTGTAAACATAAAAGCCGCGGCCGGCCTTGCGGCCGAGCAGCCCGCCGCGCACATATTTGCGCAGCAGCGGATGCGCGCGGTATTTGCTGTCGTGCGTCTCTTCAAAAAGCGTATCCATGATGGCGAGAACCACGTCAAGGCCGATGAGGTCGCCCAGCTCGAGCGGGCCCATCGGGTGGTTGCAGCCAAGGCGCATAGCCGCATCGATCCCCTCCGCGGAGGCGATGCCTTCCGCGTAAAGGCCAACGGCCTCGTTGATCATGGGGATGAGGATACGGTTTACCACGAAGCCCGGGCATTCCTGCACCTCCACCGGCTCTTTGCCAATGGCCCGCGCAAGGCACTCTGCCGTGGCGAACGTCTCCGCCGATGTACCGACGCCCCGGATGATCTCCACGAGCTTCATCACTGTCGCCGGGTTGAAGAAATGCATGCCGATGACGCGGTCCGGCCGCTTCGTCGCGGATGCGATGTCCGTAATGGAGATGGACGAGGTGTTGCTTGCGAAGATCGTCTCCGCCGGGCAGATGCCGTCCAGCTCCTGGAATACGCTTTTCTTCACGTCCGCCCGCTCAACGATCGCCTCAATGACGAGCGCCGCTTCCCTGGCGGGTGCGAGCTCCGTCGTAAACGCGATGCGGGAAAGGATTGCGTCCGCGTCCTCCCGTGCGAGTTTGCCGCGCGCGACGCGCTTATCGAGCCCACCCGCAAGGCGCGCCTGTGCGCGCGCAAGGATCTCGTCGTTCACGTCGCGCACTGCGACGCGGTAGCCCGCCTGCGCGAACGCCTGGGCAATGTCGAGGCCCATCGTGCCTGCGCCGGTCACAAAGATCTGTTCCATGGTTACTCCCCTTTAAAGTTCTCGCGCGGCTTCTTTTCCAAAAAGGCGCGCATAGCCATCTTTTGATCCTCCGTGTTGAAACAGAAGGAGAACAATTCTTCTTCCGTCGCAAGATCCACATCAATGAAGCGGTCCACGCGCGTGCTGATCGCGCGTTTGCAGGCCTGCACCGCAATGGGCGCGTTGCCCGCAATCTGCGCGGCCATTTCCATGGCCCGATCCATCAGCTCCGCGTCCGGGTACACCGCGTTCACGAGGCGGATGCGCAGCGCTTCCGAAGCCGGGATCGGCTTGCCGGTGAGGATGAGCTGCATCGCATAGGATGCGCCGATCACACGCGGCAGCCGCTGCGTGCCGCCGAAGCCCGGCGTGATGCCGAGCGTCACCTCCGGCTGGCCCAGCTTCGCGCCCTCCGCGGCAAGGCGGATGTCGCAGCAGAGCGCAAGCTCCAGCCCGCCTCCGAGCGCATAGCCGTTGATCGCTGCGATGACGGGGACGCGCAGGTCGTCGAGCGCCTTAAACGCCCGGTGCGCAACGGCCGCGAAGCGCTTCGCGCCCCTTGCGTCCAAGCCGGCCATCTCGCCGATGTCCGCGCCCGCGATGAACGCCTTTTGCCCCATGCCCGTGATGATGAGCACGCGGATGGAATCGTCCGCTTCGATCTCGCGCAGCGCCTGCTCCAGCTCAATCAGCGTTTCGGTGTTGAGCGCGTTGAGCGCGCGCGGCCGGTTCACGGTGAGCACAACGGCAGCGCCGTGCCGCTCCACGAGAATATTCTTTCTCATATTCTCCATCTGGTTCAAACCTCCTTGCGGTTATAAACAGCTCAATTTGGCTGGCCTCCCGGCCTTCCTAAGCTATGATATAGCATTTTGCGCTGAAAGTCTCCCGTTATTTTAATAACGCGCAAGGAGGTTTATTTTTTCACATAGCACGCTGGGCAGGCTTACTTGCCCATGCCGCGCTTGACCATTTCCTCCACCGCGAAGGAGGCGACGTCGTCCGCATACTTCTGCGGGCCGAAGCCCGCATCGTAGCCGAGCTCCTTGGCAAGCTCGTGCGTGATGCGCGCGCCGCCGCAGATGACGATGAAGCGGTCGCGCACGCCCTCGGCCTCCAGCAGCTCGATGAGCTCGGTGAGGTTCTGGATGTGCACGTCCTTCTGGGTGACGGTCTGGGAAACGAGGAGCACGTCCGCGTTGAGCTCCACCGCCTTCTTGACGAATTCCTCGTTGGGAACCTGCGCGCCCAGGTTGTAGGCTTCGATCATCTCATAGCGCTCGAGGCCGTAATGGCCCGCGAAGCCCTTGCGGTTCATGATCGCGTCGATGCCCACGGTATGCGCGTCGGTGCCGGTGGAAGCGCCGACCATCACCACCTTGCGGCCGATGTGCTCGCGGATGTACTCGTTGCACTCCTCCATCTCCATCGTGGTCGTTTCCACGGCCTGCACATGGATGTCGGTGTAATCCACCGTGTGGGAGCAGGAGCCATACACCACGTAGAAGGTGTACTCCGCGTCGAGGCTCTGGTTGAACGCGACGGAAGGCTCCATAAGGCCCATCTTCTTGGCGAGGATGCGCGCGGCCTCGGTGCCCTTATCGTCGTTTTTCACCGGCAGCGTGAAGCTCATCTGCACCTTGCCGTCGTTCATCGTGTCGCCGTAGGGCTTGAGCTTGGTCAGGTCCAGCGTCTTATCAAAATCTGCTTTATGGGTGTTATACAATCCGCTGCTCATTTACTTGTCCCCCTTCATCAGCTCAATAAACGGGTTGAAGTAGCAGTCGTCCTTCTGCACGACGCCCGCAAGGCCCTTGCCGCCGTCGCGGGAGCGCTTGATGTCCGCGAACGTGCCGCGCTCAAGCGTGCCGAAAAGGCCGATGTCTTCCATCTCGCCCAAGAGATTCGTCGCCTTGGTGAGCACCTCGTTGGCGCGCGTCTGCATGATGCCGCCATCCTTGAACACGAGCTCGTTGCCGAGATCCTGCATGGTGCGGAAGATGTACTGCGCATTTTCGATAGAAAGCGCGCGGTCGCTCATGAACGGGGTGTGGATCGCCTCGGTGAGCATGCCCAGGAGGTGCAGCTTCTGGCCGGTGAGGATCGTCACCATGTTGAAGAGCGCGTCCTGCACATGGCCGCGGAAGATGTTGCCGGTCATGAACTTCGTAGGCGGCATGTACTTGAGCGGCGCGTTGGGGAAGATCTCGCGCGCCATCTGCGCCTGGGCGAGTTCATAGAGGAAGCCGTTCTCCACGTCCGGGGAGATCTCGAACGCGTGGCCAAGACCCATCTGCTCCTCGGGCATGCCCGCGCAGACTGCGAACTGTTCGTTGAGGAACTGGGAAGCAAGCACTGTATGCGCCTCTTCCACGGCGTCTGCTGTGGTGAGGTAGTTGTCCTCGCCGGTGTTGATGATGACGCCTGCGAAGGAATTGATCACGCGGGAGAAGTATTGGTCGATGATCGTGCGCTGGGGGTTGATGTCGCGGAAAAGGATGCCGTAGAGCGCGTCGTTGAGCATCACGTCCAGGCGCTCCAAAGCGCCCATCGCCGCGATTTCCGGCATGCACAGGCCGGAGCAGTAGTTGCACAGGCGGATGTAGCGCTTTTCTTCCTTGCCGACCTCGTCGAGCGCCGCGCGCATCAGGCGGAAGTTCTCCTGGGTGGCGTAGGTGCCGCCGAAGCCTTCCGTCGTCGCGCCATAGGGCACGTAGTCGAGGAGGGATTGTCCCGTCGTGCGGATGACGGCGATGATGTCCGCGCCCTGCTTGGCCGCGGCCTTCGCCTGCACGATGTCCTCATAGATGTTGCCCGTCGCTACGATGACGTAAAGATACGGGCCTTCCTTGTCGCCGAATTCGCGGAGGAATTCGTTGCGCTCAGCTACGTTCGCACGGATGCGCGCGACGGTGGCTTCCGCTACGGGCATGATCGCCGCGCGGATCTCCGCGGCGCTGTGCGCGGGGAGCTTGGTCAGGTCGAGTTCGCCCTTGTCGATCGCCTCGGCGATGGCCTGCGGGTCCTTGCCGGTTTCCGCCATAGCGTTGCCGATATAATAGGCCGCGCCGCCGGCGAGCACGCCGCGGTCAAACAGATGATCCACCACCACGTTGGGCAGCGGGACGTCCATCTCGTTCACATTGTCGATGCCGAGCAGGCGGCAAACCGCGCGCTCGACGGTGACGGTCGTATGCACGTCGATAAAGCTCTGCGTGTCGGCCGCGATATGCGCCGCACTTGCCCGCGCTTTGTCGACAAGCTCCCGGTTCAGGTTCAGTTTGCTCTGCATGTTAATCACCTTTCTTCGGAAATTGTGGCTGCCGGCAAAGGCCGGCAAAGGCACAAAAACGCGCGTGAAAAATCGCTTTTTCGCGCTGCCGTTCCCCTGATGAAAGCGGCGCAGCGGGGATGCTGCCCGCACCCCCGCGCCGTGCCGCCGGAACTTTTACTTCTGCTTCTGCCTGTCGGCATAGCGATCCTTGCGCAGCAGCTTCGTCGGCTCGAGGTACTTCTGCTCGATGCCATGGGCGATGCCGGCAACGCCGGTGATCTCGGCCGCCTTGCGCTTGCCTTCGCAGACCTCGCAGTGGCACTCGTTCGCATAGTGCTCAGGCTCGGTGTAAGTGGTGATAACGCCCTCGAAGTTGCGCAGGATCACCTTGCGCGGCGTCTGGCTGATGACGTACTGCGGCATGACCGGGGTCTTGCCGCCGCCGCCCGGCGCGTCGACCACGAAGGTCGGGATGCAGAAGCCGCTGGTGTGGCCGCGCAGTGCCTCCATGATTTCGATGCCCTTGGAGACCGGCGTGCGGAAGTGGGAAAGGCCGAGGGACGGGTCGCAAGCATAGATGTAATACGGGCGGACGCGGATGCGCACAAGCTCGTTGACGAGCTTCTTCATCACGTATACGCAGTCGTTGACGCCGGCAAGGAGCACGCTCTGGTTGCCGAGCGGCACGCCCGCGTCAGCCAGCATCGCGGTCGCGCGCGCGGCTTCCTCGGTGATCTCGTTGGGATGGTTGAAATGGGTGTTCAGCCACACGGGATGGTGCTTCTTCAGGATCGCGCACAGCTCCGGCGTGATGCGCTGCGGCATGACGACCGGCGTGCGGGAACCGAGGCGGACGATCTCCACATGGGGGATCTTGCGCAGCTCAGTCATGATGTAATCGAGCATCTCGTCGCTCTGCATCAAGCAGTCGCCGCCGGAAAGCAGCACGTCGCGCACCTCGGGATGGTTGCGCACATAGTCGATGCAGGTGTCGATCTGGTTCTTGGGGACGGCGCAGTCATGCTGGCCGGCAAAACGCCTGCGGGTGCAGTGGCGGCAGTACATGGAGCACTGGTCGGTGATGAGCAGCAGCACGCGGTCCGGATAACGGTGCGTAAGGCCTGGGCAGGGGGAGTCGATGTCCTCATGCAGCGGGTCAGCGTCTTCATAGGGCGCAAAATGCAGCTCGGCATCCGTCGGGATCGCCTGCTTACGGATCGGGTCATGGGGATCGTCGAGGTCGATCAGGGAAAGATAGTACGGCGTGATGGCCATGCGCAGCTTACCAAGCGTCGCTTTCACGCCCTCTTCCTCCTCGGGAGTCAGGGGCATATGCTTTTTGAGGTCTTCCAGCGTTTCGATGCGGTTTTCGACTTGCCAATGCCAGTCGTTCCACTGGGCATCGGGCACGTCCTTAAACATGCCGTTGGCTCTGCTCTGTCTCATAATTTTAGGATCTCCTTTTTATCAGCAAAATTTGGAATTGCGCTTCTGATGTGCCGAAACCTGCGGGAGCGATCCCGCAGGCTTCGGCGCCCGTTCGGGCTTTACAAGGGGAAACTTAGCAATACTTCTCGTCGAACAGCTTGCGCAGTTTCGGGTTCTCGCGCAGCACGTTCAGGGTGATCTCGGCATGGTTCTTGGTGTAGCCGTTGCCGACGATCATGGTGACGTCCTTGCCAACACCTTCGGCGCCCAGAGCAGCCTTGGTGAAGCTCGTCGCCATGGAGAAGAAGTAGACGATACCATCGTCACGCACGGGCAGGATGGCGCTCATCTCGCAGTTCTCAATGTTCACGCAGCAGATGGAAATGTCGTATTCCTTGCCGTCGTTGGCCGCAAGCGCAGCGTCGAGGACGGCCACGGGCTCAGTCGCGGAAGCGACGATGACCTTGTTGTAAACGCCGAGCTCCATCAGCGCGTCAACCTGCTTCGGGTTGCGCACGACGCCAACCACGTTGCCCTTCGGGCCGACCTTCTTCATGGCCTCATAGCCGCAGAGCACGCCGGATTTGCCGTTCGCGCCGAGGATGAGGACGCTGTCGCCTTCCTTGGGGAGCTTCCTGGCCTGGGCGGGTGCGCCGGCCACGTCGAGGGCCGCGAGGGCGAGCGGTTCGCTCATGTCGTCGGGCAGCTTCGCATAGATAGCGCTCTCAAACAGGATCGCCTTGCCTTCGATGTCAACGCGGTCGATTTCCTTGTGGATGGCCTTGATCTTGTCGATGCGCAGCGGGGTCATGGACAGGGACACGAGGGAAGCGATCTTGTCGCCGACCTTCAGGTCGCGGTCCTTGAGGTCTTCGCCGATGTGGGCGACGCGGCCGATGAACATGCCGCCGGAACCGGTCACGGGGTTCTGCTGCTTGCCGCGCTCCGCCACGATGCCAAGGATCATTTCGCCGATCTTCTTCTCGTCGCCGCCGCAGGCCTCTTCGATCTGGGTGAAGGACGCGGAGTCGATGTTAAGGGAGATGACGTCGCAGACGATCTCGTTGGAATAGACCTTGGACATATCGTTGTCGATCTTGTAAGCCGCCTGGGTCAGCACGCCCTTGGGTTCGATGACGCGATGGATGCCGTACTTGTTGCCTTTCAGTTCCATTGTTCTGGTTCCTCCTGTTTTGTTTTAATTTTTAAAAATGGTAGTTGCGTTACGCGAATCGCTTCGCGGGGTTCCTGTTCAGCGGGCCTTCAGGCTCAGGATCTCGCGGGCTTCCGCCGGGGATGCGATCTCGCGGCCCAGCTCGCGGGAGAGGCGGACGACCTTTTCCACCAGCTCGCCGTTGCTGCGCGCAAGCACGCCGCGGGAGACGTAAAGGTTATCCTCAAAGCCGACGCGCACGTTGCCGCCCATCACGATCGTGGGCGCGGCGAGCGTGAAGGCGCTGCGGCCGATGCCGGTGGCCGTCCAGGTGGAGCCGGCGGGGATGGCATCCACGAGCCAGCAGAGGTTCTTCACCGTGGCCGGGGTGCAGCCGGGCACGCCCAGCACGAAGTTGAACTGCATCGGGTCGCCGGGAACCTGGCCCTTCTTCGCCATCTTGAGGACGGTGTCGAGGTGGCCCATCTCAAAGCACTCGTATTCCGGCTTGATGCCGTTTTCGATCATGCGCTTGCCGAACGCGCGCATGGTGGGCATGGTGTTTTCAAACACGTCGTCGCCAAAGTTGCAGGTGCCGCAGTCGAGCGTCGCCATCTCGGGGAACAGCTCGGTGGGCTGGAGGCGCTCCTCCGCAGTCATGCCGACCGCGCCGCCCGTGGAGGGGATGAGGATCACATCCGGGATAACGGCCTTGATCGCATCCATGCAGACGCGGAAACGCTCGCGGCTCTGCGTCGGGGTGCCGTCGTCCTCGCGGACGTGTACATGGACGACCGCCGCGCCCGCATCATAAGCGGACTTGGCCTCGCGGACGATCTCCTCAACGGTGTAGGGGACGCTTGGGTTCTGCTCCTTGGTGACTTCCGCGCCGCAGATGGCCGCCGTGATGATAAGCTTATCCATATTGCCGCTCCTTTCTTAAAAACCGCTTCTTATTTCTCGTGGGGGATGCGCTGGCTGTTCTTGGGGGTCACGCAGGTGCCGTGCGCACGGCAGACGACGATGGGCTCCGCAAGGAAGTCGGCTGCAGAGGGGCTGATGTCCGGGCGGGCGACGACGACCTTGCGCGCTTCGAACTTCATCGCGCGGGACGTGTTGCCGATGCGCTCGATCTCGCCGTAAACCTCGATGTAATCGCCGGCATAGACGGGCGCGAGGAACTCGATGTTGTCATACGCGCAGAACAGGCCTTCGTCGCCGTCGCACTTGATGAGAAGCTCGGTCGCCACATCGCCGAACAGATGCACCATATGCGCGCCGTCGACCAGGTTTCCGCCGTAATGCGCATCCTTTGCGCTCATCCTAAGCCGGATCGTAGAAGTAATCGCCATAGTAGTAGCCTCCTGTGTATTAATGTATTTTCAAGGTCAAAACCAAGGGTTACAATCGTTTTGCTTTATCTTTTCAGCCTTCTGAGGTAGCTGTACGGGATCGGCACGGAGGGGAGATGCGCATGGTGCGCGGCCGGCAGCGTACAGCCTTGGCAATAGCGCACCATCGAGTTGGGAAAAACAAAAGCGCTACCGACATGGCAAAAGCACGTCGATAGCGCTTCATCCTTCTCAGATGACAGTCATGCCGCACTCAGCGGCATGCCCAAGCAAAGCGCGCGGGCCGCTACCTCGCTTTCGGCAGGGGGCACATTCACTTGCGGCATCGGGCTCCCGGCCCTTGCCATCCGCACGCTACCTTACTCCCTGCGCCTCTATCACTTCGGTATTCAATTCACATATATATTATAAAAAGCGCACCGCCGAAAGTCAATGAGATTTTGGCGTTTCCGGCAAACTTTTGCGGATTCTTCACATTTCGGCCGCGGCTTAATAAAGCGTCTCGATGTCGCAGAGGATCTCATCCGTCAGCGAGAGCAGGCGGCAGATATTGAGCGCGTCCCGCGGGCAGCCCTGCTCGCGCGTGACGCGGTAAAGGCCGTAGTTCATGTGCGCGGCGATCACGTCCGCGCCCTGCTCAGGTGAAGCAAGGGCGATCTCCCCCTTGACCCGGTCGGTATCCATATCCCGGAGGCCTACCACCTCGTAATGCAGGGAAGCCTCCTGCGCCACACCGTCATAATGCGTGGTGAGCACGCTCACGGCCCCCTGCCGGTTCAGATAGCGCGTCACAGCGCGCACGATCATCGCGCCCTCCTCCGGGTTGGTGCCGCGGGCGAATTCGTCGAGCAGGATCATGTGCAGCCCCTCTGGCTTCTCCCCGCCGCTCCCAAGGCCGCAGTCTGCAAGCACCTCGTTGAAGCGCACGATCTCCGCGCCGAAGCTCGAAAGCCCCCGGTCCACATTCTCCAGGTCCTCGGAGACGACATGTACCCCGTCGAACAGCGGCAGGCGCGCCCGCTTCGCAAACGGCAGGATGCCCGCCGAAAGCGCGAACGCGTTGAGCGCGATGGTCTTAAGCGCCACGCTTTTGCCGCCCATATTCGCCCCGGTGATGACCGTCGCCCCTTTCCCGGCCGCGATGGACACGGGCGTGAACACACGCTTGCGCTCCGCGAGCGCGTCCGCGATGCGCGGGTTCACCATGTCCTCCATCTCCAGCGCGCCGTCCGTCAGCTCCGGCATCACGCCGCCATAGCGCCGCGCAAGGCGCGCGCGGGCCAGCGTGAAATCAAACGCGCCAATCGCGTCCATGCAGGCGAGGATGCCCGGCAAAAACGGCTTAAGCCCTTCGGAAAGCGCCGCGCGCACGGCGCGCTCCTCCTCGTCCTCCGCCGCGGCAAGGCGCGCGCGCGTCGCCATGAGCGGGGCGCGCTCCGCCTCGGTCTTTGCCCGGCGCAGTTCCTCCTCCACCAGGCGTTTTTCCCTGCGCGCGGCGCGCAGCGCCTGCGAATAGGCGTCCGGGATGAAGAAGGTTGCCGCATGCTGGCCGTCGAGGTCGAGCAGCGCAAGCGCCTCGGACTGGGCGCGGATCTCGACGCCGGTCAGCCGCGCTTCTTCATTGATCCGCGCGAATACGGGGGCGATCAGCTCGCTCTGGAGCAGGAAGCGCTTGAGTTCAAACAGCTCCACCTCGTTAAGAGGCCCTTCCGCACAGCGCTCCACGGAGCGCCGGATGTCCTTGAGCTGCATCATCAGCCGCTCGATGCGGCCATATTCCGCCGCGCAGGGCTCGAGCGTATCCATTACGGCGCAGACATTGCGCAGATCCGCAAGCAGCACCTCCGCCTCATCGGAAGCGTAAAAGCGCAGCCTGCGCACGCGCGCGTCGCCATAGGGCGAATCGCACCGCAGCGCGTCCACCACGTAACGGAAGCCGATGTTTTCCTGTTGCGCAAAGTTCAGGCTCATTGTAACTCCTCATTTCCACAGCAATGACTGTAATCCACATTCCGCTCCGCTTCCTCCCGCGCTGCGATGCGCGCCCGGTCGTCCGCGCGCCGGGCCTCCTCTTCCGGGCTCATGTCCTCAAGCACGTTGAGCACCGGCACGTCCACCCGCGCCTGCATGCGCTCCTTGAGCGCGTCCTTGTCAAGATCAAACCCATAGGCGGAAAACGGGTTTACGGTGATGGCTGCGACGCGCGTTGCGCGCGCGACGGCGAGCGAAATGCCGCGCAGGGCCAGCTTGTCGAACGTATCCCGGCAGATGAGCAGCTTGCTGCCATCCTCGGCCGAAAGGCTGAGCCCACCGAAGCGCTTCCCAGTCATCAGCACGGGCTTTAAGAGCGCGTCCGTCACCGCGCCCGCCACGTAGACCGCGCGCACGCCCGCGTAGGCGGGGCTTCTCAGCGCATCCGCCAGCGAAAGCGCCTGCGGCAGCGGGCGCAGCTCCCCATCCTCCATGCGAAAAAGCGCCTTGCCCGGGCAAGCTGCGCGCTCCGCCTCGGTAAAATCGTTTTGCTCCGGGAGCGTCAAAAGCATCGCCGCAAAGGCGGTATCCTCGATGACGGCGTCGATGTCCCGGCTGTAGGAAGCGCCCGTGCAGAGCACCGTCGCCTCGCTGACCGCCGGGGCGCAGAGCGTCTTGCGGCTGAGCGCGCCGTCCACAATCGCCACGTCCGCGCCAAGGGAAAAGAACATTCCAGAAAGCTTTGCAAGCTGCGCCGTGATGGAAGGCCCCGCGAGCTGGACGCTGCCGTCGCTACGGGCGCGCACGAGCACGACCTCCCCAAGCGGCGTCGGGAAGCCCGTCGTTTCGACAATTTCCCGGGAAATGTCGCAATATTTGAGCATTTCGAGCGCGGTGGCGATGAGCGTCCCCTCCCGCACATAGATGCCGGGCTTGTGCGTCTGCGTCACCACATCCACGCTTTCGCCGTCCCGGCCGATGCTCGTGAGGCCGAGCGTCTTGCCCGTCATCTGCATCTCCGCAAGGATGCGGTTGAGCACGGTAGTCTTGCCCGCGTTCTTGCACATGCCGATGATGGAAAGCGATTTGTAGGGTTCGATGAACGGTAATAAAAGCATAGCGCCTCCCGCGGCGCACGGCAAAAAGGCCGCGCGGCCGTATGTGTCTGTATCATATCACACCGCGGGCGGCTTGTGTACCCCCTGCGCGGCCGGGACCGCCGCCCATGCAGGAAAACAGGGCCGGCGCGCGCCGGCCCTGCGGCCGGTTAACCGGCCGAGCGTTTCCAATAAATTATTCGTCCATCGGGACGGGCTTACCGTCGATGAACACGGCTATCACCTCGCCGGAGACCTCCATCACGTCGCCACGGCAGAGCACGAGATCCGCGTCCTTGCCAACCTCGATGGAGCCGACGCGGTCCGCGACGCCGATATGCTCGGCCGCGTTGATCGTGATCGCGCGCAGCGCGTCGTAGCGGTCCATGCCGTCCGCCACGGCAAGCCCGGCGCACAGGGGCAGGTATTTCTGCGGGATGACCGGCGCGTCCGTGATGATGCTCACATGCCCGCCCGCCTTGGCGAGCACGCCCGGCGTGGCGAACGTCTTGTTGCGCAGCTCAAACTTGGATGCGTGGCCGAACGACGGGCCGACAGCCATCGGGTAGCCCTCCGCAGCGAGCTGCTCCGCGACGAGGTGGCCCTCCGTGCAGTGCTCAAGCGTCAGCCTGAGGCCGAATTCCTTGGCAATGCGGATGGCCGTGAACAGGTCGTTCGCCTGGTGCGCATGCGCCTTGAGCGGCATTTTCCCTTCGATGACCGGCAGCATCGCCTCGAGCTTCATGTCAAACGCAACGTCCTTGCCGGCGTCCTTCCTGCGTTTATAATCCTGTGTGCGCAGGAGCATTTCGCGCAGCTTTGCCGCCGTGGACATGCGCGTGGAGATCCCCTTTTCGCGGTAGCAGCGCTTGGGGTTTTCACCGAAGGCGCATTTCATCGCCACGTTGTCGCGCACGACCATGTCGTCCACCCGGTTGCCCACGGTCTTGATCGCAAGGAACGTGCCGCCCAGCACGTTGGCGGAGCCCGGGCCGGTGCATATCGTCGTAACGCCCGCGCGGGCGGCCTCACGCAGGGCCTGATCCGTCGGCTCCACACCGTCGATCGCCCGCAGATGGGGCACAAGCGCATCGTTCATCTCGTTGTAATCCGCGCCCTCGTAACCGATGCCATACCCGTGCAGGCCGATGTGGCAGTGCGCTTCCACAAAGCCGGGATACAGGTTGAGGCCGGCCGCGTCGAACACTTCCTCACCCTTCGCGTCAAGGTTCTGGCCGATCCCGGCGATCTTCCCCGCCTGAACCAGCACGTCTGCCGCAAAAGGCTCCCGATCCACCGCGGTGTATACCGTCGCATTTTTGAAAAGCATGAATCCCCCTCCTTAACCGATGTTCTGTATTTATTTTTATAATATTGTAGCATGGCGCGGAAGGGGGATGCAAGCGTGCTTCGCGGCGGTTCAGGCCTGCGGCGGCTCCTCCCGCAGCAGCGCGAGCGCCGCCTCGTATTGCGGCATCCCCCGCAGCGGGGCGAAGGTATCCTCCCGCTCCAGCGCGGCGGCGAACCCCTGCCGCATGGCGGCAAACGAGCGGACCATGCCGCCCGCTTCCTTCCCAAGCAGCGAGAACAGCGGAGAACCGCCCCATTCCGGCGGCGCAGCAAGGAAGTGCGCAAGGCGCAGCAGGTGTTCCGCCGCACGCGGGTAATTGCCCGCGCGGATGTAGGTTTCCACGTAGAGCGCGTCCTGCATCGAGTAGGGGAAGCCCACCGCCTCCGCGCATGCTTCGAGCGCCCGGATGACCGTGAGCGCCTCCTCCGGCTCTGCAAAGGGCGTGCCCGCGAGGCGCATCAGGCAGGTCTGCGCCGTGTTGAACGCGCGCAGCAGCTCCGTTTGCAGGATACGCTTCGCCCGCTCTGTCTCCCCGCGCTTTTCCGCGATGAGCGCCCGGAGCATCGCCGCATCCGGCGCGGGGCTGGGCAGGCCGTCCAGCAGGGCTTCCGCCCGTTCCAGCTCGCCGTCCCCGGCGCAAAGCCCCGCAAGCATGTGCGCCGCCTGTGCGGCATAGCGCAGGTCGTCTCCTTCCGCCGCGGCCGATAGGAGCGCCTTCGCCCGGGCGCGGTCGGCGGCGTCCTCCGCCCCGCCCGCCCACATCGGCAGACCCATCAGCAGCGCCGCGAGCTGATATTGCAGCGCCGGGCAGTCCGGGTATTCCCGCAAAAGCGCCTCAATGCGCGTCCGCGCCGCACCCGCGTCCCCGGAAAGCGCCAGCTCCGCCACTTCGTTTACATAAGCGGCGCACTCCTTCTCCGAGGGCTGCGCCGTGAAATCTAAAAGCGCGTTTACGTCCGTCCGCAGCGCACGTGCGAGCGGGGAAAGCAGCGCAACATCCGGGCAGCTCGCGCCCGTCTCCCATTTGCTGACCGCCGCTGCGGACACGCCTACGGCGCTCGCAAGCGCCTCCTGCGTCATGCCCCTTCGCCTGCGCAGGGCCGCAATGGTTTCGCCGATCTTCCATTCCATTCGTTCCGTCCTCCCTTTTTGCTTTGGCGGCCGCCTGCTTTTATGATACCCGCGCGGTGCAGAACACGCAACGGAGGCGCGTTCAACCTTTCGTACGAATTTGTTGAACGGCGTTCAAGCCTGCATGCTTTGTCCTGAAAGACAAAATGCACTTTCCGCGCTCCTGCGGTTGCATTTTAAAAGCGAGAGGTATAGAATAACATGCAGTGGCTACTTTACTGAAAAAATGGAAGGATACCTATCTCGCGCCCGCCTCCTTTTACGGAAAGATCGGGCGCATTGCTTTGCCCATTGCCGGGCAGCAGATCCTCAACCAGGGCGCCGGCTTTGTGGATACCATCATGGTAAGCCGCGTGGGCGGCGTGGGCGCGGTCGCCGTCGCCACGCAGCTGGACATGCTGCTTGGCCCGGTTTCCTTCGGCATCAACTCCGGCGTCAATATCTATTCCTCCCAGTTCTTCGGCGCAAAGGATTGGAACTCGCTCAAAAAGTGTTTTGGCTTCCAGCTCCTGCTCAATTTGCTCAGCGCGCTGCTGTTTTTCGCCGTGGCGCAGTTTGCCGGGCATAGCGTGCTGCGCTTTTATGCGAGCGGCGACGCTTCGCTGATCGGCCTTGGGTGGCAGTATCTACGCATCGCCTGCTTCGGTTATTTCTTTAATGCGCTCATCAGCGCGTTTTCCTTCATGTACCGCAGCATCCAGCAGACCCAGATTCCCATGATGATCGGGATCGGGGTGAACATCCTCAACGCCTGCTTGAACTACCTGCTGATTTTCGGGAAATTCGGCCTGCCTCAGATGGGCATAGCCGGCGCGGCGCTTGCCACCGTCATCGCCAACGCCTGCGGCGCCCTTGCGCATATCGTCTATGCCGTCGCCACACAGCAGCCCTTCCTCGGCTCTTTCCGGGAGATGACGGCCTGGAGCGGCACCTTTATCAAGCCCATTGTGAAACGGATGCTGCCGCTTATCGCCAACGAAGCCATTTTCGGCCTTGGCAACACCATGTATGTGAAAGCGTACGGCCTTCTCAGCCCCGATGCGCTGTCGATTTATAAAATCGGCAACACGGTAGGCAGCTTCTTCTATGTCGCGGTACAAGGAATCAACAGCGCAGTGGGGCTCATCGTCGGCGAACAGCTGGGGCGGGGCGACCTTGCGGAAGCAAAGCGCTGCGTAAAGTACCTGTTCCCCGTATCCGCCGTGCTTGCGGCCTGCGTGGCGCTTTTGATTTCCCTGCTGGCGGAGCCGCTCGTGGGCCTATTCGGCCTCGCCGACGCTTCCATCGCATCCGGCGCGGTGCTCATGGTGCGACTGTTCTCCGTGCGCATCGCCGCAAGGCTCTTCAACGTCATCTTCATGTCCACGATCCGGGCCGGGGGCGATTCCGTTTTCCTGATGTTCCTCGACTGCGGCATCGTCTGGCTTGTGGGCGTTCCGCTTGCATTCCTTTCTGTTTATGCGTTCCATGTGACCTCAATCGCCGCCATGTTCGCCATCATCCAGTGCGAGCAGCTGGTGCGCATGCTCATCGGCTACCGCCGCTACAAACAGGGGAAATGGTGCCGGAACTTGACGGCGGAAACGCAAGGGTAACCTGGAAATGTTTCGGGCCGCAGCGTGATCTTCGCTGCGGCCCATCGTTTTCCCGTTCTGTTTAAATTGCTTACGCCTTCGGCCCCGCGTTCACAATGTTAGCGGGCATGTTGGAATACTTCTGGAAGTTCTTCACAAAGCGGGCGGCGAGATCCTTCGCAGTGGCTTCGTATTCCGCCTGATCCTTCCAGAGCGCGCGCTGGTTCAGGAATTCATCCGGCACGTTCGGGCAGGTCTTTGGCACCATCACGTTGAAGATGGGGTCAAGTTCGAACTCCGCCTTCTCAAGCTCACCGTTGAGCGCCGCCGTGACCATCGCGCGGGTATACTTGAGCTTCATGCGGGAGCCGACGCCATATTTGCCGCCCGCCCAGCCGGTATTCACAAGGTACACCTTCGCGCCATGCTCCTCGATCTTCTTGCCGAGCATCTCCGCGTAGACGGAGGGGTGCAGCGGCAGGAACGGCGCGCCGAAGCAGGTGGAGAAAGTCGTCTGCGGCTCCACGATGCCGCGCTCCGTCCCGGCCAGCTTGGAGGTGTAGCCGGATACAAAGTGGAACATGGCCTGGTTCTTGTCGAGCCTGGAGATCGGCGGCAGCACGCCGAACGCATCCGCCGTAAGGAAGATGACCGTCTTCGGGTGGCCTGCAACGCCGGGGATCACACAGTTGGGGATGTACTCCACGGGGTAGCCCACGCGGGTGTTCTCGGTGAGGGTCGCGTCCGTGAAGTCGAACTCGCGGGTTTCATCCTCCATGATGACGTTTTCAACAAGAGAGCCGAACTTGATCGCATCCCAGATCTGCGGCTCGTTCTCTTTGGAAAGGTTGATGCACTTGGCATAGCAGCCGCCCTCGATGTTGAAGCAACCCTTATCGCTCCAGCCGTGCTCGTCGTCGCCGATGAGCATGCGGTTCGGGTCGGCGGAAAGGGTGGTCTTGCCCGTGCCGGAAAGGCCATAGAACAGCGCGACGTCGCCCGCTTCGCCTACGTTTGCGGAGCAATGCATGGAAAGCACGCCCTGCTTGGGAAGCAGGTAATTCATCACGGAGAAGATGGACTTCTTGATCTCGCCCGCGTACTGGCTGCCCGCGATGAGCACGGTGCGCTTGTCGAAATTGACGAGGATCGCCGCCTCGGAGTTCACGCCATCCACAGCGGGGATGCACTTGAAGCCGGGCGCTGCGATCACGGTGAAGCCGGGGATGAAGCTCTCAAGCTGCTCCGCCGTGGGGCGCACGAGCAGCTGATGAATGAAGAGGTTCTGGCTCGCGAGCTCGTTCACCACACGCACGGGCAGGTGATAGGTCTCGTCTGCGCCGGCAAAGCCGTCGAACACGAAGATGTCGCGGCCCTGCAGATAGGCCATCATGCGATTATAGATGCCCTCGTATTTTTCCGCGCTGATGGGCACGTTCACCTTGCCCCAGTCGATGTCGTCATGGACGGCGGGGGTGTCTACCACAAAGCGGTCGTTCGGGGAACGCCCGGTGTATTTGCCGGTCGTTACGACGAACGCACCGGTGTTCGCAAGCTTGCCTTCGCCGCGCGCGAGCGCGTGTTCCACAAGCTGCGCCGGGGTCAGGTTGCGGTAAACCGCTTTCGGCGCGATGATCCCAAGGGATTCGATGTAGGCCTTCATCTCAGTACTCCTTTGCATTTTCGCTTTTTGATCTTTTTATTTTTGAAAGGCGCAGCCCTGCGCCAACCAGGCTTTGTGCGGCGCGCTCAGGAATTGTCCCTGCGCCATGCGCCTTCGAACACGATGTGGCTGAGCTCGGCGCGGGGCCGGGGAGCCGGCGCTTCATCCGGCACGCCGAGCGGCGTGATTGCAACGACCTTCACCTCCCGCGGGATGCCGAGGAGGTTGCGCACCGGGTTTTCCGGGAAGTAGCCGACCCAGCAGGTGCCAAGCCCCTCCGCTGCAGCGGCGAGGACGAGATGCTCCATGCTGATCCCGCAATCCACCAGGTAGTATTCCTTGCCCGCGTTGAAGCCGCTGTCAGACGGCTCGGCGCAGAGCACGAGCGCATAGGGCGCTTTTTCGTAGCATGCTGCGGAAGGGTTGTCGATCAGCTCGCCGAGGGTTTTGCGCGTCGCGGGATCGGATACGACGATGTAGCGGTGGCACTGGCGGTTGCACCAGGAAGGGGCGAGCCGCGCCGCTTCCAGAATGCGGTCCAGCGTTTCGCGCGGGACGGGATCTTCCTTGTATTTGCGGATGCTACGCCGTGCAGCGATCGTTTCGTAAAACTCCATGCGTTCCCCTTTCCTCGTGCCGCAAATGCAGGATTTCCTGCGTTTTGTCTTTTTGTGCAGCAAATCATTTATTTTAGTATAGCATCACAGCCCCGTTTTTACAACCACCGCAGCGCGCAAAAGCTCGCTTCCCGCGCAGAAGTTCCGCGCTTTGGCCCGTATGCGCAATTCGCCATTGCCCTTCGCCCGCAGCGCATGGTAAAATGAAGCGGAACAGTATTCCACGAAGGAGTTTTATCTTTAAATTAAGTTATGAAGCATGCCCTCGTCCGCCTTTTTGCGCCCGTCTGCCTCACAGCCGCCCTTTGCGCCGGCTGCACGCTGAGCCCGCAAAGCACGCCTACGCCCGCGCCGGTCGACGTCACACCCGTGCCGGCGGCTGCAACCCCCGTGCCCACGCCGAGTCCCACGCCGGAACCTACGCCCTCCCCTACGCCCGTGCCTACGCCAAGCCCCACGCCGGAGCCGACGGCCTACCAGAGCGCGGAATACCCGCTCACGCCCAAAAGCCTGCGCACGCGGGAGGGCGGCCGTTACCCGGAGGAGGAACGCCTTAACGATGATCCGGAAAAGTTCCGCGCCGTGGTCGATCTCACGAATCAGGCCGTATGCGTCTACGAAAAGGACGAGGCGGGCGAATACACCGTGCTCGTGCGGGAGATGATCTGTTCCTCCGGCATTGAGGAGACGAACCGAAGCCCGCGCGGCACCTTTCAAATGGGCGAGGATTACAAGCGTTTCGCCTTTTTTGTGAATTTCAACTGCTATGCGCAGTATTGGTCCCAGATCCGCGGGCGGATCTATTTCCATTCCGTCCCTTATTCCGAACGGGACGACCGGTATTTGATTGAGGAGGAATTCTGGCTTCTTGGCCAGCCTGCCTCCCACGGCTGTATCCGCCTCCTGCCGGACGACGCGCAGTGGATCTACCTTTATCTCTGCCCCGGCTCCACCGTGACCATCACGGATGAACTCCCGGCGGACCCTGAACTTGTGGCGCGCCTCTTGCCCAAGGAAACGCCTGCGCCGGACTGCTATGGAATCGCTGAAGATTAAAAACAAACCGCAAAGGAGCTGCATTATGCGCCGCTATCCGTTCCCCAAGATTGATCTGCATCTGCACCTGGACGGCTCCATGCTGCCGGAAACCGCCTGGGAGCTTGCGCGTGAGCGCGGCGTCCCCATGCCGGCAGGCACGCTGGAAGAGTTCCGCACATTCCTCGTCGTCACAGCCGATTGCCGCAGCGTAAACGAATACCTCATGCGCTTCGAAATACCGCTCTCCATCCTGCAGGATAAGGCTTCCCTCGCCCGGGTGACGCGGGAGCTGATCGAGCTGCTCGCCGCCCAGGAGCTTGCGTATGCGGAAATCCGCTTCGCGCCGCAACTGCACACACGCAAGGGGCTCACGCAGCGCGACGCGGTCGAGGCAGTGCTCGAAGGGATGCGTTCGGGGGTTGCGAAATGCCCTTCGATCGGGATCGGAATCCTGCTGTGCGCGATGTGCGTGGGGACGGCGGAGGCCAACGCGGCGGAAAACCTGCTGACGGTGGAGCTCGCGCGGGAATTCCTCGGCCAGGGCGTAGTTGGCGTAGACCTTGCGGGCGCGGAGGGGATCGTCCCGCTCGAGGACTTCGCGCCCATTTTCGCGCGGGCGCGCGAGCTCAGCGTGCCCTTTACCTGCCATGCCGGGGACAGTCAGGGTCCGGACACAGTCCAGGCCGCGCTCGACTTCGGCGCGAAACGGATCGGCCATGGCCACCACATCGCGTTGGACCGCTCGCTTTGCGCGCGCGCCATCCGGGACGGGGTGACGCTTGAAATCTGCCCCACGAGCAACATCCAGTGCGAAACGCAGCCTTCCTATGAGGCGCATCCGCTCAAGCGGCTGATCGACATGGGCGTTCCCTGCACGATCAACACGGATAATATGATTCTTTCGGGCATCGACCTCAACAAGGAATATGACCACTGCGTCAACGAGATGGGCCTTAGCTATGCGGATCTGATCCGCTGCAACATCAACAGCGTCCGCGCTGCCTTTCTGGATGACGTCCGGAAAGCCGCGCTGATTGAGGAGCTGCTCGCCTGCCTGGAATCGTTTCCCGGCAAAAAATGATTGGTTTCCTCCAAAAAGGGCTTGACGGATTCCGCCGCGCATGGTATTATAATCCTTGCCGCAATGCGGCTTACGTCGCGGGGTAGAGCAGTTGGTAGCTCGTCGGGCTCATAACCCGGAGGTCGTTGGTTCAAGTCCTTCCCCCGCAACCAAATGATGCGCACGTCGTAAGATGTGCGCATCCCATATGGCGGCGTAGCTCAGTTGGCTAGAGCATTCGGTTCATACCCGGAGTGTCATGTGTTCGAGTCACATCGCCGCTACCATCGGAAAAGTCCCTAAGTTAGGGGCTTTTTCTGTTTTTGTTCATCTCAACTCAACCCCGTTTCGGCAACATTTTGGCAACTATTCATCATGGAGTTCATCATGAGATGATAAACGGGGGTTGAGAAGCCACCCATGAGCCAGTGGAGAGCAAAAAGAGAGCAGGGGTTCATCATTCGGAAAATCCCGAAATGATGAACTCCTGCTCCGAAAATCCGGGGTGGACACACCATCAACTGCTGGGTGTGTGGAGGGAGAAATCCCAGAATATATTCGTTATAGTGAAAATAAAAGGGAGTTACGCAAGCTACCACTGCCGAAACCAGGTAGACACGTCCGAAACGGGCCTTGCTTCTCCTCCCTAAACTAATATAGTCTAAAGAACGATATATCGCAATATCGATATTCAATCATGAGCTTCATGACTGCTTTACTATTTTCCTCACGCTCCCAGATGCTTATTCAGCGCATCCACCGCAGCCTGTTCCTTCCCCTCCGAGAGATGGGTATAGATTTTCAGCGTGACTTGGATATCGCTATGGCCAAGGAACTTCTGCGCCGATTTCACATCCACTCCCGCATCGTAGAGGGTTGAGGCCATCGTATGCCTCAACTGGTGGGCGCTGAACTCCTTCAGCGTCTGCACCTTCGGCCTGCTCCGGCTGGCGTCCCTTCCCCCGGCTTTGAGGTTGAGATAATGGAGGTAGCTGTCCCACGCTACATTGTAAGCGGTGTGCGTCATGAGTTCCCCCTTTACTGAGGGACAAACATATTCGGATTCAGCATTATCCTTTGCCTTTTGAAGCAATGGGATTATCTTTTTTCGGGATAGGAACTGTTCGTATTCCCGTCTTCGTCTTCGGTGTTTTAATGGACACGCTGTTGTTGTGGAAAGCCACGGCTTTGTTCACCGTAAGCCTCTCGGCTTCCAAATCAATATCCTCCCACTTTAGGGCAAGCAGCTCGCCCTTACGGATTCCCGTGTAGAGCATGATCAGCACGGGGATGCCCATGCGGTGGCCTTCGCAGGTATCAAAAACTAGCTTGCGGGTGGCTTTATCAATAGGCTCCCGCTCCTCGGCCTCGGTCTTGGGCACCGTCACCTTGGCGAACACATTCCTGTGAATTAGGTCATTTTCCACCGCAGCTTCAAGAACTTGGGCAGCGGTCTGTTTGATCTCGGTCATGGTTTTGCTGGAATACCCCTTTTCAGCCAAGCCATTGATAACCATCTTCAGATGTAGGGGCTTGAGCTCCCGCAGCTTCATATTGCCGATGCTGGGATTGAGATGCTTTTCAAGAACGGATTCGTAGCGGCGGTAGGATGATCCGCCAGCCAGATTGCATTTGTACTGCGTCAGCCAGAGCTTCCCCATCTCAGAGAATGTCATATCCAGATTGGCCACGTCCATGCCCTGTTCCTGCTGGCGCTTGAATTCCGCCACCAGCGCATCAACCTCCTTGAGGGTGGTGGCAGTGAAGAACTTACGGATGGGCTTTCCGTTCTCATCTACTCCGATTTTCACAGACCGCTGATAGCGGCCATTTTTCTGTTTTTTTGCGGTTGCCATTGGCTTTTTCCTCCGTTTCTCGTTAGGTTGGTGTGTGATGTTAGCGTGGAACCCACCGTAAGTCAAGTCTTGTGTGTCGTAGTTTCAAATAGATATGAACTGTCTGCGAATTGGGGATAGCTTTCCTCCCAGTTTGCTGGTATTGTCCTTTGTCAGCAAGAATAAGGAGGCCCTCATGCGGCAGATTTTGGAATCCCTGTACGATATCTTTTACGAGCCGCTGCCCGAAGCAGAGCTAAAGCAATCCGTGAATGAATGCCACTGGCAGCTCATCGACAGGCTGGAGAAGCCGGAACGCAAGCTGGTACTGAGGATCATAGACGCGCAAGACCAAATCGCGGAAAACCTCTCAACTGACAGCTTCATCGCCGGATTCCAACTGGCATGGCGGCTGGCAAGTGAATTATATCTCCGGGAAAAGGAGCGTCCGACGCGGGTGCGAAAGCCCAGACCGGACGCTCTTTTCATCCCAGAGGAGAGCAATGACGAGGAGGACGGAGAACTCCGCCCTCTCGTCTGAGGCCACGTGGCCCCACGTGTGCCCCCGTGTGCGATTCTTATGGGCTGGGTGGCATAACCTGCCACCCTTCCCCGTTGAACGCAGCTTGGGGCGTTTGTGCGTGAAATCTTCTCCCGCCCAATACCCCTCTACAATATAGACGCTGGGAGAAGGGTTTTGTAAACCGATCGGGTTCGGCAAAACTGCCCAACCCGATTCGCAAATAATCTCCTCTTCTCAGCGCCACCTTCGGACAACATTGTCCAAAGGTTCTAACCTCTTGGCATTCTTGCCAAAAGGTTAGGATCGGAGATGGCAACGGTGCCATCTCCGGTTTTCATGCCCAAAAATACGGCGGCATTGCTCCAACGCCTGAAAACAGGAGGCATACCGGGATAAAATGTTAAGCCGCAGGATGGAAAATCAAGGTTGGACAACGTTGGACAACCTTGATCCTGCTTTATATCATGTTACTACCATTTTGTGGTAGTAACATGGTGCTTTCTGCCGTATTTACTACCATGAAACTATCATGAGACTGTTCGTGAAATGGGACTAGCTTTCTTTCTGGATTGCTGATATTGTTTATTGTCAGCAAAGACGGAGGTCAAAATCATGCGAAAGATTCTGGAGGATCTTTACTACGGTAACATCGCTCCCAACGCAAAGACTTTTTCGAAAAACTCTCCTTACGCCAAGGCCATGGACAAGCTGGACAAGAGCGATGCCTATCTGCAAGGGGTGCTGGATGAGGAAGGCAAGGCCATGCTCAAGGCCTTCGAGGATGCCCAGAGCGAGGTCAGCGACATCGGCATTGTGGAAGCCTTTATTGACGGCTTCCGACTTGGGGCAAAGCTCATGCTGGCGGCGCTCAGCGAGGATGACGGCGAGCTGCGGCCGCTGATTTAAAGAGCGCTAAATTTGATACTGAAAAGTAGGCAACTTTACTATCCGCAAGCCCCTGAGCGCTAAGCCTGACTACTTTCGGCCACGGGAAAACTATCTGTGAAATGGGGGGTTCCCTTTCCAAAGGTTCCGGTCTATTGTGTTGTTGCAAAAAAACGACAGGAGGAACCGAACATGAGAAGATTGGGAACGCTGGTCATGGTCATCTTGCTCATCACAGGATGCAACGCAATGCAGCCCAACATGGAAGAAACGAAGTTGCTGTGGCGAGAAACTGAGAAAAATATGCAGGCGTGGGCACTCCCGACAAAGACAGAAGCCAGCCCTGCCGAAAAGCTCCAGATCATACCGGAGCCAACAGTAGAAATACCGCAGAAAACGCCCACACCAACCGAAGAACCTGCATCGCAACCGCCCACACCAACGCCGATACCGGACCAGGATAAAACCGTACAGGAAAGCACCGGCTATCACGAACAGACTACGCCCCAACAAGAGGAAAAACCAGAGATAATCGACTGGCCCTACATCACCTGTCCGCCGGAACCATCCTCCACACCTGAAATAGACTTGCCTTACATCACCGCTCCGGAAGTGCCCACCTACACCGGAACCTGAACCCACAGAACCAACGCAAGAAGAACCCATACCAACGCCCCAGCTCATCCCGGACGTCCCTGCCGACCCTACCCCGGAACCAACGGAACAGCCAGCTGAGCAGCCCGCTGCCGGCTATGCCGAATGCTCCTGCGGGGCAAGGCTGACCCCGGAGGAAGTCTTACCCCCACATGAAAGCCTACGCCATGAACGGCGAAAGCCACAGCTGCCGGGCATACTGAGCCGAACTCCCCCCACGGACCTGCGCAAGCGGGCCCATCATTTTTCTTTGAAAGCCTTCAAACCAAGGCTTTCAATCCCCTACCACATCAACACAGCCTGCTTCAGCGGGCCGGAAGGCGGCGCCATCGGCGCTGCCTTAGCAGGCATAGCAAAAATGTACATTTTGCGCCGCCTGTCGGGTGTCCCCGAACCCCTATGACGCTGATGGGCGGAGAAAGGCTTGGCTTTTTCGCAAATCAGACGCAGTTGAGATATTCAACACAATATTTAAATATGCCGATATTGGTTGAAGAATCGAGAAAAAACTGATAAAATGTTATATTCATAATCGTGTCTTAGGCGATGCTGTTTTGATGTGCGGAGGGATTCTGGATGGCATATTCTTATAACCGGCTCTGGAAACTCATGATCGATAAAAAGATCAACAAAACAGCCTTGCGGCGTGAAGCCGGAATCACATCCAACGCCATGGCAAAACTGGGAAAAGACTTGCCGGTCAACGTGGAAGTGCTGGCAAAGATTTGCCGCGTCCTCGATTGTACGGTGGACGATATTATGGAGATTTTGCCCGATAAAGATGTGGGTACCGGCAACCAATAGTATAACAGGAAAGGTATCGCCCAATGGCAAAGAAAAAGACCGAGGAAAAACTAAACCTGGAGGCTGTCCTGTTCAAATGCCGTGACATATTGCGTCAGGCGCGTAATTCCGGCTCTTTCTTTGAAAAGCGGGACATGATGCTTACGCTTGTGTTCCTGCGCTTCATCGGAGAAAAGTTTGAGGATGGCATTGCAAAACTGCGTCAGGATTTAATCGCACAGGAACTTGATCCGGATGATGAAAATATCTGGGCGGCGTTTTTTGAGGACGCCACCTTTACGGACGGCACATATAACCTGCCTGTGGAAGCCCGTTGGTCTACGATCATCAAGACGCCTGCACCGGGTCTCAATGTGGCTCTGGATACCGCCCTGCACAGCCTTGCCGCCAGCAGCGAACAGCTCAAAGGCTGTTTTGTGGAGGGTACGTTTACCGCACGGAACCTTGCGCCCAATGATATTAAAAAGATCGTTGACGAGGTCAATAAGATCAGCCATAAAACATTTGGGGAAGAAAAGGATCTGATCGGCCGCGTCTATGAATACTTCCTCAAGGAGTTTGCTGTAAACGCAACGAAGGAAGAAGGCGAATTCTATACGCCCCACGATGTGGTGCAGCTGATCGCCACCATGATCGAGCCCTTTGACGGCACGCTGTATGATCCCTGCTGCGGCTCCGGCGGCATGTTCATCCAGAGCGCAGCGCTTGTGAAAGCGAAGAAAGGGGATATCAGCCGCATCAATATTTATGGGCAGGAGAAGGAGCCCGCCACGCACCGGCTGGCGAAGATGAATCTCGCCCTGCGTGGGATCAGCCATCATCTTGGCGAGACAAGCGATTCCTCCTTTACCCGGGACCTGCATAAGGGCTTATATTTTGATTACATCATGGCGAACCCGCCCTTCAATCTGAAAGGCTGGTATGACGCCAACTTGAAAAACGATCCCCGCTGGGCGGACTATACAACGCCGCCGGAAAGCAATGCAAACTATGCCTGGATTCTGCACATGCTTTTCCACCTGAAGGCGCTCAACGGTGTTGCCGGGTTTCTTTTGGCCAACGGCGCTCTGGGCGACAGCGATACCCTGGAGATACGGAAAAAGCTGATCCAGAACGACAAGGTGGAAGCCATCGTCATCCTCCCCCGCGAGTTGTTCATCACAACGGATATCAGCGTGACACTCTGGATATTGAACCAGAACAAAAAAGGCGGCGCCTACCACGAACGGAACCTGCGCAACCGGGAACATGAGATCCTCTTTATGGATTTGCGCACATGGACGGAGAACCCGGTCAAAGGCGAGAACAAAAAGAAGGTTTGCCTGACCACGGAGCAGATACAGCGGGCGGCGGACATCTACCACACATGGCAAAGCCAAGGGACAGACGGCGCGAAATACGCTGTGCCGGAGCTTTACCGCAGCGTCAGCATGGATGAGATCGAAAAGCAGGGTTGGAGTCTTGTGCCCAGCAAGTATATCGAATTCATCGACCACGACTTGGATATCGATTTCCACACAGAAATGCGCCGCATACAGCAGGAGATGCGGGAGCTTCTGGCGCAGGAAAAGCAGTCTCAAAGGATGCTGGAGAATGCTTTCAGGGGGATTGAGTATGGGATTGAGTAAATACACCATAGGTCAGCTCATAGAACTTACGACCGAAACGAATGAAAACCATTTTTTTGAAGCAGCTGATGTTAGAGGAATGACTATCACAAAGCAAATCATTCCTACAAAGGCGGATTTATCAACTGCTGACTTAACAAATTTTTTAGTTATACATCCTAATGAATTTGTTTTTAATCCCCGGACTCATGGTAAACATATCGGTTTTGGTTTTAATGATACCACCGAGAGCTTTATTATTTCTTGGAATAATATTGGATTTAGAGTAAAGGAGGTAATGAAAGATATCGTTTCTCCGGAATACTTGTTTTTGCATTTCAACAGAGACGAATGGGATCGAGAAGCGTGTTTCCGCTCTTGGGGAAGTTCTACTGAGGTGTTTACGTGGGATGCATTATGTGAAATGGTATTAGATCTTCCCGACCTCCCAACCCAGCAAAAATATGTAGCCATCTACAAAGCCATGCTTGCCAATCAGCAGAGCTATGAGCGTGGGCTGGAGGATTTAAGGCTTACATTTGATGCACTTATTGGTGAAACTAAGCATAAATTCCCTTTCAAGCCTGTTAGAGAGCTTTTAAGAGAAGTTGATAATCGCAACGAAAACGGTACAATTACAGATGTGCAAGGCATCAATATTCTGAAGCAATTTATGCCTTCGGTCGCAGATACCAATGGCGTAGACTTGACAAAATATAAACTTGTAAAGAAGAATCAATTTGCTTTTTCGGGAATGCAGACAGGGAGAGATGAGTGTATTCGAATTGCACTTCATCAGGAAGATGCCCCTATTATCATTTCGCCGGCGTATACTGTTTTTGAACGCAAAGATGATACCGTGTGTGACGAATACATTTTGATGTGGTTTTCTCGAAAGGAAAGCGATCGGCGCGGATGGTTCATGAGCGATTCAAGCATTCGCTCCAATCTTGATTTAGATAGGTTTTATGAGACGGAGTTGCCAATACCCGATAAGAAAACTCAACAAGCAATTGTGGATATATTCAACATCTATGCTGCCCGTAGAAGCATCAACGAGCAGTTAAAAGCTCAAATCAAGGAAATCTGCCCGATCCTGATTCGGGGATCGTTGCAAAACGGAGGATAAGGCCATGGCAAAACTTCAAAACTTCAACGGCCGCTATTGCGAGCAGGAATTTGAAAGCACCTTCCTTTCGTTTCTGGAGAACGAGGGCTGGCAGTACCTTCTGGGTAGCAATATGCCCCGCAGCTCCAAGCGGGAGGTTCTATATGCGGACGATATGGAGCAGTTCCTCCACAAAACCAATCCGGATCTGACTGCCGAGGAAATCCGGCAGCTCATGGATACCGTCCGCCTTGTAGGTGCGGAAAGTGAATTCGCCACCCTGCACAAAGTGTATGGCTGGATGGTAAACGGCATCCAGTTTACGCCCCAAAGCGGCATGGCCCAGATGGTTGCGCTGATCGATTTTGAAAAGCCGAAAAACAATATCTTCCGGGCGGTCAATCAGTTTGCCGTGGAATATACCAATAACGGACAAACACAGACCCGTCGGCCGGATATCCTTCTCTTTGTCAACGGCATACCGGTATGCATCATAGAGCTGAAAAATCCGGCAAATGACAAAGCCACGATCCATGAGGCATGGGAGCAGATCAACATCCGCTATTGGCGGGATATCCCCCGCCTGCTGCACTATTGCCCGCTGGCCTGCATTTCCGATGGCGTAAAAACACGGCTGGGCACCGTCCGCACGCCGTATGAGCATTTTTATGCGTGGCGGCGGGTGGACGATGGGGACAAGATATCCACCCTGCCTTTTGACGAGGTGGAAACCATGATCAAGGGCGTATATAACCCTGAAAGGTTCCTGGAAATCTTCCGGGACTATATCTACTTTCAGGACAACCAGTATGATGGCGATGAACTGGAAATCGTCTGCCGTTACCCGCAGTTTTTCGCCGCACGGCTTTTAAAACAGAGCATCATAAAATCCGTTGTTGAAAGGAGCGGTAAGGGCGGAACCTATTTTGGCGCGACCGGCTGCGGAAAAACCTATACCATGGCGTTCCTCGCCCGCCAGCTTGCCCTGCGCTGTACGGATGTGCCCGAGATCGGCTCCCCCACCATCGTCATGATCGTTGACCGTGACGACCTGCAAAAGCAGGGCGCAAAGCTGTTTACCAAGAGCGAAGAGTTTTTGAACCTTGGTGAAGTCAAAGTTGTCCCAAGCCGCAAAGTGCTGCGGCAGGAACTGGGCGCACGGGAAAGCGGGGGCTTTTATATCTGTACCATTCAAAAGTTCTGCGACAGGAAGGATGACAAAATCGGCCTGATCAACAACCGGGCCAATATTATCTGCTTCTCTGATGAAGCGCACAGGACGCAGCTTGAACATGCCAACCGGATCAAGTTCAGCAAGGACGCTGATAAGAACATGAAGGCCATGGTATCCAAGCCCTACGCAAAGGTTCTCAAGGAGGCGTTTCCGCAGGCGACCTTTGTGGGCTTTACCGGCACGCCCATCGATAAAACATATCAGACCTTCGGCGCTGAAATAGATCGCTATACGATGGATCAGGCCGTTGCCGATGGGCTCACCGTACCCATCAAGTATCATCCCCGTATCGCAAAGGTTCTGCTGGATCAGGAAAAGATCAAGCAGATCGAGGCATATTACAAGAAATGTGCAGACGATGGCGCTACGGAAGAAGATATAGAAGCCAGCAAAAAGGCAATGAGTTCCATGGAAGTGATTTTGGGAGAGCCCTCCCGTCTGGAGCGCCTTGCCACCGATATTCACGATCATTACACTTCATCCTGTGCCAATGATCCGGACAGGGTGCAGAAAGCTATGGTCGTTTGTTCCAGCAGAAAAATCGCCTATGATCTGCTCAAAACCTTCAGGGCGAAATATCCGGAATGGTTTGTAGAAAAGAAGGCACATGACGAGCTGAAGCCTTCCGATGAGGAACTGCGCGAATTGAAGCCAATGCCTTTTATCGCCATGGTAGCAAGTGTTGACAGCAATGATGAAGCGGATATGTATAACTATCTCGGTGGCGTGCGGAACGACAAGCGCTCTGAGGATTTTGATGCTGCGTTCAAGCAGGATAAATCGAATTTCCGCATAGCAATCGTGGTGGATATGTGGATCACCGGGTTTGACGTCTCCTCGCTTACCTATATGTACAATGACAAGCCGCTGAAAACCCACATGCTGATCCAGACGATAAGCCGCGTCAACAGGAAATTTCCCGGAAAGGAACACGGCATTATCATCGATTATATCGGCATCCGCGACAATATGCGCCAGGCCATGAAGCTCTATGGCGGCGATCATTTCGTTGCGCCCACTGCCGACGATGTGGAGCAGGCTATCGACGTGTTCAGAGAGGAGCTATCCATTCTCAAAGATCTTTTTTCCGGATATGATTTGACCTCGTTCCTCGATCCTGCGGGCGATCCAGCCCAGCGGTATATGCTGCTGGCAAAGGCGGCGGAATATGTATTTGCTTCCACGCAGGAACTGCAAACGGAAAACAACAGCGGCAAAAGTGTCAGCAAGGTATCGTTCAAAACATATTTCCTGAAAACTGTAAAAAGGATGCGGGCGGCGCACGATATCTGCCAGCCATCCGGTGAACTGGGCGAAGAAGAAGCCGCCCTCGCACAATGCTTTATGGCAATCGCAGGATTTGTACGCAAAATGAGCGGAACCGATACCGAGATCGACGCCGATACCATGAATCGCCATGTGGAGCGGATGGTCGAAGAAGCGCTGAAATACAACAAGGTTGAAAATGTTCTTGACGATGGAGAGCAGGAGGACATATTCAGCCCGGAATACTTTGAAAAGCTATCGGATGTAAAAATGCCAGCTACCAAACTGGAATTGCTGGTGAAGGAGCTTCGCAAGCGAATTTCTGAGTACGGCAGGACAAATCAGATGGCCGCAAAGAAATTCCAGGAAATGCTGGAAAAGACGATCGAACAATACCATGACAGGCGGTCGCATCTCACAGCTGAAGAAGCGGGAGAAGCGCAGGAGCAAACCTCCGAAGAGATCATTAAAAACGCAACCGCCCAAGCGCTGCAAATCCTCAAAGAAATGAACGCTAACCGTGAAAGTTTTCGCAAAGTAAGGCTCACTTTTGAAGAAAAGGCGTTTTATGATATTTTGATGGCGCTGCGCGATGAATATAATTTTGAATACGGTAAGGATAAGGTTATCGATGGCGTATCTGTCAACGACAAGTGTAAGTCGTTGGCAAAAAAGATCAAGGAGATCATCGATACAAAATCTTCCTTCGCAGACTGGTTGAATAATCAGATCGTGCGCGATCAGCTCAAATTCGATATTAAGGTTTGCCTGATCAAAAACGGATACCCTCCCCAGTACAGCCCGGAAGTTTTCCGCAAAGTGATGGAGCAGGTTGAAAACTTCGAGGAAAACCATTGATTAAATATCGCTATCTAAGCAAAGGAGGACAGCATGGAGCAGACAAAGGGCGTAATCTACATACTTACAAACCCATCGTTTCCGCAATATGTGAAGATCGGGTACGCTACAGACGTGAAGCAGCGGCTTGACGAGCTCAACCGCAGCACTGCCGTGCCGTTTGCGTTCCGCATATATGCGACTTATGAAGTTAACTCTACCCTTTCCGACAAGAAGCTCCACTCCATTCTGGATAAACTGAATCCGGATCTACGCTCAATAGAAGATGTAGACGGCAAGCGCCGTATCCGTGAGTTCTATGCCATGGCTCCGGAGGATGCGTTCGCTATTCTTGAAGCAATCGCAGAAATCAATGGCTACCGCCACCGTCTGAAAAAATGGAAAGCAACGGAAACCGAGCAGCGTGACGAGGCTTTGGCGCAGGAGATCAATGAGAAGCACCAAGAGCGCTTGGCTCCGTTCGCGTTTTCCAAGTGCAACATCGCTGTCGGTGAACAGATCGAATTCTGCTGTACCGGAAACGACCATTCGGGAGAGCTGTGTGAAGTCGTTGATGACAAGCATGTCAAATATAACGGTGAAATATGGTCGCTCACCTCACTGGCAAAGCATCTGACTGGCATAAAAGGCTCGATCGCAGGCCCAAGGTATTTCAAATACAAGGGTGAGTGGTTGAACAGTATCCGCCGGCGGTTAGGAGTATAAAAAGCCCTGCCGTTTTGCAAACAGCTGAAGCAATCGAAGGAGGTTGAATACGTGAATTCTCAAGAACGTGAGATATTTTGGAATACCCTTTGCTCGTTATCGGGAAACGATAGAAAGCAAGATATCGAAAAGCTTACACAAGCTATTAGACTTCCAAAGTATCTTTTTCGATATCGCCCAGTTAGCCTAAACAGTTTGGAAGCGCTTAGGACCAACAAGCTGTATTTTTCTTCTGCGAATTACTACGATGATCCCTTTGATACATTCTTGCATATTGATATCGAAGAAATCAGGAAAGAATTTGGGGATGCATTCAAAACGGTTGAGAGCACAGAAGCTGTTATAGATGGCGTCAAATTGCTTCTCGGCAGCAGTCTTACTATGGAACAAACAGAACAGCTAACAGCTGAGAATGTCGCAAAGGCGCTTTCAACAGGGATGCTTGAAAAGTTCTTGGAATCTGCTCTTCACATGCGTGACGAGGTTAAGAAAGATACATGGTCGGTTTGCTTCTCCGAGAATAGATTTAACGAAGCGCTATGGCTAAAATATGCAGATCAACATAAAGGTTTTGTTCAAATCTATGATCTGGAAAACGGAGAAAACTTCTTATGTGGAAAACAAGAAAAGTGCGCTAACTGCGGAATAAAAAACTTTGGTACTCCACTCTATCCAATTTATTACTCAGATGCTCCATACAATGCGACCAAATTTGTGAAGTTAATCATGCTTCGTAAGTTGCTGGAAACCACTCAAACACCGTTTTCACAACAATTATATGACGAAATATATTGTACCGGATATTGGGAGCAGGAAAAAACAACGCTGATAAAGAAAAAGTGTCATGAGTACGATGAAGAATGGAGAATGATTACCGGTTGTCCGATGAAGCCGCCGATTATGATGGAATGGATTCCCAGTGGAATTATTCTTGGTCTGCGGATGGACGTTGCAGAAGAGAACCTTGTTGTAAGCATGGCTAAAGAGGCTGGAATTAAAGACATATATAAATCTTTCATAGACTCACAAAACCGACTAAATGCAATGCTGGTGAATAGCCCATCCTCAAATTGATCATCCCTATGCATGCTGCGATGTATTGACATCGTCATTACATCGCATTATACTAATGCCAAGGAGATGAGAATATGGAACACCTAACAATACTCGATGCACCTAAGACGGCCACCTTCCAAATGCGCATCAATCCCGATGCAAAATCGCAGCTTGAGCGGCTCTATGCCAACTGCGGCATGAGTATGACCGACGCCATCAACCTGTTTTTTCAGCAATCCATCAATGTAGGTGGATTGCCCTTTGTCGTGACGCAGAACAGCAAGGAAGCCCTGCGCAATGAAGCCATCGCCCAGTTAATGGCAGAAATCCAGGCAGGGCGGGATTCCGTAAAATCGAAAAATGATTGGGTCTCCGAAGAAGAAATGCTGGAAAGGTTTCATATCAAACCATGAAGCTGCGTTATACGCCTGCCGCCATCTATGATTTGCAGGAGATCGAATCATATATTTGCGATACCCTTCTCAATCCGGACGCCACTATCCGCATCCTGACGAGAATCGCAAAGTCCTGTGCCTTGTTGAAGGATCAGCCCAACATGGGGCAGGCCCTGCGGGATAAGCTGGGACGAGATGTTGAAGGGCGTTATCTGATTTGCGAGAAACACATCATCATCTATGATGTGGATGAGGCGATATCCATACTCCGTGTATTATTAGATACGCGAACGGACTATATCAGGGCTATTCTTTCGGAATTGTCAGAGAACGGAGACTGATTTGGAGTTCAACGAAAATACTCTCTGAAGATAAGCAACGCTGCCGATCCTTCAGAATCATTTTATGGTATAATCAATTGAGAGAGACATTGGAAAGCAGGTAACGATATGCCCGACTATGCCGCCGCCAGAGAATACTGGCATTCCGACGAACCAAAAACCCCGGAAGAACTGGATATTCTTCTCGGCAGCTTTCGCGTGCTGTTCGCCTACCACTCTGGTAAGATCGAAAACGACCAAATCACCTACCACGATACCAGAGAAATCTTTGAGAACGGCAAGGCCCTGAACTTCACCGGCGATCCCCGCGCTTTGTTTGAACAGCAGAATCAAAAGCTCTGCTATGATTTCCTGCGCCGCAAGATCGTAGAAAAAGAGCCTCTCTCCGTAGTGCTTATCAAGGAAGTCCATGCCATCCTCACCGGCGGGACATTCGATGAGCGCCGGTATGTGGATAAGGGTGAGCGTCCCGGAGAATTCAAAAAGCACGACTATGTGACAGGCATCCATGAAGTTGGATATGCGCCGGAAGAAGTTGAACCCGCAATTTCAGAATTGATCGACGAATTGACCGAGCTCAATCCCAACGCCGATATCCTCAAGGCTGCGGCATATTTCCATGCCCGGTTTGAGTATATCCACCCGTTTGTGGATGGGAATGGCCGCGTGGGGCGGACGCTGCTAAATTACTTCCTCATGACCCACGGCGAACCGCCCGTCATCGTGTACGATGAAGATAAGAAGGAGTATTATCAGGCGCTGGAGCGTTATGATATGGATGAAGAAATAGACGCTCTGACCGAATTCTTGCGGAAGCAGACAGCAAAAACCTGGACGAAGGCGCTTGAGCGCAGCACGGGGACGGCAAAGCAGCTGAAGAAAAAGCTGGAAGATTTTGAGTAAAGTGTGCAAAACAGTTGGACGAATTGAGTTCATCATCCGTTCATCATGAAAGATGAACTCTGCTCCTGTGAACACCCGACACACACAGGCGGCGCACAGGAAACCCAGACGTTTCAAGGGTTTTTAGCTCAGAGATTTGTTTAACCCTATCGCCACATGCCTTCATACCCGGAGTGTCATGTGTTCGAGTCACATCGCCGCTACCGTAAAAGATCCCGAGTTATGCGAATAAAGGCTTTTGCCGCAGGCGAAAGCTGCGCTGCATCTTCATAAGCCGCCACCAGATTTCGGGTGGCATTGATGCCATTAATGTGGTAATACACCACCCCTCCGTTATCCTTGCGGGTGGCAAAGATCATATATGGGACAAAACTTACGCCAATCCCAGTAGCTACAAGGGCATTCGCAGAGTCTACATAAGAAGTTTCAAAAACAATGTGTGGCTCAAACCCGGCCGCACGGCAAGCATCTACTCCCAGTTGTCGCAGCCGCTGGCCCGGATAGAGCATAATGAAATCGTCGTCCCGGAATAAACCCATATCCACCTTTCCAAACTCTCCTTCCGGCATGGGCGGCATGAGGCTGTTGATATGATGATCCGGCGGTACGGCCAGGAACGTCTCTTCCGATACCATCTCCTCATATTGAAATGTATCGTCTGCAAAGGGAAGCGGCATAAGGGCGATGTCGATCTTCCCCGCCGCAAGGAGGCGTTCAAGAGAAATGGATGTGGCTTCATGCACTGTGATCTCCACCCCAGGATACAGCGTATGGAAGGCATTGTACGCCGAAGCAAAATAAAACCGGCCAAAGAGCGGCGTCATCCCGATATGCAGCCTTCCTTGTTTCAGAGCATGCAGGTTCTCCATCTGCGCCGTAATATGGCTGCTCAGCTGAAGAATCTGCCGGGCATCCTGCAAAAAGAGTTCACCTGCACGCGTCAGCAGAACACGCTTCCGTTTGCGGGCAAAAAGCGTTACGCCCAGATCCGCTTCCAGCCGCTTAATCGACTGGCTTAACGCAGGCTGGCTGATGTAAAGCGCTTCCGCTGCCCGGGAGAAGCTTTGCGTGTCCGCAATGGTAACTACATACTGGATATCCCGCAGCTGCATTTTTACTCCTCCGTTTTGTTAACAATAACTTATATAAATAATTATAAAATAATATTTTCTTTTTATCAATGTCCTATGTATACTATACCCATATTATAAAAGCGCGAAGGAAATCTCGGTTTATGGAGCAAGTCTTTCAATATGTAGATCATATGTCCGCCCGTTATATTGAAGAATTGGCAGAACTCTGTTCCATGCGCAGTGTAAAATGCGATGCGGACGGGCTTTACCACACACACCAAACCGTGAAAGCGCGGTTATCATCCCTCGGATTCTCCCCGGTGGAATATGGCGCTCCGCAGGAATCCTCCATATTGTTCGGACGCCGGCCCGTTTCCGGAAAGAAAACACTCCTGTTCTATAATCATTATGACGTGGTTCCCGAAGGGGCTGCATCCGCTTGGGCATGTCCGCCCTTCCAACTCACGGAGCAGGATGGCCGGCTCTATGGCAGGGGCGTGTCCGACAACAAAGGGGCTCTGTTGGCAAGGCTTCAGGCCGTGGAAGCGATTCTCTCCGTAAAAGGCGCACTGCCGGTGGGCACGGCATTTCTGCTGGATGGAGACGAAGAAACCGGCAGCATGGCTCTGAGCCGCATGGTAAGTGAAGCGCCAGAGCTTCTGCGCGAAATGACCGATGCCGACCTTTGCCTTTGGGAAAATGGCCGCACTTTGCCGGATGGCAGCCCGGAAGCCGCCTTTGGCGTTCGCTCTACGCTGACAGTGACGCTCCAGGTCAAATCTTCCAACGGAGATGAGCACGGCCGTATGGGAGCTGAACTGCCCAATGCCGCATGGCGTTTGGTCTGGGCATTGGCATCTTTGAAAGACATACATGAGCAAGTGCTCATCGATGGATTTTACGACGATGTGCTCCCTGCTACACAGGCCGACCTCGATGTACTTCAAAACTATCCTTATGATGAAGCGGGCATGCTGGCCTGTAAGGAGATACCAAATTTCATTCTCGGTCTGCATGGGCTGGAATTAAAGAAAAAAATCTTCCTTCAACCCTCCCTCAACATCAACGGCATCGAATCCGGCGAACCCTGGAAGGGCTTCCGCCACATCATCCCCAGCACGGCATCGGCCCGGTTCTCCGTCATTCTGGTACCCCGGCAAAATGCGGAAGACATCCTTCAAAAGCTCCGCCGGCACCTGGATCAAAACGGTTTTTCTGACGTGGAGATCACAGCGGATTCAGCCGGCTTCCCCGTGCGCACCCCGGTGGACAATCCCTGGCGTAATGTCCTCACCCAAGCAGCGGCAGCAGTATATGAAAAGCCTCTCACCCCTTCCATCACCCAGCTTGGCAGCGGCCCGGCATACTTGCTGCGCACCGTACAGCCTGAGCTCCCCATCATCTGCGCCTGCGGCGTTGCAGCGCTGGATTCCGGGCACCACTCTGCCCGGGAAAATATCCTCCTGCAAAACTATATAAACGGCATCAAATTCACTGTTGCAACCCTGTTTGAGGCAGGACGATATTCCGAACAATAACATTTTGCTGTATAGCAATATTATAACAAAAAGCAAGGAGACAAAACCATGAAGAAACGAAGCAAAGTACTTTCTCTTGCCCTTGTCATGCTGATGCTGGCAAGCATGTTTGCCGGCTGCGGTGAACAGGCTGGCACGAATGGCGATGGAGCTAAGGACACGCTGATCTTCAGTATCAACGCTGACATCGTAAGTATGGACTGCCACATGGCTCGCGACACGGTCACCTCCATCATCCATTACCAGGTATACGAAACGCTGGTGCGTAATCAGCCCGGTGAGGGCCTTGTTCCCGGCCTTGCCGAGAGCTGGGAATTCTCCGCAGACAATACGGAGATCACCTTCAAAATCCGCGAAGGTGTCAAATTCCACAACGGCGATACCATGACGGCAGAAGATGTTGCGTTTTCCCTGAACCGCGCTATCGCTTCCTCCTTCACCACCAGCTACAGCGGCACCATGGACCATGCAGAAGTAGTGGATGACACCCATGTAAAACTCTGCATGAAGCAGGCCTTCGGCCCCGCGCTCCAATGCCTCTCCGTGCCTTGCCTCGGCATTGTGAGCAAACGCGCTGTGGAAGAGCTGGGCGATGACGGTTTTGCAAAAGCCCCCGTAGGCACCGGTGCGTATAAATTCGTAGAGTGGAGCAGCGGTGAGAAGATCGTTCTCGAAGGATTTGAAGAGTATTGGCGCGGCACCCCCAAGATTAAAGACCTGACCTTCATGATCATGACCGACCGCAATACCGCCGCTATTGCCCTTGAGAACAACGAAGTTGACGTTCTCTATTCCCCCGACCTTGCAGACCGGGAACATCTTGAATCCCTTGAGAACGTATCTTTTATTCCCGGAAACGGCTCCGTATACATGTGGGTCATCGCATTTAATAACGAAAGCGAGCTCTTCTCCGACAAACGCGTCCGCGAAGCAATCAGCTACGCCATCAATCGCGAAGAGATCGTGGACGGCGCGCTCAACGGCTTTGGCATGCCGGTCGAAATGCCCATCGTCCCCAGCGTATTTGGTTTTGACCCCGAATTCAAGAACCATGAATATGATCTTGAAAAGGCGAAGCAGCTCCTCGCGGAAGCCGGCTACGCGGATGGCCTCACCGTCACCATCAAGCTGAATCAGAGCTCCACCTATACCCGCCCTGCCGAGATCGTCCAGGCGCAGCTGCGCCAAATCGGCGTCAATCTGGAGTTTGAGCTCATGGAGCGCGCCGCATTCCTTTCCGATGTTACGACCGATGCCAACTATGACATCACTCTGTTCATGTTTACCGCAGGATACCCGGATGCGGACTACGTCCTCTACGGCCGCATACACAGCAGCAACATCGGCGGCACCAACTACATCCGATATAACAACCCTGAAGTGGATGCTCTGCTTGACAAGGCCCGCTCTTCCAGCGATGATAAGGAACGTAAAGAGCTTTACTATCGGATCAGCGAATACGTCCGGGACGATGTTCCGTTCATCCCGCTGATGACGGATAATGTCTGCATTGCTGCCAACAGCTCTCTGAACGGCGTACAGGCCAACATTGGCGAATGCCACTACGTCTTTGATTACAGCTGGGCCGAATAATACCGAACCAGCATCCTCGGGATCTGCCCGAACCTGCGTGGGCGCACGCTGAACAATGCGCCCCGCAGCTTATTGAAATCTGCATGCTGTGGCTCAGATACCGTAATACCCGATCCCGCTTCTGAGCAAGCCCCTGCTTTAATAGGAGGATTCCATGCTGCGCTACATTTTAAAACGCTTGTTGATGATGATCCCCGTGATCCTTGGCATCACCTTCATCATTTTCGCTATCATGAACTTTACGCCGGGCGATCCCGCGAAGCTTATCCTGGGCGAGGAAGCTCCCGCTGAGGAAGTCGCCAAACTTCGCACCGAGCTTGGCTTGGACGATCCTTTTCTCGTACGCTTTGTTCGCTATGTTGCGGATGCCGTGCGGGGTGATTTCGGCACCTCATACCGCAACCGCCAACCGGTCTTTGATGAGATCTTTGACCGTTTTCCCACCACGTTCAAAGTCGCATTTTTCGGCATCCTGATCGCAGTATTCATCGGCCTTCCTGTCGGCATTTTATCAGCTGTTAAACAATACAGCATTATCGATACCATCAGCACGGTCGGCGCAATGCTGCTTACCGCTATGCCAGGCTTCTTCGTCGGTATGCTGCTGATCCTGCTCTTTGCTTTGAAAATGAATATTCTGCCCGCCACCGGCATTTCCAGCTGGAAGCATTTCGTATTGCCTTCGCTGGCTGTGGCCTCCGTCACCATGGCGACTTTCATCCGTATGACACGTTCCACCATGCTTGAAGTCATCCGCCAGGACTATGTCCGCACTGCCCGGGCCAAAGGTGCAAGCGAGTCCCGCATTGTATTCCGTCATTGCCTGCGCAATGCGCTGCTGCCTATCGTTACGGTCATCGGCATGAACTTTGCCCATCAGCTCGGCGGAACAGTTATGATTGAAGCTGTTTTTGCGATCCCCGGCCTTGGTTCCCACATGGTGACCGCAGTCCGCCAGAAGGATACGCCAGTCGTTATGGCATCCATTATTTTTGTGGCCATTGTCGCGGGCCTTATGAACCTTCTCGTGGACATTCTTTATACCTATATCGATCCGCGGGTCAAGACGCAATACACGAAAGGATAGGAGGCGAGAAGAATGGAAACCACAGGAACGGTTACCCGCCGCAAGCGCAGCCAGCTTTCAATGATCTGGTTCCGCTTCCGGAAAAATAAACTTGCAATGCTGGGGCTTGTCATTTTCCTGATGATGATCCTGATGGCCGTTTATGTCAGCATTTTCGGCGACTATGAAAAAGCGATCACCATGGACATGCCCAACAAACTGCAAACACCCAGCGCAGCACATCTTTTCGGCACGGATCAGTATGGCCGCGACATCCTGATGCGCATGATGTTTGGCGCGCGCATCTCCCTCTCCGTCGGCCTGCTCACCATGGTGCTTTCCCTTGTCGTAGGCTCTCTCATCGGCGCAGCCGCCGGTTACTACGGCGGCAAGGTGGACAACCTGCTCATGCGCATTATGGATGTGTTTCTGGCAATTCCGAGCACGCTCCTTGCCATCTCTATCGTGGCGGCGCTTGGCCAAGGTATGTTCAACCTGTTGCTGGCAACAGCGATCTCGCAAATTCCCGCATTTGCGCGCGTGGTGCGCTCCGCGATCCTTACAGTAAAGGGGCAGGATTACATCGAAGCAGCCCGCGCCTGCGGAACGCGCGGCGGCCGCATCATTCTGCGTCATATTCTGCCCAATGCCATGGGCCCCATCATCGTTCAGGCGACGCTGAACATCGCCCGCACCATCCTCGGGATCTCCTCGTTGAGTTTCGTCGGCCTCGGCATCTCCCCACCCACGCCGGAATGGGGTTCCATGCTTTCCGAAGGCAAGACGATGATGCGCTATTATCCCCACCTGATCCTGATCCCCGGCGCAGCGATCGCCCTTGCGGTCATGTCCCTGAACTTGATCGGCGATGGACTCCGGGATGCGCTGGATCCCCGCCTGAAAAACTAAGGAGGAACTGCTATGGCTGAACCAATTTTGAAGATACAGGATCTCCGCGTTGTTTACACGACGGATGAAAGCACCGTGTATGCCGTAAACGGTGTCAACCTGGAACTTTTCTCCGGCGAGACATTGGGGCTTGTCGGTGAGACCGGTGCCGGCAAGACTACCACAGCCCTCAGCATTATGGGCCTCCTTCCGGAAAAGATCGGCAAAGTAACCGGAGGCAGCATCACGCTGGACGGCACTGATGTGCTTGCAGCAACGGCGGCAGACATGCGCCTGCTCCGTGGCAGCACAGTATCAATGATCTTCCAGGATCCTATGACGAGCCTCAACCCGACCATCACCGTGGGCGATCAGATCGGCGAGGTGCTGTATCTCCACCGCCCTGACATCAGCCGCGCTGACCTTGCCACCGGCGTGGACAATATCCTTGAGATGGTGGGCATCCCTGCCGGGCGCAAGAGCGACTATCCGCATCAGTTTTCCGGTGGGATGAAACAGCGCATTGTAATCGCCATCGCCCTTGCCTGCGAACCGAAGCTGCTCCTTGCGGACGAGCCTACCACTGCCCTTGACGTGACCATACAAGCTCAGGTCCTGGATATGATGAACGAGCTTAAAGAAAAACTCAACACTTCCATGATCCTCATCACCCACGATCTCGGCGTCGTCGCCCAAACCTGCGACAAGGTCGCCATCATGTATGCAGGCGAGATCGTTGAATGCGGCACTGCGGAAGATATCTTCAACGGAGAGAAAAAGCACCCTTATACCAAAGGGCTGTTCGGCTCCATCCCCGACCTCACCCGAAAAACCCGCCGCCTGTCCCCCATCGACGGTTTAATGCCTGACCCCACCGCCCTGCCTTCAGGCTGTAAATTCCATGGCCGCTGCCCCGACTGCATGGATATCTGCCGCACCGAAATGCCGCCTGCCGTACAGGAAGGAAGCCACCTCATTTGTTGCCATCTTATGGCTGCAAAAGAAAAAGGAGGAGCCGCCCAATGAGCACACCGCTGATCGAAACACGGGAATTGAAAAAGTATTTTAAGACCCCAAAGGGAATGCTCCATGCCGTAGACGGTGTGAATCTCTCCATTGAGGCAGGCAGCACCCTTGGCGTAGTCGGCGAAAGTGGCTGCGGAAAATCTACCCTTGGGCGAACCATCCTTCAGCTCATCGAGCCCACAAGCGGTGAAGTGCTCTACAATGGGCAGAATATCGCAGGCTACAGCGAACGGCAAATGGCTGCCATGCGCCGCGAAATGCAGATTATTTTCCAGGACCCCTTCTCGTCCCTGAATCCCCGCATGACCGTGAGAGACATCATTGCAGAACCCATCCGGGTATGTAAGCTCTGCCGCGGCAACGCGGAGATTTACAAACGAGTGGATCAGCTCATGGACACGGTTGGCCTCGCAAGCCGTTTTGAAAACGCCTATCCCCATGAGTTGGACGGCGGCCGCAGGCAGCGCATCGGCATTGCTCGCGCCCTTGCGGTGGAGCCGAAGTTCATCGTGTGCGACGAGCCCGTCAGCGCATTGGATGTTTCCATCCAGGCACAGATTCTAAACCTTCTTATGGATTTGCAGGAAGAAATGGGCCTCACCTATATGTTCATCACTCATGATCTTTCCGTGGTGAAACATATCTCCACCGAAATCGCCGTCATGTACCTTGGCCAATGCGTAGAGCATGTTAGCTCGGACAGGCTCTTTGAAAACCCGCTCCACCCATATACCAAGGCGCTTCTCGCTGCGATTCCCGTTCCCCAGCTGATGCCGCGCAAACGCCGTGCAGGCATCATCAAAGGAGAAGTTTCCAACCCCGTCAACCCCAAGCCGGGTTGCCGCTTTGCGCCCCGCTGCCCCAATGCCAGCGACCGCTGTCTGAAGGAAGACCTGAAGCTGATCGAAGCGGAACCCGGCCATTTTGTGGCCTGTGCCCTGTATGAAGGAGGCGTATGATGAAACAAAGCCTGTTTACCGCCGTCGAGAGCCGAAAGGATGACCTTCTGCGCATGGCCGATTATATCTGCGACAATCCGGAAGTCGGATTGAAGGAATACAAAGCAAGCGCCCTTCTTTCGGAATATCTCCGGCAGAATGGTTTTGCCGCGGAATTAGGCATCGGCGGGCTTGATACCGCTTTCCGCGCCGAGTGGGAAAACGGTACCAGCGGCCCATCTATCGGCCTTCTTTGTGAATATGATGCGCTTGAGGGGATCGGCCATGGCTGCGGCCATCATCTTCAGGGGCCTGCCATTGCAGGAGCAGCCGTAGCACTAAAGGAAATGCTCCCGCAGGATATGCCCTGCCGGATCGTTGTTTATGGTACTCCAGCGGAGGAAACCGAAGGCGGAAAGATCATCATGCTGGAAAACGGATGCTTCCGGGATATCGACGTCGCTTTGATGATGCATGCAAGCTCGGGCGGCACCGGTGTGGATCTGCGCACCATGGCACTCAGCACTTTTTCTGTGGAATATACCGGCCAGAGTGCTCACGCAGCCATCCGGCCGGAGTGCGGGCGTTCTGCGCTCGACGCCCTTCTGCTCGCTTTCAACGCCATCGAGTTTCTGCGAGAGCATGTGCCGGACGACGTGCGTATCCACTATGCCATTACCGACGGCGGCATGCCGCCGAATGCAGTGCCCGCCCATGCAGCTGCGCAGATCATCGTCCGCTCTTATGACCGGGTGATGCTCGAAAGCGTAATTGAGCGCCTCATGAAAATATTCGATGGCGCTGCTCTCATGACAGAGACCGCTTATACAGCCCGGCGGGCCAGAGACATCGACAACAGCATTCCGGTTCCCGGCCTCAACACCCTCCTGATGGAAAATGCTGTCCTCGCGGGCGCGCCGAAAATCGCCCCGCCCCGTGAAAAGACCGGCTCTACGGACTTCGGCAATGTATGCTATATTCTTCCTGGCGCGTGCATTCGCGTCGCAAGCGAAGGAGAGAATCCTGCCCCCAGCCACAGTAAGGAGGCGGCTGCTCAGGGCAAAAGCGATGAGTGCCATGCCGCTGTGCTCTATGCCAGCAAGATACTCGCAGCCACAGCGTATGATCTCATCTCCTCGCCGGGAACCCTCGCAGCGATCCGCGCGGCCTTTTCAGAAACAAAAGCCAGGCGCAAGTGAGCCTATATGCCGTATCTGTCAAAGGATCTGATTATGAAAGAAATGCTGGACAGGCTGCTTTTCAACGGCAGCATCCATACCCTGAAAAATGAAGCCGATATAGTAGAAGCGCTGGGCATCCAAGACGGCAGGATCGTTTTTGCCGGAACTGACAAGGAAGCCTTTGCGCGTTATGATACGCGGGAAATCATAGATCTCGGCGGAAAGACCGTCATTCCCGGCCTCGGAGACAGTCACATGCATTTTTATGCTGTCTGCAAGGCGCTGACCACGGTAGACCTGGGTGGATGTGCCTCCAAGACGGAGACCATCGCGCGGCTTAGGGAAAAAGCCGCAGCAACGCCTAAGGGGGAATGGGTCCGCGGATCGAACTTCGATCAATCCAAATGGGCAGACTCTGCCGACCAACTGCCAACCCGTCATGATCTGGATACCGCGAGCACCGAGCATCCCATCGTCATCAAGCGAGCCTGTCTGCATACGGCGGTGGCAAACACGGCCGCTTTGGAAAAAGCAGGGATCGGCAAAGGGTATTCTCCGGAGCCAGGCGGCACGGTAGAATTTGAAGCGGACGGCTATCCGAATGGTATCCTTCGGGAACAGGCGACGAAAGTTTTCGATGAAATCATACCGGATCCACTCTCCAACCCCGCCTGCAAGCACGCCATCATGGTGGAGCAGCTGCAAAAAATGGCTTCTCTGGGTATGACAGCCATGCATACTTATGCCGCCGATATCTGGAAATACACCGAGTCTGCAGAAGACTATGCAGCGCTCGACCGGGAAGGCCTTCTTCCCCTCCGGGTCACAGTCTATCAGGACAAGCTGGAAAAGCTGCAGGATCAACCTGTGACGCCGTCTGTCATGCTGGATGATCCGCATACGAAAGTATATGTAGGAGGCTATAAGCTCTTTTGCGACGGGAGCCTTGGCTCACGCAGCGCCGCGCTGTATGCCCCCTATACGGACGACCCCAGCACAACAGGCATTGTGGTAGAAGATCAGGATGCCCTGGAACAGAAAATGCTTCGCGCTTCCCGTGCAGGCATCCAGTGCGCCGTGCACGCCATCGGCGACCGGGCACTGGACATGGTGATCACAGCAATCGAACGCACCCGTTCCGCTCTTCTCACGGAAGGATGGTCACAGCAGCAGGTGGACGCTCTGCCCAGATTCCGCATTATCCACGCCCAGCTTGCCACGCCGGAACTCATTCGGCGCATGCAGCAGTTGCCCGTTGTGCTGGATATCCAGCCCGTCTTTTTCCTCACGGATATGCACTGGATGGAGGAGCGCCTGGGGCCGGTGCGAAAAAAGGCCGGCTACCTCTGGCATACCTATCTTGCGAGTGACCTGCTCCTAACAGGAGGCTCGGATGCGCCGGTGGAATCTTACGCACCCATGCCCGCCATCTACAGCGCCGTCACACGCAAGGACCTAAGCGGGTGGCCGGATGGTGGCATGCAACCGGAAGAAAAGCTCAGCGTATATGAAGCGCTGTGCCTTTTCAGCAAAAACCTTCCCCACGCCACATGCGGAAGCGCTTCCACAGGCACCCTTGAAGCAGGTAAATTCGCCGATTTAGCCGTTCTTGACCGGGATATTTTCACCATCCCGCCGGAAGAGATCCTTAAGGTACAGGTGGAACGCACAATGCTCGCAGGAAAGGATACATGGCTTCGTTAACCTGAAGCTAACGGTGAGGCAGGCAATGAACCTGAAAAGTAAGCACACATTCGGGCATTTTGCTGCCCTGGTTACAATCCTCGTTTGGGGCACTACATTGATTTCCACAAAGGCGCTTCTTGCGGATTTTCAACCCATTGAGGTTCTCTTTTTCCGCTTTACGTTGGGTCTGCTTGCTCTTCTTCTCGTCTGCCCGCACCGCTTGAAGGGCACTACATTCCGGCAGGAATGCACCTTCCTTATGGCAGGTTTTTTCGGCGTATGTCTGTATTACCTGCTGGAAAACATCGCTCTCGTTTACTCTATGGCTTCCAACGTGGGCGTGATCCTTTCCGCAGCGCCTTTTTTTACCGCGCTGTTCAGCAGAGCATTCACAAAAAGTTCTGAGAAACTGCGGGGCAACTTCTTCGCCGGTTTCGTAGTTGCCATGGCCGGCATCGCTTTAATCTCCTTTAACGGCGCAAAGCTGAAGTTAAACCCCTTGGGCGACCTGCTTGCACTTTGCGCTGCCATATGCTGGGCATTGTACTCCCTCCTTGTCAAGAAAATCAGTGGTTTCGGGCATAATACGATCCTGACAACAAGGCGCGTTATCTTCTACGGCCTGCTTTGCATGATCCCCGCCCTGTTCTTCTTTGATTTCAAACTGGAGCTTTCCCGCTTTATGAAGATGACAAACTTGCTTCATTTTCTCTTTCTGGGGCTCTGTGCTTCCGCCCTTTGCTTCGTGACCTGGAACACAGCCATCAAGCTCCTTGGGCCGGTCAAAACCACTACATATATTTATATCATCCCCATTGTAACCGTTATCGCATCCGCGTTGTTCCTGCATGAGAAGATCATGCCCCTTACCATTGCCGGCACCGCACTGATCCTTACCGGACTGATCCTTTCCGAAGGCAGGAATTTTTTCCGGCGAAGCAAAGCAGCAGAGCCAGAATAACGGCGCCAATTGCATGCGCAAGCAATCTTTCCCTGCGTTTCCTTTTACCCGGCATCCATTCCAAACAGTGCATTAAGAACGATACAGGAGGTTTTTCCATGATAATCGACGGCAACGAAAAAGAAAAGTGCGCCCTTGAAGCCTATCATGCAGGCGATATCGAGACCTACCGCGCCCTGCAGGACGAATTTGTCAGCGAAGTGCGCGAAGCCATAGCAAACAAACAAAACATTTGCTCCTGCAAGGTGGCCTGTAAATATCATGGCCGCTGCCAGGAGTGCGTGGCCATGCACCGTGCGCACCGCGATCATCTGCCCATGTGTTTTCAAAGCATGGTCAACGAACGCATTGCCGCATTAAGCGCATTGACTGAGCACTCTTGTCTGGCAGAACATAAAGACTAACCGGCTATCATGTGTTTAAGTAACATCACTGCTATCGGATGGTGTTTCTCTTTGTGAAGTGCTGTTTGAGGCCGTCCTGATCTCTGAGGAGGAGCACGGTGCCATGTTCGTAGAGAACATCGATGGCCACATTGCCGATATGGAAGAAGACGGCTACACTTGGCTGCCCATGGATGCCAATAAAGAGCAGATCAGCGGCTCCTTCGATGATATCATGCTCCATGGCGGCGACACGATCTATCTCCAGCGCTATGTAGTACCTTATTTTGATTAATTGCAAAAGATACCTTCCGTAACCTTAACCTGCGCGGCAGAAAACTGCCGTGTAGGTTAAGGGCGAGTTCCTCTCAACGCAGGAATTCTACAGACTTAAGTAGTCCAGGCAACTTATCATTCACCAGATCCGTAGTTTCGCCAAGTATGTCAGTTGCAACTGGAGCCCGGTTGAAGCGGTAAACAACCCCTGTATCAAACAACATAGTTAATAAATGCTCTTTTCCACATTTGGGAGTATAGCTCAGCTGGAAGCATGGGCCAAGCGGTTATACACGCATGGCAGCGTTCTTCATAGGTTTCTGATATTCGAATAAATGCAACAAATAGATATCTTTTCGGGTACACTATGCCACGGAAAAAGCTAGGAAAATCCTAGCTTTCAGTCTGTCAAGAAAGCCAGTCAACGACTGGTTTTTTTGGTATAATAGAAGCGG
>UREK01000013.1 GCA_900546845.1 uncultured Eubacteriales bacterium
GGTCGCTGCTCGCGATTGAAAGTCAAGGGCTGCGGCCCTTGACAATCCCGGAGAAACTTTTTCGACACGCTGGCGGGCCTTCGCAATGCGAAGGCCCGCTTTCACATGCACGGATGTTCGGCTGTTACCCTTCCTGTTCGTCCGCGAGCGCACGCACGTAGTCAAGCGCCGCCCAAAGCTGTGCATCGTCATCCTGTTCGATCTGATCGATCGCAAGGCCCTTAAGCTCCTCCGGCAGGTCGATCTCGATATCCGGCGTCACGCCCGTCCCGTCAATATTCGCGCCGCCCGGCGTATAATATGCATCGGTCGTCAGCTTCAGCCACGCGCGGTTGCCTTCGATCTGCTTCGTGGTCTGCACGACGCCCTTCCCATAAGTCGTCATGCCGACGACAGCGCCTGCCCCAAAATCCTGCACCGCCGCCGCAAGGATCTCGCTTGCGGAAGCGGAATTCTCGTTTACGATGACCGCGACCGGCACTTTTACGCCTTTGGCGTTCGACCGGTATACCTCCCCTTCGGCTTCCAACCGGCCGCGCACGCTTACGATCGTCCCTTCGCCCAGCAGCGTATCCGCAATGCTCACAACGTCCGAAAGTGAGCCGCCCGGATTGTTGCGCAGGTCGATCACGAGCGAGCGCATCCCACGGTCTGTCAGATCCTTGATCGCCTCGCTGAACTCCGCAGCGCAGTTGCCCGTGAACATGCTGATGCGGATGTAGCCCGTATACTCCCGGAACAGCGCGCTTGTGACGCGCGTCAGGTTGAGCGCCGCGCAGGTCACCTCAAATTCGAGCGTTTCCTCCGCGCGTTTGAGCGTAAGCGATACGCTCTCCCCCACTTCCCGGTCGATGGACGCGGCCACCTCGTCCAGCAGCATGCCGCCGACGGCTGCTCCGTCCACAGAGAGGATCACATCCCCCGGCAAAATGCCCGCTTCCGCAGCCGGCGTTCCATCATAAACGTCAAGCACTGGCGCGCCCTCCGCATCCGGCTGGCCGACGAGGATGCCGATGCCGTTATATTGCCCGTTGATGTTGGAAAGGTACGCCTCGTATTCCTCCGCTGTGTAGTAAGCCGCATAGGGATCGTCCAGCGCGGCAACTATGCCGTTCGCCGCCGCGTCCAGCAGCGCTTCCCGGGAAGGCGGTTCCCGGAACGAATCGCTTTGGATCCAGCCGATCATCTCATCAAGGAACAGCAGATCGCTGATCTTGGCGTATTCTTCCGCCGAGAGGACGACGACGTCCTCCCGCCCCTTGTTGAGGATCGTGACCGTTACCCCTGCGGTCACGCTTGCCGTGATGAGGATCACCGCAAGGAAATATAGGATTGTCCTTACCCAGGACTTCATATGGTCAAACCTCCATGCCGGCCCGGAAACGCCAGGCTGATTCTTGTACGCATACCGCTTCCGGTATACAATAAACAAGGTATATTCTACCAAACGAAAGCCTATACGTCAAATAAACGAATTGTGTCCACCACTTTTTGCCAAATGTTGCAAAAAAAGCAACGCAAAACCGCCACGCACACACATGTTTCACAACAGCGCACAAAAAAGCGGGCGCAGCGCGCCCGCAAAAGCTTTCCGGTCTTGGTTTTAACTAAGCGTTATACCATATAGGGTTTGATGAACTCCGGCGCATCCGCCGCGTTTCCGCTGATGCTGATGATCAGCTTAACGTCCGTGCGGTCGGAGAAATTCTTCAGTTCGGTGAAAAGCCCTTCGAGCGTTTCGAGAGGGTGGTGCACGATCTTCAGGAAGCCGTCGATAAAGAGGTATTCAAGGTCGAAATCCTGCGCAGCGATGCCGGAAAGGAAACCATAGAACATCTTAGGGCCGTCAATATGGAACTCGGACGCGTCCACAAACCGGATGCTGTGTTTGAGTTCGAACATATACTGGTTGTCGTCGTCGATAAACACGATGCTGCCCTTTGCGGTCTTAATCGATTCATTCGCCATGTCGATGATCTGCTTCGTCTTGCCCGCACCTTTTTCGCCGAAAATCACACGTATCAAGGTAAAAGCCCTCCTTCCGCGCATTAAGCGCTCCCCATAAATCTGATGTGTTTATTATAACCTTTTTGCATTGCCGCGGGCAACCCTTATTTCGTGGCAAATCTGTGAAAGCATGATTGCGCGGCGCGCCGGCATCGCTTATAATGGGAAAATGATTTTGCTTAAAGGAACAACTGATATGAAACGCGTTTTAGGGTGCATCCGCCGCGCGGACGAGCGCTACCGCATGATCCGCCCCGGCGATAAGATCTGCGTAGGCGTATCCGGCGGGAAGGACAGCCTGCTCCTGCTCTATGGTCTCAAGCTATACCAGCGCTTTTGCCGCACGCCCTTTGAGCTTTGCGGCGTGATGCTGGATCTCGGCATCAGCGGCGAAGACTTCTCGCCTGTCTCCGAATTTGCGGAGGCCATCGGCGTGCCGTTCGACCTTGTCAAGACCGACATCGGGGACGTCGTGTTCAACATCCGCAAGGAATCCCATCCCTGCGCACTCTGCGCGAAGCTGCGGCGCGGCGCGCTCAACGACGCGGCGCGGGAGCGCGGCTGCAACCTCGTCGCCCTCGGCCACAACCGGGACGATGTGATCGAAACCTTCTTCCTGAGCCTGTTTTACGAAAGCCGCCTCAACACATTCGGCCCGGTGACCTACCTCGGCCGCAAGGATGTGACCGTGATCCGCCCGATGATCTTCCTGCCCGAAAAGCAGGCGCTTTCCATCGCAAAGCGGCTGGAGCTCCCGATCCGCAAGCCCAACTGCCCCGTTGCCGGGAACACCAAGCGGGAAGAGATGAAGCAGCTCATCCGGCATTTTACGACGATCGTGCCCAATCCGGAGGAACGCATCATGAACGCCATCGCGGATACGCATAAATACGGCATGTGGGACAGGCTGCGCCTGCCCCCGCGCGACCTTGCGGAGCTCGCCCAGCAAAGCGCCTGCGCGGCCGCGCCGGAGGGCGAGGATGATGCCTGAGCCCCGCCTGCTGCTCTTCGGCTATCTGCTGCTGATGAGCCTCGTCCTCTTTGCCTTCATGGGCGCGGACAAACGGCGCGCAAAGCGCCGCGCCTGGCGTGTACCGGAACGGACGCTTTTCTGGCTCGCGGCCCTCGGCGGGGGCCTAGGCGGGGTGCTCGGCATGCTCGCCTTCCGGCATAAAACGAAGCATGCCTCCTTTTGCGTTGGCATGCCCCTTCTGATGCTGCTGAATTTCGGCGCGGCATATCTGCTGCTGCGCTATGTCATTCGTTGAACCTCCGCCTGAGATACACCATATCCACAAGCTGTACGCCGCCTTCAAAGATCGGGTGATCGTAATGGTCAAGGAAAAAGTTCCTGACAACACGTGAGCGTGTAAACCCACATGCTTCATAGAACGGAATGGTCAGAGGGCTGTCCCCGGTGCCCACCTGCAATGCGGAAAACCTGCCGCGATATTCCCGAAGAAGGAATTCGACGAGCGCCCTTCCATACCCCTTGCGCTGTGCTTCCGGCGCAACGGCGATGTTTTTAAGCTCCAGCACGCCGTCCCCCTCGTCCGTTACGACGCAGACAGCACGCACGCCGCCCGCATCGCGGAGCGCGTACATATCCCCGCGTTCCAGATAGCGGTCGATCATATCCTCCTGCTCGTCCCCAAGCAAAAGCAAATCAAGATATTGCTTCCGGTTTTCCGCGATTCTTACGATCTCCATATGCGTTTGTGTTATCCCTCCCAAAACAGCTCATCCAGCGTTTTGCCCAGCGCACGGCAGATCGCAGCGCAAAGGCGGATCGACGGGTTGTAATCGCCCTTCTCAATGGCGTTGATGGTCTGCCGCGATACGCCCACCGCGTCCGCAAGCTGCTGCTGGGACATGTCCTTCGCCGCGCGCGCGGCCTTCAGGCGCAGGTTTTTCATTCCTCCTCCCGCTCCTTCCGCAGCACGAGCAGCCGGAGAAGATATGCCGCGAGGATCACCGCAGCCATGATGCCGACGGCGGTATTGCATATAAAGAAAGTTAATATGCCTTCCTGAACTACATCGCCTTCGCAAATGCGCACAATGCCAAGCGCAAGGTTGACCACGGCGAGGAACCCCATAAGCGCGATCATGCCGACAGGACGCGCGTTCGGCCGCCGGTACGCATCGCGCCAAATGCAGGTTACGGCAAACACGGTTACCGAAGGGCAGGCGCAAAGCCCTGCGGCCGCGCCCGCATCGCACCACCGGCCGAACAGACCTTCCGAGCAGGCATACAGAAACAGCGCGCCCAGCAGCGTAAAAAATGCAAGCTGGAACGCCTGTCCGCGCGCCGCGATTTGGCGCTCATCATAGTCAGATTGATTCCCGATATTGTTTTTCATCGTAAGAACAGCTCCTTCCCCTTCATCGGATGAAGCCATTATAGAACTTATATGACTTTATGTCAATTATATTTTACTTTATATCTATTTTATTTGCCGAGCTTCGCGCTACATAGACGATGTGCGGCATGTCCTTGCCGCGATAGCGCTTCACAACCTCGTATTCCGCCCGCATGCCGAGGCGCTCCGCCACGCGGATGGAAGCCGCGTTTTCCGGGCGGATGTCCGCGATGACCTCCGCCGCCCCAAGGCGCTCGAACGCGTCGCGCAAAACGGCCTGCGCCGCTTCCGTGGCATAGCCATGCCCCCAGCAATCCCTGCGCAGCATCCAGCCGATCCCGAGGAGGTCCTTTCCCGCCAGCGTCTCGCGGAGCAGGCCAACCATGCCCACGAATTCGCCCGTCTCCTGCACCTCCGCGGCATAGTAGCCAAAGCCGTCCTTTTCATAGCGCGTGAACGTGCCGGCAAGCCACTCGCGCGCTTCCTGCTCCGAAAAGCCGTGCTCCCAGGCGTACATCACCTCCGGGTCGCCTAAAACGGAGAACACCTTGGGGAAGTCCTCCTCCGTCAGTCTGCGCAGCAGCAGGCGCTCCGTTATGAGCAAGGCGCGCTCGCGCCGCTTCCAGCGCAGCCAGTCCGCGTCAAGCACCGTCGCCTTCTTGCGCCGCAAGAGCTCCCCGCAGGGGAACGCAGCGCATTCACTGCAATAGGCCAGCCCATGCGCGTCCACGCAATCGGACGTAAAGCAGTCCCCTGGCGCATGCGCAAGGCGGCAGCCCAGGCATTTTTGTGCCGCATAGGAAGGACAGCTTCCGCAATAAAAGCCGCACTTTCCAATCAGAGCCGCAATTTCGTTCATATCTGCGCGCCCCTTGCAAAATATTCGCCCTTGAGCATGGAATACACGATCTGATCCAGATACCCGCGCTCGCTCTTATAGCTTTGGCGCAGCATGCCGTCCCTGTGCATGCCGAGGGATTCATACAGCCGGATGCCGGTATGGTTGTCCGGGTAAACGTCCAGCCAGAAGCGGTTCATGCGCAGTGCCTCAAACGCGTAGCGCATCACGCCCTCCATGGCTTCCCGGCCATAGCCCTGGCCTTTTGCGCCGATGGCGATGCGTCTCAGTTCAAACACCTCGGACTTTTCATCCACATGGCAGAGCATGTAGCCGATCTTTGCGCCGTCCTCCGTGCGGAACACCGCGAGAATATGCGCTGGGTCCGCGATCTCCGCAAGGTGCTGCGCCTCCGTGCCCTGCCAGATGAAATCGCGGTTGGCAGGATCGTGCTCCATGCCGATGATGTAGGGGATATCCCCCGCCTCCGCCTCCACAGCGGCGAAGCGGGGCGTGCGAAACAGCGTTGCCATCGTTATGCTTTCCTCCCAAGTTTTGTCCAGAATTGGAATGTCATCGGCCAGAGCACGCCGCCCGTGACCGCCATCAGAAAATAGCGCACGGCGTCGGCGGCCGCCGCGCTGCCAAACAGCGTGGCGAACAGCGCCTTGAGGCCAACGCGCAGGCCAATGATGAGCCCGAGGCCAAGCACGAGCTTACAGGCCTGCGCCCACCAGACCGCCTTTGTTTCAAAATGCGTATACCTGTCGTCCACCCACCACGCGAGCATCAGCCCGCACATGGTGCCGATGAGCGTCCAGGCGTTCTTCACGCCGTGCGCGTCGAACTCCGGAATATTCGCCTCCCGCGCGGGCATGAACAGCACAAACGCGAGCAGCGCAAACGCGAAGGCGGCCGCGCATGCGCCGAAGATCAGCTTGCCCTTGCGGCTGCCCTCCAAGCGGTCGAACAGGCGCGTAAGCAAAGTTACGGTAAGCACGCCCGTTACGAGCGATACGCCCACGTCAAGCGGCGTATGCACGCCGAGGTACATGCGGGAAAAGCCCGTCAGCAGGATCGCCAGCGCGCAGCATACCGTCACCCATTTCTTCCTGCGCCATACTGCAAGCGTACCGAACACGGTCGCAGTCGTCTGCGTATGGCCGCTTGGAAAGGAATACCCCGTCGCCGCCTCGCGCGCCGCTTCCACGATTGTAAAGTTTTCATCCAGCACCCAAGGGCGCGGAATCAGGAAAACCGCCTTCAAAAGCTGGTTCAACGTGTTCCCGACAAGGCCGATGAAAAAGAAGCGGAAGCCCCACTTTTTGTCAAAACACCACAAAAGCGCCATGCCCACGAGCATGAACACCGTTTCCTCGCCAAGCATCGTGACGAGCGCGGCAACGCCATCCAAGAACGGCGTGCGGATCGCCTCCAATAAGCGCAGAAATCCCATCTGTTCCTCCGGTCTGCCATAGATTTGTTCCACAGGAATATATATATTATAGCATAGCTGTACCGCGCCGCGCACCGCCCAAAACGCGGTAGGCGGGAAAAGGTTCAAAAACCGTTCATTTGCAATGCAGGCCCGCATGGGATAAAATATATGGGTAAACTTGCTTTATTTGGGAAAGGGACTCGGCATGAAGCAGAAAAAATGGATTATCCTGGGCGGTTGCGCCCTGCTCGTCGCGGCTGTGGCTGCGGTTGTCCTCCTGAGCGGGAATCCTGCAAAGCCCGCTTTAGATCCAAACTCTTATGCAGCAAAGCCGGTCATTTATTTGTATCCGGAAGAGACGATGGAGGTTTCCGTTTCGCTCGATTACGGTGGGACGCTGACCACTACGTACCCGAAGTATGACGAAGCAGATGGCTGGCATGTGACCGCCATGCCGGACGGTACGCTCATCAACCAGGCGGACGGCAAGGAATACTCCTACCTGTTCTGGGAGGGCGCGTCCACCGCCACATACGACATGACGCACGGCTACGTCGTCAAGGGCGCGGATACGGCGGCGTTTTTGCAGGCGACCCTGAGCCGCATGGGCATGCTCCCGCGGGAATACAATGAGTTCATCGTCTATTGGCTGCCGCAGATGGAGCAAAACCCCTTTAATCTCATCACGTTTCAGGCGGAGCGCTACACCAGCAACGCAAAGCTCTCCATCTCGCCGGAGCCGGACAGCATGCTGCGCGTGTTCATGGCCTTCCGCGCGCTGGACGAGTGGATCGATGTGGAGGCCCCCACCCTGCCGCAGTTTGAACGCACAGGGTTCACGGTCGTCGAATGGGGCGGCTGTGAAGTGCAATAAATCACTTGGCTTTTCGGGGGGAGCGGAAGCACCCTCTCAGGCTGTCGATCAAGTGGCAGATGCCACTTGATCGAGGGATTCACGTCGCGCTTGCGCCGATGGCGCGGCCAGCGCTCCGTGTAAAGAAAGCCTTGCGGCGCAAGGCTTTTCGCTCGCACCGCACAGGTCGCTGCTCGCGATGGAAAGTCAAGGGCTGCGGCCCTTGACAATCCCGGAGAGACTTTTTCGACAAGCTGGGGGGAGCGGAAGCACCCCCCCTTTTTCGTTTCGCCGCACGCACCTACGGCGCGAACGCGGTCTTTTTTCGGCGAAGATCGGGTGCTTTTGCCGAATTGGTTGACGGAGCGCTTGTACTGCTTTATGCTTATGCCATGGAACCTTGCGGATGGGAGCGGGTTCGATCAGTCGATAGGGTGAAAAGGAACGCCGCGGCAAAAGCCGCGGCGTTTCGCATCGCAAAATCAGTGCCTACCCGCTTTAATCGTTGGCCACGTCATGCTCGATCTTGTAGCTCAGTTCGCTCAAACTGTCGTTAAGGTGTACGTTCTCGATCGGCACCGCAGCCACCAAGTCGACCGGCACGAAATTCCAAATGCCCTTGATGCCGGCAGCGACCATACGCTCCGCGATCTCCTGCGCAGCACTCCGGCGGGCGGCGATCACGCCGATGTCCACGCCATGGGTGCGGATGAACGCTTCCATCTCCTCAGCGGCATAGACGGGCTTGCCATTGATCTCCTGGCCGACAAGCTCCGGATTTACGTCAAACAGCGCAAGCACGTTGAAGCCTGCGGACGAGAACCCCTCAAAATTGGTAAGCGCGTGGCCGATATTGCCTGCGCCGACGATTATGACGGAATGCTCCCGGTCAAGCGCCAGGATGGACTTGATCTCCGAAAGCAGAGTACGGACGTTATAGCCATACCCTTGCTGGCCAAACCCGCCAAAACAATTGAAATCCTGCCGCACCTGCGACGCGTTCAAGCGCATCTGCTGTGCGAGCTTTTCCGACGAGATGCGCTCGACCCCCTGGCTCTCCAGCATCACCAGATGCCGGTAATACCGGGGCAAGCGCTTAATCACAGCTTCCGAAACCTTTTTGAATGCCATACTCTTCCTCCGCTCATCCGCCCGCGCGGGAAATCATCGTTTTTTATTTTATCCACTTTTCCCGAAAATCGCAAGCGGCTTATGGAAAAAGCACGCCGCATTTTGCATTGTTTTGGCGGCAGTGCTGCAAAATCTGCGTTTTTCCTATATACGCATGAACAAGGATGCGTTTTCTTCCCGCCGCCATTCGCCGGAAACGCCGCAGTATGCCGCGCCAAGCTCGATGTGCAGCATGGCGATCCCGCAGTCCAGCTTCCCATAGCCAAAGTTGGCGGAAGTGTTTTCCACGGCGATCCCGTCCTCCCGTACGCGGAAGCGCCAGGGCTGCCCGTTCACCGCAGAGGGCGCGCGCCGCGCGCATTCGATCGCCCGCTTCTGCCAGGCGGGGAGCGCGCCGAATTCCTCCGCGCTGAGCCCCGTCAGCTTTTCATAAGAGCGCCGCGGCCGTGCGGCATATTCCTCATCCGGCACGCCGATGGAAATGATGCAGACGACGTGTTCCCCTTCCGCAAGCGGAATCGCCGCGAGGGCGTTCTTTTTGTTGTAGGAAGCGCCGAGCCAGCATGTACCAAGGCCCATCGCCGTGCATTCAAGCGAGAACGCCTCGCCTACGTAGCCCGCCATCTCAGGCTCTGCGTCCTCCTTCGCAATAACCGCTGCGAAAGCATCCGTTCCCCGCACCTTGCCGTACCAAAGGAACGCCGGCTTGAATGCGCGTTCCGCCGCGCCAAGGGCGATGCGCACGCCGTGCGCGCACAAAAGCTCCGCCATGCCCGCGAGCGTCTGGAGCTGCGCTTCCTCCGGAGCCGCTTTATATTTGCGCACGGAGAAGCGCCGCTCAGACGCCTCATACCAGCGCTGCATGCTGTCCATTCCCAATTCTCCCCCGTTTCGTCCGTTACTTGTTGTGTTCCGCTTTCGCCTGTTCCAAAATGGGCTTTAAGTATTGCCCGGTATAGCTCTCCGGGATCTCCGCAACCTCCTCCGGCGTGCCCGTCGCAACGACCGTTCCGCCGCGGTTCCCGCCCTCCGGCCCAAGGTCGATGATGTAATCCGCCGTCTTGATCACGTCAAGATTGTGCTCGATCACGACTACGCTGCTGCCGTTCTCGCAAAGGCGCTGGAGGATCGCAAGCAGGCGCTTCACGTCCGCCACATGCAGGCCGGTCGTCGGTTCATCGAGCACATAAAGCGTGCGCCCCGTATCCTTGCGGGAAAGCTCTGTCGCAAGTTTGACGCGCTGCGCCTCGCCGCCGGAAAGCGTTGTCGAAGGCTGGCCGAGGCGCACATAGCCGAGGCCCACGTCATAGAGCGTTTGCAGTTTTTTCGCAAGCCGCGGCAGGGGCGCAAAGAACGCGAGCGCCTCCTCCACGGTCATCTCCAGCACGTCCGAGATAGATTTCCCCTTGTAGCGCACCTCCAGCGTTTCCCGGTTGTAGCGCTTGCCATGGCAGACCTCGCAGGGCACGTAAATATCCGGCAGGAAGTGCATCTCGATCTTGATGATGCCGTCTCCCCGGCAGGCCTCGCAGCGGCCGCCCTTGACGTTGAAGCTGAAGCGGCCGTTGTTGTAGCCGCGCATGCGCGCATCTGGCGTTTGGGCGTATACATCCCGGATTAGGTCGAACAGGCCCGTATACGTCGCCGGGTTGCTGCGCGGCGTGCGCCCGATGGGCGATTGGTCGATGTCTATGATCTTGTCGAGCTGCTCGAGCCCGAGGATCGCGTCATGGTCGCCGGAGCGCGTGCGCGCGCCGTTGAGCTCCCGCAGGAGCGTCTTTTTCACGATCTCGTTCACGAGGCTGGATTTCCCGCTGCCCGAAACGCCCGTCACGCAGGTGAACACGCCGCCGAGCGGGATGTCCACGTCGATATTTTTGAGGTTGTTTGCCCGTGCACCGCGCACGCGGAGGTATTTCCCGCCACAATCGCGCCGCGTTTGCGGCACCTCGATGCGCTGCACGCCCGTGAGGAACTGGCCGGTGATGGATTCCGGCGCGCGCATGATGTCCGCAAGCGTGCCCTCCGCGATGACCCGGCCGCCGTGCTCGCCCGCGCCAGGGCCGATGTCCACGATGTAATCCGCCGCGCGGATGGTATCCTCGTCATGCTCGACGACGATGAGCGTGTTGCCCAGATCGCGCATGTTCTGGAGGGTTTTCAGCAGGCGCGCGTTGTCGCGCTGGTGCAGGCCAATGCTCGGCTCATCCAAAATGTACAGCACGCCGACGAGGCCGGAGCCGATCTGCGTCGCAAGGCGGATACGCTGCGCCTCGCCGCCGGAAAGCGTCGCCGCAGCGCGCGAAAGGGTTAAGTAATCCAAGCCCACGTCCACGAGGAAGCCAAGGCGTGCGTTGATCTCCCGGAAGATCTGCTCGCCGATCATGCGCTGCTGCTCGGTCAGCGTAAGCGAATTCAGGAATTCGCGCGCTTCCAGTACGGTCATATCGCTGACCTCGGCAATGGATTTGCCGCCTACCGTCACAGCGAGGCTCTCCGGCTTCAGGCGTTTTCCGCCGCAGTCCGGGCAGGGGATGTTGGCCATATAGGCTTCATATTCCTGCTTCATGCCCTCGGACTGCGTCTCGCGGTAGCGGCGCTCTAGATTGTTGCAGATGCCCTCGAACGGCGAATCAAACGTGCCGCTGCCGAATTCCTTCCGGTATTCAATATGCAGCCTTTCCTTGCCTGTTCCATACAGGATGGCGCGTTTTGCGGCCCTGGGCAGTTCTGCGAACGGCGTATCCAGCGAGAAGCCGTACTTTTCCGCAAGCGCCGCGAAATACATCCCCGCGATGGATTCCTTGTTCGCGCTCTGCCAGCCCGTGACCGAGATCGCGCCCTTCGCAAGCGAAAGGCTCTCGTTCGGCACGACGAGCGCCGGGTCGATCTTCATCAGCGTGCCGAGGCCGGTGCAGGTCGGGCAGGCGCCGAAGGGATTGTTGAAGGAGAACATGCGGGGGGTCAGCTCCTCGAGGCTCACGCCGCAATCCGGGCAGGCGTAATTCTGGGAGAAGAGCAGCTCCTCCTTCCCAACAACGTCCACCTTCACGAGGCCGCCGCCAAAGGCGAAGGCCGTTTCCAGGGAATCGTTGAGCCTGCCCTCCGCACCGGGGCGGATCACGAGCCGGTCCACCACGACGTCGATGTTGTGCTTGAGCTTTTTATCGAGCGGCGGTACATCGGCGATGTCGTATACTGTTCCGTCCACACGCACGCGCACGTAGCCTTCCTTGCGGATGTTCTCGAGCAGCTTTGCGTGCTCGCCCTTGCGTCCGCGCACGGCGGGCGCGATGACCTGCACGCGCGTGCCCTCGCCAAGCGCCATCACCTGGTCGACCACCTGGTCGATGCTCTGCCGCTCAATGGGCCTGCCGCATTTCGGGCAGTGCGGGATGCCGATACGCGCGTACAGCAGGCGCAGATAATCGTGGATTTCCGTGACCGTGCCCACCGTGGAGCGCGGGTTGTTGGAGGTGCTTTTCTGGTCGATTGAGATCGCCGGGGAAAGGCCGTCGATGGTATCCACGTCCGGCTTTTCCATCTGCCCCAAAAACTGCCGGGCATAGGAGGAGAGCGATTCCACATAGCGCCGCTGGCCTTCGGCATAAATGGTGTCGAACGCAAGGGATGATTTCCCGGAGCCGGAAAGCCCCGTAAACACAATAAGCTGATCGCGTGGGAGCGTGATGTCCACATTTTTGAGGTTGTGTTCCCGCGCGCCTTTGATCACAAGCACGTCTTTCGTATTCATGGTTTCTTCCTCATTTATCGCAAAAAGTCGAATTCGTTTCTATCGCGCGCCGCCTACTTTTTGGGCGACTTGCGCGTCCTGCCGCGCGCTTTTTTGGCGCTGCCCGGCGTGCCCGGCGCGGGCTTTTTGACCGCCGCGCCGTCGCCCGTGAGCGCAAACAGCTCGTCGCGCAGCTTGGCCGCCGCTTCAAAATCGAGCTCCGCCGCGGCCTGGCGCATCTGTGCGCGCAGGATCTCAATGCGCTCCTGCCGCTCGGCCTCGGTCATGCCGCCTTCGTCCCGCTTCGCCTTGTGCGAGATCTCCAGCACATTATGCACCGCCTTGCGGACGCTGCGCGGCGTAATGTTGTGCGCCGCGTTATAGGCCTGCTGTTTCTCGCGGCGGCGGTTGGTCTCGTCGATCGCGCGGCGCATGGAATCGGTGATCTCGTCGGCATACATGATGACGCGGCCGTCCACGTTGCGCGCGGCGCGGCCTATGGTCTGCACGAGCGAGGTCGTGGAGCGCAGAAATCCCTCCTTGTCCGCGTCGAGGATTGCCACAAGGCCCACCTCTGGCAGGTCGAGACCTTCGCGCAGCAGGTTGATGCCCACGAGCACATCAAACTCACCGAGCCGGAGATCCCGGATAATCTCCATGCGTTCGATGGTTTCAATATCGGAATGCATATAGCGCACGCGCACGCCCATGGAATCGAGGTATTCCGTCAGCGTTTCAGCCATGCGCTTGGTAAGCGTCGTTGCGAGGGTGCGGTATCCACGCTCCGCCATCCGTTTAACCTCACCAAGCAGGTCGTCGATCTGCCCTTTCACCGGGCGCACGCTGATCTCCGGGTCAACAAGGCCCGTTGGCCGGATAATCTGTTCCACCGTCTGGCTCGCAAGGCCGAGCTCGTAATCCCCCGGCGTGGCGGAAACGCAGATGAGCTGGTGGATGCGTGCGCTGAACTCTTCAAAGCGCAGCGGCCGGTTATCGAACGCCGAAGGCAGGCGGAATCCATATTCCACCAGGTTCTCCTTGCGCGAGCGGTCCCCGCTGTACATGCCGCGCACCTGCGGCAGCGTCACATGGGATTCGTCCACGATCATGAGGAAATCCCCGGGGAAATAATCGAGCAGCGTAAACGGCGGCTGCCCGGGCCTGCGGCCGTCAAAATAGCGGGAATAGTTTTCGATGCCCTGGCAATAGCCGATCTCCCGCATCATCTCGATGTCATACAGCGTGCGCTGTTCGATGCGCTGGGCCTCGAGCAGCTTGTCCTGCGCCTTAAATTCGTCCACGCGCTTCCATAGATCCGTTTCGATCTGTCCGATCGCGCTTTCAAGCTTTTCCCGCCCGGTCGCGTAATGCGAGGCCGGGAACACAGCGACATGCGCGCGCCCGCAGAGAACCTCGCCCGTGAGGGGGTTCACCTCGCTGATGCGCTCGATCTCATCCCCGAAAAACTCTACGCGCAGCACCTTGTCCGACCAGTTCATGGGGAAGATGTCCAGCACATCCCCCTTGGCGCGGAACGTGCCGCGCGAAAAGTCGATCTCGTTGCGCTGGTATTGGATGTCCACGAGCCGCCGGATGACCTCGTCCCGCTCAATCCGCATCCCTTCGCGCAGGGAGATCGACAGCTTCAGGTATTCCGCCGGGTCGCCCAGCGCGTAAATGCAGGAAACAGACGCAACGATAATCACGTCCTTCCGTTCGTTCAGGGCGCAGGTCGCGCTGTGGCGCAGCTTGTCGATTTCGTCGTTGACGGTGGAGACTTTTTCGATATACGTATCGGAGGAGGCAATGTACGCCTCCGGCTGGTAATAATCGTAATAGGATACAAAATATTCCACCGCGCTGCCGGGGAAGAATTCCCGGAGCTCAGAGCAGAGCTGTGCGGCAAGGGTCTTGTTGTGCGCGATGACGAGCGTAGGCTTCTGCACGCGCTCGATCACCTTTGCCATGGTGAAGGTTTTCCCGCTGCCGGTCACGCCAAGCAGCACCTGTGTCTTGTCGCCGCGCAAAACGCCTTCCGCAAGTTTTTCGATGGCCTGCGGCTGATCGCCCTGCGGTTCGAACGGTGACACCACCTTAAATTCGTTCATATCGTTCCGTTCCGTCTTTCCTCAATACACGCCTGAACCTATTCTACCAAATAACGCAAGGAAAGAAAACTCCCCGCGCACATTCTTCCGATATTTTGTTTGGAGCGCATCTCCCGGCTGCGGAAGTAATTGGCCGCATTTCCAAGCGTCCCATATTGTGTGGCGGCGCAGCGAAATGATAGCATACATTATGCACAATACACTGATTTAGGATGTGAAATGAATGGACGCCCTCTTTCTCCTTTATGTCGGCGCGATCCCCGTCGTGCCGCTGATCGGCGCTGGAATCTTTAAGCGCCGCAGGGATACCCGGCGGCGCAATGTATGCTATGGACTTTTTGCCTTGCAGCTGCTGCTGAGCATCGGCTGCGCCGTGGTATACCTCAAGCAGCATTGACCGCCATGCTCATTTGTTCATGCGGTAAATGTAGTTGAGCCCTTCGAGCGTCAGCGTCGGGTTCAGCACGTCAATGCAATCCGTCTCCGCCGCGATCATGGAAGACATGCCGCCCGTTGCAACGACCGTCGGCGGAGCGGAAAGCTCCTTTTCCATGTGCCGCACGATGTTTTCCACAAAACCCACAAAGCCGTTGATGATGCCGGATTGGATGCCATCCTTCGTGTTTTTGCAGATGGCATGCTCCGGCTTAACGTATTCAACCTTATGCAGCATGGCCGCCTTTTCGACAAGCGCATCGGTGGAGACGATGATGCCCGGGCCGATCGCGCCTCCGAGGAAAGCGCCGTCTTCGGAAACGACGGAAAACGTCGTCGCAGTGCCAAAGTCGATGATGATAACGGGGCCGCCGTAGCTGCGGTATGCCGCGACAGCGTTGCAGATACGGTCTGCGCCCAAAAGCTCGGGATAGTCATACCAGATGTCAAGTCCCAATTCCAGCGAAGAGCTCACCATCATCGGCTGCTGGCCAAAGAAATACAACTGGCACATATGCTCTATGGTGTAATTGACCGACGGCACGACCGAGGAAATGATAATGCCGCGCACATCCTGCGTGGAGAGTCCCAGGTGGCCAAAAAACGACTCCATCTGCACGCCGTATTCGTCGGAAGTGCGGTGCAGATCCGTCGTCATGCGCCAGGAATTGAGCAGCTTACCGTCCTTATAGAGGCCGGTCTTGATATTCGTGTTGCCGATGTCCATCGCAAGGAGCATAAGTTGCGTTTCCCTTTCCGTCCTTTTGGCCTTTGGGGCGCGCCGGTCAGGCGGTGCGGCGCTTCATATAGGCCTGCAGCGCCTTGCCCGCGACCGTGCAGATGACGACGGCCGCCGCCGCCTCCAATCCACCGTTGAACAACCCCGTAGCAGTGAAAAGCATCGTCGCCACACCGGCGACATCCGTTCCGAAGGCCTGCGCCAGCAGCGGCGCAGCAAGCAGGTAAAGGATACCGAGGAACAGGACGGTATTGGTGAGGGAGCCGGCCGCAGAAGCCACAGCCATGCCGACGACATTGTTTTTCGGCGTGATCACGCGATACAGCAGGCCGGATACAAGCCCGACGAGGATGCGCGGCAGGAAGATCACCGCCAGCACCAGAAGCAGGTTGTACAGCCCGAAGCCCGTATCCGCCCCCAGCAGCAGCGTGGACATGGGCGTTGGGACCATCAGGCCGCGCAGCAGGCTGGATAAGCCAAAGAAAAACCCAAGGACCATCCCGCCGCGCACGCCGAGGAAGAAGCTGCCCAGGATCACGGGGATATGGATCAGCGTAATTTCGATCGCACCCGTGGCAATATAGCCGATCGGCGTGAGGGCCAATACAAATATCATTCCGACGAATAAAGCATAAAGCACCAACGTATGAACTTTGTTATGATTCATGATTAACCTCCCGCAAACCGTTTTTTGTAGCTTGCCTGTCAAGCGCATATTATACCTTTATTTTTCTGTGCACGCAACCCCCTGCTCGATGCTTGCGGCGCTCCCGCGCATCTGTTTCCGAAGTGTAAATTTTCTGTTTGCAGCCCCATTTTGGAAGCACAATGCCCTTTACATCCTCCCTGCCGCGCGATTATAATAACACGAGTGGAAGCCCGTGCGTTTCCCCGACAAAATACGATATTTTTTTGAGATATGAGGTAACCGGAAAATGGCAGAAATCGCAACCGAAAACAAGGCGCCATCCAGCAGGAAAAAGGGGCTGACGATCGCGCTTATCACGCTCGCGGCCGCGCTTGTGGTCGGCGGAGTGCTGCTGTTTCTCAAGCTCCGCGCGGATCGCAATGAAGAACTGCGCCAGAGCATCATCCATTCCGGCACCTTCCACCCTGGCATCACCGTGCAGGGCGTGGACGTTTCAGGCATGACGCCCGCCGAGGCGGCGGAAGCCCTAAAGGGCATGGAACAGGCGCTCGTCAGCGGTGTATCCTTCCGCATCACGGACGGCGAACATACTTATGAATACGACCAGTCCCATTTTGACATTGCGTTCGACACCGAGGCCGTGCTTGCGGAGGCGATGGCCCTTGGGCGCGAGGGCGATCTGGAATCCCTGCAGGCCGAGCTCGCGGACATCGCCGAAAACGGCCGCAGCTTCACTCTCTCCTATACCGCCGTGCCCAACGACGTGGAAGGCTTTGTCGCCAAGATGGCCGCCGAGCTTGACACGCCTGCCGTAGACGCAACGTTCACCGTCAAGCAGCTTGAGATGAACGATGATACGGACGCCCTCGACGTGGTGAACATCGGCCTCACGGAAGAAGAGATAGCCGCCGGCGCGGATCTGCGCGACAAGCGGTTCGATTTCATCGAAGGCACGGAAGGATACTCCCTGGATCAGGAAGCGCTTGCCGCGCTCATCCGGGAGCGTGCCGAGGCCCAGGAATATGGCGAGATCAACTTTGAGCTCTCTGTGGCATATCCTTCCGTCACCGTCGCCACCATTAAGCAATCCTTGGTGCTGCGTTCGAGCGCATGGACCAGCTATTCCCGCGGCAACTACGGCCGCGCCACTCGTGTCCATAATATGACCAAGGCGTGCGGGCTCATCTACGGCACGGTTCTCCAACCGGGCGGCGTGCTTTCCTGCAACGACCTGCTCGGCCCGCGTTATGAAAAATACGGTTGGCAGCTCGCGCCCGCGGTCATCGAGGGCGGCGCCGCCACTGAGGACCAGCCGGGCGGCGGCGTCTGCCAGGTTTCCACGACGATGTACAACGCCGTGCTCATGGGCGATTACCAAATCGTTTACCGGCAGGCGCATTCGAGCAAGCTCAGCTATGTGGACGGCGGCCTTGATGCGACGATCAACACCGGCACCATAGACTTCAAATGGAGCAACAACACCGAAGCGCCCATTTATGTTTTCACCTGGATCGACAAAGACGAAAAGAAGATCTGGTGCGAGATCTACGGCCTGCCCTTCGCCGGCGATTTCGACGAGATCGCGCTCTATTCCGAGGAGCAGGAGCCGATCCAGCCCACGGCGGACGAGTTCATCCCCAACGCTTCCCTCACCTATCCATATTGGATGGTGAAAAACGCGGCAAAGAAGGGCTACGTTTTTGACACGTACAAGATCTATAAGCTCGCTGGCGCTGAAGTGCGGCGGGAAAAGATCGCCACCACCACATATAAGATGCATCCCAACCGTTATTTTGTCTGGCCGGGTTATGCCGCGGGCACGCCGCTGCTCCCGGAGTATAAGTTGACCCCGGCAGAATGATGGCACAGATGCAATACGGAGCTGCTTTTTAGCTCCGTACAGGCTGTCGATAAAGTGGCAAATGCCACTTTATCGAGGATTGCACATCGCGCTTGCGCCGATGGCGCGGCCAGCGCTCCGTGTAAAGAAAGCCTTGCGGCGCAAGGCTTTTCGCTCGCACCGCACAGGTCGCTGCTCGCGATCATAAGTCAAGGGCTGCGGCCCTTGACAATCCCGGAGAAACTTTTTCGACAGGCTGTACGGAGCTGCATTTTAGCTCCGTATTTTTTGTCATTTCTCCTTGAAATGTGATACAATAAAGCCACATAAAAGCAAAACCAACAGAAAGCAGGTGCAAGCATGGGAAAATTCCTCGTAAAGCAAACGAAATCCGGATTTAAGTTCGACCTCAAAGCCAGCAATGGCGAGACCATCGCAACGTCCGAAGTTTATTCCTCGGAAGCCGCATGCCTGAACGGCGTGGAAAGTGTGCGTAAGAACGCGCCTATTGCCAACCTCGAGGATCAGACAACGGATGGCTTTGAGCCGGCCACGCACCCGAAGTTTGAAATGTATGTGGACAAGGCCGGTGAGTTCCGCTTCCGCCTGAAGGCACGCAACGGCGAGATCATCGCCGTATCCGAAAGCTATAAGGCAAAGGCGAGCTGCGAAAACGGCATCGCAAGCGTGCGCAAAAATGCGCCCGACGCCGAAGTCGTAAAGGAAGGGGCTTAACGCGGCATGGAGTTCAAAAACCTGAATTTAGGCGGCGTGTTGGAAAAAGCCGAAGCGCTTGCAAAGAAGATCGGCGCGGACAAGGCTCTGCTTGCGAGTTTCACCAAGGAACCTGCAAAGACGCTCGAAACCAAACTTGGCATCGACCTGCCGGATGAGCAGATCAACAAACTTGCAGACGCCATTAAGGCTAAGCTGAACCTCGACCAGGCTGGCGACTTGCTCGGCGGCATTGGGAAACTGTTGAATAAGAACTAAGGAGCTGCCCTGAAAAACACAGGGAGCGCCATTAGCTGCCTCCAGATAAGGAAGTAATTATGTAGTGGATGCGGTGCAGTACCGATTAAGGTCTGCGCCGTATCCTTTTGTTATGATAACTCCATTCATAACATCATCCCTTTCGATAAGTTAATAGGGGGGGATTAGGGCTCTCCCTAAAATGAAATCGGTGCAGCCTGCCGATTTCGGCGGAAACTGTCAGTACAGTTCTCCTGCTCTTTGCGGTATGCGGCAGCGCTCCTGCCGCACCTTCTGCCGTTTTGCCTGAATGCAGTTCCCGCCCCCGTCTCAGACGGCGCTGCTTCGCTCGTATCATCGCAAAGCTATATCCCATTCAGCCGGTCGTTCAGTTGTAAACCGGCGTTTGTCCAAAATTCCTCCAATGTTTTATTAAACTGCTGCGGAACGTCCATATTCACACAATGCCCAGCGCCTTGAAAGATGACCAATTTACATTCCGGCTCGTTTTTCTTCCACATCTCTACGGCGGATAATTCCATTGGAATATCATGCTCGCCACAACCAATCAGTAACGGATAGTCTCTTGGCGTTGCCTGCCGAACATTTACCATAGTGTTCAGAGATGCTAAATACAGAAAGGATTTCTTCGGAAACTCAATATTCATCTCATAAAAGTCATTTTGCGCCTGTTCCGTATATGCGGATATTTTTTTATTTGACTTTGCGAACCATTTCGTAGAGAATACTGCTTTGAGCATCATAAGCATCTGTGCCGCACTATTTCCCTTCTGCATTTTCGCATCGAGATTGTGAATGTCATATCCCCCAAAGCAAGCGAGGGATTGTACCGCTTCAGGGAACTGATTGGCAAAATCCTGCGCTAATACCGCTCCCAGCGAAATCCCGACAATATGTACCTTATCGATACTTTCTTTTTTTAGAACTTCGCTGATCCATGCCGACATTCTGTCTATGCTGTCACCTTTTTGCGTGTCAGTTGATTTTCCGTGACCAATCACATCAAGCGTCAGCACATTGTATTTATCTCGGAAATACGCAATCTGTGTTCTGAACATGTTATGATTGACAAAAGCGGCATGAAGGAAAAGCACCCACTCTGTATGCTCTGTACCGCTGACATAATAGACGATAGGGGAATTTTCCAATTTATATTGTTTCATATTTCACCGTTCCTCATTTTACTTAATAGATTTTCAAACCAATCGATGTTGAATTTATAAAGGTCTTTTCCGTAAAAAGCTGATACAAGCTGATAATAAAAAATTTCTTTATTGTTTTCAGGAACTTCAACATTCTTTGCTTCCTCACATATCATTTCCAACGCGCAATACCGTTCCTTTAGAAACGACAAATAGTTTTGTATGCTTGCTTCTCGGTTTTCCTTATCCGAGAAGCCCATAAAATAAATCTTTACCAGCTCCGGGCATCTGAGGCCCTGTTGTTCAATCGGCGTGTTTACCCACTCAAGAAAGTATTGTTTTCCACTTTCTGTTATGCGGTAGACTTTCTTATACTTCCCATTCTCAACAGTTTCTACATAGTCGATATATCCGCAATTCAACAGCTTTTTGATAGCTGCCTGTATGCTTCCCATACTGCTGCTGTACATTAAGTTTAATCCCTTATCAATTCTCTCTCTCAGTTGGTATACCGTTCTGCTGCACAAGAGCAAAAGCCCAAGAATGATGTTGTCCATTGCCGCCCTCATTACTATTAGTAATATTACTATTATACTCTAAGCTGCGCAAAAGTCAAGTGGGGCGATATTCACGAAAAAGCTGCAGCCGGATTTACGCTTACCATACATAGAGATTGCACATTGTATAAAATTGCCGACCGAAAAGAAAAGCGGCAGAGATTTTTACACTTGGCCGCCTATTTGCTCAAAAATTGATTTTTCCATTGCCTAAACCTCCATACTCCTGACTTTGAATTTCTGTATAAAGAAAGACAGCGTGGAAAGCATTTTGCCTTTCACGCTGTCTTTTGCCTTTGCAATTCCCATAAAACTGATGTTTGATTGTTGTTTTCAAATTACTTTCCTATGTGGCGTTGGCATTTCCGGCGCTCCTTGTGTTTTTGTTTATTCTCCTTTGATCTCCCGCTGCACCTTCTTAGTGAGCTTGGCGAACACCAGCTCGTAGGACATGTCGCACATCGCGCGCAGGGTCTCCTCCGGCACGGCGCCATCCAGATACACGCTGTTCCAGGTACGCTTATCCGAATAGAACCCCGGCACCACATCCACATACTGCTGGCGGAACAGTTCCGCGAGCATGGGGTCGCATTTGAGCAGCACCATCGTACGCCCAGCGTGGGGCTTGTAAGCCTCGCCCGGCGTGCAGATGGCCGCAAACTGCTTCCCAGCCACAAGGTAGCGCAGCCACTCCCACTCTGCCTTGTAATCGCGCGTCGCGCCCGGCTTGCTCAAAAGGTAGCTGTCCAGCCAATCATAGTTGTTTTTCATCGTAAGGATACCTTTGCCTTTCATCGTCATAATACCTTTGCAAGGAAGCTCTTCAGCCGGCCGCTCTTCGGGTTGTCAAAGAGTTCCCTGGGCGTGTCCTGCTCAACAATGCGTCCGCCATCCATGAACAGCACGCGGGATGCGACCTCGCGCGCAAAGCCCATCTCGTGCGTCACGACGACCATAGTCATGCCGTCCCGCGCCAGGCCGCGCATCACCTCGAGCACCTCACCGACCATCTCCGGGTCGAGCGCGCTCGTCGGCTCGTCAAAAAGCATCACGTCCGGCTGCATCGCAAGCGCGCGCACGATGGCGATGCGCTGCTTCTGCCCGCCTGAAAGCTGCGCAGGGTATGCGCCCGCCCGGTCCGCAAGGCCCACGCGCGCAAGCAGCGCCATAGCGCGCTCGTTCGCCTCCGCCTCGCTGAGCCTTTGCAGCTTCATCGGCGCGAGCGTCAGGTTTTTGAGGATCGTCATATGCGGGAACAGGTTGAATTGCTGGAACACCATCCCCATCTTCTGCCGGAGCTTATTGATGTCCGTCTTAGGGTCGGTGATGTCCACGCCTTCCATCAGCACATGCCCTGCGGTCGGCACCTCCAGCAGGTTCAAGGAGCGCAGGAACGTGGATTTTCCCGACCCGGACGGGCCGATGACCGCCACCACCTCGCCTTCATAAATCGTTTCCGAAATGTCCTCCAGCGCATGCACCTCGCCGAAGTATTTTTTGAGGCCTTGCACCTCGATGAGCGGATTACCTTGCGCCATTGCGAAGCCTCCTTTCCAGCCTCGTCACGCCCGCGGAAAGCACCACGACCATGATAAGGTATATGAGCGCCACGGCAAGCAGGGGGAAGAACGCCGCAAACGTGCGGCTGCGGATGATGTCGCCCGCCTTCGTGAGATCTATCAGTCCGATATAGCCGGAAACGGAAGTTTCCTTCAGCAGCGTGATGAACTCGTTGGCCAGCGCGGGCAGGACGTTTTTGAACGCCTGCGGCATCACGATGTGCCACATCGTCTGCCCATAGCTGAAGCCGAGGCTGCGCCCGGCTTCAAACTGCCCTTCATCAATGCTCATGACGCCGGAGCGGAACACCTCCGCCACATAGGCGGCGGAATTGAGCCCGAACGCAATGATCGCCACGATCACGGTGTCGATCATAACGGATGAGAAAATGACGAAATTGATGATGAGCAGCTGCACCACCACCGGCGTGCCGCGCACGACCGTGATGTAAAGCCTTGCGATCCAATTCAGGAAGCGCAGGCGGCCGGTTTTGTCCGCTGTGGTGCGGATGATGGCGAGCACCGCACCCAGGATGATCCCTGCAACAGCCGCGAAAAACGCGACCTCCAGCGTCACGCCCAAGCCGCGCACCAGGTACTTCCAGCGGTCCTCCTTAATGAAGTTCAGGTAAAAATCCGCGTTCAGGTCTGCCCATGTGCTTTGCAGCCACGCGAAAATGGTTTCAAAAAAAGCGCTGATGTCGATCGCTGCCATGCTCCCTCCCGATTCAGAATTTCGCTTTCCGGTTGTTTATGAAGACCTGTGTGTAAGGGCAACCATGCCGCAGGCAGAAACTGCCTGCGGCATATCGGCTTCCCTGTCGTTTTTATTATACGGGATCTCCCGTGCCCCCACAAGGGCGCGCATGCGGTTATTTCGCGCGCACGATGATGACCTGCGTAGAGGTCGTATAGGGCTCAGTGAAGTCCACGTTTACGAGGCGGTCCTCCGTGATCGTAAGGCCGGCCACGCCAATATCCGCCTTGCCCGTCTGCACGGAGGTCACGATGGAATCAAAGGCGATGTCCTGCACCTCAAGCTCCATCTTCAGGATGTCCGCGATGGCCTGCGCAAGGTCCACGTCGATGCCGACGATCTTGCCTTCGCCGCCTTCGTAGTACTCATACGGCGGGAAGGTGGCTTCCGTCACCATCACGAGCTTGCCGTTTGAATAATCCGTGTTGCTGGAAACGTAGGGCATCGTTCCCTTCACATCGTCCTCGCCGATGTAGTTTGCGATGATGTTGGCAAGCGTTCCGTTCTCCTTCAGAGCCGCAAGCGCCGCGTTGATCTGATCCTTGAGTTCGGTGTTCCCCTTGGCGACGCAGATGGCGTAGTCTTCGGGCTCAAACGCTTCCTCCAGGATTGCCAGGTCGTCGTTGGCGTCAACATAATACTTCGCGGGCTGCTCGTCCAGGATGATGCAGTCGAGCTTGCCCTGCTTGAGCGCCTGCACTGCGTCGTTTGTCTTGGTATAGCGTTCCACAGCGGCGACGTTCTCGCCGTATGTTTCCGCATCCTCATATTCGGATGCGTATACGATGTCTCCCGTCGTGCCAAGCTGAACGCCGATGGTCTTGCCCGGCAGGTCATCCAGGCTGAACACAGTATTCGCCGGGGCGCTCGCGCAGCCTGCGGCCAGCATCAGCATCGCCGCCGCGCAGAGCACGCACAGCATGGTTTTGATCAATTTCATTCTGTTTTCCTCCCCAATGTTGTTCCTGTTGTACAGCGGCATTATACTCTTTCGCAGAGAGGATTGCAAGGGATTTTTCAAATTTTTATGCGTGTTTTTCGGTTATATATTCTCATTATAGCCGTCTTTCTGCTTTTTTAGCTTTTTGTAATGAAATATTATTCATCGTTCGTTTGTTTATGCGTCTCCGCTTCCGAACCTTGCCATGACGCCACATAGCATCGCCGCGCTGCATCGTGCAAAAAGGCGCGCATATTATGCACACGCAAAAAGGAGGGCTTCCCCTCCTTGCAGAGTGTCGAAAAAGTTCTTCGGGATTGTCAAGGGCCGCAGCCCTTGACTTTCAATCGCGAGCAGCGACCTGCGCGGTGCGAGCGAAAAGCCTTGCGCAGCAAGGCTTTCTTTACACGGAGCGCTGGCCGCGCCATCGGCGCAAGCGCGACGTGCAATCCTCGATCAAGTGGCATCTGCCACTTGATCGACAGCCTGAAAAGGAGGGTTTCCCCTCCTTTGCGCTTTCAATCCGCCTATCCTTCCGCCGCCGCGAAACGCAGCTCCGCCTTGAACAGGTCGCAGTCAATGGAGATCCCAAAGCGGCCGCCCTGCAGCTCCGTCAGGCTCCGGGCGATGGAAAGCCCAAGGCCGCTCCCCTCGCTCGTGCGGGCGCTGTCCCCGCGCACAAAGCGCTCCATCAGCTCCTCCTCCGAAATGTTCAGCGGATCGCGGGATACGTTTTTGAGCGCGATCGCAACGTCCGCCCCCTCCTGGGTCACGCCGGCATAAACCCGTGTGCCGGGCTGCCCGTATTTTGCGATGTTCCCAAGAAGGTTGTCGAACACGCGCCAGAGCAGGCGTCCGTCCGCCAGGATAGAGGCGGATCCGCCCGGGGTCTGCATCACAACAACAAGCCCCGCTCGCTGGAAGCGCTCCTCGTATTCCGCAAGGCATTGGCCCAGCAATTCCACTGCATCCGTGCGGGCAAGCTCCACCTTGATATTCCCCGTGGCGGCCTTGGAAGCCTCCAGAACGTCCTCCGTCAGTTTTTTCAGGCGGTGCGCCTGCCGGTCGAGCACGGCGATGTATTCCCCCGCCGCATCGCTGGCCGCAGGTTCTTTTTTCAGCAGGTCAACATAATTCAGGATGGACGTCAACGGCGTTTTGATGTCATGCGAAACGTTTGTGATGAGCTCGGTCTTGAGCCGCTCGCTCTTCATGCGTTCCTCCACGGCGCGCGTCATGCCCTCGCCGATGCTGTTGAGGTTTTCTCCGTGGCGTTTGAGCTCGAAGAACATGCGCTCCGTCGGCACATGGTAGGAAAGGTCGCCTTCCGCAAGGCGCTTCGCCCCCTCCTTGAGCTGAGCTATTTGCAGGATAAAGAAGCAGAGTACGAGCAGAATCGTCATGTTCAGGCCAATCCAGAACAGCGCCGCCATCCCGCTGTAATACGTTTCCCGGCAGACGAGAAGCATCACGAGCGAATACACGCTGTACCCAAGGATCCCCTTCCAGAGCAACGGCAGGTTCCGGCAAAGCGTGCGGACCCCCCGCCCCATCCAGCGCACCGCGCGCCAGCAGAGCCGCAGCAGGCGGTAGGTGACCGTGTTGCGCCAGAGCGTGCCGGTTTTTATGCGCGTCGAGAGCGTCATGCAGGATGCGAGCACGATGAGCACGGCCGCTTCCACGCTGAGGGCGAACAGGATCCATTCCATCAAATACGCGGCGCTGCCGTGTCCATCCACGAGCAGGGAGGGTATCCCGTCCCAGGCAATCACGTCACAAGCCGCATTCACAGCCAAGCAGCCGAGCAGGAACGCCGCGAGCGCATACAGGTCAAACGGGACCTTATCCTGCAGGTTGAGCACGGCTTCCTCCCGCCCGGCCCGGCGCCCCGCGCCGCAGAGCAGGAAGAGCAACAGCGCGGTGCAGAGCAGGAAGGCGATCACAGTCAGCACGGGTATGGCAGTGCGCTCACGGTAAAGGAGCGCCTCCCCCTGCGCGTTGCGCGCCGTATCCTCCCGCAGTTCCCCTTCGTCCCAATAATATCCCTGGCCGGCCATCATCCCGGTAAGGCAGACCCCGGCAATCACCGCGAACGAAAACAGTGCGAAGAGGAAGATGGCCGTGATCTTCGCGCCGAGGCTATGGGTAAGTTTCATCGCTTGCCTCCTTTTTCAAACTTGTACCCCTGCCCCCACACAACCTTGAGGTAGCGCGGCTCGGCGGGGTTGATCTCGAGCTTTTCCCGGATGTGCCGGATATGCACCGCAACGGTGTTCTCCGCGCCCCACGCGGGGTCTTTCCAAACAAGCTCATAAATGCGGGCGGAGGAAAACACCTTGCCCGCGTTTTCCATCAGCAGTTTCAAGATGCTGTATTCGATCGGCGTGAGGTTCACGGGTTCGCCGTCGAGCGTGACGGTCTTTGCGTCGTCATTGATCTCCACGCCGTCGATGGAGATAATGGAGGGGTTCTTTTCCATGCCGCTCATGCCGCCAAGCATGGTGTAGCGCCGCAGTTGGGAGCGCACGCGGGCGATCACCTCCATCGGGTTGAAGGGCTTGGTCACATAGTCGTCCGCGCCGATGGAAAGGCCGAGCACCTTGTCCGTGTCCTCGCTCTTGGCCGTGAGCAGGATCACGGGGATGTTGCTCTTTTCCCGGAGCGCCGCCGTCGCGGCGAGGCCATCGAGCCCGGGCATCATGATGTCCAACAGCGCGAGGTGTACCGTCTCGCGGGAAATGATGTCGAGCGCCTCCCGGCCGTTGTAGGCTTCGAACGTGCGGTAGCCCTCCGCGGTCAGGTAGATCTTCAGCGCAGCCACGATGTCCCGGTCGTCATCACAGATGAGGATATTGTACATGCATGTTTTCTCCCCTTTTGGTTTGCACGCTCATTGTAACATGGCGCGAATTAAAAGCGTAGTGGCAAAGGGATTAAGATTTATTTAACAGGATTCCCGCTATGCGGGAACGGAAAACCCAGGGATGCGCGGATATGATGAGCCTGCGCCGCTCTGGCCTCTGCGGTTCTTTAAAACGGCAGCTGCGGCAAAGAGGCAATCCTCAGTCAACGGCTCACGCCGTTGGCAGCTCCTTTCAAAAGGAGCCTCAGCTTGTCGAAAAAATCTCTCAGGGATTGTCAAGGGCCGCAGCCCTTGACTTTCCATCGCGAGCAGCGACCTGTACGGTGCGAGCGAAAAGCCTTGCGCCGCAAGGCTTTCTTTACACGGAGCGCTGGCCGCGCCATCGGCGCAAGCGCGACGTGAGTTCCTCATAAAGTGGCATCTGCCACTTTATCGACAGCCTGAAAAGGGGCCTTTTGGCTCGTGTTTTTCGAAGCCTGCAAATATCTACTTGAGTAATTGAAGATCAACAGATATTACGTTTTATATTACGTTTTATATTACGTTTTGCACTACTTTTTTATAATATATACATTTTATATATTGAGTCTTATAATATCATTACACCATCTAATGCTTACAGGAGGTTTTTTATGAGCAAAATCTTACGGCAACTATACGACGGGGAGATCTACCCCGCAGAACAGTTTCGCCCGAAGCTAAAAGAATACTTAGCAATCCGCAAACGAAATGCTACCCACTATGATCATTTCATCCAAAAATTGGAGAATCCTCTCCTGGCCGATGAATTTCGAAAAATCATGGATGAGCAGCTTGACCTTTGCCCACTTGAGCTGACGGAATCCTTTCTCGACGGGTTCCGCCTTGGCGCGCGCCTTGCAATCGAATTGTTCGAGGAGCAATGACCCCTGCCCTGCGCCCGCACTTTCCGCCGCTTCCCAGCATAGTATGCAGCAAAAAGCAAGCGAGGTTGAATGATATGAGAACATTGCGACGCGGGGACCGGGGCGAAGACGTGAAGGTGCTTCAGCGCGCCTTGAGGCGCGCCGGATATGACGCAGGGACGATCGACGGCATTTTTGGCTCCGGCACGGAAGCCGCGGTGCGCGCCTTCCAACGCGCCAATGGCCTCACGGTGGATGGCGTCGTCGGCTCCCGGACCTGGGCGGCCCTTGCGCCCTACACGGAGGTTGAAGATTCCTGGCTCCGCAGGGGCGACCGCGGGCCCGAAGTGGAAGCGCTCCAGCGCGCGCTGGAACGGGCGGGCTTCTCTCCCGGCACGCCGGACGGCGTTTTCGGCGCGCGCACGGAAGCGGCGGTGCGCGCCTTCCAGCGCGCCAATGGCTTGCAGGCGGACGGCATCGTCGGACCGCGCACGCGCGCCGCCCTTGCGCCTTATATGGAAGCGGAGGAATCTTGGCTCCGCAAGGGCGACCGCGGGCCGTATGTGCAGATGGTTCAGCTCGCGCTGGAGCGGGCGGGCTTCTCCCCGGGCGCACTGGATGGCGTCTTTGGTTCGCGTACGGATGCTGCGGTTCGTGCTTTCCAGCGCGCCAACGGCTTGCAGGTGGATGGCATCGTGGGCGAGCGCACGCTCGCCGCGCTCAAGCCCTATTTGACCGGCTATGTGGAATATACCGTCAAGCGCGGGGATACGCTTTCCTCCATCGCCCGGCGCTATGGCACTACCGTGCAGGCGCTTTTGATCGCAAACCCGCGCGAGAACCCGAACCTAATCTACACGGGGGAAACGCTCGTCATCCCCCTGCCGTTTGACGTGGTGCCGACCAACGTGGCCTATACCTCCGAGCTCACGGAGCTCATTGCCGAAGGCCTTACGGCGCGCTATCCGTTCATCACGCGCACAACCGTTGGCACGAGCGTAGCGGGCGCGCCGATCCAGGCCCTTGAGATGGGCGCTGGCAGCCAGCATGTGTTCTATAACGCCTCCCATCACGCGAACGAGTGGATCACCACACCGCTGCTGCTCAAATATCTGGAAGATTACGCGGACGCCTTCGCAACGGGTGGGCGCATCGGCGGTGTGGCAGCCTCCCGGCTTTATAGCGGTTCCATGCTGCATATGGTGCCGCTCGTGAACCCGGACGGCGTGGATCTCGTGACGGGCGCGCTCGATTCCGGCTCGTATTACCAAAATGCGCGCGCGCTTGCGGCGAACTATCCCGCGATCCCCTTCCCTTCCGGCTGGAAGGCCAATATCCGCGGCGTGGACCTGAACAGCAACTATCCTGCTGATTGGGAGCGGGAGCGTGAGCTCAAATTCGCGCAGGGGTATACCCAGCCCGGCCCGCGGGATTATGTCGGCACGGCACCGCTTTCCGAGCCGGAAAGCCGCGCGATCTACGATTACACCCGTGCGCACAACTTCGCACTCACCCTTTCCTATCATACGCAGGGCCGGGTGATTTACTGGAAGTATCTGGATTATGAGCCGGAGAACTCCTACGCCATCGCCCAGCGGATGGCCACGGCGAGCGGCTACACCTTGGAAACCGGGCCCGCCGACTCCTATGCGGGCTACCGCGATTGGTTTATTCAAACCTACAACCGGCCGGGCTACACCATCGAAGCCGGGCTCGGCACGAACCCTCTTCCCATCTCCCAGTTCAGCACGATCTACCGCGACAACGTCGGCATCCTGACCACCGGCATGGATGCGCTGATCCCGTAACGAGCGGGAAACAAACGCGGCCCCCAGGGTTTCCAGGGGCCGCTTCAGCTTGTCGAAAAAAGTCTCTCCGGGATTGTCAAGGGCCGCAGCCCTTGACTTTCAATCGCGAGCAGCGACCTGTGCGGTGCGAGCGAAAAGCCTTGCGTCGCAAGGCTTTCTTTACACGGAGCGCTGGCCGCACGCCTGCCCGCAGGCAGGTGGCTTACGGCGCGTCTCCCGCGCCGGAAGTTCCTCTTTTGCGCAAGCGCGATGTGAATTCCTCGATAAAGTGGCAGATTCCACTTTATCAACAGCCTGGCGCCCCCCGGAAACCGGGGGCCTTAGCTATTCCAGATTTTTATCCCGCCGCAAGGCGCGTGAACATCGCAACGGCGATTTCGATCAGCGCATCCGGGAAGTCGAACTGCGCCGTATGCAGCTGCGGATAGTCCTCACCCGCGCCAAGCTCGAAAATCGCGCCGGGCGCGCGCTTCAGGAAATACCCGAAATCTTCCGAACCGCGTTCGGGGCGTTCCATCTCGCAGACCGGGCAGCCGAGCGCGCGTGCCGCTGCGCGCACCTTGTCTGCGCTCGCAGGGTCGTTCGCCGTCTCCGGGAAGCAATCGCAGTATTCTACGCTCCATTCAAGGCCATAACGGGCCGCTTCGCGCTGCACCATGGCTTCGATCTTCTCCGCAAGCGCGTCCAGTTCCGCCTCCAGCTCCGCGCGGATGGTCAGGTAAAGCTCACCCTCGCTCGCCTGCGTGCCGAAGGCCTTTTCGCCCGCCTTGATGCCGATCACCGTGGCAAGCACAAGCGCTTTCCAGGGGAGATCGAGCAGCGCCGGAACCTCGTTGACGATCGTCGCGAGCGCAAAGGCCGGGTTCTTGCCGCACTCCGGCATGCTTGCGTGGGAGGGCGTGCCTACCATGCGGATCGTCATGCCGCGGGATGCGCAGTTAACGGCTCCATCCCGGATACACACTGCTCCGAGCGGGTAGCCGGGCCAGTTGTGGAACGCGAACACCTCGTCGATCTTTTCCTCCGTGATGAGCGGCGCGCACTCCTTTGCGCCGTCCCCGGTTTCCTCCGCATGCTGGAAAATGAAGTAAACGTCGTTTTCGCAGCCGTTCGCATCCACCTCCATCGCAAAGGCCGCAAGCGCCGCGCTGTGGCCGTCATGCCCGCATTTATGGCCGACGCCGGGGATCTTAGACACATACGGGGCGCCGCACGCATCCTCGATGGGAAGCGCGTCGAAATCCGCCCGGAACGCGACGCGCCGCTTGGGATCCGGAGCGCGGTACACGGCGTAAAACCAGTTTTCACGGTCGATCACCGCAAGGTCCGTATGCACGCGCAAAAAACGCATGAGTTCCGCGCGCGTCCATTCCTCATGGTTGGAAAGCTCCGGATGCGCGTGCAGCGCACGGCGCAGTTCCACCGCCAACTCCAAATGGGTACGGTCCATCCTGTTTCCCTCCTGTTCAATTTTCGTTTTCGGATTCCGAAATAGGTTTCGCACTTCGGAGCAGTCATCTTCTGGAAAGGCGCTGCTTTTTCACATTGCTTTTCTCTTTTAATATACCACCCGCCAGGGAGAACGCCAACCGCGCGGGCTTGCTCATGCGCCGCTCCAGGTAAGCAGCTGGCCGAGCGGGATACGGAAGCCGAGGCTTTTGTACAGTTCCACATCGCAATCCGCGCAGCCGACCCATAGCGACACGATTCCGCGCGCGCTGCAATGCGCAAAAGCGGCCTCCGCAAGCCTGCGCGCCACGCCCTCTCCTCGGAACGCGGGGAGCACGTAAAAATCCTCAAATACGCCGCCAGGCGCACACTGGAAGGTGGAAAACGTCTCGCAGACCGAGCACATGCCGACGGCGCGCCAGCCGCGCTTTGCCAGGAGGAACGTGATCCGTCCCGCCTCGATGGCCGCGGCAAGCGCCTCCTTCTGCGCTTGTGCGAGCGGTTCCTCGCCGATGGCCGCCTTGTAGCCGTCCATCAGCTCCAGAATCTGCGGAATATCCTCTGTGCCCGCCACGGCGCATGCGATGTGGGTTTCGGGAATCTGGCCTTGTTTTTCCAGCATATATAGCCTCCATTTTCCTAAAAGGATAGCATACCGCATGCGCATTGTCCACACCGGCTTCCCCAGGGCTGCGCTCCATTTTTCGCAATTATGAACAAATTGTGTTGACATTGCCGTCGAAACATGGCATAATGCGCAAGATGATGCTTTTAAGTTCGGAACAGAGCTTCCGGCAAGGTGTTGAAACAAGCTAATACGGAAAAACAAACCATTTTAGCCTTTTTTCGCCCTGTCCGCTCGTCCGGACGGGGCTTTTTTCTAAGCAAAAACAAGGGCGAGGGGGATCGCATGCTGTACCGGGCGGAGATCATGGATGAAGCGGCCGTGGAGCGTGCGCTCGTGCGCATCTCCCACCAAATCATCGAAAAGAACCATGGCGCAGATTCGCTCTGCCTCGTCGGTATCCGCACGCGCGGCGTGCCGCTTGCACGGCGCATCGCGGAGAACATCCGGCGGATCGACGGTACGGATGTGCCCGTGGGCGAGCTGGACATCACCCTCTACCGGGACGATCTTTCCCGTATCCACCCGGAGCCCCGCCTGAACGGCACCAACGTCCCCTTCCCCGTGAAGGATCAGAACGTCGTGCTTGTGGACGACGTGATCTACACCGGGCGGACAGCCCGCGCTGCACTCGACGCGGTCACGCGCCTTGGCCGCGCCGCGCGCATTCAGCTTTGCGTGCTGATCGACCGCGGCCACGCGGAACTGCCGATTAAGGCGACCTATGTCGGCAAAAACATCCCCACGGCAAGGAGCGAGGTCGTCTCCGTCCGCCTTGCTGAGACTGACGGGGAAACGGGGGTCTGCATTCTCCGGCAGGAACCAGACCCACAGCAGGATAAGGAATAAAACTTATATAAACCACTAAAGCAGGAAAGAAGGAGATCGTCACATGAACCTGATCTACGGGATCAAAGACAAACCCAAATTTGCCCAGCTCATCGTATTCGCATTCCAGCAGATGCTCGCCATCATGGCCGCGACGCTGGTCGTCCCTGTGCTGGTGAACGCCAACGGCGTAGTGAACCTTGAGATGGACATCGCCGCAGCGCTCCTCGGCGCAGGTGTGGGAACCGCCGTTTACATCGCCTTCACCAAGGCGAAGAGCCCCGTCTTCCTCGGCAGCTCCTTTGCGTTCCTTTCCGCCATGTATTCCGCGACGGCCTTCGGCTACTTCGGCGTCATCGTCGGCGCGATCCTCGCCGGTCTCGTATATGTCGTGATCGCCATCGCCATCAAGGCCTTCGGCACCCGCTGGATCGATAAGCTCATGCCGCCGATCATCATCGGGCCCACGGTCGCCATCATCGGGCTTTCCCTCGCGGGCAGCGCCATCAACGACCTCACCAATGTCACCTCCGGCTCGTACAACCTCGTCCATATCCTCTGCGGCCTCGTTACGCTCCTCGTCGTCGTCCTCTGCTCCACCTTCGGCAAGAAGATGGCCAAGCTCATCCCCTTCATCATCGGTATCCTCTCCGGCTATGCGTTCGCCGGCATCCTCACGATCATCGGCAATGCCGCCAACATCGACTACCTCAAGGTGCTCGACGTCAGCGCGCTGACCGCGCTCGATTTCGGCAGCCTGAGCGGCTGGATTCACGTCCCGCAGTTCGCCTTTGTGAAGGCCGCGCAGGAAAGCTTTGATTGGGCGAACCTCGGCACCATCGCCGTGCTGTATATGCCCGTCGCCTTCGTGGTATTCGCGGAGCACATCGCGGATCACAAGAACCTTTCGAGCATCATCGGCCAGGACCTTGTGAGCGGCGAGCCGGGCCTTGCCCGCACGCTCCTGGGCGACGGCGTTGGTTCCATGGTCGGCGCATTCTTCGGCAGCTGCCCGAACACGACCTACGGCGAGAGCATCGGCTGCGTGGCGATCACCCGCAACGCCTCCGTCGTAACGATCATCGCGGCTGCGATCGGCTGCGTTGTGCTGAGCTTCTTCGCCCCGTTCGTGGCGTTCGTGAACTCCATCCCCGGCTGCGTGATGGGCGGCGTCTGCATTACGCTGTATGGCTTCATCGCGGTTTCCGGCCTCCGGATGTTCAAGCACATCGATCTTGACCAGAACCGCAACCTCTTTGTCGTCGCCACGATCCTCATCACCGGCATCGGCGGCCTGACGCTCAACTTCGGCAAGATCACGATCACCAATATCGCCACCGCGCTCATCCTCGGCATCCTCGTGAACACCGTCCTCTCCATCGGTGAGAAGCGGGCCGCGAAAAAATAAAGCCTGAAATCATTAAAATGGAAAAGGCTCTCGCAGCGGCATACGCCGCACGCGGGAGCCTTTCGCGTATCCCCGCTTGACGGATGGCGCAATCCGGGATACGATTACAGCATAGAGCGCGTGATGGAGGAAGCCGGCCTTTGCAACCGCCTCTCCGCCCACGAGCGCAACGGCGATGCAATGCCGGATCACCTGCGGCCACAAGCGCCCCGCGCTCGTGCGTTGAACCGAGGAGGCTTCCATGGAAGAAAAAACGAATGTGATGCGCACGTTGGAGCGTCTGAAGCTCCCATACCACCCGTATGCCTTTGATACCGGCGGCGCGGCGCTGAGCGGCACAGAGGTCGCAGCGCTGCTCAAAAAGGATCCCGCGCGGGTGTTCAAAACGCTCGTAGCCGTTGGCAAAAGCGGAAAATACTATGTGTTCATGATCCCTGTGGCAGAGGAGCTCGATTTGAAGAAGGCCGCGCGCTGCGCCGGGGAAAAGTCCGTTGAGATGATAAAATCCAAGGAGCTTTTGCCGATCACCGGTTACGTACATGGCGGCTGTTCCCCCATCGGCATGAAAAAGCAATTCCCAACCTTCGTGCATGAAAGCGCCGCCGCTTACCCTGAGATCATGTTCAGCGCGGGCAGGATCGGCTATCAGGTGGAGCTGCCGCTCGCCGCGCTGCAAAAGGCCGTCCGGCTTACGCTTGCGGATTTGATCGTCGTAAAATAGCAGCCAACGCAAAAGCCGGGTCCCCGTTCAAATAGGGGCCCGGTTTTTACGGTGCTCTATGAGGCAAACTCCGCGCTGGGTATCGCGTTATACGATGCGCAGGCCTTTCGGCAAATGGTTCTTCAGCACCCCGTCCACAGCTTTGCCAAAGCCAAGCGGGAAGCGATCCGCGCAAACCGGAACGAACCCACGCCAATCCCCCGGGCAGGGAACCGCCTCGCCCGCGAGGAAGCGGGAAAGGCGCGCGTCCGCAAGCGGCAGTTCCAGCGTTTTGTGGAAAACGCCGCCGTGCGCGGCAAGGAACAAGCTGTGGGCAGGCTCAAACCTGCCTTTTTTCAATTCCCCCGCAGGGACGCCCGCGGCAAGCGTCCAAAGCGCTTGCAGGCCGCGCGGCAGCGGGGTCCGTAGGATCGTGACGCGGCCGTCCGGCAGCAGGTATGCGCAGCCTTCCGGCGGCTGCAAAAACAGATCCGCAATCGTGCTGCGGTAGGCGGCGTCCGGGCATGGTTTGAGCGGCAGCGGCTCCTGCAGGCGGAATTCCTTCCCCGTCCGACACAGACGCGCCACAAAATGTCCTTCTCCCGGGCTGTTGTGCGGATAAAGCCGCCGCATCCGCTCCAGCGTGAATCCGGGGTGCGCCGCAAGGAAACGCTCCACCACGCCCTCGTTTTCCTCCGGCGAGAACGTGCAGGTGGAATATACGAGCGCGCCGCCGCCGCGCACTGTTTTCGCGGCGCATTCCAATATGGCGCTCTGCCGCGCGGCGCAGGCCGCGACGTGCGCCGGGGACCATTCCGCTATGGCTCCCGCATCCTTGCGGAACATGCCCTCGCCGGAGCAGGGCGCGTCTACGAGCACCACGTCAAAATACGCCGGGAACGCGGAGGCCACCGCCTCCGGCTTCGCGCAGGTCACGGCGGCGTTCGGCACGCCGAGGCGTTCCAGCGTGGCCGCAAGCGTTCTCGCCCGGTTCGGCACGATTTCGTTGGCAAGCAGGAAGCCTTCCCCCGCGAGGTGCGCGGCCACACCGCCGCTCTTGCCGCCGGGCGCGGCGCAAAGATCGAGCACCCGCATGCCGGGGCATACCTGCGCCTCCGCGATGGCTGCCATCGCGGAAGGCTCCTGCAAGTAGAACAGCCCCGCCAGGTGATATGGATGGTTCCCAGCGCCCGCGGTCTCGTCCGGCAGCAAAAAGCCCTCCGGCAAAAGCCCTGTTTCCGCCAGGGGGAAGGGGCTGATCCGCCGGAACTCTTCCGCGCTCAGCTTGAGCGTGTTCACCCGCAGGCCGCGTTTGGGCGGCTCTTCATAACTCGCGCAGAAGGCCGGGTATTCCGCACCGAGCTGCGCTTCCATGCGCCGCAAAAATTCAGTTGGCAAATTCTCCTTTTCCATAGGAACAGTATAACGCCTCTCCCCGCGCTTGGGGAGAGGCGTTTTTGACTTTTCGATAAAGCGGTCGCACGTCGCGCCCGCGCCGCCTGCGCGGACAACGCCCGGTGCATTAAAAAGCTCAGCTCAAAATCTCGCTTGCCGCTTCTTCGCGGAACTGGGTAGTATACAGGTCGTAGTAATAGCCGCGCAGGTTGAGCAGCTCGCGGTGCGTGCCGCTCTCCGTGATCCTCCCGCCACGGATCACGAGGATGCGGTCCGCGTTGCGGATGGTGGAAAGCCGGTGCGCCACGATGAAGCTCGTGCGGTTCTCGAGCACCTTAGTGATCGCGTCCTGAATGAGCTGCTCGGTCTCCGTGTCGATGGAGCTCGTCGCTTCGTCGAGCACGAAGATGCGCGGGTCTGCCAGGATCACGCGCGCAAAGGAGATGAGCTGCTTCTCGCCCGTGGAAAGGCGCACGCCGCCCTCGCCTACCTCGGTGTCGTAGCCGCGCTCCTGCTTGAGGATGAAGTCCTCCGCATGCACCATGCGCGCCGCCGCGCGGACTTCTTCATCGCTCGCATCCTTGCGGCCGTAGCGAATGTTGTCCGCGATGGTGCCGGAAAACAGGTGCGGCGTTTGCAGCACATAGCCGAGGCTGTCCTGCAGCCAAAGCTGGCTGCGCTCCCGGTAATCCCGCCCGTCGATGAGCACCTGTCCCTCCGTCGGCTCATAGAACCGGCACACGAGGTTCACGATCGTGCTCTTGCCAGCGCCAGTTTCGCCAACGAGGGCGATGGTTTCGCCGGCGTCCACATGCAGGTTGAAATCCTTGAGCACCTTTTCCCCGCCCTTGTATGCAAAGGAAACGTTTTTGAATTCCACCTCGCCGCGGATCTCTTCCCAGTTTTCCCGCTTCGGGCTGAAACTGTCGCCATATTTGGCAACGACCTCCGGCGCGTCCACGATCTCGCAGGGCGTGTCGATGAGCGAGATCACGCGCTCCGCGCTCGCCTGCGCGCTCTGGAGCTCCGCAAGGATGCCCGCGAGCTGCTGCACCGGCTCGAAGAAGTTCATCGTATAGGAGATGAACGCGCTGAGCGTGCCGATCGTCAGCGTACCAACCAGCACGCTATGCCCGCCGCTGTAAAGCGCAAGGCCCGTCCCGATGGAACCAAGGAACATGACGATCGGCATGAAGATGGCCGAAAGCACCGCCGCGCGGATGGAAGCCTTGCGCATCTCGCCCGTCAGCTCACGGAACTCGCCATAGTTCGCCTCCTCGCGCACGAGGGTCTTGGTCGTCATCGCGCCCATGATGCCCTCGTTGAAAGCGCCCGTGATGCGGGAATTCGTCTTGCGGACGCGGCGCTGGTATTTGAGGATCTTCTTCTGGAAATACATCGAGATCACCGCGAGCGGCGGGATCACGATGAGCGCGAGCAGCGCGAGTTTCCAGTTGAGCACAAGCATTGCCACCATTACGCCGATCACATAAGTAAGCGCCCAAAGGAGGTCCACCATGCTCCAGGCGATCATTTCAGAAAGCCTGCCCACGTCGCTGACCATGCGGGCCATCAGGTAGCCGACGGCCGTTTTATCGTAGAACGAGAAGGAAAGCTCCTGCAGCTTGCGGAACCCTTCCTGCCGGATGTCGTAGGAAACATCCATCTCGATGCGCCCCGCGCGTGCGACGAAGAGAAACACGCCGAACGCCTGGAAGCAGATCAGCAGCAGGTACAGCACGGCAAAAGCCGGCAGAGCGTTCAGGCTCCCTTCCATGATGAGATTGTCGATGGCGTACCGGTTCATCAGTGGGTAAATAATATCCACGATCGCAATGAGGATATTGGTCACGATGAGGGTCGCCGTGTTTTTCTTGTAGCGGAACGCGTAACGGAAAAGGCGCTTCCAAATGGAGAGATCCACCTTTACATCCTTATCGTAATCCTGTTCCAAGATGGCACTTGCCATTACGCTTCACCTCCTTGGGTGCGAAGTTCATCTTCGAGTGCATTTTGAATTTCTGCAATGCGGCGGTACAGGCCGTCCTGCGCAAGCAGTTCGGCATGCGTGCCCTGCTGCACGAGCCTGCCGTGCTCCAGCACGAGGATGTTGTCCGCCTCGCAGAGCGTCGTGATACGGTGCGAGATGATGAACGTCGTCGTATGCTCGCGCCGCTTTTTGAGCGCCGCACGGATGGCCGCGTCGGTCTCGGTATCGACCGCGCTCATCGAATCGTCGAAGATCAGGATGGGCGCATTCTGCATCAGCATCCGCGCGATCGCCACGCGCTGCTTCTGCCCGCCGGAGAGCGTCACCCCGCGCTCGCCGACAATGGTGTCGTACCCGTTTTCAAAACTTTCGATCACATCGTGCACAGAAGCTACGCGGGAGGCTGCGTAAACCTCCTCGGCATCCGCTTCCGGACGCACGAGGCGGATGTTTTCCATGATCGTGCGCGAATAAAGGAACGGCTCCTGCAGGACGATCCCGATGTTTTTGCGCAGATGCCCGTACTCGATGTCGTTCACGTTCGTGCCGTCAATGTAGATCCCGCCGGCAGTGCAGGTATAGAGCCGCTGCAAAAGCTGCACGAGGCTCGTCTTGCCCGAACCCGTGGAACCGAGGATCGCGACAGTCTGCCCCGGCTGGGCCGTAAAGCTGATGTCGTGCAGCACGTCGTCATAGGTATCATACCCGAAGCAGACGTTGCGGAATTCCACTCGCCCGCGGATGGCCGGCTTTTCCGCGCGGCCGGGCTCCTGTTCTTCCGGTACGGAAAGGATCTCATCGAGACGGCCAAGGGAGACCGTCGCCTTGCCAAGATCCGCGAGCACGCGGCCGAGCTGGCGGACCGGCCAGGTGAGCATGCCCACATAGGAGGTGAACATCATCAGGTTGCCCAGCGTGAGTTCCCCCCTCACCACAAACACGATGCCCGCGAACAACGTAAGCGCAATCTGCGTATAGCCCACCGCGTCGGAAGCGCCCCAATAGATGCCCATCAGCTGCGTAAGCCGGAAGGTCTTGTCGCGGAAGTCCGCATTGCAAGCGGTGAACTTCTCCACCTCGTCCCGCTGCTGGCCGAACGCGCGCACCACGCGCACGCCCGCGAGGTTTTCCTGCAGCGTTGCGGAAAGTTTTCCCTCCGCCTCATCCGAAAGGGTGAACTGACGGCGCACCTTTTTGAAATAAACGAAAGAGGACACGCACAGCACGGGGAGCAGCACCATGGAAATGAGCGCCATGCGCGCATCCGTAGAGAACATGATATAGCACGCCACCGCCACCATTGCGACCGTACGGACGATCTCGAGCAGCTGCACAGAGATGAACCGGCGCACGGTATCCACATCGGAGGTGCAGCGCTGCACCAGGTCGCCGGTGGAAACATGCTTGTGGTAATCATACGGCACGCGCTGCAAATGGGAATAAAGAGCGTTCCGCAGCGTCATTGCCACACCTTCGGACGCAAGCGCCACATAGCGGCGCCGCAGATACGTTGCAAGGCCGTTGACAACCGTGCAGGCGATGAACGCCAGTGCGCAGAGCCAGATCTTCCCGCGCAGGAAGTCCCGCCCACCCCAGGAGTCGATCCAGCCCATGACCGCCGCAGGCAGGTTGCTCGCTTCCTCACCGAGCACATAGTCTACCGTGAAGCTCGTCACGAGCGGCCCGCAGTATGCCGCGATCACGGCGACGAGCAGGAACAGCGCGCCGAGCACAAGGTAGATCGTGCTGCCCTTGAGCGCCCGGGCCACGAGCTGCCAGTTCAATTTCTTTTTGTGTTGCTTCTTTTCCGTTTCCAAAGAAACACCCCCTCTTATCATCCTTTTCAGCTTTTTAAGCTGGCGGCCCCACGCCGCCCGGTCTTTCAGGAAAGGACCGTCCGCTGCGGATATGCCCCTCTGCACAAGCCGTGCTGCGCAGAAAAAGGCCGCGGACGGATGTCCGCGGCCGGATGATGCGTGAAAGCAGGCGGTTGCCTATGCCACGTCAACAAGCCGTGCGGACGTACGGATCCCATCGAATGCTGCACTGAGCTGGATCAAGTTGATCTTTGCCATGTTGCACGGCTCCTTTCTGTGAGAATTTGGCATTGCGCCGAGAATTATTGTAGCATGCCTTCTCCAGGAATGCAAGCGGGAATATATATAAATCCTCACTTTTGGCGGGTATACGCTTCGAGCAGCGCCATCGTGTTCCTTACGCCGTCGATATGCGTGCGCTCATAGCCATGGGAGGCGTACACGCCTTGGCCGATTACGCAATGCCGCACGTCGTAGCCCGCGCGCAGCGCAACGTCCGCGTCGGAACCATAGCTCGGATAAACGTCCACGGCATAATCGAGTCCGTTCTCCTTTGCGCAGCGGATGAGCGCACTCGTTACCTCGTAATCGGACGGGCCGGAGGAATCCATCGCGCAGATGCTCACCTGCGTCTCGCTGCACGTAAGCCCCTCCCCGATGCAGCCCATGTCCACGGCGATGATCTCCTCCGTTTCCTGCGGGATGCCGGCGCATGCGCCGTGGCCGATCTCCTCGTTGGTCGTGATAAAAGCGTACACCTTGCGCGAAAGCGCTGCACCGCTCTCCTTCAGGCGCTTCGCATAGCCGAGCAGCACCGCGACGGAGAGCTTATCGTCAATGAAGCGGCTCTTGATGTAGCCGCTCTGCGTCACCGTGGTGCGCGGATCAAAACAGACAAAATCGCCCACGCCGACGCCGAGCGCAAGGACGTCTTCCCGGCTCGCCACCTTTTCATCGAGCACGATCTCAAGCGTATCGAAGTCGCGTTTTACGTCCGGGAGTTTGGTGTTTACATGAGCGGAGGCGTTGACAACCTGGCAGGTGCCTCCATACCGTTTTTCCGAGAAGCGCGGGATGACAATGCAGTTCTCCGCCTCCACGCTGCCCGCCACGAGCCCGCCGACACGCGCGACGCGGAGCCGGCCATTCGCCTTGACCTCCGCCACCATTGCGCCGAGGGTATCAATGTGCGCGCTGAGCGTAAGCGGGCGTCCTTCGCCGCCAAGATCCACCAAAACGCAGCCTTTGTTTGTAACCGTGGGCGTGAAACCGAGCTTCCGGAACTCCGCGGCGGTATACTCCGTAGCTGCGCGCGTAAAGCCGCTTGGGCTTGGGATCGCCGTGAGCGCCTTGAACTGATCGATAACGTATTGCATGCTGTCCTCCTGCTGGCGGAAACCGCCAGGTTGTATAGTTGTATATTGACTTAATTATATTCCTGCCGCGCTTGTTTGACAATAGCGCGGCCGCCGCATAAACGCCTGGCATTGCGGCCCTGCAGCGGCAGCTGCGCCCGTCTCCCCTTGCCGGCAAGGCGTTTAAAGGCGGCGCAGGCAAAAATTCATTTTTCGCGGCCTGTTTTCATAGGCAGCATGGCCCGCCGCTGCATCTTCACAAACCATTTTGGCGCCCGTTTCAAACCACCATGCCATATTCGCCCGGGTTGCCGCCCTTGAAGTAGCGGTGCAGGTCATATGGTGAATAAATGCCGGAATCGGTCACGACGCCGCTCACAAGCGTGGGCGGCGTAACGTCGAACGCCGGGTAATAGCCCTTTACGCCATCGCAGGCCGTCTTTACGCCCATCGCCTCCAGCACGAACGCAGGGTCGCGCAGCTCGATGCGCACGGTATCCACCGTCGGGTGCCCATGGTCGGGCGCACCGGTCACGAAATATGGGATGCCCATATATTTTGCCGCGATCGCAATCTGGAATGTTCCAACCTTGTTCACCACATGCCCGTCCAAGCAGATTGCGTCTGCGGCGCTCGTGAACACATCCACATGCTCCCGCTGCATCACATAGGCCGGCATGTTGTCCGTAATCACCGTCACGTCAAAGCCCATCTCGTGCGCGACGGTGGCCGTCAGCCGCGCGCCTTGGAAATACGGCCGCGTTTCCGGGCAGAACAGCCGGAAGGATTTCCCGCGCGCCGTTGCCGCCGCAAGCATTTTGCCGACGATCGTCTCCCCAAAGCACTGGGTCATCACCGTGCCGCCCGCCGGGATCATGTCCACCAGATACTCCGCCATCTGCCCAACCTTGGCATAGCGCACGTCGTTGGCGGCGATCGCATATTCCACGATAGCGGCGCTCGCGTCCCGCCCGGCGGCAAGCGCTTCCTTTGCTGCGGCGAGCGAACCCGCCGTCACAAGGCGCATGCGCGCGGCAGTCGTAGGCCGCGCGTTCGTGATCGTTTCCGCCGCACGCTCCAAATATGCAAGCTGCTCGGCCTCCGGCAGCTTGCGGCATTCGTGCGCCGCAAGCGCCATGCCCATCGCCGCCGCGGTATATGGCCCAGCGCTTTGGGTGACCATGTCCGTCACCGCCTGCGCGACTTCCTCATGCCGCCTGCACGTGACAAATTCCACGCGGCGCGGGTAGACCCGGCGGTCCAAAATGCGCACCGCGCCATCTTCATACCATGCGATGTTCTCATATTGCAGCATAAACGCAAGGCCATGATCCTGCCGTTCCATCTTTTCTTTCCCCCACCCTTGTTATATCCGTTCGATAATGTCCTTCACATATGCGGAGAACGGCGCCGCGACGCGCTCCGCCGTCTCCCCTACCTCCTCAGCCGAAAGCGGTTGATCCAGCACGCCCGCCGCCATGTTGGTCATTACGGAAAGCGCGAGCACCGGGAGGCCGCAATGGGCCGCCGTGAGCGCCTCCGTAACGGTGGACATGCCCACTGCATCTGCGCCGAGCAGGCGCGCCGCGCGGATCTCCGCCGGTGTCTCAAACTGTGGGCCGGTGAAGAACATATATACGCCCTCGTATACGCGGAGGCTGCTCCTTTCCGCGCACGCGCGCGCGAGCGCGCGCAGCTCCGGCGTATAGGTTTTCGTCATGTCGAAAAAGCGCGGCCCAAATTCCGGGAGGTTTTTACCGCGCAGCGGGCTTGCGCCGGTGAGCTTGATGTGGTCGGAAAGGAGCATCACATCCCCCGGGCGATAGTTCTCGTTGACCGCGCCCGCCGCGTTGGTGAGGATGAGCGCCCGCACGCCGAGGAGCTTGAGCACGCGCACGGGGATGACGAGCTGCTCGTAATCATACCCTTCATAAAAGTGAAACCGGCCGGACATGCAAACGATCCGCTTTCCCCGCACCGTGCCGAACACGAGCTTGCCTGCATGGGATTCCACCGTAGTCACAAGGAAGTTCGGGATGTCCGCATAGTCGATCGAAACCGGGTCCTCAAGTTCCTCTGCAAACGGCCCAAGGCAGGAACCGAGCACGATGGCGAGCTCCGGCACAAACGGCGCGCGTGCGCGGATGTATTCCGCCGCAGCCTCATAATGGGAAAATTCGTATTGCATGGCGGCCTTCTTTCTTGAATTTGATATAGTATGTATAGAAAACGGCGGGCTTGCGCCCGGCTCAAGCGTCGATCAAGTGGCAGATGCCACTTGATCGAGGATTGCACATCGCGCTTGCGCAAAAGAGGAACTTCCGGCGCGGGAGACGCGCCGGAAGCCACCTGCCTGCGACGGCCCAGAGGCCTAGGCCAGCGAGCGGTACAGAGCGAAGCGACCGCGAGTTAGGCGGGCAGGCGTGCGGCCAGCGCTCCGTGTAAAGAAAGCCTTGCGGCGCAAGGCTTTTCGCTCGCACCGCACAGGTCGCTGCTCGCGATTGGAAGTCAAGGGCTGCGGCCCTTGACAATCCCGGAGAGACTTTTTCGACATGCTGGGGCGGGCTTGCGCCCGCCTGCATTGTATCATGCGCCGTTTTTGGCTGTCAAGGAAACGCGCCTTACGGCTGCATCTGGCCCCACCGCGGCAGAGAGGCTGCCGCGCACACCCTTTCGTATTCGCGCAGTACGGTTTCTGCGATGCGCTCCGCAGCCATCCCCGCGGCATTGGAGATAGAAACGTCCGCATAGCCGGTGTAAAGGCCAATGCGCGCATCGTACAGCCGTTGGAGCGTGCTTTCACCGCCCTGGGAAAGTGGGCGGCCCTCCGTCGCAAGCTCGGAAAGCGGGCGGTCCACGAAGAATACGCAGCCATTTTGCCGGAGCGCATCCATGCTTTCCTTGCGCACGACCGTCCCGCCGCCCGTGGAGATCACAAGCCCAGTCCGGCAGCCGAGCGCGCGGGAAGCCTCCACCTCCATGTCGCGGAAGGCGGGCTCCCCTTGCTGCGCAAAGATCTCCGGGATAGTCCTGCCCTGCGCCTGCTCGATGTAAGCATCCATGTCAATGAACTGACGCCCAAACTGCTTTGCGATCAGCTTTCCAAAATAGCTTTTGCCGCTGCCCGGCATGCCGATGAGCACGATGTTGCAGGCCTCTTCCATCAGACGCGTGCAGACCTCGCCGATACGCGCTTCCGGTATCTCTTTGCCGCTGAAAAGTTCCGCCGCCCGCTTGGCCTGCGCCACGAACATCGTAAGACCGCCCTCGCAGGGGATGCCGCGGTGCTCTGCCTCAAGCAGGAGCGGCGTGCGCAGCGGGTTGTAGATCATGTCCAGCACGCTGCGGCATTGCCGGAAGCCAGTGAGGCGGATGGGCTGGCCGCCGTTGTCCGGGTGCATGCCCACGGGTGTGGCATTGACGATCACCTCCGCGTCGCTGTGCAGCGCGTAGACGCTCGTGTAGTCCGCCTCTCCTCCGCCGGAAACGGAAACCACCTCCCGCGCGCCTAGGTCTGCCGCAAAGGCCTCCGCTGCGGCCGCTGCGCCGCCCGTGCCGAGCATGAGCACCTTCGCGCCCCGCAGGTTCACGCCCGCGTGCTTCACCATCCACGCGAAGCCGTAATAATCCGTATTGTAGCCCTTCAGGCTGCCGTCCGGCTCCACCAGGAGCGCATTCACGCTCCCGATGCGCTCCGCCAGGGGATCGAGCGCATCGCAGAAGGGGATGACTGCCTTTTTGTATGGCATGCTTACCGTGAGGCCCTGGAACGCACGCCGCGCGAGGAATGCGCCAAGCTCCTCCGGCGGTACTTCATGCACCGCGAACGCATCGTTTCCAAGCAGCGCATGCACGCGCAGGGCGAACGAGTGGCCGAGGCGTTCCCCCAATACGCCGTATCCTTCCACGTCAGACGACCTCCGCGTAATTGCCGAGGAACACAAACACGTCCGGCTCCGCCATCAATTCGGAAAGCATGCTGAGCACCGCGTCGGACATCACGGAAGCCTCCATGTCGAAATAGAAGATGAACTCGAAATCGCTCCCCGGGATCGGCCGGCTTTCGAGCTTCGTCAGGTTCACGCCGAGCGCTGCGAACTTCGCAAGCAGCGAATACAGCGCGCCGGGGCGGTGCTGTGCGGAGAGCATGAGGCTGATCCTGTTTGCGCCGGGGTAGATCTCCAGCTCCTTGCTGATGCAGATGAAGCGGGTATAGTTGTTGTCGTTGTTCTGCACCCGGCTTTCGAGCACCCGCAGGCCGTAGAGCTCCGCGCAATGTACGGAGGAGATGGCCGCAATGTCCCGCCGGCTGCTTTCGGCGACCATGCGCGCCGCCGTTGCCGTATTCTCGCAAACGGTGATCTTGATGTCCGGGTGTGCCTTTAAATATGCGCTGCACTGGCCGATCGCCTGCTCGTGGGAGAAAATCTCCTTCACATCCGCAAGCGCAACGCCGTCCTTAGCAAGCAGCGCATGGCGGACGCAGAGTTTGATGCTGCGCACGATATGGAACTTGTGGTTGCGCATCAGATCGTATACCTGAGCGACGGAGCCATAGGAGCTGTTTTCAATGGGCAGCACGCCGTATTGGCACATGCCGCTCTGCACAGCCTGGAACACTCCGTCGAAATGCCGGAAATACAGGATGCGGGGCATAGAAAACAGCCGGTCGCACGCCTGCTGGGAATACGCGCCCTCCACGCCCTGGCAAGCAACCACACCCTTTTGCGGGAACAGCGCGGGCGTGCGCTCCGCCGCGGCGCGCACCGCCCGGGCGAACTCGCCCGTGTCGTCCAGCAGTCGGTGCTGGTAGGAGCAGCTTACATCGAACATCGTCTGGTAGAGCAGCTTTGCGTAACTCTCCATGCCGTCTCCGGCGCGCTCCATCACGCGCTCAAGCACCTCCCGCTCCCGGCTCGCGTTGCGCACGGCAAGGCCGTTCTCCCGCTTCTTAGCCGCGATCTGCTCCGCGGCCCTCATGCGCTCCACGAAAAGGTCCGTGATCTGATCGTCGAGCCCATCAATTTTCTCGCGCAGTTCCTTCAATTCCATCGGTATGTACTCCTTTATATTTTGCAAACAAGGTTTCACATGCTCAGAGCCGGGCGTATTCGCCGTCCAGCATCAAATCCAGCAGCACCGCCGCGGCCGCCGCTTCGACGCAGGGAACGGCCCGCTGTGCGATGCAGGGATCATGCCGCCCTTCGATCACAAGCTCCGTCTGCTCGCCGCTTGCGAAATCGAGCGTCCGCTGCGCCCGGGCGATGGAGGGCGTCGGCTTGATCGCCGTGCGCACCACGAGGGGCATGCCGGTCGTGATCCCGCCGAGCACGCCGCCATGGCGGTTCGTCTCCGTGCGCACCGCGCCGCCGCTGAGGGCAAAGGCGTCGTTGTTTTCGCTGCCGCGCAGTTCCGCCGCGCCAAAGCCGGCGCCGAATTCCACGCCGCGCACGGCAGGGATGCCAAAGATCGCCTGCGCAAGCCGGTTTTCCACGCCGCCGAACATCGGGCTGCCAAGCCCCGCCGGGAGGCCGAGCGCAAACGCTTCGATCACGCCGCCCACGGAATCCCCCTCCGCGCGCGCGGCAAGGATCGCCTCCTGCATCCGCGCGCCCGCCGCGCTGTCAAAAACCGGGAACGGCTTTGCCGCTATGGCCGCAAGCTGCTCCGCCGTGAGGGCGGCGCTGTCCACCGGCGCGTCGCTTATGCCCGCGCAGCGGGCGATATGCGCGCCTATGGCGACCCCCCGCCGCGCGAGGATCTGCAGGCATACGCCTCCCGCCGCGCACAGCGGCGCTGTAAGCCGCCCGGAAAAATGCCCGCCGCCGCGCGGGTCGGCAAAGCCATGGTAGCGCACGGTGGCGGAATAATCCGCGTGCGCGGGGCGCGGGATATTTTTGAGCTTCTCGTAATCCCGCGAGCGCGTATCGCCGTTTTCGATCACCAGGCAAAGCGGTGCGCCGGAGGTCCTGCCCTGATAGAGGCCGGAAAGCACCCGCACAGCGTCCGCCTCGCGGCGGGCGGTGCTCACAGCGCTGCGGCCAGGCGCGCGCCGGGCGAGGAAGCCCGCAAGCGCGTCGAGATCAACCGGTTCCCCAACGGGAAGGCCGTCCACCACCGCGCCGATCGCCGCGCCGTGGGATTCGCCAAAGATCGAAATGCGAAGGTTCTTTCCAAATTCAGAGGACATCGTACTTTCCCCCCAGCCTTTCATATTCCCGCCAGAACGCGGGGTAGGATTTGTTGACCGCTTCCGCGCCGCGCACGCTTATGGGCGCATCCGCATTGAGCGCAGCGATCGCCCATGCCATCGCCATGCGGTGGTCGCCGTAGCTTTCCACCGCGCACCCGCCCTTAAGCCCACCATGGCCGCGCACAAGGAGTGCGTCCGGCTTCTCCGCAACATCCGCGCCAAGCAGGCTCAGCCCTTCCGCCGCCGCATGCAGGCGGTCGCTTTCCTTCAGGCGCAGCCGCGCCGCATTCACAAAGCGCGTTTCGCCTGCCGCGTATGCCGCGCGCACCGCCAGGATGGGCAGGAGATCCGGGCATTCCGAAACATCCACCCGCGCGCCGCCGCCGAGCGCGTCAAGGAGCATGCCCGCCCGCTTATCCGGCTGTGCGGAAGCATCGGAAAGGCCGGTGACCATAAGCGCATGCCCAAGCGAACGCGCCGCAAGCCAGAACGCTGCGTTGGACCAATCGCCCTCGATCTGTGCTTCGCCGGGAGAAACATACCCGCCGCCGCGTACGGCAAAGCCGTCTGAAAGTTTCTCCACCGCCGCGCCAAAGCGGCGCATGGCATTGCAAGTCATCTCCACATAGCCGCGCGATTCGAGCGGCGTGGTCAGGCGCACCCGGCTTTCCCCAGAGAGCAGCGGGAATGCGAGCAGGAAGCCGGAAACATACTGCGAGCTGACGTTGCCCGGCAGGGCGTATTCCCCCGCGCGAAGCCTGCCCGAGACAGTCAGCGGCAGCTTGTGCGCGGAAAACGTGCAGCCGCCCGCCTCCATGGCCTTCATGAGCGCGCCGAGCGGCCGCTCCGGCAGCCGCCCCTGTCCCACGGCGGAAAAGCCGCCGCAGACGGCCGCGCCTACGGGCAGGAGGAAGCGCAGCGTGGAGCCGCTTTCCCCACAATCGAGCACCGGGGCGCGCGGCGTTTCCCGGATGGGCGAGACTGCCGCGCCGCCCGCATCCCAACGGACCGCGCCGCCGAGCGCCGCGACGCAGCGCGCCGTCGCCCGCATGTCATCGGAGGGTTCGCCTTCGAGGATGAGCTGCGTGGGCTTGTCCGCAAGCGCCGCGCAGATGAGCGCGCGGTGCGCGTCCGATTTGGATGGAATCGCGGCCACAGCCCCTGCAAGCCGCGCAGGATATAGCTTCAGGTTCATTTTTCTTCACCACCGGAAAGGAAGGCGCCAAGCGCGTCCACCGGCATTTCATGCAGCACGCTCGCGCCTATGCGCGCGGGCACCACGAGCGAGATGGTATCTCCCTTGCGTTTTTTGTCGGAAAGCAGATAGGGCATCAGCTCCGCAAGCGGGTATGGGCATTCGGCGGGCAGGCCGTTCGCGGCAAGCGCAGCCTCAATCCGCCGCGCCGTGCCCGGCGCGCAAATCCCCGCCTTCTCGCCTGCGCGGGCGATGTACGCCATGCCGATAGACACGGCCTGCCCATGCGCAATGGCGTAGGCGCTGCGCTGCTCCACCGCGTGGCCGAGCGTGTGCCCGAGGTTCAGGAGCTGCCGCCGGCCCGTGTCGCGCTCATCCTCTGCGACGAGCGCCCCCTTGAGCTCCACGCAGCGGGCGACCGCCGCCTCGAGTTCCGTGCCGCTTCCAGACGCAAGCGTTTCAAACAGCGCTTCATCCGCGATTGCCCCGTATTTTATCATCTCCGCCATGCCGCAGGCAAAATCCTCCCGTGAGAGCGTGCGGAGCGTCTCCAAATCGCACAGTACCCAGAGGGGCTGGTGGAACGCGCCCGCAAGGTTCTTCCCAGCGGGCAGATCCACGCCCGTTTTGCCGCCTACGGAGGAATCCACCGCCGCAAGCAGCGTCGTTGGAACCTGCACGTAGGGGATCCCCCGCAGGTAGACCGCCGCCGCAAAGCCCGCGAGATCCCCCGTCACGCCGCCGCCAAGGGCAACAGTTACATCCGTTCGCGTCAGCCGCGCCGCCGCGAGCGCGTCGAGCAGCGCGCCAAGCGTCTGCAAATTCTTGCTTGCCTCGCCATGCGGAAACACAAAGCGGGGAACCCGAAAGCCCGCCGCCGCGAGCGACGCGGCAGCAGAGTCCCCGTAGAGCGCGTCAACCGTGTCGTCCGCAACGAGCATCACAGCGCAGGTCGCATGGCGTTCCCGCAGCCCTTCGCCCAGGGACGCAAGCGCGCCGCCGACCGTAACCGTATAAGGCCGCCCGGTTTCAATGCATACCTTCTTCATGCTTTCCCTTCCCTTTCGTTCAAAAGCTCCTTGCGTTCGCGCCCCCGGCGCAGCAGTTCAAACAGCCCTTCGCGGTCGCCCGTGCGGATCGCATCCGAAAACGCCTGCAAGCGCTCGATGAGGCCGTCGATCTCGGCAACGAGCGGCTCTGCGTTGTTGAGGAAAAGCTCCGTCCACATCGGCTCGTACAGCCGCGCCACGCGCGTCATATCCTGAAAGCTGCCAGCGGAAAAGCCCAGGTGCGAAAGCGAAGCCGGGCTTTGCACATACGCGCTCGAAACCACATGCGCAAGCTGGGAGGTGTAGGCGATCATCCGGTCGTGCTGCGCGCTCGTGCAGATGCACATCCGGCCAAAGCCCAGCTCATAAAACAGCGCCTCGGCGCGCGCAAGCTCCGCCACGTCCACCGCCTCCGAAGGGGTCAGGATCATTGAGGCGCCGCGGAAAAGTTCCGCATTGGAAGCGTCGTAGCCGAACTTCTCCCGCCCGGCCATGGGGTGCCCGCCGATGAAGTGGAAGCCATGCTCCCGCGCGAGCGGCTCGAGCGCAGCGCAAACGCCGGTCTTCGTGCCGCAGCAATCCACCACGAGCGCACCTTTTCGGATGCTGTCTGCCCGCTCCCGCACCGCGCGGATCGCCGCGCCCGGATACAGCGCAACGAGGATCACATCGCATAAAGCGCACTGCGCATCATCCAGAACACCGGAGATCGCACCGTCCGAAAGCGCCCTTTCCAGCACGGCCGCATCCGTATCCGCGCCAAGCACCGTGTGCGCCGTGTACGCGGAGAGCGCCTTTGCAAGGGAGCCTCCGATCAGCCCGAGTCCGATCACGCCGACCTTCATCCCCGCCACCTCAACGTGCCAGCGCGCCACGCACGCGGCTCACCTTGCGTGTAAGCACAGCAAACTCCGCGGGCGTGATGGATTGCGGCCCATCGCAAAGGGCATGCTGTGGATCGTTGTGCACCTCCACCATCACGCCGTCCGCGCCAGCGGCAACCGCTGAAAGCGCCATTGGGCACACAAGCCGCGCGATGCCCGTGGCATGGCTCGGGTCTACGATCACCGGCAGGTGGGAAAGTTCCTTGAGCGCAGGAACGGCCGAGATGTCGAGCGTATTGCGCGTGTATGTTTCAAACGTGCGGATGCCGCGCTCGCAGAGAACCACGTTCTCGTTCCCACCGGCCATGATGTATTCGGCGCTCATCAGCAGCTCCTGCATGGTGTTCGCGGCGCCGCGCTTAAGCAGGATCGGCTTCCTGCAATGGCCGAGTTCACGCAGGAGCTCGAAGTTCTGCGAGTTGCGTGCGCCCACCTGAATCACGTCTATTTCATCGAAAAATTTCAGCTGCGAAAGATCCATCAGCTCCGTTACGACCGGGAGGCCTGTTTCGCGCTTCGCTGCAAGCAGCAGTCGGATTCCCTCCTCCCGGAGGCCCTGAAATGAGTAGGGCGAGGTGCGGGGCTTGAACGCGCCGCCGCGCAGCATCGTTGCACCGGCCTGCTTCACCTCCCGGGCGATGGAGCAGATCTGTTCCTCCGTTTCGACGGAGCATGGCCCGGCGATGATCTGGAAGTTCCCGCCGCCGATCTTCGTTCCCCCCAGGTCGATCACGCTGTCATCCGGATGGAACTTTCGGTTCGCGTTTTTGAACGGTTCCTGGATGCGCTTCACGTTGTCCACGATGTCGAGCGCCTTGATAAGGTCGATGTCCACGCGGGATGTATCCCCGATGAGGCCGAGCAGCGTGCGTTCCTCGCCCTCGCTCACATGCACGTCAAGCCCCATGCCGCGGAACCATTCCACAAGGTTCGCAAGTTCGTCTTTGCCCGGCTTTTTCTTCAGCAGTACGATCATTTCGGTTTCCTCCGTTTTCTTGAAAGGTTCATAAAAAAAACTTCGCAGCGATTTCGCTGCGAAGCATTTTACTTCTTCAATGCGTGGCCGCGCATGTGCGCGGATGCCATCGTCTATCCAGCGAAATCACAATTATCCCCGCAGGCAAAGAAGCCCGCGAGGGTAAAGTAATAATATTCGCTTGCGAACAGACGCTTGGTCATGGTTCACTCCTGTTTCTTCAGTTAGTGGCATTATACACCCTTTGCGCCGCCGCTGTAAAGGGAAACCTTTGAAAAAGTTTTGCGCCCGGGGGCCTCCCGGGCGCAGCGCGCCAGCGCGTCAATCGTCAATCGTCGTAATCCTTATCCCATTCGAGAATGGTACCGTTCACGGCGTCGATCTCGTAATCGTATTCATAGCCGCCGGCCTTGAATTCCACCTCGTATTGCTGCCTGCCGTCCTCGCGGTCCAGCTCCACCTTGAGGCCGTTCACCGCGCTTTCGGAAAGCCCGGCGTGCGCAAGGGCGATCTCCTTGGCACGGCTCGTGCCGATGAGATTGCCGCTGGAGTTCGAGCCAGAGTCCTGCGCGCCGCCGCTTACCGGCTTCCGCGCGTCGTCATCCTGCTCGCGCTCATGCTTGAGGATCGCGCCGCTCACGGCGTCGATCTCGTAATCATACTCATAGCCGTTGCAGTAAAAATCCACATCGTAATGCAGTACGCCGTCGTCCCGGTCAAGCTCGACCTTGAGCGCCGTCATATCCGCTTCCTTCACGCCCGCATGCCCAAACGCGATCTGCTTTGCCTTTTCCTCGCCAATCACATCCGTTCCGCTCTGCGTCCCACCAGTGGTGTTGCTGCCTGCGGCATTGCCCGCTGTGTTGTTGCCGCTTACGATGCCCGGTGCCTCATACCAAATGATCTCAGCCGTTTCGGCATCCACATCGTATTCGTATTCCGCCCGTGCAACATCGAATTCCACCTCGTATACCATGCGGCCGTTCTCGCAGTCAAGCTCCACTTCGAGGTTTGTAACGTCCGCCCGCGCAACGCCCGCATGCTGGAGCGCCGCCGCAACGGCCGCTTCCGTTCCGATGTAGGCCTTGTCGCTCGCCTGACCGACGGAGTTGACGTTGGTGAGGTTCACATTTTCCGCGAGCAAGTTCAGCTCGTTGATGGAAAGCCCTGCGAGTTCTTCAAACGTGTGGCGCGCGTTGCCCGCGAGGATCTCCTCAATCAGCGCGGCCTTGCCGACGGTGATGCCGTATTCCTCCGCCTTCGCGGCAAGCGCGTCGTCCGCGCCGCTGACGTTCTGGCTCAGGATTGCGCCGCTGCCGACCGCGCTCTGCGCGAAGATCGCTTCCACCTCCGCGATGAGCTTGCTTTCAAGCGCCTGCGCGTCCGCCCCGTCCACGCCTTCCACGGAGATGAGGATAGAGTTTGCGAGCTCGTTGATATAGCCGAGCTTGAGCATCGAGCCGACGATGGCGTTCACCGCCACGTTGAGCTGCGTTCCGACGAGGTCCATGCCTTCAAGCGCTGCCGCACCGTCCGCGTTGCGCGACTCGGCCGCAAGCACCTTTTCCGCTGCGTCCACGCGCAGTTCCACGCTCGGGTTCACATCGAGGGAGATGATTGCCGCGACGTTCGCTGCGGGCGCAGGGGCCTGGCCGGCCCCGCGGCCGATCAGCACGCCCACGAGGATCATTGCCGCCGCCGCTGCAATCGCTATGCAAGCGCGCAGCGTTTTGTTCCTGCCTTTGTTCGTATTCGGGTTCTGTTCCATTTTAATTACCGTTCCTTTCTTTTGGCTGCAGGCGCGCAGGATGTTATCCAGCACGTCAGGGGCCGCGTTGGAAACGGCGTTTTCCAGCTTGGTTTCGATCTCGTTGCGTTTCATCTTCCGTCCGCCTCCATCGCTTGTTTGAGTTTTTTGACGGCTCTTGCATATTTGGAAAGCACGGTCGCCAGCGGCAGTTCGAGGAGCGTGGCGCTCTCCCTGTGGCGAAGCCCCGCCACCGCGTGCAGCATGACGACCTGCCGCTCCGCGTCGGAGAGCTGCCGGAGCGCCGCCTGCAGCAGCAGCCGATCCTCCGGGGATACGCCCGGTTTGGAAGAAAGATAGCGCTCCCATTCTTCCTCGGGCAGATCGCTCGTGCGTTTTGCCTCCCGCAGCCGCATCCTGGAAAGGTTCTTGGCAATGGCCATCATCCAGGCCATCGGTTTCCCTTCCGGGCGATAACGCTCCGCCGCCGCGTAAACGCGCAGAAACGTTTCCTGAAGGATGTCCTCCGCGTCGCTTGGCTTGCGTACGAGCGAGAGCGCGAAGCCGTAAACTGCGGCGTGCGTCCGCTCGTAGAGCGTGCCAAGGGCCTCTTTGTCCCCCTGGGCAATGCGTGAAAGCAATGTTTCCAGCTTCCGAATTTCCTCCCGCGTATGTTCGATTGAAGACGTCATCCAAACCAACATATTCGCTTTCCTTTCCGTCACCCTATTAATGCATGGGACGGCCGTTTTATTGCATGGTTCGAAAAAAAATTTTATTCCGGAGCTCCCGGCAACACGATGCCGATCTCTGCATTCGTGAGCCGCCCGATGTATGCGCCTGCGGCCGCGGTCAAAAGGCCCGTTTTATAATAGCCGATGGATACTGTGAGGTCGGAACGCACGGCAAGTTCCGCTTCGCCCGTGTCGCCGTCCATGCCGCTGTTGACATCCACCGCGACGACGAACGCGCCCGCCTCCTTCGCCGCGTTGATCCGCACGACAGCCGTCCGCGCCATGCCGCGGACCGCGCCGCGAAAGCCCGTGCCAAGGATGCAGTCCACCAGGATGTCATACCTGAGAAGGCTGGTATCTTCGGCAAACGGCAGGATGCGCACGCCGTTTGCCTCCGCCTCTTCCCGGTAAAAACGCCCGTCCTCCGAAAGCTTTTCAGAAACCGCGAACACGTCCACAGGCCGTCCTGCCGAAGCGAGGATGCCTGCGAGCGCGTAGCCATCCCCACCGTTGTTGCCGCCGCCCGCGAGGATCGCCGTGCGCCCATGCCATACAACCTCCCGGAACACGCCTTCCGCCGCGCGGCGCATCAGTTCCCGTCCCGGCGTAAAATGCGCGATGGTGTAAGCGTCCGCCGCGCGCATCTGCGCAACGGAAAGCACTGTCTCCGGTTTTCCGTTTTTGTTGACCTGTACGCTCATATCCCATTTCCTTTCATTTCTGTCTTCCATTATATCGCACCCCGCGCACGTTCGCAAAAAACTTTACAATTTAGGTAGTGAAATTAAGCCATATTTGTGTAATAATACTCCATGAATCAATATCATTAATGAGGAAATCTGCCTTGTATACTCACCGAAAAGCCCTATTCTCCGCGCGGCGCGCGCTGCTTTTTGCCCTCTGTGCCGCGCTGCTCTGCTCCGGCTGCGTCCCCGCATCCACAACCATGGAAACGCCCGCGCCCGCCGTGCCGGACGCTTCCGCTGCGCCCGGTGCAACGCCTGCGCCAGAACCGGATTATACCGCGCTCGCTGCGCGTGCAGAAGCCGTGTTCCAAGAGGCGTTTTCCCTAGACCCGTCCGCATTCGCGCTGCCTGAGATGCAGTATATCACAGAACTCATGGCGCAGTACGACGTCTTCCTCGCCATGCAGGACGCCCTGAAAGCCGCCGCGCATTCCGCTTTTGCGGAGGCATACTCCGCCGTTTGCGGAGAATACCCGGCGCTGCCCGCCGGGCGGGTTTCCGTCGCAGCGCCAGGCTGGCAGGAGCTGATGAGCCTCCACCGGGTGCTGGGTGCGCAGCTCGCCCCGGCGCTGGCCGAACACTGCGCGGTACACGCCGAGCTTACGCCGGAATGCGTATCGTTCTCCATTTCCTTTGCGCCGCCGGAAGCGTTCGTCGGCGCAAGCGGGGAAGCGCACTTCAGCTTCACGACGCTATACGCCTACCTCAACACCATTTATGATGAAACCGGCGCGGAAACGGAATATGTGGACGAGCCCTTGCCGGAGGAATATCTTGCCACACTCGCCGACCCGCTGCCCGGCCGCCACATTAAGGACGGCTGGTACGGCGCCCGCTCCCAAAACACCCGCAAGCACACCGGCACGGACATCCGTGCCGCGGCGGACGAACCCATCCTCTCCTGCACAAACGGCCAGGTGATCTGCATCGGCACGAGCGCGATTGCAGGGAACTATGTCGTCGTGCTGGACGATCTCGGTTATGAATACCACTATTACCACATGATCCGCGTGACGGACTTCCTCGCAGAAGGCGACCGCGTGGCGGCGGGCGATGTAATCGGCAACGTCGGCAACACGGGCAACAGCGATGCGAACCACCTGCACCTTGCCATCATCACGCCGGAAAAGGCCTACATCAACCCTTATCCCGTGCTGTGCGCGGTGCGGGAACTGCAAAAGGTCTTCTGGTAAGCGTCCTTGCCGGATCCCGGACAAAAGAAAGCCCGCAATGCCGGCAGTTTTCCTTCAGGGTTTGCTGTACTCCCCTTGTGGGAACGTCCAAAAGGCCATCCCGGAATTCCGGGCAGCGACCCAACCAATCCGTGCCCCCGATTTGGGGGCGCTTTGCTGTTTTTGGGCCGTTTTTCCCTTGCGCGCCGCCGACCGATGCCGTATCATGAAAGCATCAAATCCAGTTGGAGGCAAACGCGATGCGGGTCTTTCACATTGACACGAAGAATACGAGCCTTATCCTTGCGGCGCTGCCAAGCGGCCTGCTTTCCTGCCTGCACTACGGCGCGCGCCTGCGCCCCCGGCGGGACTATTCCGCGCTTCTCGAAAAGAAGGACGTCTGCTACGGCGATATGGTGGCCTATTCCCGGGAAGATGCGGCGCTCGGCCTCGAGGACATATGCCTTGCGTTTTCCACGCCCGGGCGCGGGGATTTCCGCGAGCCCATGGCGGAGATCATCCTGCCGGATGGAAGCAGCACGACGGATTTCACCTTTGTTTCCCATGAGGCGCTCGGAGAAAAGCCGCCGCTTGCCGGGTTGCCGTCCTCCTATTGTGGCGGCTGCAAATGCGAGACCCACCGCTTCACGCTGGAGGACGCGGCCGTGCGCCTGCGTGTGCGGCTCTTCTATACCGCGTTTTACGAAAGCGATGTGATCGCCTGCCATGCGGAATATGAAAACCTGGGCGACGCGCCCGTTACACTCGCGCGGGCGATGAGCGCGCAGATCGACCTGCCGGATGCGGATTTCGACTTCATAACCTTCCCCGGCGCGTGGGCGAACGAGCGCCAGCGACAGGATAAGCCGCTTTCCACCGGCGTATATGTGAACGATTCCAAGCAGGGCGCAAGCTCCTCCCGCGCCAACCCGTTCGTGATGCTCAAACGCCGCGGCACGGACGAGCGCCAGGGCGAGTGCTATGCCTTTAACCTTGTTTACAGCGGCAACCACGCGGAGATCGTGGAGGCGACGCACTTTGGCAAAACCCGTGTGCTCACGGGCGTCAACCCGTTCTCCTTCCGCTGGCTGCTCGCCCCGGGCGAAACCTTCACCGCGCCGGAGGCTGTGATGGCCTTCTCCGCGGAAGGGCTCGGCGGCGTTTCCCGCTGCATGCACCGCTTCGTGCGGCACAACATCGTGCGCGGGGTCTGGAAGGACCGGGAGCGCCCTGTGCTCGTGAATAATTGGGAAGGCACCTGGATGGATTTCGATGAGCGCAAGCTCCTCGCCATTGCGAAAACCGGCGCGGAGCTTGGGGCGGAACTCTTCGTGATGGACGATGGCTGGTTTGGCGCGCGGGACGACGATACTAAGGCCCTTGGGGACTGGGAGGTCAACCCAAAGAAGCTCCCGCACGGGCTCAGCGGCCTGCAAAAGCGCCTCCGCGCGCTGGGACTTGACTTCGGGATCTGGGTGGAGCCGGAGATGGTCAGCGAAAACAGCGATCTCTACCGCGCGCATCCGGATTGGGCCGTGCGGCAGCCCGGCCGCACGCCCTGCCTTGGGCGCAACCAGCTCGTGCTCGACCTCTGCCGGAAAGACGTGCGGGAGTATATCATATCTTCCATGACGCGCGTGTTTTCCTCCGCCGAAATTTCCTATGTGAAGTGGGACAATAACCGCAACTTCTCGGATGCCTACTCCCCCGTGCTCCCGCCGGAGCGCCAGGGTGAGTTCTTCCACCGCTATATGCTCGGGCTTTACGAGGTGCTGGAAACACTGACCGCGCGCTTCCCGAACATCCTGTTTGAATCCTGCGCTTCCGGCGGCAACCGGTTCGACCTCGGCATGCTCTGCTACATGCCGCAGACCTGGGCCAGCGACAACACCGACCCCATGTGCCGTCTCACCATCCAAAACGGCACGAGCTATGGCTATCCACTCTCCACCATCGGTGCGCACGTCTCCGCCTCGCCCCACCAATCCACGCTGCGGCAAACGCCCGTGGAAACGCGCTTCAACGTTGCGGCCTTCGGGCTCCTCGGATATGAGATGGATCTGACGGAGCTGACCCCGTTCGATAAAAAGTGCATCGCGGCGCAGATCGCCTGGTATAAGGCGCACCGCCGCCTGCTTCAGTTCGGCGAGTTTTACCGCGTACGCGCTCCGGAACAGGACAACCGCCCCATCTGGCTCGTTGTCAGCGAGGATAGGCGGGAAGCCGTGGCCTGTTTTTTCCAGTTCCGCGCAGAGCCGTCGCATACGCAGGACATCCTGCGCCTCGCGGGGCTCGATGACGCTCTGCTTTATGAAATCGAAGGGCGGCCGCAGTATCTTTCCATCAGGGCGTTCGGCTCCCTGGTAAAGCATGCGCTGCCTGTGAAGCTCAACGGGGAAGGCGTGCCGATGGCGGTGCTCGCCGCGCGCTACCGTTTTCCAATGGTCGAGGAACGTTATCTTGCCGGCGGGGACATGCTGCAAAGAAGCGGCCTCCGGCTCCGCCAGCAGTTCGGCGGCACGGGCTACAACGACCGTTTGCGCGTCCTCGGGGACAACGGCTCCCGGATGTATTATCTCCATGCGGTGGAAGAAGGCGCAGACAGCTAAAGCGCCTTTCAAAGGACAGAATTGACAAACAAGGGCTCAGCGCAATGCCGGTCCGTTGCACTTGCTTTTATGGGTTCCGGGCCTCCCCGGCGTCGTCGTCCATGATGATCCAGCCCGCGCCGTGTGCGCGCGGCACGAAGATCGGCGTAATCTTGTGTACGTCTGCAAGCCAAATGAGCGTGCCGTAGCGCTTGTCCCGCGTGGATTCCCAGGCGGCCGCGTCCTCGGCGCCAATCTCTTTGCCGTATTGCAGGCGAAGCTCGTCCACCAAAGAGGGTGTAAGCTCGTAATATGCGACCTTGGCCGCAGTCGCACAGGCCGTGACCGGCCGGCCGGATTCCTTCAGCAACAGCAAGTCGCCCGGCTCCACCTTTTGATAGGGCGCGCATTTATGCATGCTCCACCGGCTCTCGATCGTTTTCGTCCCGTCGAGGATCATTTCATAGATGGACTTCGCACCAAAGTATTCCTTGGCCAAGATGACGACATGCCGCTTCATGGGTTCCCCGCTTTCTCCGCTTCGATCTTCTCTGCGCAATCCCGGTTGATCTCGGCCCGCAGCCGTGTGAGATACTCCGAAAACATGACCGCCTCGCTCCCATAAGTGAAGTTCAACTCATATTCGAGCGGGATCCAGGTCGCAATGTCCGCCTCGTTATGCTGGATCAAAGCCTCCATCTTGTCGAGCGCCTTGTACAGCTTTGCCTCCAGCGTTTCCTGCGCCGCCATCTCCGCGAACAGCGCGGTGAGCTCCGCGCGGTATGGGGAAGGCAGGCCGCCAAGCCACGCTTCGATCGCTGTATCCTCGGCTGTCCGGTCCGCCGTGGTCTTTTGAAACGCAGGGACATCGCCTGTGAAAACCTCGCCCAGGTCGTGGCAGAGACACATCAGGATCACCCTTCCCGCATCTGCCTCCGGGAACTCAGCCTGGACGAAATACGCCATCAGCGCAAGCCGCCAGCTATGCTCCGCGACGCTTTCCCGCCGCCCGCTGGAGGTCCAAGAATGGCGCGGTGTGCATTTGAGCTTTTCCAGCGTGTGCATCAAATCAAGGTAGGTTCGTATTTCCATCGTCATCCCTTCCCGTTCCCGGCTTGCGGGGGCGTCACTTATGCAGGTTCTGATGCATGTGGTCTTTGAGGCGCGCAAACGTGACGTCCGAAAGGTCATGCTCGATGCGGCAGGCGTCCTCCCGCGCCGTCTTTTCATCCACGCCGAGGCCGATGAGCAGCTCCGTAAGCACCACATGGCGCTCGTAAATGCGCTCCGCAATCTCCCGCCCCTTCTCGGTGAGCGTTAAAAAACCGTCGGAATCCATTTCCACATAGCCGTTCTCCCGGAACTGCTTCATCGTGACGCTGACGGTCGGCTTTGTGACCTCCAGCCGGTGTGCGACGTCGATGGAACGCACCTTCCCCTTCTCCTTCCCGATGATGAGGATGCATTCCAGGTAGTTTTCCGCGGCTTCCTGTATTTTCATAATATTAGGTTCCTCCTTTATCCCACCCTGTGGGAGTTCTTTCTTTATATAATGTTAGCATCTTCAAACCTTTTTTGCAAGGAAAAGCCCTCGCTTCCTCTCTTGTAAGGACAATCCGGAGAAAGGCTTTTGCCTCCTCGCCGGTCATGCCGATAAGCTCCGGCACGACGCTCTCCATGAAGCTGCCCCGGACGCAAAGGCGGCGGCTGCGCTCCTTGCGCTTCTCAATGGCAAGTTTGCGGTCAAGCATTTTCCTCTGTTTTCGTACTGTTTGATTTTCTGCTGCGTGCGTTCCATTTCGGCGTTACATTCCCCCAATGATTTCGGATAACTTTTTCTCCGCCACGGGTAGCCCTCCTTTTTGATTTGAGGTAAAAAAGACCGTCTACTATTTGAAGTAAACGGTCTTAATGCTCCGCTCGGTTGTGCTATCTCTTTCACCCAATGTTCATTTTGAGAATAATATTACATAATACAAAACAAAGAGATTACAGAAGATAAAGTATTCGATAACCCGTGTATTATCCAACTTGGCAAAATCGAGCCATCTGCTTTCTTTTCGTTAATATAGCCCATGAACCACGCAACGCTACCAGTGAATATAATGATTGCCACCGCTATAATCGGATTTACGAAATTGAAAAACATTATTCCGTGAAGTAAACCGAACAAAAAACTTTGGATAATATTCGCAACAGCAAAACCGATTTTACTTGCTAATCTTTTGAGAACAAACCCTCTAAACACTATTTCTTCTGACAAACTCGTTTTTACAAAAGCATATATTAGAGCAGAGGGAAGCCCACTCATTCCAAGCCCCGCAAATTCTGAAGTTGCTGTTTCTACACCCTTAAGTAAATATAGCAAAGGCAAAGACAATCCCGTGAAAAGAACACAAGCTATTGCCGCGCTCGCGAAAACAGGTTTTTTATCTGCTGAATTTATAGGCTTTAAGCCGATCCAGCTAAAAAAGTTTTGCTTTTTTCTATCGAATACAAGCCACCATAAAAAAGGTAACGTTGCAAATAATAGCACCTGTATCATTGCGGTGAATAATTGTGTTAGCAGAGTCATCATTATTTCTGTTCTCCACTTTCACGCTTATATTCAAGAATATCTCCCGGTTGACAGTCCAAAGCGTCGCATATTGCGTCTAAGGTTGAAAAGCGTATTGCGCTTATTTTCCCTGTCTTGATTTTTGATAGATTCACATTTGCAATGCCGACTTTCTCGGCAAGACTGTTCAAAGATATTTTTCTATCAGCCATAACGCGGTCGAGCCTTAATATAATCATTTTGCCACCTTTCCTTTACAGCGTTTCATCGGCCTGCTGTTGCAATTCCTCTCCATACTGGAACGCATACGAAGCAAGGAACAGTATGACTGCGATAATAATGAATGTGACATCGTATGTCTGCATAATGGATACACCTGTAACGGTGTCTTTTAGTATCGAGCTGATAACATCATCACAAAAAAACAGGTTATAAAACAGCATATCTCTTATCACATTGCACACCGTGACCGCAGCTCCACCAAAGAGCGTAAGCCAGCCGAGCCTTTTCAAGTCCACGCTGACGCTCCCTATAAACGGCGAGGCGGATATCATGGGCTTTAGTATGCTTCGGACAATACGTATTCCCCAAATAATCACAACGCCTGAAATCACAACCGTAAGATAGGGCAATACATATATCCACCACATCTCGCCTATGATCGGCATTGCTTCCTCTGAAACGGTCAGCATTATGTTTCCTAATATAAGCTGTTCACTCACAGCGTATTTGGACATATCCTCCGGCGTCAGTACAATCTTTAGTAAACTGAATAAAATAATGATTCCGGCGGCAGCAACAAGAAACCAAAAAAGGATTTTGAAAAGGGTATCCAACCTCTTTGCGGTTTTACTGAGTTTTTCCATCATTTAATTCCTCCAAATCATTTGATGAGGATAGCATAGCAGGCTTATAAACGTTTGTCAAGTATTTTTTAATTTTAAACATTAAAAGGTATATTGTGAACGTTGTTTATGGATAGCATATGCCATTCTTCTTCGCCGCTTCGCTTGCCGCTTTCCGGCATTCGCCGCTGTATGGAGGAGCGGTCAAACGGGGGACTTTCCCGTCAGACCCAATAGCGTCCACCTCCTGCAATACAAATTAGGCCCTCTGCTATACACGGTTTATGCAGGGCAAAAACAAGCGGCACATGGAGTTTCGTCCATATGCCGCTTGTCAGATGTCTCAATCGTAATTTGGGTGAATTACTGTCTTGCAGACAACTGTCTAAGGCGCGGAGGGCTTTTGTTGAATCTCCCCTTACAGCTCCACCCGCGGCAGATGCCAAAGCTCCTCGGCATACTGCTTGATGGTGCGGTCGCTCGAGAACATGCCGGCGGAAGCCGTGTTCATCAGGCATTTGCGGCCGAAGGCAATGCTGTCCCGGTAATCCCGGTTGGCGCGCAGCTTGGCCTCCACATATGGGTGGAAGTCCAGCAGCAGATAGTAATGATCCGGCGCGTGCCAGCTTGCGCCGAAGAGGAGCGAGCTGTAAAGCTCCCGGAACGCGCCGGAGTTGTCGTCGCTGAAGGTGCCGTCGATCAGCGTATCGAGCACGCGGCGGATGCGGGCATCGCCGTCGTACATCGCCTTTGGGTTATAAGTATCCCGGATGCGGGCGATGTCCTCCACCCGCGCGCCGAAGATGTAATTGTTGTCCTCGCCCGCCTGCTCCACGATCTCGATGTTCGCGCCGTCGTAGGTGCCGAGCGTTACGGTGCCGTTGAGCATGAACTTCATGTTGCCGGTGCCGCTTGCCTCCGTGCCCGCGGGCGAGATCTGCTCGGAAATGTCCGCCGCGGGGATGATGTGCTCCGCATAAGAGCAGTTGTAGTTCTGCACGAACACCACGCGCATCTTATCCCGCATATCCGGATCGTTGTTGATGCGCTTTGCGACCTCGTTGATGAACTTGATGACGCTCTTGGCGCGCCAATAGCCCGGCGCGGCTTTTGCGCCGAAGAGGAACGCCGTGGGCGTGAAATCCGTCAGCGTGCCATCCTTGAGGGCAAAGTAAATATCGAGGATAGAGAACGCGTTAAGGAGCTGGCGCTTGTACTCGTGCATGCGCTTCACCTGGATGTCGAACAGGAAATCCGTCGGCAGCTCCACGCCTTCGCGCTCCTGGATGATGGCGGCAAGCTGGCGCTTCTTCTGGTGCTTTGCGTCGTTGAAGCGCGCGATCAGCTCGTCGTCGATCTTCTCGCGCAGCGCGCCGAGCTCATTGAGATCGGTCAGGAAGCCGTCACCCAACTGCTCGGTCAAAAGGCCAGTCAGCTCCGGGTTGCAGAGGCCGAGCCAGCGGCGCTGGGTGATGCCGTTCGTCTTGTTCTGGAAGCGGCGCGGGAATACGGCGTACCAATCCCTAAAAACGTCGTTTTTGAGGATCTCCGTGTGAATGCGCGCAACGCCGTTGACATAGGTGGAAACATACACCGCAAGGCGCGCCATGTGGATAGTGTTGTCCGCGACGATCTGCATCCGCGCGCGGCGCTCCTCATCCACGCCCGCAGCGCGCAGCTCCGCATTGAGCTTGTCGTTGATGCGGCAGATGATCTCGCCCAGCTGCGGCACGACGCTGTTGAACAGCTCCAGCTCCCATTTTTCGAGCGCCTCGCTCATGATAGTGTGGTTCGTATAGGAGAAGGTTTCGCGCGCAACGTTGAATGCCGCGTCGAAATCCAGCCCTTCGCACATCAGCAGGCGGATCAGCTCCGGGATGGAGACGGTCGGGTGCGTATCGTTGAGCTGCACCGCGCAGTGCGCCGCAAAGCCGGAAAAATCGCAGGTCCCGTTCGCGCCGCGCACCTTCTTATAACGCCGGATAACATCCTGCATGGAAGCGCTTGAAAGGAAGTACTGCTGTTTGAGGCGCAGCCGCTTGCCCGCATAGGTGCTGTCGTTGGGGTAGAGCACGCGGGTGATGTCCTCTACGGAGTTCTTCTCGCGCACGGCAAGGGCATATTCCTGGTCGTTGAACAGGCGGAAGTCGAACTCCTCGATGGGCTCGCTCTGCCAAAGGCGCAGCGTGCCGATGTTGCGCGTATGGTAGCCGATGACGGGCATGTCGTATGGCACAGCAAGCACCTTTTGATCCGCGAACTCCACGGTTACGATCCGGTCGTCCCGGCGGCGGCTCCACGGATCGCCAAAGCGCTGCCAATCGTCCGCTTTTTCCACCTGGTAGCCGTTTTCAAAGCTCTGCTTAAAGAGGCCGAACTTGTAGCGCAGGCCGTAACCGTCGAGCGGGATATTGTGCGTGGCCGCGCTGTCCAGGAAGCAGGCCGCGAGCCGCCCAAGGCCGCCGTTGCCCAAAGCCTCGTCCTCAATGTCCTCCATCGCAGCGAGATCCGCGCCGCGCGCGCGCAGCATATCCCGCACCTCGTTCAGGATGCCGAGGCAGTACAGATTGTTGAACACCATCCGCCCGACGAGGTACTCCGCCGAAATGTAATAAGCGCGGCGCACGCGCTCATGGGCGCGCCGGCTGTCCCGCCAGTCCCCGGAAAGCTCCATCATCACCGCTTCGGAAAGCGCGTTGTGGAGCTGCACGGTGCTGGCTTCATGCAGTTCGATTTGATAATTGCTCTGAAGCGATTCCTCCATGCGGCGCAAAATGTTCTTGCAATCCATGCTTTCTTCCTTTCGCTGCGTCCTTCTGTATTGTTTGTTCAGACGGGCGATGCGCGTCATGAGCGCAGCGTCCGCCGCGCCGGGTAGCATCCGCCAGCGCCAGTTCCCGCCAAGCGTCGCGGGTTCGTTCATGCGCGCCCCCGTGCCAAGGCCCAGGTAATCCTGCATCGGGACAATGCAAAGGAGCGCCTGGCTCCCATAGGCCGCACGTATCAGCGCGCTGGTGATGTCATCGTCCTCCGGCTGCATGCCGAGCTTTTTGCGGGCAAAAGCCTTTTCCTCTGCGCCGGTGCCCGCCCACCATTCCACGGCGGTCGCGTTGTCGTGCGTACCGGTGTAAAGCACCATGTTCGCGCCAACGTTTTCCGGCAGGTGCATGTTGCGCTCGTCCGAGCCATAGGCGAATTGCAGCACCCGCATGCCCGGGAAGCCCGCTTCTTTTAAGAGCGTCTCCACCTCCGGCGTGATCACGCCGAGATCCTCCGCCACAAGAGGGAGCTCCCCAAGCGCCGCGCGCACGGCGCGGAACAGCTTCATACCAGGGCCGGGCCGATATTCGCCCACAAGGGCGTTCGCCGCGCCTGCGGGGATAGCGTAATACCGCGCAAAGCCGATGAAATGGTCGATGCGCAGCAAGTCGAATATGCCGCACATGGCCTTGAGCCGCGCGATCCACCAGGCATAGCCTTCCCGTTCCATGGCGTCCCAATCATAGAGCGGGTTGCCCCAGAGCTGGCCTTCCTTGGAAAAATAATCCGGCGGCACGCCCGCGACAAAGGTCGGCCGCCGCGCTTCATCCACCAGGAACAGCTCCGGGTTGGCCCAAAGATCCGCGGAATCGGGCGCAACATAAATCGGCATATCGCCCAGGAGCTGAACGCCGCGCGCGTTCGCATACGCCTTGAGCGCGCGCCATTGCTTGAAAAATAGGTACTGTACGAAGCGGATGTATTCGACCTCCTCCGCGAGCAGCGCCCGGTAGCGCGCCATGGCCGCAGGTTCCCGCAGGCGGATCGCCTCATCCGGCCATTCCAGGAAGGAGACGCCGCCAAAATGCGCCTTCACCGCCATAAAGAGCGCAAAATCCGCAAGCCAGGGATTCTCCCCGGAAAAGGCTTCCACCGCTCCCGCAAGCGCGCCGCCCGCCCGCGCGAAGGCACGACGCAGCGCGGCGTCATGCGCCCCGATGACGCGGCCATAATCCACGTGTTCCGGGTCGGCTCCGAAGTCCAGCCCCGCGAGATCCTCCTTCTGAAGGAGTCCCTCATCCAGAAGGAGGTCAAGGTCGATCAGGTTTGGGTTGCCCGCGAATGTGGAAAACGCCTGGTAGGGCGAATCCCCATAGCCGGTCGGGCCGACGGGCAGCACCTGCCAGACGCGCATCCCCGAATCCGCCACAAAATCCGCAAACGCATATGCCGCGCGTCCCATCGTCCCGATGCCATAGGGCGACGGAAGCGAGCTGATATGCAGTAAAACACCGCTTTTTCCCACGGTTTCCTCCTAATTGAAAACGTTTTCAATTTAAGGTATAGTGTAGCATATGCAAAACCGATGCGCAATTATCAAAATCGGAGGGCCGGATGATAAGGCGGTTGACAAAACGCCCCTCTGCCCCGATAATAAAGCAAAACGGAGTTGGGAGAACCTTCCAAAAATGACGCGAGAAGAAGTGACCTCCGCAGCCGGGCGCGAATTCCAGGCCCTGCTGCACATCTATAACCTATGCATGCAGCGCACGCTGAGCAAATATGGCCTTTACCCGGGCCAGCCGCAGCTGCTGTTCGCGGTGCGCGCGCTCGGCACGCCGACGCAAAATGAGCTTGCGGATCAGCTTGCCATCAGCAAGGCTTCCGTCGGCGTTTCCGTGCGCCGGCTGGAGAACACCGGGTTCGTCAAGCGCGTGCGGGACAAAAAGGACACCCGCTGCATCCGCATCGCCCTCACGCAGAAGGGGCAGGATTACGCGCGCTGGTGCGACATTGATTTTGAAGTGTTTTTCACCACCCTGCTTGAGGATTTCTCCGGCGACGAGCGCGCGGATGTGCTCGACATGCTTCAGCGCATGAACAAGAGCATGCGCGCCTTCCGGGAAAGGCTGGAAAGCTGAAATCAGGCGGAAAGAAACCATATCGGGCGCACAGGGGCATGGTATGCCGGGCAGCCCTGCCCTTGTCCCTGCTTCCCGATCAATTCGGGAGCCGACTAATTCTTTATCCGCTCTATCATATATGCAGCATATTCTTTCGCGCCGCAGGCCTCCCACTTCATCCGCCTGCCCGATGTGTATTCCTCCAATGCTTGCAGGATCAAATGATGGTATTTCCCGGGGACATTGTCTATTCCCCACTCCCCTCCCTCCTGCTTTGACAAAATAAGCGCTTCCTCCTTATAGGCCAACACCCTGCACAGGTTCAATATGATATAGGTTGGGTTTGCTGCAATCCCTTCCTCAGCATCCTTAATGTCATTCCAGATGCTGTCAAAATAAAATTCCTTGCTGACCTTTTCAAAAACGCATTTGATTTCTTTTCCATAAAGACGTTTCCCCCGGTGGTAGGTGATCGTAAAATGCGCCGCCAAATCCTTATCCGTCCCATTCATCTCATCGACATAGCCGGACGGATCTGTTTTATACCATCCCAAATGGGCGGCGGAAAAGTGCAGTTCAAACGGCGTAGGGTAAACGAAGGGGCTGCATACGTCTTTTCTGACGACGCTCAGTTCGATCCCCTTTTCCGGTGCATGCGCATTTAGCGCTACGACCATATCCATGTATTGCCGTTTTATTTCCTTCGGGACGCTTGTATGAACGACGGTCAGCAGATCAATATCGCTCCTTTTTTCCTGGAAGCACCCCATTGCAGCGGAACCGTGGAGATAGATCCCCACCAAATTACCGCCTAAAATATTTTTGCTTTGCGCAACAAAGCTTTCCGTTATGCTATCCAAAATGTTCATATACATCTCCTCCGGAGCATCCAATTTGCAGGTAGGATCTATATCGTGTGAATCGTTCCTGGTACGCCTTTCAGGCGTCCTCAGCTTGTCGAAAAAGGCTCTCCGGGAAAGTCAAGGGCCGCAGCCCTTGACTTTCCATCGCGAGCAGCGACCTGTGCGGTGCGAGCGAAAAGCCTTGCGCCGCAAGGCTTTCTTTACACGGAGCGCTGGCCGCGCCATCGGCGCAAGCGCGATGTGTAATCCTCGATCAAGTGGCATCTGCCACTTGATCGGCAGCCTGGGTACGCCTTTCAGGCATCCTTATGCAATTCCGAAAAACATGGTATGCCTCCGTAAGTCCCAGGTGTGCTGAAGTATGCTATGTATTGTAGCATGCGCGGAAACTTAGTTCAATCTCCCGCCAAAGGAAACCGCATCCGCTTTGCCTTCCACCTCCATCCTCCGCCTATCCCGTCTTGACAAGCGCGCATTCTATATCTATAATATCATCAAATGATATTATAGGACGATATTGTAGCGGGAAGCAGAGGTAAGCGCATGCCAAAAAAGTCGCTCGATGGGCTGACGGAGTCCATGTTTTACGTGCTGATGGCGTTCTGCCGTGCCCCGATGTGCGGCATCGACGTCGCAGAGTTTATCGACAGGAAAACGCGCGGGCGCTTACAGATCGGCCCCGCAACGCTCTATACCATCTTGGGGAAATTTGAACGCGGAAAGTATATTGAGGAGATCGAAGTATCCGGGCGCAAGCGCACCTACCGCCTCACGGAGCGCGGCCTTGCGGCCTACCGGGAGGAGGCGGCGCGGCTTGCCGCATGCGTCGCGGATGCTGAGAGCGAAATGCAATCGGGAGGTGAATTCCATGCCTGAACAAAAAGCAAACGAACCGTGCTATATATACCGCCTGCCGCCCTGCCCCGCCTATGACGTGGAGGGTACAGAAAGCTGGCTTTCCGCCATGGCGGAAAAAGGGTTTGTGTTGACCAAGGACGGTTTTCTCTTCGGCTTTGCGACGTTTGAAAAAACGGAGCCGCAGGCGCTGCGCTACCGGCTGGAAGCGGCGGAACAGCAGATCAGCCCCCTTTCCGACGAGCGCCCGTCCGAAGACGCGGAAGAGCTTTACGCCTCCTTCGGCTGGCGCTATGTGGCCGCGCGCGGCCAGTTCCGCATCTATTGCGCGGATTCGAACGAGGCGCGCGAGCTGAACAGCGACCTGCGCGTGCAGGCGATCGCGTTCAAAATGGTGCGCGAGCGAGCGCTCAGCCGCCTGCTCATGACGGTGTTCTGGGGCTTCGTCTATCCGCTTCTGTTTTTTAAACGCGGGGTTTTAAGCGCAATGCTCAGTTTGCCGCCGGCGCTGATGGTGGTCACGCTTGTGCTCCTTGCCCTTATGCTCACCTCTGCTATTTCGCAAGCCGTCGCCCTGCACCGCATCGGGAAGCGCCTTGCTCAGGGCGAACCGCTCAACCATGGGAAGGATTGGCGCAAAGGCGCGCTGCGCTATCATATGAGACGCGCGCTTTGCCTCATTGTATCCTTGGCGTTCCTGTGGTGCGCCGCGGAGTCCTGGAGCGCCGATATACGGAACGAGAACAATATCCCGCTCGCGGAATACGATGCGGCGCTGCCCTTTGCAACAATAGCCGACTTTGCGCCGGAAGGGAAACATAGGCTGTACGACATCGGTTACAGCAACACGGTTTCCGTCGCCTCGCTGCTTCTTGCGCCCACGGTGATCGAATACCGCGAATATGCGCACGTCACCCTGCCGGACGGCTCGCTTCTGCAGGGCGGGCTGGATGTGGAATATTATGAAACCGCGTCCCCGCTGCTTGCGCGTATCCTCGCTTTCGAGATCCATCGCGCGGCAAAACGGGCCAAGCACTATGCGGAATACGAGCTCCCGCCGCTCGGCGTGGACTATGCCGTGGGCTACATGGAATATTTCCCCACAGTCGTTATTCAGGATGGCTGCCGCATCCTTTGCGCCACATTTTATCAGACGGGGGAGGATACCGTCCTGTCCTATACGGATTGGGTGACGGTCATGGCGGAGACGATGCTGAAAAAAGCAGAGTAAGAAACAAGTAGAAATGCGATGAAAAGGGGCAGCGCGAGGATAAGCAATCTTCTGTTCGCTTTACGGACAGCATCCGCAGTTCGCAATGGCCGCGCAAGTAAGGGCAATCCTCAGTCCGCTTCGCGGACAGCTCCTTTCAAAAGGGGTCTTTTGGTGTGGTACGCGTTCGATCGGCGGTGAAGGGGCGCAGTCCCTTCGCACCTCATCCCCCTTTCCGCGCAGGAAAGGGGGCAAGGGGGATAGGCCGCCACGGGTGTATGCAGCCGAATGGTTTGCACCGCTGCGGCGGATCAATTCTCAGTC
>UREK01000014.1 GCA_900546845.1 uncultured Eubacteriales bacterium
GCTGGTCTGCGCCGTTTTCGCCGTGTCGGTAGGAATATCCCCTACGTTGGAAGCCGCGCCCTCCACAGGGCGGATTTGAGCCGCTTCCGAAACGGCGTTGTTTGCCACTGCGGTTTGAGCTGCCTGCGGCGCATCGGTCTGAATGTCCGCATCCATCTGTGCGCCCGCCATCTCATACGCGGCTTGGCGCAAATCAGGTGTGCTTTCCGCGCTCTGCTGCTGTGCGGCAGGGGCGGTCAATGTAGAAAGGTCGCCGCCCTCTTGCGCATAAGCCGCCATGAGGTGGCCAATGGACGTGTTGTTTCTTCGCATGCTTCCGTCGCTCATCTGCTGCGCCAGCTCGTGCGCGGAACTGCGTTCAGGCATGGAGAGCGCGGCCTGAATCAGCGCATCTGTGCTGATGTTGCCGTTATTCCTGCCAATCGACGTGGCGCGCACGTTTCCGGCTATCTGTCCCACGGTACCGAGCGTGCCGCCGGACAGCGCGCCGCCTGCTCCTGCAAGAAGCACGTTCAAAAAGCTATCAAGCGATGCTTTTCTCTCCGCTTCCTCTCGGCTCATGCCGCCCGCAACGTATGCCTTTACGGCGAGGTTGTAGTTGGACAAATCGCCCATGACCGCCTCGTCCGCAATGATATTCGCAATCTCGGTCGCAACTTCTTCCGACGCTTCAATCCCAGCCTGTTTGAGCACGTTCTTCAGGAACGAACCCCTTGTGCCGGGGGTGGAGAGCTTGATGAAGCTATCGAGACTTATTTTCTCAAACAGGACTTCCGCGATGCCCGCCAACGCGCCGACTTGAAGCGCTTGTTTCTGAGATGCGCCGCGCTGGAATGCATCGCGCGTTGCATCGCCAGCGGAGCCAAGGCCCATTGTGCCGAGGGTTGCCGCCTGCCCGACAGATCCAAGGCCGCCTGTTGCCGCATTGAGCGTAAGAAAACCCGCAATGGACATGCCGGTCTGGTACAGGAAATTGCCGGCCTCTCCCATATTTTCCGAAGCGTTCGCGCGCTGTGCCTGCTGCATTGCGCCGGGCATGAAATAATTGGCGTTATAATCTACATACTTCCCTTGGATCGAATCCGCCGCCGCGCCAAGCGCGCCTGCAACCTTGAACGGAGTAAGCAGAACAGATTCAACGGAATTTAATATCTTTCCGCCCGTTGTCCTGCCCTGCTCGGCTACGGATTGCTGCATCGCGCCCATACTCCGCGCGTTCAGCTTCGGCATAAGGGCTTCCACATACTGCATCGCTCCCTCTTCGCCCTTTGTGACCGCAAGGTAATTAAAGGTTTCCCGTTCCTTGTCGGTCGCATAGTCGCGCATGAGCGACGATTTTACATCCCGGTGGTTGAAATGCTGCATCGGGTCGAGGTAATAAGTTCCGTTTACCGCATCCAACATGTTGCGCAGATCGGAAGAGCCATTTTCCGCCGCTATATCCAGCGAACGTTTCTGAACTTGGAAACTCTCTGCCTCATATGCTGCCGCGGTCTGTCCGCCTTTGGCCTCGTATAAGTCGCGCTCCATCTGCCCCGCCCGCGCTTGCTTCTCATCATAATCACTTATATATTTTTGAAGTGCCTTGGCTCCGCTGTTGGCGGTGGTGTCTCCATACGAAGCAAACTGAATTTTTGTGCGGTTATAGCGCTGCCTATCCGCGTCAAGCGCTTCATTCAGCGCGTCCAGCTCCACCTGCAAAGCGTTCGTATCCACTCGGCTCAGGTATTCCCCACGGAGCATCGCATCCGAATACGGAGTGAAGTCGCTGCCCGCGCCGCTCCTGTGGATCGCGGCCTCGGCGAGCGATGCGGGGACGTAGGTGTTTTGATACCGCTGCGCGTATTGCCGGCTTCGCTCCCTGTCAAGGATTTGTTGCCCAAACTGCGCTGGAATATAGGTGTTGCGTGCATCTCTTTTAAGCGCCGCATATCGTTCCTGGCCGAGCAGATTTGCAAGTTCCTTCCGCGCCCCGGAGTATTGTTCTTCGTTGGACGTAAAGAGTTCCAGCCGCTCCTCCGGCCGCATCGAGTTTACCAGGTTCTCGTATTTATCAGCGGCCGCAGCGCGTGCGCGGGCAGCAAACTGCTGGTTCTCCGCCTGGATGCGCTTTTCCCGGTACGCAAGATACTCATCCGCGCTGGAAAACGAGCGATTCTCCACGCTTTTTCGTGCTGTCTGCGTCTTTGAACCGCTTCCTTCCTGCCGCCGCTTCCGTTCTTTCAGGTACTCATCCGCCGTAATCATGTTCGCCATCGTTTTTCCTCTTATTCAATGGAATACGCCACGTTGATAAGAGCGCGCTTCGCCGAGTTTGGAATATCATCTTTGATTAGCCCGCTGTTGATAATGCGTTGTGCCTCCGCCTTCGCCGCCGCAGCACCCTCCGTGCCCGCGATCTGGCTCACCACGCGCACAGCGTCCTTGAGGCTCATGCCGGGCTGCTCCTCTTTTTTCTTGGAAGAACCGCTTGATTTCTTGCCGCTTCCGCTGCTTACAACCTGTGCCGCCGCAGCGCGGGCAAGCGCGTCCTGATGCGCCTGATATTCGCGGTCATACAGGTTGTAATACTTGTTCCCGTAGTAATCGCGGTTCGTGTAGTAATCGCTCACGGTATCCCGGTAGCGGCCGTAATCGGTATCGTCAAGGCCGCGCAGCGTATTGAGGTTCGCGTTCAGGCGGTCGCCCTCGCCGAGGTACATCTGATACGCCGCGTCGCGCAGGGCGGGGATGGAATCGTTCACGCCCTGCAAATAGCCTTGGAATGTCTGCTGGCCCACCGTTTGGGCGTAGCTGTTGCCATACCCGCCGGAAAGCGCCGCCGCGTTGCCCATCGCATCCATCATGGCGAGCTGGCCTTGCTGGGTATAGCGGTCGCGCATCTGCTGGTAAAGCGGGTCAGCGTTGAAGTCGTACTGGAATTCCCCGCGGTTCATGATCTGGTTGAGCAGGCCGTCGATCTGCTCCGTGTATTTGCTTTGATATGCGCTGGGCCGCGCTGCCTCCGCGCTCTGCCACTCGTTGTAAGCGGCGCTCGAGGATGGGCGATAAGGCGATCCGCTGCTGTACGAATAGGAGGATCCTCCGATTGGGCTAGACCACATGTTGTTCGCATTGCGCCCCGTGAGCGCGGCGTAAGTCTTTTCCCCAGCGATGCCGTCCACAGTAAGGCCTGATTTCGCCTGGTAATCCCGGACTGCCGCCTGCGTCTTCGCGCCAAACACGCCGTCCACGTTGAGGTTATACCCGTTTTGGTTGAGCAGCTCTTGCAGGGTGGTTACGTCGCTTCCCTTGCTGCCCTTCTTCAAATTCGTAACGCTTGCCATAGGAAAACCCCTTTCTTAATTCGGTGTAACAGGAACCACCGTGAGCGTTTCGGATGCGGTTCCGCCGTCGTGTATGGAGAGTTCGCACAGCTTGAGGCTGCCGTCCAGCGCAACGCCGAGCAAGTAGAGCTTCCCGGAGGCGTAATTCTCCTTTACGAGGTTTGACGCAGTCACGCTCAGGCCGGGAATTTCGCCGGAATAGCCGCCGATATTCACCTTTGCCGCGCCGATCTTCTCGCTTTCGGTGGAGGCGTTGACCGACGCAATGATGCTTGCGCGCTTAACGTCGCCCAGCGCGGAGAGGCTGAGGCGGAGCATGGAGAGCTCGGCGCGCAGGCGCTCGATTTCCTCGCTCTTGTCCACGCTTTCCACGAATTCGCCGGAAAGGTTCTCGTCGTCGAGGTTCATCAGCGTGTATTTCAGCTGCTCCGTGAGCTGATAAAGGTACTCCTTTACGATTTTCAGCTCCTTCTTTATGTCCGCAATGCTGCCGCTCGTATTGATGTCAATGTTCGGCAGATTGAAGTTGATCAGCCCCATTACAATTCACTCCCCTTTTCAATGATCTTGGATATGGAGAATATCCGGCACCCGCCCGTGCCGGAGACCCGTAGCCGCATCGTGTCGCACCGGCGCGGGATGATCGGAATGGAGAAGGAGCGCTTATTTGTAACGCTGAACCGAGCCTTTTCCTCCCACGCGCCGAAGCCGTCGCATTTGAGCTCCACACGCACGGAAGCGCCCGCATCAACCTCCATCCGGACTTGCAGCTTGGAAACGTACTTGTTGTTCGGGTCGGAGCGGCCGATGTCCCCGGTTTCGCAGAACCACGAGAGGCGCCCCTCCAAGGCCGCAACAGCCGAATCCGCATATTCCGTCAAATCGCCGCTTACGCAATATAGGCCGTTGTCCGCGCCGTTGATGAAATAGAGGTCGTCGCCAAGCGCGGCAAAATACACGGCATTTGCGCCGTCCTCCTTGTGCCAAAGCCCTTTTGCAGTGTCGTATACCATAAGCGCATGATCGCCCGCTTCCGTTTCCATGCAGACGTAATATTTCGCGCCGTATACGCCCGCAACCGCGTTTTTGTAGCGCTCCTGCCCGAACGCGGTGGATATGGCTTCCGGGAGCGCGGAGGCCATGGCGCAAATGCCGTTGCGCGCCTTGTAATAGAGCACCTCGTTCGCTACGACGAGGCTCGCCCCGCTGCCGGCTTCCACGCCGCGCGCGGCGAGGTCGCTCAGCTGGTAATTGCTTGGCTTCGTGCCGTATATCTTGTGGATGATGTCCTCCTTAAAGAACATCACATATCCGTTGTGCTTGCAGCAGCCGGTGAAATCGCCCGGCGAGCCCACGGTCTGCGTGTAGCTGTCGGTCGAAATCCCAAGGAAGGAATGCCAATTCTTCGGGTCGCCTTGCTTGCAGGCGTATATCTCGTGGTTCGCGGAAGAACAGCCCCACAGCCGGTTTTCGCTTTCGGTCACAAAATCGAGATCAGGAACCGTGCGCTTCACCGTAACAGCCGCCGTCTGCGTCGCCGCCGCGTCGAGGATAGCGTTTATGATAATGTGGTCGTCGCCTGCGCCGTAAAGGATGAAGTCGCCGTTGAGGGCGGCGTTCTCCATGCCGGAAATCGTAACGCCGTCGTATGCGGAGAGCCCTGCGCCGATCCCGGTTGCCGCGATCTTTACATACGTGGTGGGGACGCTCACCCACATGCTGTTCGCGGCGGAATACTGTTTGAGCACGTGTGGGGATGCGCTCGTATCAAGCCAGAGCTGGCTGTCGGTGGGGTTCTCCGGCGCGCTGTCCGCGCCCGTAACGCCAGTGTATGCGCTCCCGTCCTGCTTGCAGAGCGCCGCCGTTACCGTGCCGGTGCTGACAGCCGTCGCTTCGAGGCTCCCAAACTCGCCCGTGTACGTGTTGTAATAGACCTTGTCGGGCCACACGATGATGTACGCGCCCATTGCGGCAAACCGCTTCTTGCTGTCCGTAACGGTTCCGACGCGCGCGCCGTCATAGTACAAGTCCGTTCCATCCACCCAGCACAGCTTCGTATGCGCGAACAGGCCGTTCGGCTTCGCAAAGGCGCGCAGCTTCCCGCGCGGCCTGCGCGGGGATAGCACGGGGGCGAGGTCGGACGACATGTTTTTCATGTCGTAGAACTCGCCCGCTGCAATGCTCAAGTTGTGGTTGTAGCCCCCAAACGCGGTCACAAGCTCGCGGCTAGTATCTATGCTGTTCAGGATTGGGAACTGCGGCATGGCTAAATCCTCACATAGTTTTTTTGCAGCGGCATGTGCGTGCGGTTGAACCAGTTCGCAAACTCCGCGTATGCCACGAGGAACATCGTCACGCTGTTGTTGTAGCGCGGGATCTCCGAATTGTGGAAGTCCACCTGTGCGGAAAGATATTTCAGGTAAATATCCGTGTACGGGTCGGGCGCGAGAAGTTCCGCGTCCATATCCGCTTCCGGGTCATACGGCGCAAAGGCAGCATCGGCGGTATCCTCATGAGTGAGCAGCAGATCGTTGTGAATCTGCCCATCAAGGTTTGAGAGCCACCGCGTAAGCGTGGCATCATCGTATTGGCACGGCTTCACGTGCTGTAACTGCGTTATGGCTTCTCGAACCGTCATATAATTTCCTCCGAATCGTGCCGCCCGCCGGGATTGAACCGGCCCTGCGTCCACACGGGGCGGCAAGGTGGGGGCGCGCATCGCCCCCTCAAAGTTAAAAGTCGGAGCTTTCGGTCAAGCTCTCAATAAGCCGTGCGGTTTCTTCGTCCTGCGTCGCGGAGTTTTCGATCACAGCCGCGACGAAGGCCGGAACCTCAACCACTTCACCACGAGGGATGAAATAGTTGTGGTTGTTGACGTTCACATACAGCCCTTTCCCGCTTCTCTTGTCCCTGCGCAGCTTGACCTTAACCTTGCGCCAAGGGTCATTTTCAGGGGTTCGTGCGGCGCCGGTTACACCATCAGAAGCAGGGGAAGTGATTACCGCACTCTCGTTTTCCTGAACATCAGGAACATGATTCTTGCTCGTAGACATGGTTCATCCTCCTTAGTTGGACTTCGCGTTGGGGTTGGTGGCGCAGGCGTGCTCGATGCGAACCATGTATTCCTCAACCAGGCGCTCGGCAACCTTGAGGGCCTTCCAGCCAGTAGAAGCACGCTGGTTCAGGGGGTCAGCCGTACCGGCGGAACCGAGCTGCTTTACGATGTGCTGTAAACCACCGCCCTGCACATCGGTCACGCCGTAGGCGTTGGCTGCGATGAGCATGGTGCAGTATACGGAGATACCGCCCGCGCCTGCCTCGCCGATGATCTTAGCCTCCGTGGTCTGGACAAAGCGCACGCCGCCGAGCTGGCCGATCTCACCGCGATAGATGTTCTCGGGCGTGGCGTACTTGTGGACATCCACCCACTTATCGGAGAGCATCAGGTCGCAAGCCACGTTGGGATGCACGATAGCCACAAAGCTGTCATGGATGGGGATCGCGTTCATCTCACGCAGCTTGGCCGCTGCTTTGAAGATGAGGTCAACGGTGAGCAGGCAGTCCGCCGCAATGGTGGCGCGGGTCAGGATCTCCGTACCGTCCGCCTTGGGCGCGTACATCACGTTGGTGCCCGCCGTGATGATCTCACGGGTCACGGTGTCGAGCGTGCGGCCCGCCTGAGAACCGAGCAGCTTGGTCGCCTGCTCAAGGTTGCGGTCGATGGCGGTCAGCTCAAGCACGTCGGAAATGGTGATGTAATCGCCGTACTGATCGACGGTGGCCTCAACGGTCGTGACGTCCAGCTTGTTGCCGTTGGGGGTAACGCCTTCGGTCAGCTTCGTCATGGCCTTGTCGAGCGGGCTGTACTTGCGGAACTCAATCGTTTTGCCGCCGTGCTTGGGGATGGGGTACTTGTCCCCGAACTGGTCGTGTACAAGGTTCGGTTCGGCATGGTCGATCAACCGATCCTCGTAGTAGACCTTCATCTCCGGGGAAAGGTCGTTGCCGGTGCTGTTGAGCAACGTGGTCTGCGTCGCAAAAAGGCGCAGGTTCAGGTCGAGGTTGATTGCGTACATAAAATCTCCTTTCTGCAAGGAGAACAACTTAAAATTCGATTCGTTCTCCCCGCATGACGCGCCGCGAGATCTCCTCGCGGTCTTTCTTCGTAAGCGAGCTCACGTCTTTCTTCGTGATAATCGCCGCTGCGTTTCCGCCGCCGTTTTCGGCGGGGCGCATTCCCCGCGCGCGGATGTCGTCGACGGTCTTTTTCTGGATCGCCTGCGCGGTATACTGCATCGCGCCGCCGATAATATCATCCTTGTGGATCACTTCATAAGCCGTCCTGACGTCAACGCCGCTCTGCAAAAGGCCGAGGAACCGCTGCCCGGTTCCCGGGTTGGAACACTCCTCTGCAAGGTCGAAATTGCCATAGAAGCGCTTGCAATCCTCGGCTTGCTGGTTCCATATTGCGAGCGTCTGCTCCGCCTGCCGCCGCCTCTGCGCTTCCTCGGCGGCGCGCTTGAACGCGGCGTTTTCGCGCTCCATGCGCTTCATGTGCTTGAGCTGCTCCACGGTAAGCCCCTTCTCGGATGCTTCCGCTTCATAGTAGCTGTCGTCTTCCTCAATCGCCTTTGCGAGCGCTTCCGCGTCAGACGCATCCACGCCGTACCTGCTTGCGATCATGTCGAGGACGGGGGAAAGCGTTTTCAAACGCTCCGCCTGCTCCTCAAGCGCCTTGGTCTGCTTGAAGCGGGCGTTGATGATCTGCTGCGTGCGCTCTGCAAAAACGTCTTTGTACTCGCCCTTGATGAGCTCGTCAAAGGCGGCCCGCTTATCGAGCGCCGTGTCAGAGGTTACGGACGTTTCGCTGTCCGCCGCCGGAGAGCCCACCGCCGCATCGGGCGCGGCGCCGTCCGCCTGTTTGCCGTACCGGACGGCCGCGAGCGGGTTTCCGCCCTGCTTGCCGTACCGGACGGCCGCGAGCGGGTTTCCGCCCTGCTTGCCGCCCATTTCCGGGGTAGATGCACCACCCTCTGCGCCGGCAGAAGCGCCCGCGCCGCTCCCAGCGCCGCAGCCATCGCCGCCAAAGAGCGCGAGATTGAGAAAAAAGCGCATGTCCATTCGTTTTTCAAGTTTCATTGATCCCTCCATCGTCTTTCCGAAGTGTCATACTTGGTCTTTCCCAGCGTCAGGGCACATTCCGCCACCCATATTCAGCCTAATACATCGGATTTTTTGTTTCGCCCCCTTTTGGGGGTAAGGACTACGTTTTGCGGATATTTCTGTGAAAGCAGCTCGTATCCGGCCTGATAAGCGTCCATGATGATGTCAAGCCGCTTGCTTCGCGGCCCCGCGCATATCGTCATTTCTCCGTCGCCGGTGCTGACGGACGAGGTATGAAGCTCGTCCTGCATGCGCAAGACGTTTTCCGCGAGCGCGTAGGCGAGGATGGAGCAGGACGCGCACACGATGTCGTCCCCGTCGCTATACCCCGCATGGCCACGCATGCGCACTTCATAGCCCGCCGCCGTCCTCGTGAAGGTCACGCTTGTCATGGCGCGTCACCTCGGCGTAGCGCTGCGTGCGGCCCGCTGCCGCGCCGCGCCCGCCGTGCTTCCTGCGGATTCGGCATATGCGCGCCCAAGCGGATCGGCCTGCGCCTCCGCGCCGCCCGCCTGCGGCGCACCGACTTGCATCCCAAGCTCCTGCGACATCCCCTGCATGATCGTAGTTCCGTTCTGCGCGTCGATGATCGCGGCCATCTTCACCATCTGCTGCTGCATCATCTGCACTTGCTGGAACAACGTGCCGTTCTGCGCAATGCGTTCGCGGGTTTCCTCAATGCCCTCAAAGTCCATCATCTCAAGCGCGGCAAGCGCCTGATCCGCGAGGTCGGGCCGGAAGAAGCCCATGCCGTAAAGCGCCTTGGCGCGCTCGTTCTGCGCGACCGTAGAGAACGGCGAGGATTTTTGCGACGTTACCTTGATGTCGAAGATCGGCACGCGATAGCCCGTGTCGATCCCGAAATCCGCCCCCTGCGGCTTGGCCGCGATGCGCTGCCCGTTGAACTCCGCAAATTTCAGCTCGCCGCGCTTGCCCACGATGCGGAACCAACGGCTTTCGTGGTAGAACTGCCGCATGAGGTCGATGACGAGATAGTCCACCTCGCTCGACGCGCGGTAGCTGTTCTTGATCATGTCGCGGGAGAGCTTGGAACCGGCCTCCTGCAGCGCGGCGATGGCCGAAGCGGCGGTCACGCCGGAGGTCGTGCCGCCCTGCGAGAAGTCGCGGTTGCCTGATGTTTCCTTGAGCTCTTCGATCTTCATCAGGCGGACGTTGAGGTACGCGTCTGAAATCGCAGGAATTTCGATGGGGATCATGCTTTCGCGCGGGTCCGCCGTGCCGGAATAATGCACGAAGTCCTTTGTAAGGTCCGCATACTCCTTTTCGTTGACCGCGCCGTCGTCCCGCACGAAAAACCGCTGGCGCGCGCCCATAACAGCGTGCTTCAAAATCACCTGATCCAGCTTGTCAATATAAAGCTGGGGGCTTTTGCAAACGTCGATATAGCCGAAACCCGTGGGCGTGCCCGCCTCGGGGAAAAGCGTATCGAACACGAACGGATATTTTCCATGGTCGTAGAAGCCGCGCTGCGCATATGCGGGGTCATTTTCGGATGCGTAGAGCACAACGCCGTTGCAGAACTTGCAGTAGTGGACGAGGTTGCGCCCGTTGACGCGCACTTTGTAGTACCAGTCCACGACCACGGACTTCTTCGCCGTGTCCACAGTATCGTCGTACACGTACTTGGCAACGTCGATCGTTGGGGAAGAAAGCCGGTGCTCCAAGAAGGGATACTGCGCCGTCAGGATGTCGTTGTCTACGAGATCAACGCTAAAAAAGTTCCGGGACTTCTGGATGTCCGTAACGCCAGGCTCCCAAAAGAGGTTGAGCAGGTCCAGACAGCGGATGTCAATGTCGCCTAAGCCATTATTCTTCGTGCTGTCCCAAAACACGCCCATAACGCCCGTGCCGGCTTTGAGCTTGTACCACCACATGCCGCTGTAGGTCTGCTCAAAGCTGTTCTGCTCGAGCACCACGGGCAGGATCTCGGAAAGCAGCTCCGCGTCCGCCTGGTCGCCCTGCTCGCGCGGCAGGACGGCGGGGGCCGGGTAATTGTCCATCGCGTCCGCGTGTTTATTCGCAATACAGTTCAGCAGCCACGCGGAGGCGGGTTCCGGGTCGCCCGGATTCGCGCCCTTCAACCGGATTTGATCCCAGTGCCGCATCTTATACCACTGTTCGTTTTCGATGATCCGCGCCTCGAGGTTGGCTTTCCCGGCCTTGTAGTCTTTAAGCGTCTGCTCGGCATGCCGGATTTCCTCCTCCCCGATGCGGCCCACGCGCCCGGTTTCGTCCGCAGCCGGCGCCTCTTCAAGAATGGGAACGCCGCCCGGGTTCTCAACGCCTGCCGCCGCGCCGTCCGGTTCCGGCTTTGCACGCCGGAAAATGTCCATGATCGCCATGCTTCTTCCTCCTCAAATTTTGTAGTACGTGTACTTGTCCTCCGCCTCCCGCCGCCGGTCTTTCCAAAGGTCGAGCGGGTCATACGCAACCGGCTTTTGCAAGACGTTCTTCCGCGGCGCGATGGGGTTTTCCATCAGCACATACCGGCACTCGTCGTAGATGTGGTCCTCCTGCGTGGTGTCGATGTCCTCAACGTGCCGTTCGTCGTATACAAGCGTCGGGATCGTGCGGATGAAATGCTTGCAGGTGTCGAACACCTGCAGCATCGGAAAGCCTTCCTCGTCAAAGGCAAACCGGTAATGGTACTGCATCTTCCCGGCAAGGCGCGTGTTGTCCCCCTTGCGCCAGTAAACGAAATTCGGACTTTTCGCCATCATCGCCGCGATGCTCTCCCCGCGGGATTCATCGAATATCGACGGGTCGGCTACGCCCGTGATCTTGCGCCCGGCCAGGTTCGGGTTTTCGGCCTCGATGCGCTTGATCTCCGCCGCGATTTCGGCGGGGTTAAGCTGTATGCCAGTGTTCGGCGTGCCGGTGCAGCCGTAATACTCCGCGATCCGGTACATGCGCCGGTCCTCATCCACCGCATACCACGCCACGGAAAAGGGCTTGCTGTATCCAAAGTCGAAGCCCCGGTACACCGGCCAGTGCTTGGGGATGCGGAACGGGGCGATCACATGCGTAAAGCGCCGGTCCTCATAATGCGCCGGGTCGTTGCGCCACTCGCGGAAAACCTGCCCGTCGAAGCTGTCCCAAGAGCCGTATAAAAGGGCGTTGCGCTCCGCCTCCGGCATCATAGCCAGATTTGCAAGGTAGGACGGATCATTGCGCAAAAGCTCCGCGTTGTCGAAAACCGACGCGGGGACAAAGATGCGCCTGCGCGTGATCTTCTGCACGGCTCCATCCGGCGTGACAATCTCGTACTCGCCTTTGATGGGCGTGAGCGGCGGCGCGGCGGCGATGAAGCGGTCCTTCACCCAGCCGTGCCCGCGCCCGCCGGGGTTCGTCGTCGCGCGGATGTATACCCGCGTCCCCGGCCCGCCGGGGCGATTGCGGCTCATCATGTAGCTGTACTCCTGCCAGGTGAAATGCGTCAGCTCGTCGAACGCCACGAAATCATACCGCTTTCCCTGGTAGTTGGTGCGGTCCTGCTCCCGCTGCATGGAACCGAAATATATCTTCGCGCCGGAGGGGAAGAGCCAGAAATGCTCCGTGTGGTTGTACCGCGCACGGGGGAACGCAGGCTGGTAGAGCTGTTTGCTGCGGTCGATCAGCTCAGAAAGCTGCGGATAGGTCTTGCGGAAGATGATCGCGCGATAGTGCGGGATATGCACCTGCCGGAGCGCTTCCGCAAGCAATGCATCGGATTTCCCGCCGCCCGCCGCGCCGCCGTAGAGCGCCTCATACTCGGGCCGCTCCTGAAAAAGCCGCTGCTTTGGCTGTGGTGTCCATATCGTCCTAGCCATCCTCGCCTGCCTCCGCCAAAACCGGCGCGATCTCGACAACGCCGGTCTCGCCCTCGCCCTCCATAGCGCCTATTGCCTTTTCTTGCTCCAGACGCAGGCGTTCCGCCGCGTTTTGCATCGCCTGCTGTTCAAGGATCGTCGGCAAATCGTAAATGTTGCGCAGAACGTAGGTGAGGTCCTTCATCGCGCCGGTGAGGTCTTTTATGGCTTTGGTGTCTACTTTGCTGAAAATGCGCTCGTCTGTATTCCAACTGTCCCCCTCGCGGGTTTGGATGATATGGCGGTTGAACTGCTCCGCGTCTTGGAAAACCCCCGCGATCACGGCGCTCATGCTGTCCGCCGCGCCTTGCAGCTTCATGAGCTTATCCGCGTTTGTAGAGGAGGTCTTAGAGGCCACCTTTCGTACCGTGCGGGTTACTATCTCGTCCCTGTGTTTCTCACGCAGGCTCACCCATCCCTCGCGCTGGGCCCGCTGCGCGAGCGTGCGGAAGGATACCCCCCACTCTTTTGCGAGCTCGCGGTATCCTATGTCCCCGGCTATATATTCAGCTTTTATCGCGCACCAGTCAGGGTTTTGTGCCATGGCGTATCCCTCCGCTATCAGGGTATACCGCCGGCGGCGTGATTTTCGCCCCCTTTTGGGGTGGACGTGGGATGGAACATAAAAACAGAATTCTTATCTCAACTACATAAATACAGCAAAATATAAAATACTATCATAACAGTATATAATATAATTATATAATAGCTGGAAAAGATGAGCCGCCCGATGAAAGGTAACGAAAAAGCCCTCCTCGGAGGGCCTTTCTTTTATTATGGCGTTTTCACAGTCCCACACGCGCTCCATCCATCCTCGCGCCGCATGCAGGCAATGCTCGTCGTCCTCCCGCATGCGGCTCACAGCTCGCTGCAACAGCCGATTTTGCGACACGGGAGCGAAAGGTATTGCTTGATCGCCTCAATCGCTTCATCCGCGCCGTAGCAGATGCAGGCTTTGTTGCCGTAAATCGTGAGCTCGGCTTGCCATGCCCTTTGCGCATCCGTGGGCGCGCCCGCGCGTTGTATGCCCTTTATGGCCCGGCGCTTTAGCTCGATGTACAGCGCATGATACGCCCCGCGCGGCACGGGCAGGCAGATATCCGGCACGCCCGGCTTCACACCTTCGTCCCGCAGCCTCGCCGCGACGGCCTTGTCCCGCTTGCCGCCGTTCGGGATGGCGTGGAGCATCCGCAGCTCCGGATATACGGCCTCTTGCAGCCGTGCCCAACGGAAGATCACGGCCTGTTCATCATGCTCCGTCACTTTGCATCCCTCCTGTACTTTCGCAGCAGAAGCGCCGCATGCGGGCATTCCGGATAGTCAAACGTCCCGCAGAAGCGCGAGCGGAAAGCCCTTTGCGATTCCGGCTCGTCAAAGCGGTGTGTCAGCTCGCCGGAAATGATGCCTTCGCAGCGGATCGTCTTTAGTCCCTCCGACCGGTAAAACGGGCATACCGGCGGCAGGCCATTGGTTTGCTTCATGAACGCACCTCACATCGTACCGGTGAACCGGAGCCGGTAGTTCCTGCCGGGCTTGCGTGCGATGTTGAGCATATACCCGCGCGCATATTCTGCGATTCTCCCGCCAACGGCTTCGTCAAGTTCTATGATCTCTCCAAGCAGCCGCTCCGAGGATATGACCGTGTGCAATTTCTTGCCGTTGTAGCGGTGGTTGATGATCTCATAGGCGAGGCGCAAGTCCGCATCGCTGGGGCGGGCCGCCGCACCGTCCCGGAAGATCGGCTTCAAAAAGTCGTCGATATACAGCACGGGCACGGTCTTGAGCCGGTGCATTATCGGCTCGTATTGCTCCTGGTCCGTGATGCTGGCCTTGAGCTTCACGGCCTCATCCTGCCACAGCATGTAATGTGCCGCCTTGCCGCGCCGCAAAAGCTCCCCGACGATTGCGGTACAGATATGCGTCTTGCCGCACCCGCTTTGCCCGCCGATGAAGAAGAACCCGCCGTCCGTATCCGCAAATGCCATCGCTTGGCTCTTTACGTGCTCCTGCCAAGGCTCTGTGGCTTTATAGGCTGCGAAGGTGTACTTGTCGAGCACATTGCCAAGCCCGGATCGACGCATGCGGCTCACGCTGGCCCTGTGCGCCATACAGGCGCATTTTTGTGTCGCCCTGCCGATCACCGTTTCTCCGGCAAACTCGTGTTCCGACACTACGGCGATGTAGCCTCGGTTCTTGCAGGCCGGGCAGTCGATGCCATCTATCCCGTTCAGGCTCCCGGCAGATGCGTTCATCCGGTCGCATGCCTGTTGCTCGCGCGCCCGGCGCTCGTCAAGCGTCAGCTCCCCGTATGGCTTACAGGAGATCTCCGACGATCGGCGCATCGTGGACAGGGTTTCCCCCACTCGCTCCATGCTCACCGCGTTCCTCCTTCCTCCGCTGCTCCCATGTGCGGACAGCGGCTTTCCAGTCCCTCATGGGCTGTGCGCCCACCTTCCAGCCCTTTGAGGCGTAGAAGTCAACGAATCGCTGCGGGTCGACGTCATTCCGTCGCTCCCGGCAGTACGCTTCAACCTCCGAAACGGCCGGCGGGGAGAAGCGCGCTCGCGTGCTGGACGCTTTCGCGTCCTCTCTATTCCCACCGATAGGTGGGATAGATTTTGTTTCTGTTTCTGTTTCGGTTTTGGTTTCGGTATAGCCATTTTTGCCATTGGAAGCTATGGCATTTGTGGCTTTGCCATTTTTGCCATCCGATTGCCATCTCGCGCTCGCGCCCCGTTTCCCAGCCTCGCTCCTCTTATCCGTCAGTTCCTCATAGCTCGCCTGAAATCTATCCTCTTGCAGCTTTACTCTTGGCCAGAGCAACTGCTCACGTCCGCCAAGCGGGGCACCCCTGCCGTCGCGGCTGTATTCCAGCAACACGCGGACCAGGCGGCCAAACTCAGCATCGTTGAGCAGGGACAATTCCTCGATGTAATCATGCGGGATAGCAGCATAGTTTCTCGCCATGATGCACCACCGTTAAAACGGGAGATTTTCGTCGTCAATCTCCTGAAAATCACTAGCGTCCGGGACATGGGCGGGGGCGAATGCCCCCATACCCTTCGGGGTGAGGAATTCGACACTCGCCGCGACGACCTCAGTCACATACCGCTTCGTGCCATCCTTCGCGTCATAGCTGCGGTTTTGCAGCTCGCCGGTCACGGCGACCTTGTTCCCCTTCACGAGATACTTCCCACAAATTTCCGCGAGCTGCTTCCATGTGACGACGGTAAAATAGTCCGCGATCTGCTTGCTGTCCTGCCCTTTGTACATGCGGTTCACCGCGAGGGGAAAAGTCGTGACGGCTATGCCGCTCCCGGTGGTGCGCACGTCGGGGTCCCTGGCGAGGTTGCCGATCAGAATCACACGGTTCATGCTTCCGTCCCCTCCTGCGCTACTTCAACGATTTCTCCGGTATCAACGTCGATGACCTCGCCCTCAACCTCGATCACGCGCGGCGTGATGTCGAAATCATCCCCCGATCCTTCCGCCACGTTCACGGTTCCATCCGCGGCTACGGCGCGGGCAAAGTCGCTCTTGAGCGGGGCGTACTTGAGCACGCGCTTGAGCACCGTCTTTTTCGCCATTTCGGAGAAATTCGTTTTCCACGGGGAAAAGCCGCTGTTGTAGCTCTTGGAGTATTGGGCGGCATGATTGCGGACATCCTCCACCGTCATAACGTCGAATCCATAGCCGCCGCTCTTAGTGCGGAACATCGCGTAAAAGTGCGTCGGCTTCCCGCGCTCGCCCTTTGCCGGCACGTGCTTAAGCTGCGGAGCGAGGCCGAATTCGTACTCGAACTTGTCGTTCTCGCAAACCTCGTGCGCCTGAATGATCTCCACGTCCCCGGAACGGTACGCAAGGTCGATAAGGCCCTTATACCCAAGCTGAAACTGACATTCAAGCACGCCCTTGTTCTTATACGGCAGCAGATATGCCTGCCCAAGCGGCGTGTTCGGCTCCAAGCCGAGCTGTGCGGCTGTCATCATCGCGCCGAGGAAGGATTGCGGCGTCGTTTTCTGCAAATCCGGGTTGGAGGACAGCGCGGAAAGCGTGATCCGCGTGAACCGTTCCGGCGTCATGACAGAGGGAAGCGCCTTTGCGATCTCTCCCTGCATAGAGCGGATGAAATCCTTCATGGTTTTCCTTTTCGCGTCTTTCACCGCAACGTCCGCGGCCTTTTGCTGAATCATACCTTTGGTTTCCATGTTCTTTAAGCTCCCTTCTTCTTGCTGATCCGCAGGACGCGGAATTTTGTCGTGTTGTAATACGGAGATAGATCGAGGCCCGTGTGATCTGCGCTGAACCGTTCAACGTCGAATGTCTTGCGCTCCTGCGGCCTCCAACTCGCACAGTACGCGCCGCACATGCCAAGCTCGCTCTCTCCGAGGCAGGCTTTCACCTCGTTCTCGCATGCGGTCTTTTCGTCCTTCAACCGCTTGATGGCTTCGCCGATCGATTTAATGCGTTCAAGCGTACCCTCGTGGCCATACATGTCGACCGCACCGCCCGGCAGGCTGTCCGCATAGATGGTTTCAATCGCTTCCGCGGTTGCGTCGCTGCCGTCAACAGCGGGGGGCGTGTCATCCGTGACGTGCTGCCAGAAGTCCCGCTCCGCATTCATGAGGGCCGCGATCTCGTCCTCGTCGCGTTTGATCTCGAACCAGAAAAAGCCCTTGCCCAGAACCAGCACCGCAAGGTACCACTTCGGCTTGCCGGTAATTGCCATATAGTGCTGACATTGAACGTAGTAATTTGCCGGATATTCCCCATCCTTAAAATTCGCCTTGTTCATCATGGTTGTGGTCTTGCACTCAAGGCCCGCGTCCTCCCCGACGATCTCGCGGTCAATGTTCGCATGGGCGAACGGGTATGTGCCGTTGTAGATGATCGCGTTGCAGCGGCGAACCCGTTTCCCCGTCGCCTCGGCAAAGCGCTTTGCAACGTATTCCTCCAGGTCGCGCCCCTGGCGCATCGCCTCGTTATCCTCTGCTTCAGGCATCCTTCCGGTCTTTTCAGCCCATACCGAAAAAGCGCTGCTCCAAGGATTCAAGCCGACGATCGCGGCTGCGTCGGAACCGCCGACGCTGTTTTTGCGAACGGCAAGCCAATCCTCACGGCTCATGTCGGCCGTGGAAACCTTTTTGAGTTCCATAATGCTCATTGGATACCCTCCTTGATGTACTTACTGATGATGAACGACAGCCCGGCCTGCACGGTGTCAAAGCCATCTGCCGCCAAACGCTGTTGCAACAGGCCGTAAGCGTGTTTTGAGATCCTTGCCTGCACCCGGCAGGGGAAGCGTCTGTGCTCCTCCGTGGGACGTTTTTCAGGCTTTTCAGGGAATGCTTCCAGAATTGCCAGTTCTAGGTCGTCCACCCACCGAACCCCGTAGTTCTCCGGATTCTTCACATGGGAATGGATGCTCTTGTCGTACTTGGGATACATTTCGCGTATAATCGCAATCAGGTGAGCGGGCTTCAAGCCGCGCTCCTCCTCAAATTTCCTCACATCCAGCATTATCGTCCCTCCATGGTCTGTGCCCTTGATGGTACTTCTCCGCGATATACTGCTGCTCAAACTCCGGCAGGGTGCGAAGCCTTGCAAGCGCCTTCTCCCGGCTTTCTCGAATTTCAAGCGCCGTCCGGTAAAAGGAACACTTTTTTGCGCGCCCAGGCGTGCATTTGCCAATCCCGGCTAGCAACGCACATCCGGCGTATTTTCCGCCCGGCTCAGGGAAGAATGCACAGCTCTGCGGCTCCTTTTTCATTGACTTCGCCCGTCCTCATCTGATAAAATAGGTTCACAGGTATTGTTCGTGTGCTCGCTTGGGATGGCCGTCCCGGCGGGCACTTTTCCGTTTGTCCTCATTTCCACTCCTCCTTCAAGTCCTCAATGTACAGCGGCCTTTTCCGCCGCCGCGCCTCTGCCCTACGCCGCTCGCGCGCCTCGACCATCTCCACCGCCGCAAGGGCGGCCATTGCCCCCAGCACCGCCCCCGGCAGGGTGAAGCTGAAAAATAATCCAAAGTAGTTCATATGTCCTCCATGTCCAGGTAGTTCCTGCCGAACAGCAGTATGAATTCCTTTCGTGTGTGATCGATCTCGAAATGTTCCTGCGCCATGCGCTGGTACTCGCGGCGCTTCGCCTTGTTGTGGTGCACCCCGTTTGGCGGCTCGTTGTGGCACCGGTGGCATAACGGCAGGATGTAGCCGCATTCCTCGCTATGCTTCCTGTTGCTTCCCCCGAAGATGTGGTGTACCTCTACCCAATCGCAGCTCCCGCACTCGTAACACTCGAACAGGTTGTCCACAAATGCGCTCTCAAGTTTCTTTGCCATAGGGTCCTTCCCCTTCCGTTCACCCGGCTATTGCTTGTCCATCAAGGCCGGGGGTCTCCTCGTCCTCCTCCGGCTTTTTCTTGTCCAGCACGATAAAGCGCTGCTTCACCGGCCGTGTGCGGTTGTAGATGTCGCACAAAATGTCGAGTATCCACTGCGCGCGCTCCGCGGTGATCTCGTTCCCGTTTGCCGGGTTCTCCATTTCTTTCCCCTCCTTTTTCATCTATTGCCTCCCATGTTTTGCTTATATAGCTTACTCATGCTCGGCTTGTCTCTTTACCTCTCGGCCCATCTTTTGGGTTAGGCCTTCCCGGGCCGCTTGTCCTTTCAACTTGCTTGGTTCTTCGCCCGTTCCCACAATACTTGCAGGATAAGGGCGCTCGGACGGTCCACGGTGTTATTGACTGTCACCCCCGCATTGTGATAAAATCAGCCCATTGAAAGGGGGCGCCGCACCATGAACAACGAAGAAAAAATCCTCGGGATCCTCATGCAGATGCAATCGGACATCGCCGATCTGCGCGAAGACATCGCCGATCTGCGCGAAGACATCGGTGATCTGAAAGCTGGACAGGCAAAGATGCAGGAAGACATCGCCGACATCAAGACCAACGTGCAGTTCATTTGGGATGATCTGGGTCACGCCGAAGACCGCCTTGACGCGCATGACGCAGCGTTCAAAAAGATAATGTAACGCCTCTACCTCTACGGTTTTTCCTATCCGTACGCCTGCCGCTTCTGCCGGTAGGCGTATCGTCGTCTGCTCGCGGTTCATGCCATCCTCCTTTCAACTCGCTTCGTCAGATGCGTCTGGTTCGCAGAGAAGTTCGTCCACCGTTACGCCGAAGTAGTCTGCAACGCGTTTAAGTTTGTCAGCAGAAGGGGAAATGGTGTCCCACCGCCAAATCGTTTTTTTACCAAGCCCCGCTCTGGCTTCAACTTCTGCCATGGATACCCCTGCATTTTTGGCTAGACGGCGTATATTGTCCAACAGCAATACTTTCACCTCCATATCTTGTAGTTGACTAATCACCGCATATTTGCTACAATACAGTTACCACACCGCCGCAGGAAATATGCGGTAATTGCCTCTTTACGCTCTCATGTTACCGCATAAATGCGGTACTGTCAAGGGTTATTTTGCATTTCTGCGGTACTTTTTTTAAAGGAGCTGCTTTTATGCAACTTGCCGACAAAGTAAACGAACTCTGCAAAAATGCGGGAACCTCAATGAATGCACTTGAAAAGGCCATTGGGCTAGGGAAAGGCACTATTTGCCGATGGAATGACGTTATGCCGTCCGTAGATAAAGTTGAGAAGGTAGCTGACTACTTCGGTGTATCTATTGATTACTTGCTCGAACGATCCCCCGTTGATGAAGTGGGAGAAATGCTTGAATTTTTACACAAGAATCCTGAAATGAAAGTCTTGCTATCTTCGTCCTCTAAATTGCGGAAATCTGATTTAGATGCAGTTGTGACCATTGTAAGAAGGATGAACCGGGAGGATGATTATGAGTGAGCATGGAAATGCGTGACCGAGTGAGAGTGTTAGCGAAAACAAAAGGAGTGAGTTTACCTAAACTGGAAGCTGAACTCGGCTTTGGTAGCGGTACGATTGTCAAATGGGAAAAGGCATCGCCCTCTGCTGATAAACTCCAGAAAGTTGCTGATTACTTCGATGTGTCTGTTGACTTCCTGCTTGGCCGTGAACCATCCGACGAAACGCAGGAGATGTTGGAATATCTCCACAAGAATCCCGAGATGAGGGTTCTACTTTCATCTTCAGCCAAACTGGAAAAGGAGGATCTGGAGGCTGTGGTCGCAATCGTTCGGCGCATGAATAAGGAGCGTGATCTGGAATGAGCGAATATGTCCCATGGCTGGATGTATGGATCACGCAGGAAACGCTCCCGATGCGGGTAAAGGCTTTTTGCAAGCAGCTTCCGACCGGAGATTGCATCATCCTGAACAAGGATCTCGCGGATGATAAAAAGCTGGAGGCCGTTGTTCACGAGATGCGCCATCTCGTCCGAGGGGACCTAGATGACGACGCTCCCGTCGCTGAGATCGAGCGGAGGACGGGGTTTCGGACGCGGTAGAAATATTGGGGAGGTTCTTATGCGCCACAAGCCGATTGCCGTGCCGTTTGGGGGTGTTGTTTTACTGTGGTAAATATATTTCCATTTTTGGAACATTAATAAACTATTGGAGGTATCATATGTCTATTTTGTCATTAGTTTCGCTCATAGTAAGTGTTGTGGGGCAAGTAATGTATTATTTGCTGTTTTCCAATTCTAGTCTTTCTGTGGTTTTTATAATAATTAGTGTTGTGTCAATTATTCTCCCTACGATTTCCAAGAAAATCCGAATTGCGCAGGGCAAGAAGGGAAGGGTTCTCGAAATAATCGCAATTATTGTTGGCGGATTCAACTTTTATTGTGTATTTTTTGCGCTAACCTCTCTCCCTGTTATTATCGCATACCTTGGTTGGGTAATAGGCGGTGTAGCATATAAAGTGGTTAAATAATAATTGCGTTAGCTGCACGCTAAGCGATTAATGCTAACAGCATCGTACCTTGAAAGAAAAATATTCGTGAATAAATGCCTTGGGGTATTGCACATTATATAAAGTAAAAATATAATTTGTATTGAAGGGAGGTGGCAATGATGATTAATGCAAAAGATGTTGCAAGCTTTTTTGCGCTTTGCACAACACATCCAGCTTGGATGACAAACATGCGCGCAAATAAATTGGCTTACTATGCTCAGGCATGGTCGCTCGTTCGTTTCGGGGAGCCGTTATTTAGCGAAGATATCGAAGCCTGGGAACACGGCCCCGTGATTCCTTCCGTATATCATGCTTTCTCCGATTACAAGAACGCACCGATTCCTGCGCCAGAAGACACGTCGTTTCTAAGCAAGCTATCGGAAGAAGAACGACAGCTACTTGTTGATGTAGCCCGTGAATATGACGGAATACCAACATGGCAGCTACGCAATATGTCTCATTCCAAGAGTGAGCCATGGGCTCAGGTTTATAAGTGTGACGCGCGGCACACCATCATCCCGATCGATTCGATTAAAAGTTGTTTCCGCGATATGGAGCCGCTCCCAAGCGTCACCCTCGATGAGGCTATGGCCGATATACCAATCGTAAATTCCATTCCGGGCGGTTGTGATGACGGAGAGTGGAATGAAGTTTGAACGTTGGGATATATGGCTTGCATCTGTAAAGTTTGATGATTCAGAGGAAGAGAAGACCCGTCCGGTTATAATTCTAGGAGATAACACCGCGCTTGTTTTGGCATTGTATGTTACATCCGCTTCTCCGCGCCCTGGATATAATGATTATCCGCTCGCGGATTGGGAATCGGCAGGCTTAAAAAAGCGTTCCACGGTTCGTCTGGATTTTCGATTACAGTTGGATTCTAGTAAGATTATCAAACGTTTGGGACGCGTATCGGATCGAGACCGACTTCTGCTGACGATGCGTGGACAAATCAGAACCTGATATAATTGGCAGACAACTGAGGTTGTCTGCTTTTTTTGTTACATACTATAGAACGCGCAAATTTGGTATGTAAAAGCAGCGTTTTTTAAGTCGATCAACATTTTGCCAACGCCGGCAAAATGACTGACATTGGCTCCGGATCATCTGATATTTATTTGGATCTATACCTCCACGACGGGGCCACGGAAAGGACGGTTATGAGGATAGCTTTATACGCTCGTGTGAGCACCGAAGAACAGGCAATTCATGGGCTTTCGATTGAAGCACAGTCGGAAGCCTTGGAAGAATGGGCAAAGCAGGAACATGCAAATGTTGTCGGCACTTACATCGATGCCGGAATATCTGCCCGCAAGCCCGCGTCAAAGCGTCCCAGCATGCAGCGCTTGCTGGCAGACATCGAGCGCGGAAAAATTGATATGGTAGTGTTCACGAAGCTGGATCGGTGGTTCCGCAATATTGCAGAGTATTATAAGGTGCAAGAGATTCTGGAGCGGCATGGTGTGAATTGGAGGACGATCCATGAGGATTATGATACCTCTACCGCATCCGGCCGATTTAAAGTGAACATAATGCTGGCCGTTGCGCAAGATGAGGCAGATCGGACGAGCGAACGGATTAAGGCGGTGTTTGACAGTAAGCGCAAGCGTGGAGAAGTGGTTTCTGGATCCGTCCCGCCGGGAATAAAAATATGCAACAAGAAATTTATTGTAGACGAGGACAAAGCCCCGATCATGCGGGATGTTTTCAATTTTTTCATAGCGAATCACTCCGTGTACGCTACCCAGCGTTATGCCGCAAATACGCACGGCTTTCTGCGTGACACAAGCACCCTGAAGCGCCTGCTTGCAAACCCGCTTTATCGTGGACGCGTTGTAGACGAAGCAACCTTCGATTTGGCAAAGGAACTGCTTTCCGTTCGTTCGCAGCGCAATTCTGGCTCCCCGCGTGGCCGCATATATCTCTTTAAAGGCATGTTGCACTGCGATGTGTGCGGAGGCATGATGTCCGGGATCGTATGTAAGGATTTCTACTATTACCGATGCAATAAACATACCTTTACCGGGAATTGTCCAAACAGCAAGTACATCCGCGAAAGCCATGTGGAACAGTGGCTGCTTGAACGCGTTGTGAGTGAGTGCGATGCATACAATTCCAGAATCACCCAGGAACGCACCGAAAGGCCGCGCATTGATGATGCCGGGATAAGGCGTAAAATGTCCAAGCTGAAAGATCTGTATCTGTCCGACCTGATAGACCGGGACGAGTACGAGCGCGACTACACCGAGCTGAGGCAGACGCTTGAAAAAGTGCAGGAAGCAGAACCTCCCGCAAGGCCAATAGACGTAGAGTACGTGCGCTCTGCGGTCGCCATGTACGATGATCTGGAACGGCCAGAAAAGAAGGAGTTCTGGATGCGCATAGTAAAAGAAATCATCGCATACCCAGACGGTACGTTTTCATTTGTGTTGCGTAATATATAATATGTGTTGCCTGGTGGTATGCCCTTCATGACGCTGGAATATGTCCTTAAACAGCATGGGCTCACACCCGGCGTGGATGTGGAGGTTATCAACAACATCCAGTTTAACCTGATGGGCGGTGCGTTCGAAAGCGGTACGGGCGACTTTGTCACGCTTTTCGAGCCGACAGCCTCCGAATTTGAAGCCGCTGGTAAGGGGTATATTGTCGCAAATGTAGGCTTGGAATCCGGCGAGGTGCCGTATACCGCGTTCATGGTCGCGCCGGATACTATTGAAGAGGATCCTGCATTCGTCGAGGCGTTCGTGCGGGCGTTGTACCGCGCGCAGCTCTGGGTGCAATCCGCAAGCGATGCGGAGATCGCCGAGGCGATGCAGCCTTTCTTCCCCGATTCTTCCATCGAAACGCTTTCCACAGTCGCGCAGAGCTACCGGGCGACCGATTCCTGGACGCAGACGCCGGTTATGACGGAAGACTCGTTTATACGCCTCCAAGATATTATGGAGAGCGCGGGCGAGCTGAGCGAACGTGTGGAATTCGCGGAGCTGGTTGACAACAGTTTTGCGGAGGCCGCAGTCGCGCAGGCTGGGAAGTAAAAAGGCGGGGATCTTCAAGCGTACCCCGGGCGCGTTGTTCGCCCGGGGTTGTGCGTTGCCCGCAGCGCCAAGATAGAGTGGCAGCATACAAAAGCCGCCGAATCTCCCGGCGGCAATTTGTTCCATGTTATTGGAAATTAAAGTTTGTTTGCGGCCTGCTTACTCATCGTCCTCAGCCTTGGGAATGACAGGCTCGTTGCAGTTGGGGCAGATCAGCTCTTCATCCGATTCCAGCATATCCTGATCGAAATAGACGGTTTCGCCGCAATGCGGGCATTCCACCTCAACAAAGTCATCCTCGAAATCGTCGCCGCAGCAATCGCAGTCGCATGCGTCGTCATCGTCGATAAGCGCGTCGAGGCATTCGTCGATGTCGGAAAGCTCGTCGCAGATGTCGTCGATGCACTCATCCAGGTCGATGATTGCTTCTTCGTTTTCATCGATGGTGCCGGCCATCTCGTCCATGGTTTCGATCATTGCGAGCAGCAGCTTGCCCTGCGCGTCGCCGCCGATCTCCATGCCGTCCGCAAGGCCGCGCAAATAAGCGACCTTTTCTTTCATGTATCCCATAGGTAAACCTCCGCTATGTTATGTTGTTAGGTTTTGTCAAACGCGCTCCATATATTCGCCGGTACGGGTATCCACACGGATACGGTCGCCCTCGTTGACGAACAGAGGAACGTTGATCTTGAAGCCGGTTTCAAGCGTAGCGGGCTTGGTGGTGCCGGTCGCAGTGTCGCCGCGGAAGCCGGGCTCGGTCTCGGTAACGGTCAGTTCCACGAAGTTGGGCGCCGCCACGGAGAACGGAGTGCCCTTGAAGAAGCGGATGGTCACGTTCTCATTTTCCACGATAAAGTCGATCGCGTCCTCCACCTGCTCATGGTTGAGCGGGAGCTGCTCGTAGGTCTCCGTATCCATGAAGTAGTAAAGCTCGCCATCGTTGTAGAGATACTGCATCTCCTTGGTTTCGATGTGCGCGGTGGGGTACTTGTCCGTCGGGCTGAAGGTGCGCTCCAGCACCGCGCCGGTCATGACGTTCTTAAGCCGCGTGCGCACAAAGGCCGCGCCCTTGCCAGGCTTCACATGCTGGAAATCCGCAATGGACCATACGTTGCCATCGATCTCAACCGTAACGCCCTTTCTGAAATCGCCCGCCATAATCATTGCCATAGGTAATAATCCTCCAAAGTGGTTTTTTATTGCGTTTGTATGATTTTACCATGCCGCGCGCACACAGCAACGCCATGATACACAATACTGTGTATTATATTACCACATCCGCATGCATTCAAACAAGGGATTTATCGCATCCGCATTAAATTTACCCAAAGTTTTATGCGGTATTGCGCCATCCCTCTCCGATCAGCCATTCGGTATGGAACCATCCCGGGGAAAGCACAATCTGCTCCAGCTGAAAACGGTCCCCGAGATTTACCGTATAAGCCTTGTTTTCCATGAAATAGATCGCGGTATTGTGTACAGGGAAGGGCTCGGACATCCTCCCCGTCTCAATCTCATATACACCCACGCTTCTATATAGTTGTCCTCCCGGAGCCAGGTGCAGAACACGGCGTTCCCATTTGCGGCGGCGCGGACATTATTGGCATTTTCTTCTTCGAATACCGCCGTCCGTCCATCCCCTTCTGCTTCCAGCAAATAGAGACCGTTTAGATTACGGCAAAGGATCTTGTCTCCCAAATGCTGCACTGGGGTAGGCATGGCTTCCTTTACAACCATTACGTGCTCCGGAGCATCCACATCAATCGCAAAAAGAGAATATGCGTTGGAGCAATACGGGTCGTCGTTAATCCTGCGCGAAACGTATACCGTCTCCCCCACCACATCCAGATAATTCCACCGGAGATTTTCCAGCACGGAAATGCAGTTTGAACCATCTTTCTCCATGCGGTGCAGCGTGTTCTCCACAAAGAAGAAAACGAATTCCTTTGTCGTAATCATATTGGCAACAGTTCCGTCCCGGAGCTTCGTGACAGCCCCGGTTTCGTAATCAAATCGGAATATCCCCTTTTCCTCATGGCCGATATAGTACAGCGCGTCATCGGATGCGTTGATCAGGCCATTGCAATCCTCTGCAAGTACCTGGACCTCCCTTTGCGCATCTATGGAGCAGAGCGTATAATCGAGGATGTTTTGGAAATAAATTACACCGTCCCGCGCGTCCGCCATTCCGAATGCGCCGCAGTTCACCGCATCCGCGCCGTAAGGAGCGAGGTCCGCCGGTTCCCAAACAAAGGGTTCCTCCTCCGGAACAAGGCTTGGCGCAGGTTCTTCTTCAGCCGCAAGATTGCACGCGCAAAGGAACGCCGTGCAAAGGGCAAGCAGGGCAATTTCACTTCTCAGTTTCCCCATGCGTTCCTTTCAGTCCTTTCAAAGCGGGCTCCCCAAAAAGCAGCGGCGCGGGCTTTGCTTTCCGTCCGCGCCGTGTTTTTCGTTTATGGCTCCGTCCCGCTGCTTCGCAGCGCCGCGCATACGCGCACAGCGTCCGCAATGGTGATGTTGCTGTCATGGTCGATGTCGGCCGCCTGCTGTTGGGAGTATGAGAGCAGCTTCATCCCCGCGGCATGCTTGGCAACCGCAAGCGCGTCGCGCACAGTAATCGCCCCATCGCCGTCAATGTCACGGACGTCCACCGGATCCGGCGTGATATACTCCGTAATCCCGACATAGTGTCCGTAAAGATAGCCGTAGCGGTTCACGGCCTTTCCGCTTGCGTCTGTGCCGACATAAACGTAATACCACGCGCCTGAGCGGGCATAGATGTCAAACGTTGTGCCGAGCGGCAGCACCGCAATTTTCTTGGAGCTGCTTGTAGCTTCTTCCCGGAAATTCACGCCCTCATTGACGTTGACAACCTTCCCGCGGGCGATCGCCTGGGAGCCGTCGTACTCCGTATCCGGCAGCGGCAACACCGGCTGCTCGATCCGCTCGGTGATCGTCACATAGGTAGAGTGCACAAAGCCGACCGGCTGGCCTTCCACGTAAACCATCACGTAGTCCCACGCGCCGAGCTCGCCGTAAATGTCCACGGAAGTGCCCGAATTGAGCGTCGCCAGCCTCGCGTAATAGGTAGAAGGGCCTTCGCGCAGGCTCACGCCATCTGCGTTGATGTAGCCCCGGGCATACACCACGGGATCCGCGCCGGGCGGCAGCGGGTCGAGTGGCGGATTGAGGGTAATGTTTTCAATTATGGCGTTTGGATAATAAAACGAAAGAATATCCCTGTAGCCCATCCCCTCGTTTGCCATCTGCTGCGCACCGCGCTGGGAAAGGCCAATGCCCGCGCCCCAACGCCCACGGTGGATGATGCATCCTGTCGCGTTCCCGTTTACGTCCGTCACATCCTCAGCCCAGTAAATACGCAGACTCCGGCCGCTCGTGAACACCCCCGCATCCTTAAGCAGCTTGGGTTCAAACGTCATGCTTTGCTGCGTATAGGCCGCGCCGTTTGCAGCCGCGTCATACACGATGGTGCATTGCGTCATGTTGCGGGTGAATTCCGTCCAGATGTTTCCGTTCTTCGTGGGCGGCGTATGCAGCGAAACGGAATGAATATATGTGACCGCTACGCCGGACGTGCCGAGCGCCGCGTCCGCCTGAGCGCAAAGAAAATTATAAAGCGCCGTGCCGATGTTTTCCGCGCTCACCGCGCCATAGGGGATGGAAATCGTCTCGTGTTCTCCTTGGCTCGTGGTGGAAGGGTTCCTTAATTCATATGGGTCGAGTGAAACCTCGTAGCCGGTTTCCGTAATTGTCGTACCATCCACGGGATCTCCCCACTCATATTCCGGCAGACTCGTTTCACCACCGTTGCTGGAGCAGTAAAACGCCCGCAGCAGCTTGCCATTCACCGTCAAAATTTCGCCGCGGCCCACCGTAGCATCGACCGCAGCGATGACGTTCATGTCATAAGGGTCGTATCCGCTGTAAACTTGCATGCTGGATGATGAATCCGAGAAGTGGTACTCGCTTCCCGTGTTAATCTTTGTTACCGCAAGTGAAGCCGCGGCAACGGCCTGCGCCTTGAGCGCCTCCAGCGGGAAGCTATTGCTCATCTCATGGCCGATTACGCCGTAAAGATATTGATCCAGCGGCACCTCGTTAACCACCTGAATATACGCTCCGCTGGAGGAAGTTTCCACCGTGAAATGAAAATGCCCAAGATAGGCGTTGCCACGCACATCAGAATCACAGTCCGTGAACACGACCGCGCCCGCCGTCGGCGAAACATATTCCCGCGCGAGCACGAAGCGTTCGCCGGTATACAGCAGCCCCTGCATGGAATGCGTGACCTCCAGCAGGCCGGCGTCATTGATCTTCACCGTGAGCGTGCCGCCCCAGAAGGTCTTGCCATTTTCGTAAATGAAATAGCTGCCCATGGCGTTGAGCGTCAGCGTCTCGCGTCTGCCGGTGCTCAAAAGGATGCGCGCCCAGCTGTTGTCCGTTGCGCCGCTCGTAACGCCTGGGATAAGCGTTACTGCGAGCATCAGGAAGGCGAGCATGCATGCGGTTGTCTTTCTCATGGTTTCCCTCCGGCGTATATCTGCTTGGGTTTAATATAGCACATCCGTGCCCCGCACGCTTTAAACAAATTGTAAACGCGGCGCAACGCGAAATTGGAACCTGAGGCCCCCGTTGTGCAGCGCGCCTGTGTTCTTATTCCAGGAAATCCTTGAGCTTCTTGCTGCGGGAAGGATGCCGGAGCTTGCGCAGCGCTTTCGCTTCGATCTGCCGGATGCGCTCGCGCGTGACGTTGAACTCCTTTCCGACCTCCTCCAGCGTGCGCGCCTTGCCGTCATCCAGGCCAAAGCGCAAGCGAAGCACCTTTTCCTCGCGCGGGGTGAGCGTATCGAGCACCTCCATCAACTGCTCTTTGAGCAGCGTAAAAGCAGCCACCTCCGCAGGCGCGGGCGCGTCGTCGTCCGGGATAAAGTCGCCCAAGTGGCTGTCCTCCTCCTCGCCGATCGGCGTTTCAAGTGAAACCGGCTCCTGCGCGACCTTGATGATCTCGCGCACCTTTTCTTCGGAGATGCCCATTTCCGCCGCAATCTCATCCGGCCGGGGCTCCCGTCCATATTCCTGCAAAAGCTGGCGGTTCACGCGGATGAGCTTGTTGATGGTCTCCACCATGTGTACCGGGATGCGGATGGTGCGCGCCTGGTCCGCAATCGCGCGCGTGATGGCCTGGCGGATCCACCAGGTCGCATAGGTAGAGAACTTATAGCCCTTGCGGTAATCGAACTTCTCCACGGCTTTGATGAGGCCGAGGTTCCCTTCCTGGATCAGGTCGAGGAACAGCATGCCGCGGCCCACATAGCGCTTGGCGACCGAAACCACAAGGCGCAGGTTCGCCTCCGCAAGCTGGCGCTTCGCTTCCTGGTCTCCATCCGCCATGCGCTTGGCGATTTCGATCTCCTCGTTTGCGCTCAAAAGTGGCACTTTGCCGATCTCTTTTAAATACATGCGCACGGGATCGTCGATGGCAACGCCTTCCGCGCCCGGGACGCCCGTCTCGATCTCCGCGATTTCTTCCCCGATGTCCTCCGCGACTTCGATTTCCTCCACCACGTCAATATTGAGCGCCTCGAAGCGGTCGTACAGCCGCTCGATCTGCTCGGAATTGAGTTCAAGCTCGGACAGGGTATCCATCACCTCCTGATAGGTCAGGATCCCTTTCGCCTTGCCGCGTTCGATCAATTCCTCGATCTTATTTGTGTTCGTGTGAGGTTTATTCGCTTCCAACGCATCCCACTCCTTACTGTGCTAATCTTGGTCTATTTAAACTCTTTGAGTTTCTTCATCAGCTCCGCGTGTTCCCGCAGGAGCGCCGGCCGGTTCCCTCCGCCCGCGGTCATTTGGTCCGCAAGCTCTTTGAGCCGCGCATTGAGGCGCTTATAGCGCAGTTTGCTCACGCAATCGTCAATGAGCGTTTTTATGTCGCCCTCCGGCGGGGGTTCCAACGCCAGCAGCGCCGCCGCTTCCGCCTGTTCCTGCGGAAGCTCCGCGGCAAGGCGCGTGAAGTCCGGCGCTTTGTCCGCAAGGTAAGCTACAAGCAGCGTGTCCGCATACGCGGCGAACCCTTTCACCATAAAGGATACTTCCTCGGCCGCCATCCGTTCCGCTGCATACGCCGCGTTCTCCCGGGAGGTCTGCATACAGGCGAGCAGCGTCCTCTCAATTCGATCGGGTTCGGTACCTTTCGCCTCACGAATTTTATTCCTAGTATTCCGGTTTTTGGCAGCGCTATTCGCCTCCGCAGGCTTCGCAAGGCCGCACTGCGCCTGCACCGCTTCGAGAGAAAGCCCCGTGTTGCGGGCAATCACAGGCGCATAGCGCTCGCGCTCCACAGGCTGCAGCGCGCCCACAAACGCGCAGGCACGCTTGGCGTAGGCCTCGCGCCCATCCGCTGTACGCAGGTCAAACTGCGTCGCAATGTGCGAAAGCTTAAAGCCGTTGAGCGTGCTCGCCTCGTCCTTGAGCTTCAGGAACGCGTCCTTCCCGTTGCGGCGGACGTAATCATCCGGATCCATATCGCCGGGGATGGTGATGACCTTCACGTCCAGCCCCTCGGCCGCAAGGATGTCGAGGCCGCGCAGCGTGGCGTTCTGCCCCGCCGCGTCGCCGTCATAAGAAATATATACGCGCTCAACATAGCGTTTCATCAGCCGCGCCTGCTGCTGGGTTAGCGCCGTGCCAAGCGAGGCTACCGCGTTGTCGATCCCCGCCGCATGGAGGCTGATGACATCCATGTAGCCCTCCACCATCACAAGGTCAACCGGGCGTTTGCCCTTCTGCATGTTCAGCGCGTAGAGGTTGCTGCGCTTGTTGTAGATCGGCGTATCGCCGGTGTTGATATATTTGGGCTGTTCGTCTTTTTTCATCGTGCGCGCGCCGAAGCCGATCACCCGGCCGCTCGTGGCGATGATGGGGAAAATTACGCGGTTGCGGTACGCGTCGTAGCAGCCGTCTTTCCGCTTGCCGCGGATGGCGAGCCCCGCGTCGATCAGCTCCTCTTTGGTGTAGCCCTTCCCCGCAAGGTAGTTGGTCAGGCCGTCCCAGGTCTCAAGTGCAAACCCGAGGCCAAAGCGCGTTGCAAGTTTACCGTCCACCCCGCGTTTGGCAAGGTAAGCCTGCGCAGCCTTTCCAGCAGGGCTCAAAAGCTGCTTGTGGTAAAACAGCGCCGCTTCCTTGCAGGCGGTATACAGCCTGTCCTTATAAGCGCGCTCGCGCCGCAGGCGGTCGTCGTCCACCTCGTCCGGCAGTTCCATGCCCGCGCGCTGCGCCAGGAACTTCACCGCATCCACAAAGGAAAGCCGCTCGATCTCCCGCACAAACTGAATCGCGCCGCCGCCCGCGTGGCAGCCGAAGCAATAGTACATCTGCTTGTCCGGCTGGACGGAAAAGGACGGCGTTTTTTCGTTATGGAACGGGCAGCAGCCCCAGAGGCGGCCGCTCTTTTGAGAGAGCGGCACATATTCGGAAACCAGCGATGCCAGGTCCGTCTTTTGAAGGAGCTCATCCATCCATGTTTCGGGGAACATCGGCATATGGCGTCACTCCTTTCTATTATTTGTCCGGAAACGATCCGCATGCTCGTTATTCGCCGCAAAACCAGCGATTCCTGCAACTTAAATGAAATTTCCGTTCTTTCCCAGCCGTCCGCCTCAAACCTGCATCCATTCCTTCGGCACAAATTTGCGCTCGTAATCCGTAACCGCATAGCGGTCCGTCATGCAGGCAATGTAATCCGCGGCCACGCGCTCCCTGCCGTCCGCCGCAACATGCCGCGTGAATTCCGCAGGCAATTCTTCCATATGCGCAAGATAGTACCGGAAAAGCTGTTCGACCACATGGCGCGCCTTCCCTTCCTCCTGCTTTGCGTCGCTGTCGCGGTACACATGGTCAAACATGAACGTGCGCAATGCGTCAAACTCCACGCCGACCTGTTCCGACATGCGCACCAACGGTTCGCCATAGCTCTGTGCGATCACGTCCGTGATCATGGTGTTGATGCGGTGGCCATGCGAATTGCCGAGTACGGCCACACAGCTTTTCGGCAGATCTTCCTCACGCAGAACGCCCGCGCGGATGGCGTCATCAATGTCGTGGTTAATATAAGCGATGCGATCCGCAATGCTCACCACGGCGCCTTCCAGCGTACAGGGCTTTCCGCTTTTCTTGTGGTTCAGGATGCCGTCGCGCACCTCGAAGGTCAGGTTCAAGCCCGTCCCGTTTTCGAGCTTTTCCACCACGCGCAGGCTCTGCACGTTGTGCTCAAACCCTCCGGGTACGAGGCGGTTCAGCGCGCTTTCGCCCGCGTGGCCGAAAGGGGTATGGCCCAAGTCGTGCCCCAGGGCGATGGCCTCGGTCAAGTCCTCGTTAAGCCTGAGGCCACGCGCAATCGTGCGGGCAATCTGGCTGACCTCCAGCGTATGCGTGAGGCGTGTGCGGTAATGGTCGCCCACCGGAGAGAGGAACACCTGCGTTTTATGCTTTAAGCGCCGGAAGGATTTGCAGTGGATGATCCGGTCCCGGTCGCGCACGAATTCCGTGCGGATAGGGCATTTTTCCATGGGGTATTCCCGGCCGCGCGTGTCCTTGGAATGCATCGCGTATGGGGAAAGGTTCTGCGCTTCCAGTTCCTCCGCATACGCGCGCAGGCTGCCGCTTTGGATTCTGTCTTCCATCCGAAATCCTCCTGTATTTATTCTTATTTGTTTTTCTACATAAACAGGAAAATTCCTTTTCCGGGATATGTCAATTTTGTGAAAAAACAAGAAACCTTTCAAAAAGCGCGAAGAACCTATTTCCGTTCCCCGCGCCGCTACAGCCTGCCCTTGAGCCCTGTACTTGTATCTTAGAAGCCGGCCTTTTCATTTTCTCCTGCCTCGCTGTTTCATCAACTTTCCGTTAACGCAACAGAAAAAGCGCCGGCGCTGCGGGTTCGCAGCGCCGGCTTTTTCCGGAGCGTAATTCCGTTTTGTTTATTTCTTGTTGCGGATGTTCGCCTGGGCAGCCGCAAGGCGCGCGATCGGCACGCGGAACGGGCTGCAGGAAACGTAATCCAGGCCAACGTTGTGGCAGAACTCGACGGAGGACGGATCGCCGCCGTGCTCGCCGCAGATGCCAAGGTGGATGTCCGGGCGGGCCTGACGGCCAAGCTCAGCCGCCATCTTCACGAGCTTGCCCACGCCAACCTGGTCGAGCTTGGCGAACGGGTCGTTCTCGTAGATCTTCTTGTCGTAATAAGCGCCGAGGAACTTGCCGGCGTCGTCGCGGCTGAAACCGAAGGTCATCTGCGTGAGGTCGTTGGTGCCGAAGGAGAAGAACTCCGCTTCGGTGGCGATCTGATCGGCCGTGAGCGCGGCGCGCGGGATCTCGATCATCGTGCCGACCTTGTACTTCATCTGCACGCCCGCGTTTGCAAGCTCTTCGTCCGCAGTCTTGACGACAACGTCCTTCACATACTTAAGCTCCTTGACTTCGCCCACGAGCGGGATCATGATCTCAGGAACCATGGTCCAATCCGGATGCTTGGCCTGCACGTTGATGGCCGCGCGGATGACGGCGCGGGTCTGCATGGCGGCGATTTCCGGGAAGGTGACGGCCAGACGGCAGCCGCGGTGGCCCATCATCGGGTTGAACTCGTGCAGCGCGGCGATGATCGCCTTGATCTGTTCGACGGTCTTGCCCTGCGTCTTCGCAAGAAGCTCAATGTCCGCTTCCTCGGTGGGGACGAATTCATGCAGCGGTGGATCCAGGAAGCGGATCGTAACCGGGCAGCCTTCCATAGCCTCGTAGATGCCCTCAAAGTCACTCTGCTGCATGGGCAGGAGCTTCGCAAGCGCGGCTTCGCGCTCTTCGACGGTGTCGGAGCAAATCATCTCACGGATGGCCGCAATGCGGTCGCCCTCGAAGAACATGTGCTCGGTGCGGCAGAGGCCGATGCCCTCCGCGCCCAGCTCGCGCGCCTTGGCGGCGTCGTGCGGGGTATCTGCGTTGGTGCGGACCTGCAGGCGGCGGTACTTGTCCGCCCATGCCATGATGCGGCCGAACTCGCCACCAATGGATGCGTCCACCGTGGGGACAGCGCCGTCATAGATGTTGCCGGTGGAGCCGTCAATGCTCAGCCAGTCACCCTCGTGATAGGTCTTGCCGGAAAGCGTAAACTGCTTGTTCTCCTCGTCCATGTTGATGGCGGAGCAGCCCGATACGCAGCATTTGCCCATGCCGCGGGCAACGACCGCCGCATGGGAGGTCATGCCGCCGCGGACGGTCAGGATGCCCTGCGCGGCCTTCATGCCTTCGATGTCTTCCGGGGAGGTCTCCAGGCGGACGAGCACGACCTTTTCGCCGCGCGCGGCCCAAGCCTTCGCATCCTCGGCGGTGTAAACGATCTTGCCACAGGCAGCGCCCGGGGAAGCGGGCAGCGCCTTGCCGATGGGCTTCGCGGCCTTGAGCGCCTTGGCGTCAAACTGCGGGTGCAGCAGCGTATCGAGGTTGCGCGGGTCGATCATGTTGACGGCTTCCTCTTCGGAGATCATGCCTTCATCCACGAGATCGCAAGCGATCTTAAGAGCAGCCTGCGCGGTGCGCTTGCCGTTGCGGGTCTGCAGCATGTAGAGCTTGTTGTTTTCAACGGTAAACTCCATGTCCTGCATGTCGCGGTAGTGGTTTTCGAGGATGGCGCAAACCTCCTGGAACTGCTTGAACGCGGCGGGGAACTTCTCCGCCATCTGGGAAATGGGCATCGGCGTGCGGACGCCGGCCACGACGTCCTCGCCCTGCGCGTTGGTCAGGAATTCGCCCATGAGCTCCTTTTCGCCGGTCGCGGGGTTGCGGGTGAACGCAACGCCGGTGCCGCAATCGTCGCCCATGTTGCCGAAAGCCATCATCTGCACGTTAACGGCGGTACCCCAGGAATACGGGATGTCATTATCGCGGCGATAAACGTTGGCGCGGGGGTTGTCCCAGCTGCGGAACACAGCCTTGATTGCGCCCATGAGCTGCTCCTTCGGGTCGGTCGGGAACTCCTCGCCGATCTTGGCCTTATATTCAGCCTTGAACTGCTCGGCAAGCTCGTGGAGATCATCCGCGGTAAGATCCACGTCCTGCGTGATGCCGCGTTCTTCCTTCATTTTGTCGATGAGCTGCTCAAAGTACTTCTTGCCAACTTCCATGACGACGTCGGAATACATCTGGATGAAGCGGCGGTAGCAGTCCCAAGCCCAGCGGGGGTTGTTGGATTTCTTTGCGATTACGTCCACAACCTCTTCGTTGAGGCCGAGGTTAAGGATCGTGTCCATCATGCCCGGCATGGAAGCGCGGGCGCCGGAGCGGACGGAAACGAGCAGCGGGTTTTCATGATCGCCGAACTTCTTGCCGGTGATCTCCTCCAGCTTGCCGATGTATTCATAGATCTGCTCCATGATCTCGTCGTTGATCTTCTCGCCGTCTTCATAATATTTGGTGCAGGCTTCCGTCGTGATCGTGAAGCCCTGCGGGACCGGCATGCCAAGGCCGGTCATCTCGGCCAGGTTCGCGCCTTTTCCGCCGAGGAGATTCCGCATGGTGGCATTACCTTCGCTGAAAAGGTATACGTACTTGTGTGCCATCGATTTTATTTACCTCCATATAATATAATCAAATTGGACGATGTTCAGCAGGCGGAAGCCGGCGCATAAGCCATAGGTTCCGGCAAAATTCCGCGCCTATCCGATATTATATCCTTTTTCCAGAAATTAAGCAATGAATTTGTGTGCTTCGATGCAGGAAATCCTGCGGGAAAGTTATTATGATGCAGCATTTAATTATAGTTTCAACTTATGGCGATGCCCTTGCTGTATGGGGGAGCCATAAGCCGCCGCTTCAGAGGCAGGAGAACGCCTTGAAGCGGCGCTCCAGCACATGCTCCGCATAGCCGTTTACAGCAGGTTTGAGCTCCTCGCGCACGCGCTCCGGCAGGCGCACCTTCCCCATCTCCTGATCCGAAAGCATCAGCATGCGCCGCACCGCCTCCAGCGAAAGCGCGGAAACAGGCATAGCGTCCGCCTGGAAGCCCCGCGCGCAGGCAGAGCAGAGCGCGCCGCCCGCTGCGGCAGAAAAATGCAGCTCACGCTCTGCGCGCAGATCGCACCCGCAGGCGGCGCAGCGGGTGACCGCCGGGCTGTACCCAAGCATATACAGGCAGCGCACCGCAAAGCAAAGCGCCAGGTCGAGCGGTGCGCAGTCGGAATACGCCGTGAAGCTCAGCGCATACAACAGGAGCGAAAGCAGCGCTTCATTCGGCTGTTCCGCCGCCACGCCTTCGTTTACGAGCGAAAGCATATACGCACCCGCGGAGAAGCGTTCAACATCCTCCCGCAGCGGATAATAAGGCTCCCGCACGTCGCAGGCTTCCAAGGTATATTTTTCCCGGTTCAGGAACAGCACGAACTCCCCGGAAACAAACAGCTCGCTCGCGGGCAAAAGGGGGCTTTTCGGGCGGCGGCAGCCCCGCGCGGCAGCGGAAAGCAAGCCGCGTTCCCGCGTAAAAAGCGTCAGGATGCGGTCGTTGTCACGGTAATTCGCGTACCGCGTCACGATGCCGTTTACGGTAATTAATGCCATTGCGCCTCCAGGGGAAAGATTTTCCGTTCATGCTCCCGCCACGCATGTGGGGATACTAGAGCCGTATCACACCGCAAAGGAGCATCGCTATGGACAAACGCAGCACGCCCAACAACGCCCGCGCCCTTTGGGAAGCCTTCCAGCAGACCGGCCGCGTCAGCGCATATATCGCCTACCGCAACGCCCTGCGCCAGGAACAGGAAACGCCGGGTGGGCCGAGGCAAGGCTAAAACTTATTCCACGAACGCGACGGCGCGCACGGGCGCGCCGTCCGCGTTTTCGTATTTCAGCGGAAGCGCCGCAAAGCGGAACGCGCGGTCGATCAGCCCTTCGAGGTTCGCCAGGTTCTCCACGATCACAAGCCCCGCGCCAAGCACGATGCGGTGCATCGGCAGTTCAAAGCTGTCGATCGGGTCAATGGAGATCGCGTCGATACCGATTCCCTTTTTGCCCGCCGCGCAATAACGCATTACATCCGCATCGAAGGCGGGATATGCGCCAAAATAACGCGGTTCCCTCCAAAACCGGCTCCATCCTGTATAAAACAGCAGGAACTCCGCCGCGTCCGCCTCCGCGCGCGCAGCCTCGATGTGTCGCATTCCAATGCGGCCGCCTTCGCCCACATCGGAACAATCCACCACGCAGGCACGTCCCGTGAAGCGTTCCGCCGGGATCGCGTCAAGTGTGGGCGCATCACGAAAAATATGCGCAGGCGCGTCCATATGCGTGCCGGTATGGGAATACATGTGCAGGAGCGTTTCTTTAAAGCCATCCTTTTCAATGGTGTTCGTTTGTGTCAGCTTCGGCCGCTCCGTGCCCGGGTAAACCGGCATCGTTTCGCCGATGGTCTGCGTTAAGTCGATCACTTGCATTCGTGTTTCCCCTTTTCATTTGCATTAAAATGTGAATTCTTTGTTTAGTATACACCATCAACCGCGCTTTTTCCATTGAAACCCGCGCACAGCTGTTGTACAATGCCCACAGGAGTTCGTCTTTCTCAAAAACACACCATATCTTCATCAGGAGGTACGACAATGGACCCCAACAAGATCCGCGTTGCGATCGACAGCATTTATGACGAAATCGTTGCGCTGCGCCGCGACATCCACATGCATCCAGAGCTTTCGGAGCAGGAAGCACGCACGATGCAGCTCATCAGCGAACGCTTGAGCGCGCTCAACATCCCGCACGAGACGAACGTCGCGGGCTATGGCGTCGTCGCCACAGTCGGCAGTCCTGATGCCACACATGCCGTCGGCATCCGCGCGGACATCGATGCACTCCCCATCCAGGAGGAAAACGCCGTCCCCTATGCTTCCACAGTCCCCGGCGTAATGCACGCCTGCGGGCACGATATGCATACGGCCATCCTTCTCGGCGTCGCGCAGGTGCTCAAGAGCATGGAAAACGAGCTGCCCGGTGCCGTGAAGCTCCTTTTCCAGCCGGCGGAGGAAACGGTCGGCGGCGCGCGCGGCATGATCGAGCACGGCTGCCTGAAAAATCCTCCCGTTACCCGCGTGATGAGCCTGCACGTGGATCCGAATTATGAAACGGGAAAAGTCCTTATCTGCAATGGGAAAATGAACGCTTCCACCACGGAGCTCGCCATCACCGTAAACGGCGTCTCCTGCCATGGCGCGCACCCGGAGAAAGGCGTGGATTCCATCGTTGTGGCGGCGCAGGTCGTCACTGCCCTCCAGAGCATCTCGAGCCGCTTCAGCGCACCCACCACGCCTCTGATCGTTACGCTCGGCACCATCCATGGCGGCACAAAGGAGAACATTATCGCCGGTTCCGTCGAAATGCGCGGCACCATCCGCGCGCTCGATTTCGCTACGCGGGATTTTGTAAAGGCAAAGGTCCGGGAGATTGCTGAAGGCACCGCCGCCGCGTTCGGGGCGACGGCCACGGTGGAAATGTCCGACGGCTACCCCCCGCTCGTAAACGACCGGACAACCTCCCAGCGCATGGCGGAGCTTGCGCAGGCGGCGCTCGGCGCGGAAAACGTCGTATTCATGGAGGAGCCCAGCCTCGGCGCGGATGACTTCGCGTATTTCACCGAGGCCGTACCCGGCACGTATTTCAACATTGGGACCGCTACCCCAGGCAGCTCTCAGCCGCAGATGCTGCACAGCGAAACCTTCTGCCCGGATGAACGCTGCATCAAAACCGGCATTTTGATGGAAGTCCTGGGCGCGCTCGCATTCTTGGAGGAAGATAAATGAACCACATTCAGATCAACACCAATCCGGACATGCTTTTGCGCGACACCTATGTTCAGGTCGATCTCGCCGCGCTCGCCGGCAACATGGACGCCATCCGCGCGATGGTTGGCCCGGAGGTCGCCGTTATGCCTGTCATCAAGGCGAACGGCTACGGCCTCGGCGCAGTCGGCATCGCGCCGACGCTGCTCGCCCACGGCGCTTGCTGCCTCGCCGTCGCAACGCTGACCGAGGCGCTGGAACTGCGGGAGGCTTACCCGGACGCGCCGCTGTTCATCCTTGGCCACACGCCGGACCGGCTTCTGCCCATCGTCGCGCGCGAGCGTATCACGCAGACCGTCTTTACCGCTGCGCAGGGCAAGCTCCTGAGTGAAGCGGCCGCCAGCCTCGGCCGGAAGGCGAAGGTTCACCTCAAGGTCGATTCCGGCTTCCACCGTCTCGGCACGGAGGATGTGGAAGAACTCTATTCCATCTGCCAGGAGCCAAATTTGGAAGTCGAAGGCATCTTCTCACACCTGGCCCTTGCGGGCGAGGAGGAAGACGCCAAGCAATACGCCCGCTTTCTGGCTGTTGTGGACGCGCTTGAGGCGCGCGGCGTATCCTTCCGCTACAAGCACCTTGCGGACAGCATCGCCGCCGTGGATTACCCGGAGTACCGGCTAAATATGGTGCGTCCCGGCGCGCTCGTCTACGGCCTCAGAGGCTTCCACAAGGGATATATCGAGGTGAAGCAGGCCGTCTCCTTCCTGACCCGGCTCTCCCAGGTACGCAGGATTCAGAAGGGCGAAGGCGTGGGCTACGATTACCTCTGGCGCGCGCCGGAGGATACGCGCGTCGGCACCGTCCCCTTCGGCTATGCGGACGGCTACCCGCGCAACATGCGGGATAAGGGATACGTCACGATCCGCGGGGTAAAATGCCCGCTCATCGGCGTGCTGTGTATGGATCAGTGCATGGTGGATCTCACCAACGTGCCGGATGCCCAGGAAGGCGACCTCGCCGTGATCTACGGCGATGGCACGAACAACACCATGAGCATTCAGGAAGCCTCCGAACTCGCGGGGACGAACAAGAACGAGATTGTGGCCCGGCTGCTTCCCCGCCCCCCGCGCGTATACATCAATGGTTAAATGAAGCAAAACACGCCTGTAAGCAAGGCTCCGCAGAATTTGTGCGGAGCCTTGCTTTAATTTGTGATTTGGGAGTCCTATCCTTTCACTGCCGCAATGAGACGGAACACCTGCTCCGCACGGGAGGAAAGGTTTTGCTGGGCGCGCTCGGGCTCCACTGCCTCCGCAAGCGTAAGCGGTGCTTGCGGGATGGCAAAGTAAGCATCGATCCCGCTTTGATTCACAGCCGCAGCGTCATCTGTCGTCGCGCCCGCAAAGGCAAGGGTCACCGCGCCGTATCGCTTGGCAAGCCGCGCCACGCCGGAGGGCGCTTTGCCCATCGCCGTTTGGAAATCCATGCGTCCTTCCCCCGTCACGGCAAAATCCGCCCCCTTCAGGTCGTCCGCAAGGCGGATCGCATCCAGCACCAGCACCACGCCCGGCAGCAGCGCCGCGTTCAGGAAGCTCACGAACCCGTAGCCAAGGCCGCCCGCTGCGCCAGCGCCCGGGAGCGCATCCTCGCTTTTCCCAAACGTTCCGCGCACCACGTCTGAAAAATGCCGTAAGCCTGCGTCGAGCTCCGCTACGGTTCCCGGCGCCGCGCCCTTCTGCGGGCCGTATACGTGCGCTGCGCCGTTTGGGCCGTACAGCGGGTTGTTCACATCGCACGCGATACGGAAATCGCACTGCGCAAGCCGCGCGTCCGCGCAGGAACCATCGATGCACGCCACGCGTGCAGCCGCGCGGCCGTCAACGCCCGCGCTTTCGCCTGCCGCCGTCAGGAAGCGGAACCCAAGCGCCGTCAGCATGCCAATGCCTCCGTCGTTCGTGGCGCTGCCGCCGGCGCCGATCAAAAACGAGCGGCAGCCGCGTCCCATCGCGTCGAGGATCATCTCACCCAGGCCGTAGGTCGTGGTAAAGCGCGGATCCCGCTTCTCCGAAGGGACGAGCGGCAGACCGCATGCGCTTGCCGTCTCCATCACGGCCACCCCGCCTTTCAGCAAGCCGTATTCGCATTCGACCGGCTCGCCCAGCGGCCCTGTTACACGCACGGGAATCTTTTCCCCGCCCAGGCCTTCCACGAGCGCGTCCACAGTGCCTTCCCCACCGTCCGCGAGCGGCCGGACGATGACCTCCGCTCCTGGGATCGCGCGCAGCACGCCTTCGCGCACCGCATTCCCAGCCGCAACCGAGCTCAGGCTTCCCTTAAAGGAATCCATCGCAACAACCACCTTCATGCCTTTCCCCTCACTTCAAAATCAAAGCTGGCAAGCTTCCATAGGCTGTCGTGCTTCCGCTTAGTTCAATTTAATATACCGTGCTTCGTTCGCATGGCATGTGGCACGGGAAACATTTTTCAACCGTTTCTTGTGCGCATGTCAATTATGCATGGTGTCCCGGATCTCCCGGTAAAAGTAGATGGCAATGTAAAACAGCGAGGAATGCCGGATGGAACGCGGGTCGTACCCCGTGCGCTCCGCAATGCGCCGCAGCTTGTATTGCAGCGTATTTTTGTGGATGAAAAGCCGCTCCGCCGTCCTGGCGATCGAGCCGTCGTTATCATAAAAGATTTCAAGCATTGTGAGCTGCCGGGCGATCTCCGCGTCCGTGAAGCCGCGCATGATCTTGCGCACGTATTCCTGCTTTGTGGCGGCGTCCACCTCGTCGGCAAAAACCTCCATGTTGAGGTCGCTGTATCTGCGCACGGACCATTTATGCGTACGCATGCAGGCGGCAAGCGCACGCTGGGCCTTCACGCAGTTCTGATGCATCTCGGTATAACCCGCTGGCCTGTCGTCAATCCCAACGGCAAGGCGCAGATGAAATTCCCGTTCCACACGCGCCTGAAGCGTTTCCGCAAAGCGCACAAGCTCATCATCCCCCTGCGGTGTCACCAGGCAGATCAGGTTCGAGGCGGCCTTTAGGAACAGGTTGTTCGCATCCGCGCGCTGGATATGCTTCTCTATCATCTGCTCGGCGGCGTCAACGGAGCGCAACGCTGCCATATCCTGCGCGTTTTCCGGGTGATAAGCGCTGCACGCAAGTATCCTCCGCGGGATCAGGATGTCCACCCCAAGCACCATGCCGCGCTCCACGAACAGGGAGTTGATGTTCTTTGGATCCCCGTTGAGCCATTCGTCCAGGTAGCGGTTGCGGACGTTTTCGCCGATCAGCCGTTGTTCTTCATGATACGCTTCCAAAAGCAGCAGCTCCGTCATCCGCTGGATAATGCGCGCCTGACCCGCCACCTCGTCATATTCGCCCGTGACGCCAAGCACGCCCAGCACCCGTTCCTCCATTCGGATCGGATAATTGAGCTCCGAAAGCGCACCTTCGAGCCGCTCATCCCCGCGGATGATGAGCTCTGGCAGCTGCCGGGAAAGGAGCTGCCACGCACCCGCATGAAAGCCGCCCACGCACGCTGGGTCGGATGAGGCGATAATGATCCCACGCGGATCCACGATGCTGATCTTCTGCGGGATGACGGCGTTCACCTCCGCCACGATCTGTTCCGCCATCCGCCTGGATAATTCCATGGTTTCCTCCTCTTGCGGCGCGTGCCGTTTTTTCAAATTCCCCTTTATTTTCCCGCTTTTGCAGTTATAATTATAGCATGTACGAAGAGATTAAAAAAGCGGCTGTCGCCTCCGGCTTCGCGGAAGCGTTTTTCCTCGCGCCGCTCCGGCTGGATGCCTGGCGCGCGCGGGCGGAACACCTGGACGTGGGCGCTTCACTGCATTTTGACCCGCGTGCGGCTTACCCGGAGGCAGGCTGCATCCTGCTTTTGGTATATCCCTACGCGCCCTTCCCGGCCGGGGAGCGGCTGAGCGCCTATTACCTTGCGAGCCAGCGCGGCTACCTCGCTGCGAAAGAGATCGTGAAACTGCTCTCCGCCTCCGGCTTCGCCTGCGAAATGGCCGCCGTCCCGGCGCGAGCGCTCGCTTTGGCGAACGGCGTTGGCACTGCGGGCAAAAACGGGCTTTTGCGCATCGGCGCTTATGGTTCCCGCTTCGCGCTTTATACGCTTGCCATAAATAGCCTGACTCCACGTGTGGAACCGCCTTCAGCCACGCCTTGCCCGCCCGGCTGTGATGCCTGTGCGCGCGCCTGCCCGATGGGCGCGATCGGCCCCAACGGCCTCAACGCGACGCGCTGCATGCGCTATGCGATGGACGGCGCAGCCTATCCTTTCTCCGTATATGAAGCGCAGCGCACGCATATGGGGTGCGAGCTCTGCCAGGCCGCGTGTCCGCAAAACGCCATGCTCCCACAAGGCGCGCCAAGCGAAGCGGAGCAGATGGCGTTCGCCCTGCCGCGCCTCATCGCGGGGGACGCGGCGGCTGCGCGCAGGCTCGTCGGCCGGAATATGACCGGCAACGGAAAGCTCACGGCGGAGGCGGTATGCTTTGCCGCGCGCGATGGGCTTTATGCTGCCGAGATCCGCGCCGCGCTGGAAACCTCTCCTTTCCCAGCGGTCAAGCGGGCCGCGGGGTGGGCATTACAACGGTATTTTCATGAAAACATAATAGATCTTTGAGGGTTTTGTAACAGTTTTGTGATACATTTTCCCGGCGTTTGGTGTATACTAGACTTGCAAGTGAGAAAACTGGCAGTGATGAAAGTTCCCCCCTTTCAAACCAACCGTTTTCAGGCGGCTCCCTTCTTTGGGAGCCGTTTTTTTGCGTTTTCCGCTTGCATTCGGGCGCGATACAGGGTAGAATAGTCATGCCGCGCTAGGCGGGGAGTTAGCGGTGCCCTATACCTGCAATCCGCTACAGCAGGGTACAATCCCCGTTTTGAGGCTTGAACTTGTGGGGTCTGGGATCGGTAAGGAGCGTTGATCGCCGGGTCCTGTGCAATCGGCATCTGTGAACCATGTCAGGTCCTGACGGAAGCAGCATTAAGCGGAGCAGCCGATGTGCCGCGGGTTTGCCTGGCAGGAGCCGCCTGCCGCATATTCCGCCCGGAAGCGCATTGCCAAGAAACGGGTGCGCGGCAAGCAAAAACGCGATGGAGCAATTTCCATCGCGTTTTTGCTTGCCGTTTATTTCAGCTTCGCAAGGAACTTCTCGTTGTTGACGATAAAACGCTCGTGCGTGCCTTCGCCAACTGTGCCGCGTGCGTCGCAGGCGCGCACCGCGAACACCAGCCTACGCCGGTCGATTTCCACAAGCTCACTTTCACAGGTCACTTCCCCACCTACGAGCGTCGCCGCCACGTGCTTCACGTCAATCCGTGTGCCGACCGTGCCCTCGCCTTCGGCAAGATGCGGCTGGATGCTCTCCATAGCCGTATTTTCCATCAAAGCGATCATCGCGGGCGTGGCGAACACGGGCAGGAGCCCGCTGCCGTAAGCCACAGCGGTATCCTTTTCCTGCACCGAAACGGTCTTTTTGTTTTTGAGTCCCGGTTCAAGCATCATATCCCTCCGTTTGAAAAAGCGGGGCGGCCCTTCCGGGCAGCCCCGCTTTGCGTCAGTTTATTGTTACAGTGCTTCCACGATCGTGGCAACGCCCATGCCGCCGCCGATGCAGAGCGTCGCAAGACCGGTCTTCTTGCCGGAATGCTTGAGCTCGTAGAGCAGCGTCACGAGGATGCGGCAGCCGGAGGCGCCGATCGGGTGGCCCAGCGCGATTGCGCCGCCGTTGACGTTGACCTTGGACTTGTCAAAGCCCAGCTCGTTCGCAACGGCCACAGACTGGGCGGCGAACGCTTCATTGGCTTCGATGAGGTCGATCTGGTCAAGCGTCATGCCGGTCTTCTTGAGCGCCTTACGGGTCGCGTAGACGGGGCCAACGCCCATGATGGACGGATCCACGCCCGCGCTCGCGCCGCCGATGAACTTTGCCATGGGCGTGACACCGAGCTCCTTCGCCTTCTCCGCCGTCATGATGACGAGCGCGGCAGCGCCGTCGTTGATGCCGGAAGCGTTCGCGGCGGTAACGGTGCCGTCCTTCTTGAAGGCGGGCTTGAGCTTGCTGATGCTTTCCGCGGTTACGCCCGCGCGCGGGAATTCATCCACCTTGAAGTCGACGATCTCCTTCTTGACCTTTACGGGGACGGGGACGATCTCCTCGTCGAACTTGCCGGCCTTCTGCGCGGCTTCGCACTTCTGCTGGCTCCAAGCGGCGAATTCATCCTGCATTTCGCGGGTGACACCGTATTTCTCAGCGACATTCTCGGCGGTGATGCCCATGTGGTAATCGTTGAACGCATCCCAGAGGCCGTCCTTAATCATCACGTCCACAACCTTGCCGTCGTTCATGCGGTAGCCAAAGCGCGCCTGGGGCAGCGCATAGGGCGCGGCGCTCATGTTCTCCATGCCGCCAACGACCATCACATCCGCCTCGCCAGCCTCGATCATCGCAGCCGCCATGTTCACGACCTTGAGGCCGGAGCCGCACACATTGTTGATCGTGAGCGCAGGAACCTCCACCGGGATACCGGCCTTCACAGCCGCCTGGCGGGCAGGGCTCTGGCCAAGGCCAGCCTGCAGGACGTTGCCCATGAGCACTTCATCCACATCCTCGGGCTTGATGCCCGCGCGGCGGATCGCCTCTTTGATCACGATCGCACCAAGCTCAACAGCAGGCGTATTCGTCAGGGAGCCGCCGAATTTGCCAAGTGCCGTCCGGCACGCGCCAGCCAATACGATTTCCTTTGCCATAGTCATTTCTCCTTAAAATTAAAATAATTAATTGGTCGGTTCAAAACCAAAGGTTACGCCATGGGCTTCAGGTCGGGGCTGATAATGAGCTTCGCTTCCGTTGCGGCCTGAATCTCTTCTACGGTGAATTCGGGGTTGTATTCGCGCAGCACGATGCCTTCCGGGGTGATGTCCATCACGCCCATCTCGGTGACGATCATATTCACACAGTTGATCGCGGTATAGGGCAGGCGGCACTTGGTGAGAATCTTCGGGTTGCCCTTCGCGGTGTGCTCCATTGCGACGATAACTTTCTTCGCACCAACGAGCAGATCCATCGCGCCGCCCATGCCGGGCATCTTCTTGCCAGGGATGATCCAGTTGGCAAGGCCGCCTTCCTGGTCAACCTCGAGGCCGCCGAGAACTACCGCGTCCACATGGCCGCCGCGGATGAGGCCGAAGCTGTCCGCAGAATCGGTGAACGCGCCGCCGGGTACGATGGAGGAAGCGGAACCGCCCGCATCAACAACATGCATCGGATCGGCGTTCGCTTCGTCCGGCGCGGGGCCCTGGCCGACGATGCCGAGCTCGGAATGCACGGTCACTTGGATGCCTTCCGGCAGGAAAGAGGTGCACAGCACAGGAAGGCCGATGCCGAGGTTTACCACCATGCCGTCGGTGAATTCCTGCGCGACGCGCTTTGCGATAAAGGGTTTAATCAAGCTTTTTTCCATCTTATTTGCCCTCCCTGATTACGATGTAGTCGACCAAGATGCCCGGCGTCATGACGTTTTCAGGCTCGATCTCGCCGACCTCCACAAGGTGCTCCGCCTCAACGATCACGATGTCGGCCGCAGTCGCCATCACGCGGTTGAAATTCTGCGCGGAGCCTTTATACCAAACGTTGCCCAGCTTGTCTACTTTATAGGCGCCGATGAGCGCGATGTCCGCACGCAGGGGCTTCATGACAAGGTAATCCCTGCCGTCATAATTAACCTTGCCGCGCACGAGGGGGCTATCTTCCACAAGTGTGCCTACGCCGGTCGGCGTGATGACGCCGCCGAGGCCCGCGCCGCCCGCGCGGATCATTTCCGCGAGGCTGCCCTGCGGAACAAGATCCACCTTCAGCTCGCCCTTTGCCCACTTTTCGACCGCCTCCGGGTTGGTGCCGAGATGGCTGCCGATGTAGCCTTCGATCTGGCCGTTGTGGATCATTTTTGCCCAGCTGTAATATTCATCCCCATCCGGCCCGTTCAACTTGGACGAATCGTTGTGGATGGTGTGGAAATGGCCCTTGCCGCTCTTGGAAAGCGCGTCGATCACGCTGAGCGCGCTGCCGCAGCCGACAAAGCCGCCCATCATGATCGTAGCTCCATCCGGAATGAGATCGACGGCCTGCTGCGCGGTGATGATCTTGTTTCTCATAGAAATCCTCCTGTTATTAATGAACCTTCGCCGCTTTCGCGGTATATGGCAAGTAAGGCGTGTGGCTTTACCCACGCTTTTCTATTTTACGCCAGGCGGCATGCAATGTCAAATGGTTCCGCGGAAAACAGGGTCTTTTTTCATACCGCGTCCATATGGGATTCCGCCTATGTATCAAGTTCCAACATGGCGCGCGCGATGTCGAACTTCAGTTTTGTGTACTTGGTATCCGCCGGAATCTCGAGCATCACGAGCACGAGGCGCGCGTCCTCCTCCGAGACGCCCGTTCGATAGCCGACAAACCAGGAGATTTCACGGCTCTTATTGGCCCCGATCTCCGCCGTGCCCGTTTTGGCTGCGACGACACAGCTCGTCACCTTGAGCTCACGCCCCGTTCCGTTGATGGTGCGGTCCACAACGTCCTTGAGCATAGGCGTGATCGTCTCGATCGCCGCATCCGAGATGACGTTTTCCTTCCAGAGCCTGTTCTCATGCTTCTCCACCACCTCGTATTTCACGCCATTTTCCTCGTAGATCCCCTCCACGACATAAGGGACGGCGATGTCGCCCCCATTTGCAAGCGCAGAAAACATCGACGCAAGCTGCAGCGGCGTTACGAGGATCTCGCCCTGGCCGTAGCCGCTGTCCGCGAGGAGCTTGTAGCTCATCTCGGTATCGTCGTTTACAAGCTGAGGCTCCGCCACGCCGATGTCGAATGGGATGCTCTCGGTAAAGCCAATGGCCGCCATATAGCTTTCAAATGCTTCCCAGCCAGTGAGGAGCGCCGCATTGGCAAAGTAGATATTATCCGAATGGATGAACGCCTTGCGCATGTTGAGCGGCCCGCTGATGGGGTAGTTCACATGCGTACGCTTGATGGGCGTCCAGATCCACGCGCCGTACTCGGTGGGCGTCCAGTAGTCGTCGTCGATCTGACTGTCGTCAAAGGCGTATTCCGGGTCCAATATGCCCAAGTCAAGCGCCGCCGCGCCCGTGAACGCCTTCATCGTGGAGCCGGGCGGATAAAGGCCCTGTGTCACACGGTTGATAAGGGGCTTCGCCGGGTCGTTGAGCAGGGCGCTGTAATCCTTCTGGCTGATGCCCCGCGTGAACAGGTTTAGGTCGTATGCTGGATACGAGCTCATCGCCTGCACCGCGCCCGTAAGCGGGTTCATCACGATGACCGCGCCCGCTGTCGTATCCCCAAACAGCACGAGGTCCATCACCTCGTCCAGCCGTTGTTGGAGCGCCACGTCGATCGTCAGCTCCAGATCGTAGCCGTCCACTGGATCCTTCCGGTACAGCGTGCGGCGGTTCGTGCCTTCCGCCGTGCGGATATAGATCAGCTCCCCGTCCTTTCCGCGCAGCTGCTGCTCATACTGTTTTTCGAGGCCAAGCCGGCCGACAATGGAGTCCGAAGTATAGAGGCCGTCCAGCTCCGTGCGCCCTTCGTTGAGCGCAGCGAGCTCCGCTTCGAGCTCCTCTTTGCTGGATGACGGCACCGCGCCCACATAGCCGATCAGGTGCGCGAGCAGCAAGCCATATGGGTATTCCCGCTGGACTCCATAATTGCCATAGTCTATCCCCACGCCCGTAACAAGCAGAAGCTGCTCCGCCGTGGAGTCGGAAAGTTCGTCGCTGTAAAACTGCTTGAGCACGGCGACATCGTTATATTCTTTTTTGAGCGCCTTTCGGATCTCCTCCTCCGTCATGCCAAGAAGCGGGGAAATCTGCGCAATGAAGAGCGCCTCATCCTCAATTTTGGAAGGGGCGGCGTAAACGCTGATCGTGCCGACGGTAGCTGCGAGCAGCGAGCCGTCCGAAAGGATCTCGCCGCGCTCGGCGGGGAGCGCGGCTACGCGCACCGTATCCCCCCATTCCATCTCAGGGAAGATCAGCGCCGGCGTCCATTCGATGCACCATTCTCCGCCTTCGCGCGTTGCGAGAACGCTGAAGCTGTTCTCCATCTCCCCCGCCACTTCCGAAGCATAGGCCCCGTCAAACGTCGCTTTACAGAGGATCTCTCCGCTTGTAACGGAAAGGTTTTTGTACTCCACGGCCGTAATGCCGAGCGCGCTGAAAATGTTGGTGTATTTTTCAATAAATTCCTGCTCGGTAACACGGTTCTTCTTTGTTTCCTCACCGTCGTTGCGCGCGGAGGAAGCGAGCAGCGCGTAAGCGCCCGGGTAGTCCTTCGCGGTGATACACGCAAGGAAATGTTCGATCGCCGCCTGGCCCGAACGCTGTTCCGCCTGCGCGCAGCCCGCAGCACAGGGCAGTGCAAAGCCGAGCAGCAGCACCGCCGCCAGGATGCGTTTGATTGCTTTGTTCCGTTTCGTATGTTTCAATTTCATGCTCTCCAGGGCGCCTCGGCGCTCCGTTTTCTTTTTCGGTATCCCCATCCGCTTTCCCGCGAATGGATTAGATTCATTATAGCTTGGCAACAATCTCCTGTAAACGGTTAGGGGCGCCTGCGGGACATAATTCGTTAATTTGACACATTCCATGCCGGGAGGCTATAATATGCATACTATGAAAGCGATTGACGACATCAAGCAATACACGCCTGCAGCGTTGTGGAAGCGCGTGAAGGAGCATGCGCCCGCGCGCACACAAGCCATATCCGCGGCGCCTGCTGCCGGGTATGCCGCCAAGCCGCCCATTCCTTCCGGGCGCAAATGGTGGCTCACTGCGCTCGACCTTTTCCTCGCGCTTGCCGTGCTCGCGGGCGCGGCTTGGTTCATTTCCGTCTCCACTGCGCCGGATCCGCGCATTACCGTGCGCCTTTCGGCAGATGGGGCGACGAGCGAACACTTCGTGTTCCCCACCGATGTGCGCAGCTTCCTTGCAGAATGCGGCGTTACGCTCGGCAGCGACGACGTCCTTTCCTGCGCGCTGACGGACGAACTGACCGATGGGATGGAAATTTCCGTGACGCGCGCGTTCCCCGTTGCAGTCAAATATCAGAACGGCGTGGAACTCCTGCACCTGACCGGAGGGACGGTGGGCGACGCGCTGCGCGCTGTAGACGTACAATACGACGTGAACGACGAGCTTTCTCATCTTTCGTTCGAGGATCTTGCGCCAGGCATGCAGATCATCCACACGGATGTCCTTACCGAATACGACACATCCTATAAAACGCTCGAGTACAAAAAGGAAGTCGTAAAGGATGACAGCGTCTATAATGACACAAAGCCCGTGGTTCTCCAGGAGGGCGAGGACGGCACCAAGCAGGTGACTTACCGCCTCGTTTATAAAAACGGCGTGCGCGTCTCCCGCGAGGTAGTCGATCAGGTGGTTATTACCCCCGCTACGCCCGAAATCAAGAAAGTCGGCACAAAGATTCATTACCAGACGCACCTGAGCGGCGAGTTCCGTATTTACAAGGAGCCGCCTGTGGCCGGCAAGAACGGCTGGCGCGAAATGACAATGGATTACATTACCGCCTACACCGCGGACACCAGGACCTCAACCGGCGTGCGGCCTAAGCTTGGTACCATTGCCGTAAACACATATTATATCCCCTACGGTACGGAGATCTATGTGAAGGGCTACGGCTATGGCAAGGCGCAGGATACCGGCGCGTTCCGCAATTATAAGCGGGCCGATGGCACGCCCGTGAACCAGCTGGATCTGTTTATGAATACTGAAAAGGAATGCAGGCGCTGGGGCCGTAAGCGCAATGTGACGGTGCTTGTAAAGCTGGGCTGAAGCATCCGTTGCGCAAGCCAAAGGATCATTTGGCGGATGAAGGCATCAGCCCCCTGTATTTGCCGGATCAAACCGAAAGAGGAGCAATCCCATGACCGTTGCCGAAATTAAATCCCTCCTTGCGGCACACGGCCTCGCGCCCAACCGGGCGCTCGGGCAGAATTTCCTTGCGGACGAAGCTGCTGCAAGCGCAATCGCAGATGCCTCCGGAGCAGCCGAATTCCCCGTGTTGGAGATTGGCCCGGGGCTTGGCGCGCTCACAGAACCGCTTCTGCGACTTTCCCCGCATGTGGCAGCCGTCGAAATCGACGCGGCGATGGTGCGCGTTTTGCAGGCGCGTTTTGCGGATGCAGGCAATTTTACCTTGCTGCATGAGGACTTTCTTGAAACCGACCTTTGTGCAATCGCTCCGCTGCTCAGTGCAAAGTGCGTCGTCGCCGCAAACCTGCCGTATTATGTTACAACGCCGGTCTGCATGAAGCTGCTCACCAGCGCGCTCCCTATCGAACGCATGGCGCTGATGCTGCAAAAGGAAGCGGCGGAGCGCTTCACCGCCTGGCCGGGCAGCCGCCAATATGGGCCGCTGACTGTGCTCGCACAGAGGTACTACGACATTAAGCCCTTGATGGCACTCTCACCCGCGCAGTATTATCCTCAGCCGGAGGTGGACTCTACCGTGCTCATGCTTGCCCGCAGGCCGGGCGTCACCGTTCTGCCCGCGCTGCCGCGCGTGCTTGCATCAGCGTTTTCCATGCGCCGCAAAACGCTTACGAACAATCTGCGCGGTGCAGGGCTTTCCAGGGAAAACGCGGAGGCACTTCTGGAAAAATGCGGCATCCCACCGGCCGCGCGTGCGGAGGCGCTTCCCCCGGAAGCGTTTGCACGCCTTGCGGAGGCTATGTTATGACTTGTATTCTAAAGCAGCTTTCCCCCAGCGATGGGCATGATATTTACGACTCGACTGTGCGCGGGAGATGGGAATCAACCGGGCTCTCGTAACGATCCGCCCGGAAAACGCTGCGTCTCTCAAAATGGCCCTGAAAAACGGCGGTGTGATCGAGCGCTCGGCGCCTGAGCACCATTATGTCACTCTGGACACAAGCCGGTAAGCATCAACCGGCAAACACAAAGGAAGCCGGGGAAAATTTCACCGGCTTCGCACCTTGTTTTACTGTTTAATCCACATCCTCGATAATCTGTGCCGGGCGCTCGTCCAGCACAAACGGGTTGCGCAGAACATTCCTGATGTGCTTAATCGCGGTGGAGTAATAGAAGCCGTCGCAAATGCGCTCATCCAAAACCCACATGAGGGTAATGTAGCGCCGTTCCACGACCGAGCCGTCCGCCTGCACCTCATACTTCTTCTGCTTCGCACCGAAAGAGCAGAACACGGGGACATTGCCGAAATCATACAGGTGATGGAAGATCGGCGGAATGCCCAGGGAGCCCATGGACGTGATAAACATCGAGCCATGGAATGGGCTGAGCTGTTCAAGCTTTTTGGGTAGCAGGCCGAAATAGTCCAGCATCTTGAGGAACCAGACGGCAAATTTCAGCAGCAGGCCGGGAATATAGTCAAAAATTTTAGCCGCCTTGTCGAAATCGCTCTGGTTGTCGTTTTTGGAAAGTTCCACCTCTTTTTTGATGAGCTCGTACACCTCAGTCGCGGTCGCGTCCAGCTCCGGCCTGATCTTTATGATTGTCTCAAGCGCATCGGAGCGCATTTCGCGCTTGACCGTCAGGTTGATTTGCACGCCGTTGCGCGCATAAATTTTCTGTCCTGAAATGAAACGGTTTACAGCGGGCTTCTGGGACAGGCTGCGCACGTACGCTGCGATGAGCACATGCATGATGCCGAAGCCGACGAGGCCCTCGTCGTTGCGCTTGTGGCGCACGTAACGTTCGATCTCGTCGATGTCCACACTGTCCATGAAGTAGTTGGAGGACGAATTGCGCGTGACCATGATGTAGGGCGCCACACGCGAAAATGCGTCAAGAGAACGCAGCCGCCGGCCGTCATACCGATCGCCCCAGCGGCGTTTCCGCTTTGCGGGTTTTAGGGTTTGTGTTTGTTCCATTTTTATAACTCCATATAAAAGCAAAAGTATATTTGTATTTTACTCTTACCGGAGGCATTATGTCAAACGCAACATCACTCCTATCCCTTAAACGCCGCCAAAAGCATCGCCTCCGCCGCGGCTTCCGGCACGGTACGCGGGTTTGCCGCCGCGCAAAGATCGGCCGCAACGCGAGCTGCAGCCGTCCGCCGGCAGCGTTCGAGCTCCGCTTCCCCAACGCCAAGCTCCTGCAGCGTGCCCGGCAGCTTGGCCGCCACGCGGAGCGTCTCAATCTCCTCCGCAAGCGCTTGCACGGCCTGCACGTCCGCCCTTCCCCTAAGGCCCAATGCACGGGCAAGGCGCGCATACCGGGCACAGGCTTGCGTATCCGCAGCGTTAAAACGGATCACATGCGGCAGGAGGATGGCGCACAGCGCGCCGCTATGCGCCCGGCACACCGCGAACAGCGCAGCCAGCTGACGTGCGAACGCATGCGTAAGCCCGGCACGCGCGTTGGAAAACGCAATGCCTGCAAGGGTTTGCGCATAAAGGATCTGCTCCCGGGCAAAACTGTCCCCTGCCTGCGCCTCAACCAGGTGCTGAAACACGAGCCCCGCCGCTTTTTGCGCGGGCGGCTCCGCAAACGGTGCGTCCTCACACGCGGCATATGCATCAAGCGCATACGCGAACGCTTCCATCCCAGCCTCCGCGACCTCCACGGAAGAAGCCGCCGCGCCAAGTTCCGGGTCGATGAACGCCACATCCGGCACAATACCGTAATCCACCGCAGCCCAGGCGCATTGCTCCGCCGTGCCGCCAACCTCCGCAAACGCCGTTGCCTCCGGCGCGCCGCCGCCAAGGGATGGGATCGCCGCAAAGCGCGCCTTTCGCCTGAGATCGGGCAGGCTGAATGGGAGGTGCAGATCGGAAAGCGCCGCTTCCGGGTATTCATACAGGATCCACATCAGCTTCGCGGCAGCGGCTGCCGCGCTCCCAAGCGCCACGATCCAATCCGGCGCAAAGGCGCGCATAGCGGATGCACCCTCCGCAACCGCTAGCTCCACGTGTTCGAGATTGTTCGTCTCCAGCAGGCGCATCTCCATCCCGGTACGCCGAAGCGCCGTTTCTGCGCGCGCGAGGATCCCACGCTGCTTCATTTCCCCGCCCACCGTAACGAGCATCGCCCGCTTCCCGCGAATCGTCGAAAGCAACCCAATGCTCTCCCGGCCATAATGAACGTCCCGCGGCATGGTAAACCTTGGCATTGCATTCTCCTCGTTTCATAAGAATTCCATGCCTTAGGCTTCCCGGCGCGGGCGGATTTTATCAGAGCGGAACAAACCGGAAGGAGGTTCCGTTCCGCCCCATTCCATTATGTTTTGATTTGCTTTGCGAGAAGGCGGAATTCAATGCAGCCGTCCGCGCATGGGAAGTCGATCTCATGGCTCAGCTTGCTACCGCGCAGCCGGTAATCCCCCCCACACCGCATAATTTCGCATAGCGTATGCAGCACCGGCATGGTTTTCGGGCAAAATCCCGCCGGGCATTCATATTGGCAAGCGAACCGGTCTCCCGCTTCAAGGCCCATCCTGCATTCCTTTGCTTGCCCTTTTATCACGGTAATTTCAAATTCCCAGTCTTCCGCCAGCCACTTTTTCATCCGTTCGCCTCCCCCTGCTTATCATCAAGCGCCGTACACGCGTTGCAGCGCGCGCCATCCAGCCCCGGTTCCACTTCCAGCCGAAACCCGCCGCAGTTTTCCGTGCGGTTCGCGCCGAAATCCGCGCGCATCTCCGTGTAATGTTCGAGCAGGAGCAGGATCGTCCCACCGTGGGCCACTATGCCCACGCGCATGCACCCGCGCCTCCCTGCATCCGAAACGGCTTCTTCAAACGCCGCCGCGACGCGCGCGCGCATCTCGGCAAACGTCTCCCCGCCGGGATAGCCCTCCCATTGCTCCTGCGCAAGCCAGTCGAGGTAGGTTCTGTCGTTCGCCGCGGCCATCTCCGCATGCGTCCGGTTTTCAAATATGCCGAAATCCATTTCCCGAAGGCCCGGGACGGCCGTCTCCGGTACGCCGGGCCAAAGCAGTGCCGCCGTTTCTCTGGCGCGCCGGAGCGGGCTTGTGTAAACATGCTCCACTGGCGGCATCGCGGCCGCGCGCTTTTTAGCGAGCGCAACGCCCTCCGGGAGCAATGGAGCATCCGTCACGCCCAAAAAACGGCGTTCCGGGTTGCCCTCTGCAATCGAATGGCGCACGAGGATCACTTCCATGCGGCCTCCCCCTTGATCACCATCGGGATGCCGCAGAACACGCGCGCTACAACGTCCGCGTTTTTTGCCAGTTCACAGCAGATTCGCCCCACCGTTTCGCGCCATTCCCGTTCAAACGGGTCCATCGGCACCACGCCGCAGCCCACTTCATCGCAGACGACGACCGCATGCCGCGCGAGCGCCGTCAGGATCTGTTCCTTTGTTTTCCCTTCGGCAAGCGCCGCGCGAACAGCATCCTGCAAGCCGTCGAGCACAGGGAAATCCGCGCCGGGCGTATGCGTGACGTCCGTTTGCGCATAGCCCGTATTCCGAAGCGCGGCGGCAAGTTTGCCCTGTCCCGCGCCGCCGATCACAAGGATCATAAAAGCCCTCCGATCTTTTCCGCAAGCACCACCGCAAACAGGCACGCAAGCTCGCATACCTGCACGAAATAGCCCGCAAGGTCGCCCGTCGTGCCGCCGAACTCGCGGTACGCCATCAGGCGGTAATGCAAAAACGAAAGCCCTGCCGCGAGCACTGCCACGCCGCCCGTAAATGGCGCGCGCCAAAGCATCGCCCCAGCGGCAGCCGCAACCCAGAGCGTGGAAACGGCGCGCACGGCGCGCACGTCTGAAGCGCCGCGGAACGTTGCAAGGAGGCCGTCCTTGCGCGCGCCCCGGAATGTGACCACCGCAAGCGCGGAAAGCCCGCGGGAAAGCACCGGGCAAAGCGCGAGGACGAACGCCCCGGGGCCTGTAAGCGGCGCTTCGTGCCAAAGGCCGAAGGCAAGCAGCAGATATGTCCCGCAGGCAATCACCGCAAACGCGCCCGCGCGCGGATCCTTGAGAATCTCGAGCTTCCTTTCGCGCGGGGCATGGGATGAGCGGGCGTCCGCCACGTCGCAGAAGCCATCCATGTGGATGCCGCCCGTCACCGCGAGCGGCAGGATGGTCAACAGCGCGGCCATAAGCGCACGGGAGAGTGAAAGCAGGTTCCCGAGCGCGAGCAGCAGGAACATCAAAAGCCCGATCACACCGCCGATCACCGGGAAGAAGCACATCGCATACGCCATGTTTTCCTCCCGCCATTCCACGCGCGGCGCGGGAAGTTTGGAATACATCGTAAGCGCCATGCAGAACGAGCGCAAAAGTTTCATCACAATTCTTTTCCTTTCCAATAGACCGGTATTCCGCAGACAACCTCCACAACGGCATCCGCTTCCGCGGCGAGCACGCGGTTCACCGCAGCAAGCGCATCTAAATACGCCTCCGTTTCCGGCGCATATCGCACGCCGTCGGAAAACAGCTCGTTGGTAACGATAACGGCAAGCGACACCTGCTCCGCAAGGCGCATGACCCCCGCGCAAACGCGCTCCACAAGCCCCTCCGCGCCCGCGCCGCCGAACATCTCGTTGGCTACAAGGTTGGACATGCACTCCAGCAGCGCGCTGCCGCCTGCAGGGAGCTGCGCTTGCACAAGGCCGCGCGGGCATTCAAGCGTCGTGAATCCCTTTCCCGCGCGCATAGCGCGGTGGCGCGCGGCGCGGCGCTCGCTCTCCGCATCGAACAGCTCCATCGTGGCGATATAGGTGCGCTTCGCATGCCCGGCACGGACGATCAGTTCTTCCGCATATTCCGATTTTCCGCTCGCGGCCCCGCCTGAAACAAGGATCAGCATCCTGCCTCCCTTAAGACTGCGGGGTATACGCCGCAACGTCTATCTCATCAAAGGTGCGCATTTCGCCGTAAACCGCAAGGGCCATGTCAAGAAGCGGCATAGCTGCGACCGCGCCCGTTCCCTCGCCCAGGCACATCTGCGCGTAGATGAGCGGCTGCAAGCCCAGCGCGTCCAGCACCAACATGCCCGCTGGCTCCTTGGAGACGTGGCTTGCAAGCAGATATCCCCCGCAGGAAGGGCACATGCGCACCGCCGCAAGCGCCGCCGCAGCGGAGATGAAGCCGTCGATCAGCACAGGCGCCCGGTAAAGCGCCCCGCCCAGGCATACGCCCGCAAGCGCAGCGATGTCCAGCCCGCCGAGGCAACGGAGCACGGCAAAGGCGTCCGCCGGGTCTGGCCGGTTGACCGCGACTGCCCGGGCGATCGCATCCTTCTTGCGGCGCAGCCCCGCATCTGAAAGGCCTGCCCCCCGCCCGGTCACAGCTTCGATGGGCGCGCCCGTCAAAACCGCGGTCACAGCGCTCGCGGTCGTGGTGTTGCCGATCCCCATCTCGCCGAGCGCGAACAGGCCATAGCCCTCCGCCTGCTTTTCCCGCACGAGGCCGATCCCGACCTCGATCGCGGCCATCGCCTCAGCTTCCGTCATCGCGGGCCCCTCCGCGATGTTGCGCGTGCCGCGCCGGATGTTCCGGTCAAGCACCGCCGCATTTACCGGCCGCGCAATGCCCACATCCACGGCAAACACATCCGCCCCTGCGACGCGCGCCATCCGGCAGACACTGGAATCCCCCTTCGCAGCGTTTTCCGCCACGATGGCCGTCACTTCCTGCCCGGTCTGCGTCACACCTTCAGATACGACGCCATTGTCCGCGCACATCATCAGCACCGCGTGCTTTCCAAGCGTCACGCCCGCTCTGCCCGTGATGCCCGCGATCCGCACTACCGCGTCCTCCAGAAGCCCAAGGCTGTGCAGCGGCTTTGCAATCGCATCCCACCGCCTGCGGGATATTTCCATCGCGGAAGCGTCAAGCGGCCGGATCGCCCGCTGTATTTCGAAAAGCGTCATCGCCAATCCTCCTTTATCCGGCGCATGCCGCGCCTATATATCGTTATAATAGTACCCTTTTTTGTTGAAAAATCCAAGTGGGGATGCAATAATAACCCTATGCTTACGCTTACAAACATCGTGGATAATCGGGAAATGCTCTCCGGGCAAACGGAAGAAAGCCTCCGCACGGCGCTCTCCGGCGTGGGGCTCGATGGCTTTGAGGTCATCCGCTGCGGCGCGCACGCTCCCGCGCTCACGCCGGGGCTCGTGCAGGGCGTGCACCTCGTCTTCTGGGCGGACTGGGTGGATTTCTGGCGCGGCGACACAAAGGCGTTGCTGCAAAAGTTCGGCTCCCGCGTCGCCTGGGAGGAATATTACGGCTGCGCCGGACCGGAGGGCTTGCTTGCGCAATATGAAGCCGAGCTTGCCTACGCGGAGATGATGGGCGCAAAATATGTCGTGTTCCATGTTTCCGACGTTTCGCCGGAGGAGACGCTGACCTACCGGCGTTTCCATACCGATGAAGCGGTGATCGATGCCTCGGCGGAGCTTTTGAACCTGCTGTTCCGTGGGAAAACATATCCGTTTGAGCTGCTGCTCGAGAATCTCTGGTGGCCCGGCCTTACGCTGACCTCCCCCGCCATGACGGAACGCCTGCTCTCCGCCGTGCAATATGAAAAGGCCGGCCTCCTGCTGGATACCGGCCACCTGTTCAACGCAAACCCCGCCCTTGCGGACGAGGCAGCCTGCCTCGCCTTCGCGCATGCGATGCTGGACGCGCACGGCGCGCTTTCCTCCGCCATCCGCGGAATGCACCTCCACGGCGCAGCCACGGGGCGCATTGTACGTGAAATGCTTGCAGCACAGCCCGCGCTTGCAGCGGATTTCCCCGGCCGCTTCGCCCAGGCTTACGACTGGGTCATGCGCATCGACCCGCATTGCGCGCTCACCTGCCCGGGCGTGGAGAAGCTTGTCGCGCGCGTCGCGCCGGAATACCTCGTGTTGGAGCTGGCGGGTGGGGAACTTGCCGCGCGCTTGCCAATGCTCCGGGCGCAGTGCGCCGCACTCCGGGAAGATCGCCTGCGATGAACTGCCGGCACAGAATCATTTCGTTCCAGCAGCGCCGCATAAGGCTTTCCGTCTTAGCGGCGCATCCATTGTTTGCAGTGGCGTGCCAATCCTCAGCCAACGGGTTCCCGAAGCATGTTTGTTTTGGAAGTCATTATTTTTCCGCCGCTTCGTGCGGGATAGCGGGCACGCGCTCCATGGTGAAGCCGCGGCCCCGGACCTCCTTCACGCGGGAAATCATGGTAAACGCATTTTCATCAACGCGGCGGATCAGCTCGTTCGCCGCATACAGCTTCTGCTGCGGAATGACGCAGAGCACAGCCATACGCTGCTCCTTGCCCAGGCCGGTTTCGATGTAGAGCATTGAGACGCCCACGTCCAGCTCGCGCAGCAGCTTCTCGCGCATCGCATCAAACTTTTCGGAGATGATCAGAAGTTGGAGCTGCGCCTGCCCGAACAGCACCACCTGGTTCATCACCGCAGTCGTGATGAGCAGCGTGAGGACGCCGTAAAGGATCTGCTCTGGGTTGGAGAAAAACGCCTGCATCCCAAGGACGAGGAAATCCACCACGTAAAGGAGCACCGCTACAGGGGCATGCGTAAATTTATTGAGCACCATGGCAAGAATATCCGTGCCGCCGGTCGAAGCGCCCTGCCGCACGATAAGCCCGATGCCAACGCCCAGCAAAAGCCCGGAGAACAGCGCCGCAAGCAGGTTGTTGTCCGTCAGTGTCTCGATGCCCGGAACGCGCTGAAACAGCGCAAGCAGCACCGGGTAAAGCACTGTGCTTGCGATCGTAGTTAGCGCGAATTTCCGTCCAAGCGCCCAAGCGCCCAAAACAAAGAGAACGACATTTAGGATGAAAACCGTTGTCGTCAGTTCAAACCCAAAGGCGTGCTCGAGCGTCAGGCTGATGCCCGTGGCGCCGCCGATGAGGATCTTGTTCGGAACGATGAACGCAGCTACCGCCAAAGCGTTGCTCACGTTCCCGGCCAGAATGCCGGCGCATACCTTCCAGTATTTTTTCATCAACGCTTTAAACCTCTATTCCATATTTTTCCGGCACGCAGCCGGATACGTCGTTTATTATATCGTTTGCATATATGTTGTCAATCGTTCCCGCCGGAATATATTATATCTTTTTAATGAAGCTGCATTGTCCGGCTGCGTCAAGCATCTGAAAAAAGCAACTATTCTCTTGAATCGGGCCGAGCAGCACGCTGATGCGGCCGGCCCGCTCGCGGCCCCGGCGCTCGAAGGAGGGCGAACGCCCGCATGCTGGCTGGCCGTTTGGCACGGCTTTGAGGGATGTGGGAAATTTCGTCCTCGGGGATGGCGCACCGCCCAGCGGCCTGCCTCTCTGCCCGCTCTGTCTCGCGCAGAGCTTCCTCCCCGCGCTTTTCCCTGTTCCAATGTAAAGGGAGGAAGAAAGATCTGTTTAAACGGCCTGCTCCCCTAAAGTTTAAGGGGTGTACCAACAATGGCATTCCCTTTCTTGCAGCCCAAAACAAAACCGTTCCTTTCGATTAGCTATACAAAAGAGCGGTCACGCAAGGCCGAGCAGGCTGCGTGCCCGCGCGGCCAGTTTGCCGTAAAGGTACACGTCATCCGGGCTGAAATGCGCTTCGTCGATCCGCGCGATCGGAAACCAGGCCACGGCCGTATTCTCGCCGGGGCAGATGGAGAGCGGCGCGGCTTCGTCCGCTACGAGCAGATATGCCGCCGAAAGGTGCAGATGGGTATTGATCCATTTGCCATGCTTCACATGCTGGTGTACATGCAGCACATCGAGCGACGCAATGCGCGGCGAAAGCGGGCGCAGGGCGGCAGCGCCGGTCTCCTCCTCCGCCTCGCGCAGGGCGACGGCGAGAAGATCCGCGTTCCCGTCCGCATGGCCGCCGGGCCACGCCCAAACGCCGCGCTGGATATGGTGCGCCATGAGGGTCTTGTCCCCAGCCGCATTCACCACAAACGCCGAGCTCGTGATGTGCGCGACCCGGTTCTCCCGCGTGAGCACCGTATCCGCGTTGCGCCGCGCATATTCCAAGATCACGTCCTTCTCCTCCGCCTCGCGCGCATCCACGGGCGCATAGGCCGCAAGCTCCGCAAGAAAATCCGGCTGCATGTTCCACCTCCTGCAATCTCATAGTCCTATCATAGCACGGCATAGACGCTAGGCGCAACGCCGCGCGGCAAACGGCCCCGCCGGGGATCCCCGAAAGAGCCGCTCTTTTTTTGGTTCAGTGTTGCTTTTCTCATCCGTTGAGATATGCTGCAGCCTGGCCGCAAAGCTCCGTGAAGGCCTCGTTCACCGCGTCCGCGTATACGCGCTCCTTCCGGCTGAAATCATGCCGGGATTCCGCATGCCATTCCACGATTGCATCCTCCAATCGGTAATAGGTATACGAAGGCGCATCCGCAGCCATCGTATGGACCCGCTTGAGCGCGTTTGCGGCCGCCTGCGCCGCCCGCGCGTTCCCGAACAGGTACAGCCGTACCGCATAACAATCGTACGCCCGCTTCAGCTCCACCCGCACGCAGGTTTCCGCGCGCCCCTTCAGAACCGCGCCGCCCATGTTTTGGATGCTGTTGTCATCCTTTGGGCTGTCGGTCACAGAGATGGACTGAATGTTTTCCGCCCCAAGCGGCGCAATGAGCGGATGCGCATAGTACTGCATGCCCGCATCCCCCGTCAAATACTTTGCGAATACGTAGCCGCGCCGCCCGTCCGCAAGCTCCACCCGCATCCAGTTGCCGGATCTTCCGAGCGCCGTGCAGGCCTCCCCCGTTTGCAGTTCATAGGCCGCCTTGTATTTCGTGCCGGGGCCGGTGCGGAAATAGACCGGCTCCGCCGCATAAAGCGTTTTCGCCGCCACGATGGTGAATTCAGCGGCAAGGAGGCATTCTTCCCCCGTCAGGTTCCCGCTGCGGTCCTCTTCGCTGAGCACGGTCAAAAGGCGGTATCTCCCCCGTTCAAGCGGGCCGTAGGGCCCTGCAGACTGCCCTGGCAGGAGCAGACTGCCCAGCTTTTTCCAAGCCCCAGTAAGGTCAAGCGCGTTTGGGAAGCGGGTGCGCGCCCCACTTTTCAGCACGAAGCCGATCGCAGGCGGGGACACGTTTTCGCGCGCCATGCTCCGCCACGCGCCGGCCTCATATCGCTCCAACCAGTAAAGCAGGCTGTAGCCATAATTCCGGCCCGTCTTGTTTTGAAGCACCGGGGCGAGCACCGCATCCGCCGCCGAGTATTCGGTCCGTTCAAGCGTGAGCGTCAGCCCATCTATGCGGTTCGTCTTGCCGTAGCGTTCCTCCAGCGCGCTCGGTTTCAATGTGGGCTCTTCCTTCCCTCCTCCCACTGCGATGCCGCTGCCGGCATAAGCGGGCAGCGTGAACGTGAGCAGCGCCGCGAGGCATAACAGGATGCAAAGCCTGCGTTTTGTGTTTTTCGGCATGATGATTCCCCCATATTCTTTCAGTTCAATCGTTTGTTTCCGCTTCATAGGGCGCAAGGTATTCCGTGAACACGTAGGCGGAACGGCCCTCCCACTCGATCTGCATCCATTCGCCGATGCGCCCGGTGCAGACGACGCGCTCGCCGGTTTGCAGCTCATGCAGCACGGCCGATCCCTCCCGGCTCGTGGGCAGCGCGCGCACGTTCACCGGCTCCGTGGCGCAAAGCGCAACGGACGCATACGGTTCCTGCTCCTCCGGCAGTTCGTAAAGGTACGCGTCAAACGCATAGGCGAAGCCGCCTTCCCACGCGAGGATCGCCCAATCGCCCGCGCGCCCCACTTTTGTGACAATCTGGCCGCTGTGCAGCGTCGCAAGCGCCGTATATTCCGTATCAGGCCCTTCACGAACCATCAGATCCCCCACCACCGGGAAAACCAGCACGGGTTCCCGGGAGGCTGGTTCCGCGCCCCGCTGAGAGACGAAAGCAGGGTTCTTGAGCGGGAGCGGCTCCGCGTCGGGCGCGAACACGTAGATGGTCGGCACGGGCGTTTCCGGTTCCTCCGCCGGGCGCGGGCGGATGTATTCCGCGGAGTCCGGCAGGCGCACGAGCGGCGTTGCATCCGGCGCGTCCGCGTGGAGCGCATAGACGGTGCCTTCGATCTCCACCGCGTCCGTGAAGGTGACGTAGCGTTTTCCTTCCACGACGATGGTCTGCGCGAAGGCGGGCACGGCGGCGGCAAGCACGAGCGCAAGCGCCGCAGCCACTGCGAACGGCCTGCGCAGCCCGCGCGGCGGGCGGGCGGAAGCGGCGCGGCGTTCCGCCGCGTCATATATAGCGGGGAGCAGCGCTTCCAGATGCAGCGCCTCGTTCTGCGCGGCGGCCGCCTCGTTGAGCAGCGCGTCCAATTCGGTTGGCGTGAGTTTCTTCTGTTTCATGGTATCCCTTTTAATCAGCCTTGCAGTTCAACTGGAATGCTCCTCGGAGAGCGCGTCCGCGAGCATCGCCCTTGCGCGGGTGAGCCGGGCGCGGAGCGTCCCGCCCGGGATGCGCAGCGCGGCCGCCGCTTCCTTTTGGGAAAGCCCGGCGAAATAATGCAGCACCACAGGGTCGCGGTAAATCGTCGGGAGCGCGCGCACCGCGTTCCATACGGCGCTTGCCCGTTCCCGCGCGAGCAGGGGATTTTCGGCGGGGACAGCGCCTTCAGGGATAGCTTTCACGGCGATCTCCCGCTGGTCGTGCCGCAAACGGTCGATCGCCCCGTTGCGCGCGGTGCGCAAAAGCCAGGCCCGCGCCTGCATGGGCGCAAGGCCCCCGACGAGCGCCCAGTGCTCGAACGCCTTTAAAAAGACGCTCTGCACGACCTCAGCCGCCGTATCCCGGTTGTTGGAAATCCCGTATGCCGTCCAATACACCATGGCTGCATGGCGCGCATACAGGGCCTCGAATTGCTGCTCCACCGATGGATTTTCCCCCTGCCTTGTTTTAAAAGACGCAAAAGGAATGCGTTTTGCTGCATGATGCGGCTGAAATTCTTTGGGTTGAAATGCCGGGCACGGAATGATACGCTATGTTCAGCCTATATGCAACTAATTTTATTCTACCCCGGAAGCGGCAGCCGCGCAACTTGCTGCTGCCTATATGGAAAGGCTTTTTATGGAGATCCGAAACCTGACTTCTTACACCCCGGCGGAGCTCGCGTTAGCCGCTGGTTGGATGCACGCCTGGTGGGGCGAAGCCGGCGGCTATTCGCTGGAGCAGATCCGCGCATATCTTCTGCATGCGGCCTGCGAAAACCGCATCCCGCAGACCTACGCTGCCTATGAAGGCGGCGCGCTCCTTGGCATTTACCATATTATGATGGATGACCTTTTCGTGCGGCCCGACCTCTATCCCTGGCTCTGCAACGTATTCGTCTCGCCCGCCTGCCGGGGCCGCGGGGTTGGGCGCGCGCTGCTCACGAGCGTGCCGGATGCGATGCAGCGCCTCGGCCTGAACGCGCTCTATCTTTATACCATGCACGAAGGCCTTTACGAAAAATTCGGCTGGGCCTATCTCGGCCCCGTCCGCACCTTTAGCCGGGAGCAGGATATGCAGCGGCTATATGTGCTCCGCCGCGGCGATCCTGCCTGAGGCGCTGCCCCTCTGCGTAAAAAGTATTTGACATGCATCCACGGATATGCTATCCTTGTCGCGTCAAAATGTTTTTACATTAGGAGGTCCTCCGGTGTCAGCCGCTGCGCTTTTCGTTTATGTGATCCCTGCCTTGCTGGCCGTTTCCCTCGCGCTCATCGTTGTGATGCTCGTTTCGCTGGCCAAGCAGGGCGACGAACGCAGGCAAGCAATCCTCGGCAAAGCCTGCGTGAGCACGTTTTATATTACGCTCGGCATCCTCATTGCCGATGCGATCCGCAACGCCATCCTCGTCTATATCGACGGATGGGAAGGCGGCGCGATCCCCTCGTTCGCGCTGCTCGCTCTCATCGCGGCAGTGTTCGCCGCCGCGCTCGCGGTCTTTAAGCGCAAATATGGAGATTAAGCAGCATGAATAACCGGATCCGGACCCTCCGCACGGAGAAGGGCCTTTCCCAGGAAGAACTGGCCAGGCGCTGCGGTGTGACGCGGCAGACCGTCAATGCCATCGAGAACAACAAGTATGACCCGACGCTCTCCCTCGCGTTCCGCCTTGCGGACGAGCTGGGTACGACGGTGGATGCCCTCTTTTTGCGGGCATAATTTTACGGTTTGGAGGTATTGCCCTATGAAAAAGCGAATCCTGTTCCCGCTCATCCTCGCAGCCACGCTGCTCGGCCTGTTTTTTCTCACGCGCTATGGCCTGCCGGAGTTCTATACGCCGGAATGGGCGGCGCGCCATGTGTTCTGGGCCTGCGCACTTATCATCTTCCTGCCTTCCGTGTTCGGGAAGTACCGCTTCAGCGCCGCCGCGTTTGCCGGGTATCCCATCGGCCTTGCCGCGGGCGAGCTGTTTGGCGGCTTCCAGGCGGACGTCCCGCCGCAATACCTGCATTATGGCTGGCTGATCTTCCTCTGTGTGTTTGCGGCCGCCTGCCTGCTGGGCGCTATCCTGCAGCATAGGGCGGGGGCAAAAAGTTAAGGTTGGCAAAGCGGCAGCGCCGGCAGGAACGTCCACCGGCACTCAGGCTGTCGATAAAGTGGCGGAGCCCCTTTATCGAGGAATTCACATCGCGCTTGCGCCCATGGCGCGGCCAGCGCTCCGT
>UREK01000015.1 GCA_900546845.1 uncultured Eubacteriales bacterium
TCCCGCCGCATCGACAACCAGCTGCGCGGCCGCGCCGGCCGCCAGGGCGACCCTGGCTCCACGCGCTTCTACGTATCCTTGCAGGATGAGCTGATGCTCCGCTTCGGCGGCGAACGCCTGAAGGACATCATGAGCCGCCTCTCTCCGGACGACGACATCCCCATTGAGATGGGCATGCTCACCAAGCAGATCGAGAGCGCGCAAAAGCGGGTGGAAACGCATAACTTTGACATCCGCAAGAACGTCCTGCAATACGACGACGTCATGAACAAGCAGCGCGAGATCATCTACGGCCAGCGCCGCCGCGTGCTCATGGGCGAGGATATTCACGATTCTATCGAGGAGATGATCGCGGAGACGGTGGAAGCGCGCCTTGCGCTTTGCGCGCCGCCTTCCTCCAAGCCGGATGCGTGGGATATGCCGGGGCTTTACACGGAGCTTGCCCAAATCACGGGCGAGGATTATACCGGAAAGCTCCACGGGATTTCCTCCCGCGAGGCGCTTGCGGAAAAGGCGCAGGAGCTCGTGCGGCAAACCTATGGCAAACGCGAGCGGGACATCGCCGCCGCAGGCGCGAACATGCGCGAGGTGGAGCGCGTGCTGCTGCTGCGGGCGGTGGATTCCCACTGGATGGACCATATCGACGCGATGGATCAGCTCCGCCAGGGCATCGGCTTGCAGGCCATCGCGCAGAAGGACCCGGTGGTCGCCTACCGCAACGCGGGCTTCGACATGTTTGACGAGATGGTCGTCGGCATCCGGGAGCGCACGGTGCGTACGCTGTTCCACGTCTCCGTCCGCACAGCGCCGCAGAAGCGCGAGCAGCTGGCGAGACCTGTGGAACCCTCGGGCGACGCAAAGCCGCAGCCCCGGCGCGTGGACAAAAAGCCGGGCCGCAACGATCCCTGCCCCTGCGGGAGCGGGAAGAAATACAAAAACTGCTGCGGGCGCAACGATTAGCAAAGCCACAGGCAGATGAAACGAGCGCGTACGGAGCAAGCTATAATACTATAAATGTAAAGGAAGTGAGAAAGGTGATTCAGCTCGACGAATACCGGCAGCAGCTTGCCGCCACGTTGGAAACACTCAAAAAGGCAGGTGAATCCCTTTGACCTCGCCAAACTGAGCGAGGAAAAAGGGAAGCTGGAAGAACAGATGGGCGCGGAAGGCTTTTGGGAGGACGTGGAGAACGCCAACAAAGTCAACCAGCGCATGAAGGTGGTTTCGGCCAAACTTGAAAAGTACGACAAGCTAGCCCGGCGCGCGGACGATCTCGAAACGCTGATCGAAATGGCGGACGAGGAGAACGACGAAAGCCTGCTCGACGAGATCGGCGCGGAACACCAGGCGCTTACGGAGGCGGTCGAGGCGCTCAAGCTCGAGACGCTGCTCAAGGGCCCGTACGACGCGCAGAACGCGGTACTTTCGCTGCACGCGGGCGCGGGCGGGACGGAGGCGCAGGACTGGGTGTCCCTGCTTTACCGCATGTATACCCGCTATTGCGAAAAGCATGGCTTTACGGTGAAGGTGATCGATCTGCTCGACGGCGAAGAGGCTGGCATCAAGAGCGTTACCTTCGAGGTGGGCGGCGACAACGCCTACGGCTACCTGAAGGCTGAAAAAGGCGTGCACCGGCTGGTGCGCATCTCGCCGTTCGATTCCTCAGGCCGCCGGCATACGTCCTTCGCGTCGCTCGATGTTACGCCGATCTTCGATGACGACAGCAACGACGTGGAGATCGACGCGGACGACCTGCGCATCGACACGTACCGTTCCGGCGGGGCGGGCGGCCAGAATGTGAATAAGGTCAGCTCCGCGATCCGCATCACGCATTTGCCGACGGGCATCGTTGTGCAATGTCAGAACGAGCGGAGCCAGCTCCAGAACAAGGAGATGGCGATGCGCATCCTGCGCGGCAAGCTCCTTGAATTGCAGGAGCGCGAGCGCATGGAGCAGATGGCGGAGATCAAGGGCGAGATGAAGAAGATCGAATGGGGCAGCCAGATCCGCTCCTACGTCTTCCAGCCCTACACGCTTGTGAAGGATCACCGCACAAACGTGGAAAACGGCAACATCCAGGCCGTGATGGACGGCGACCTGGACGCATTCATCCAGGCATATCTGGTGCAATCGTAAAGGGACGAGCGAGCGCGGCGCAAAATGCGCCGCGCTCACTTCAGGCCGTCGATCAAGTGGCATCTGCCACTTGATCGAGGATTGCACATCGCGCTTGCGCAAGAGAGGAACTTCCGGCGCGGGAGAAGCGCCGGAAGCCACCTGCCTGCGACGGCCCAGAGGCCTAGTCCAGCGAGCGGTACAGAGCCGAAACGACCGCGAGTCGGGCGGGCAGGCGTGCGGCCAGTGCTCCGTGTAAAGAAAGCCTTGCGGCGCAAGGCTTTTCGCTCGCACCGCACATCCCCCAGGGGACCTTCTCTTGCCGCTATGCGGCAATTCACCTTGGGTCGCTGCCCGCGATCAAAAGTCAAGGGCTGCGGCCCTTGACAATTCCAGAGAGACTTTTTCGACAAGCTGGAGCGAGTTAAAATTTATTCCGCAGGAAACCGTATAGCAAAGGCGGCAAAAGCCGCAAACAAACTTGGTTGGGCCTTGACAAACACCCGGGGCGGGGATGTATGATAGAGGAAATACCGGCATAGGGTATTTGCAGCCATAGACAGGCGCTTGAACCCGGACCAAAGGAGGGACCCAAATGGAAGAGAAAATGGCGTGCGGCTGCCCGACGAAATGCGGTTGCCGCGAAAAGCATACGCCACGCAGCGAGGAAGCGCAGCGCGCGCTGCAAAACCGCCTGAACCGCATGATCGGCCAGCTCAACGGCATGAAGAAGATGGTGGAGGAAAACCGCTACTGCGGGGACATCCTTATCCAGCTTGCGGCGGTAGAAAGCGCGCTGCAAGGCTTCGGGTACATCGTTTTGCAGGACCACATGAAAACCTGCGTTGTGGAAGGCGTGCGCAACGGCGACCTGGCGGTGGTGGACGAAGCGGTGGAACTGATGAAGAAGCTCAAATAAGGGATAGCGCCGGACGCGTGAACGGCGAATATTCCTGCAATATTAAAGATTAAAGGCCGTACCTTATGAAACTGCGAAAGGAGAGAACACATGAAAAAGGTACTTACGGTAGAAGGCATGATGTGCGCGCACTGCCAGGCGCGCGTCCAGAAGGCGCTCGCGGGCGTGGACGGCGTCGCGGAGGTCGTGGTGGATCTTGCGACGAAGCAGGCGGCCGTTACCCTTGCAAAGGACGTTCCGGACAGGGCTTTGGCGGACGTTGTGACCGCGGCGGGCTATACCGTGACCAGTGTAGCGGAAGTGTAAGGACAAAATTACAACGCTGTGGAGAGAGGCGGCGGGCAGGGCGGTTTCCCTGCCCGCTGTTGCGTGCCGAAAAACCGGGAGCCACCAGCTTTTCAGAATTGCACTTTGCGTTTGTGCCTGCGGCGCGGGCAGCGTGCGCCTTGTGCGGCGGACAGCCTGCCGAAGAAGCAGGTCCGCCGGTTCGCGGCACGCATTTGGCAGGGCGCGGGAGAGGACCGTTTTTCATTGAGCGAGGCCAAGCGCATGCAATTCCGGGGCGGACAAACAAGTTCCGGGAAAATCGGGCATAGTCTGATACACCGACAATTAGGAGGGTATCCGCTATGCTCGATCTTTTTTTTCAGATTTTCAAGGACATTTTCTTCTTCGCGGGGTATGTTGGCACGAACGGCTCCTTCCCGGAACCGCTCCCGCAGGAAGAGGAACAAGCCTGCATCAAACGCCTCGCACAGGGCGACCCCGCCGCCCGGGCTACGCTCATCGAGCACAACCTGCGCCTGGTCGCGCACATTGCAAAGAAATACGCCGGCCCCCGGCGCGATCAGGACGACCTCATCTCCATCGGCACGGTGGGACTCATCAAGGCGGTCTCCACGTTCGACCCGAAGAAAAACAGCGCCCTTGCAACATATGCCGCCCGCTGCATCGAAAACGAGATCCTTATGTCCCTGCGGGCGGAGAAAAAGCAAAACGGAGAGGTTTCCCTGAGCGACCCGATCGGCGTGGACGGCGATGGGAACGAGATCTCCCTCGCGGACATCCTCGGTTCCGAACCGGAGCAGGTGCAATGGGACGTGGAGAGCCGCATCGCATCCGAGCAGGTGCGCCGCGCCGTAGACGCAGCGCTTTCGGGACGGGAACGCACGGTCATCAAGCTGCGATATGGCCTACTGGGCGGCCGCTGCATGCCGCAGCGGGAGGTCGCAGCGCTGCTGGGCATTTCCCGCAGCTATGTATCCCGTTTGGAAAAAAAGGCCATCGGGAAGCTCAACGCCCATCTCGGGCAGGCTGAGACTGCGCGGCAGGAGGAGGGCGTGCCGGAACCGAAAAGAACGAAGCCGAAGACGCCGGGAACGCAAAAAAAGGACAATTAAAGATTGCAATCGTGTATATGCGCTGTTACAATATATAATATAAAGTGTAAACGTGTCGAAAACGTATTTCCGGGATCGTCGAGGGCCGCAGCCCGTTGCTTCCTTAAAAACGGAAAATGCTACTTTGCTGGCAACCTGAATAAGCACAAGCGGACATGGAGGTTCCCCATGAAAAAGTTCACAGCACTCCTGCTGACCCTTCTGCTCCTTGCCGCGCCGGCCGTGCGCGCGGAGCCTGCCGCCGCGCCGGAAGCTCCCTCCGGGCAGGGCGAAACGCAATGCTCCACCGCCGACGGCAGTGCGTATGTTTTGCAAGAAGGCGGCCTTCAGGGAAAGACACTCCCGCGGGAATACATCATGGGCGGGGCCATTGCCTATGCGCTCAACGAAACGCAGGCAGCCGACCCGGCGGCGCTGTTCGTCGAACGTGTGCGCACGGGCTGGGATGCATATTCGGCGCGGATTGACATTTCCGACTTCGGCTTTACAACCCAGGAGACAGATTCTCTAAAAGAGCTTTATTGGACGACGCTCAACACCTTCCCACGGTATTTTGACGTTTCGGGCGGGTTTCGGTATGCATATAACAACGTGGGCGTTATAACCGCGATCCTACCGCAGTATAACTGCACGCAGGCGGAGCACCGAGAGCGCCTTGCCGCGTACGACGCGGAGCTTGCCCGCATGCTGGAGGAAGCGGTGCCCTGGGCCGAACGGCAGTCCATGACGGACACGGAGGTTGCCCTTGCGCTGCATGATTATATCGCGTTGCACGCGAAATACTGCCATGCCGCGCTCAACGACGCGGCGGGTAACCCGGACGCGTGGAACGCCTACGGCCTTATCGTGAACAAGACCGCCGTTTGCCAGGGCTATATGCTCGGGTATATGGATCTGCTCTTGAAATGCGGCATTTTTTCTGTGCCGGTGACCTCCGATAATATAAACCATGCGTGGAACGCCGTGGAAGTAGAAGCGAATTCCGGCGCATACTACCATGTGGATGTGACCTGGGACGATCCTTCTATAAGTTCGCCGGACGGGGATCAGGACATTGCGGGCTATGTGCGGCATAATTTCTTCATGCTCACGAAAGAGGAATTGCGGACGATCGACGAGGGCCGTTCGGACATGGTATGCGGCGTCACGACCGCGGCGGAGCCGCACCCGAACAGCGCGCTTTGGGCGGGAGCGAACGCAATGTTTTATTCCGACGGTTCGTGGGTGCGCATCAAAAACATGGGGCTTTACTCCGGCATACTCCCAAATTTAATGCTGCGCAGTGCGACATTTGAGCGCGCGACGCTGGGGGATACGGCGGGGGAAGTCCTATATTCAAAAGGGTCCTCCCCATTCCGCGGCCTGCCCGCGCGGCTAGGCGGCATGCTTTATTACAGCGCGTTTACGCGGGGCGCGGCGGGAGGTGAGATCCGCTCGCTTAACCTGGCAAACGGCGCGGAGAGCATCGTGCTGACCCTCGCGGACGGGCATATCGCGGATGAATTGGAAGAGGTCAACGGGAAAATCTATTATTCGGATCTTTGGCATGACGGCGCGCAGCAGCAATACGAGCGCAAGGCGCTGAACCTCCCCGCAGACCTCACTGGGGACGGTGTGATGGACTTTCTGGACGCGCTTGCGCTCGCAAAGCACCTCGCGGGGATGCGCACACTCGACGCCGGGACGCTTGCCGCCGCCGGGTATGACGCGGCAGCCGTTTCCGTGGGGGACGTGCTCCGGCTCCTTGGCGCGGAGAACGTCGCGTGAGCGGGATTGAAAACAAAGCGTAAACTCTTTTTTTTGACGTTTTTTGTCGTAAAAGGGCTTTATAAATTGCGCCCGGCATGGTATGATAAAAGCGGATATTACCATGCTGGGCGCAGTCTGTCTGTGCGCCACCTACCAAAGATGGAAGAAGGTGTAGCCAAGGATGAAAAGATGGGGATGGAAGCGCGTTTGCCTCACGGTGGTTGCCGTGGCGGCTGCTCTTATCCTTTTGGTAGGCGCAGCGCTTGCAGCTGCCGTGTTCACGGTGGACACCAGCGCACGCCGAACGGTATACGCTCCGGGGGATACGGTAAACATAGATGTAGCGCTCAACCTGGCCGAAGGGCAGAACGCCGCAGAGCTTGGCGGCATCCAGCTTGCGCTCACCTATGACAGCAGCGTGTTCACGTATGCCGGGATCGACCCTTCGAGCAACGTAGACTTCATTGCAAACGCCGCGGACGACGTGCCGCAGGAAGGCGCAGCGGTGAATTCCTTCCTTGTGGCGCACGACGACGGCGCGGGTACGGTGCAGCTTGTGTACATGAACGCGGCGCTCATGCCCAAGAACGCCAGCGAAACGCTTTTTACCGTGAACTTCACGGTGAAGGCCGGCGCGGAGCTCGGCTCCACGGGTTCCTTTACGGTCAGCTCCGAGGGCGCTTACAGCACTGCGGCGCAGCTTGTGACCGGCACGGGCGTAACGGACAAGACGTTCACCGTTACCGTGCAGGAAAGCACGGGCTTGTTGGGGGATGTGAATGGGGATGGAACAATAGACGTTACCGACGGTGCGTTTGTATTCCAACACATTGTTGGCATTATTACGCTTGACAGCGCGCAAATCGCCCGCGCGGATGTGGACGGAAGCGAAGTAGTCGATGTTACTGACGCTGCGCTGATTATGCAATATGTTGTGGGAATCGTAACAGCGTTCCCTGCGGCCTAGTCTAGTATTTAAAGAATGTTTCTGTAACAGCATTAAAAGGAGCAGTGTGATTATGAAGAAAAAAGCGACACTCGTGTTGGTATTGGCATTGATTCTCAATGCGCTCATGCCAATGTCGGCGTTTGCGGATAGCCAGGTTGCGCTTAGCGCGGAACTTTCTGCGACGACGATGATAGTTGGGGCAGAGGAAACGGTTAGTTACGAGATAGAGCTCCCGAGGCAGTCTAACGTGAACAATCTTCAGCTTGAGATCAGCTACGATACTTCTGTTCTCGAAGCTACTGCGACGCAGACGCTTTTCAGCAAGTTTAACAGCGAAGATAATCCAGACCTTAACTATAACCTGAATGGTGCGATCACTCCTGCCGCGACCGCAAATGAGACGGGGAAAATCATTCTTGCCATGGCTGCCACCAAAACTATTTCTGAAACAGGTGGCTCTTTCTGCCGAGCTAAGTTTAAGCTGAAAGACGGCGTGACTGCCGGGCAAACAAGTATTAGTGTTACGGTCGTAAAATGCGAAACCGGAACAGGGGAGAATACCACGGTCTTGCCCTGCACAGCCCCTGCTGACCAAACCATCACCATCACAGCGCCCACCGTTGAAGCAACCGGCATCACGGTTACCCCAGGAACTGCCACCGTTGTGCGCGGCAGCACCACGGAATTAACCGCTACGCTCACCCCGGAAAACGCCACCAGCGAGGTGACATGGTCCTCCAGCGATGAGACGATTGCGACCGTGGACCAAAGCGGCGTTGTGACCGGTGTGAAAGCGGGCCCGGCGACCATCACCGCGAAGGTGAACGAGACGATTTTTGATACCTGCGAGGTTACAGTTACGAACCCGGCCATCACCGGAGACCTTACGGTTTCTGGCAATGCGGTGTATGACGAAACGTTGACGGCGACTTACACGGGAACCGCTGGGGACGTTATGTATACGTGGTATCGTCGCAGTAGTACGGATGAGGATTGGGCGCTTGCAACACGGGTCGGAACTGGCGCGACGTACAAAGTCGTTCAAGACGACATCTCAAAATACTTGGCTGTAAAGGCAACACATCAGGACTTTGATAGGGAGCTGGTTGCCATGACAGACCAGGTTGCAAAGGCCACACAGGCTGCGCCCGCCGCGCCTGTGGCGGAAACTGTTGACTACAACTCGATTACTCTGACGACCGTTGCCGGCTGCGAATACAGCATGGACGGCGAAACCTGGCAGACAAGCGCTACCTTCAGCGACTTGACCCCGGGCACGGAATACACCTTCTACATCCGCAAGGCGGGGACTGATACGCACCTTGCAAGCCCAGCCGCCTCGGCAACGATCCCCACGAAGGCTTACGACGCAAAGGACATCATTTTCAAGGTCAAACTGGATGGCGCAGAAGTCACAAGCTATGGCGACTATGTCACCCTCAGCGGCGCGACGTTCCTGACCGGCACGGAAGAAGGCAACGTCACCGTCACGCCGAAGGATGGCTACTATCTGAGCGGCGTTAGCATCACTGGCGCGGTGAACTCCGCGAATGACCCCACGTTCCCGACCGATCAGGCCGTGGAATATAAGCTCACGCTTAGCAATGTGGACACAGCTGCTTCCATCGAGATTGACCTCATGACCAAGGCGATCCCGGTCATCACGTTCAAAAATAACAGCGTTGCAGTGACGGAAAGTTCGCTTGCGAAGGATTACGACGAAAGTGCGTTTGCCCTGACCGCAGAAAGCACGTTCGGCACGCCGGAACTCAAGTACTACCATGCTGCCGATACTACGTCCCAAACTCCGCTCACCGATGCGCCCACAAACGCGGGCACCTATGTGGCGGTCGCCATGGTGGAGGGCGGCGTGACCTACAAAGCGGCGGAAGCCAGGCTGAACCTTACCATCAACAAGATCAGCGCTGGCACGGCTGTTGTGCCTCAAATCAGCAACATTACGACCAACGGCTTTACGTACAGCACGGCCAACGGCCAGAAGTACATCGTTACCGAGAGCGCCACCGCGCCTGATGTTACCGCCGAAGGCTGGGAGAATGGAATCGGCAACCCAGTGACGCTGGCGGACAAGCAGCCGGGAACGACCTACTACGTGCATACGTTCATCCCGGGCGACGGCAACCATAACGCTTCCGAAGTAGTGCATGCGTTCGCGACGACGAAGCATACCTACGAGATTTCCGTCACTCCCGCAGAGCTGAACTTCTTTGCACGCGTCGGCTCCACCAATGCTGTTGAAGGCAAGAAGATCACCATCACGAACACCGGCTCCGGTGCAGTGCAGATCGCGCTTTTGGAACTCACGAACTTTACCATGCCCGACCTGCCTGCGGATGCGACGCTTGCGAGCGGCGCGAGCTTGGAACTGACCATCGCGCCCAAGAGCAACCTTGACCGCACCAGCGCGACAACCTATTCTGATACGCTGACGGTTTCCGACACAAACGGGAATGCGTCGGATGCTACGGTGAACTTGACCTTCAACGTGGCGAACAAGGAGAGCGTGACATTCACCGGCTTCGAGAACAAGACCGTGACCTATGGCGAAAGCTATAACATGGAAACGGCGGTTCCGAGCGCAGAAGGAATTACGCCGGTGTACGAATACAAGGACAGCGCGGGCAATGTAGTCGCCAAGCCCACGGCCGCCGGAACCTACACCGTGACGGTGCGCGTGCCGGATACGAACGCGGATTACGCAGGCGAAGCTACCGCGACGCTTACCATCAACCGGAAGGAACTGACCATCACCGGCATTGCCGTTGGGGATAAGGTGTATGACGGCACCGTGAACGCGATGGACAAGGTCAGCGGCGGCACGCTCAATGGCGTTGTGAACGGGGAAGCGGTCGGCTTCAACATCACGAGCGCAGACTTCAACTCCAAGGATGTGAACACCGCACGTACCGTTACCATAGTGGCGGAGCTGACCGGCGCAGAGGATCTGCTGGCGAATTACACGCTCACCCAACCCGCAGCGGTTTCCGCGGAGATCACCCCGAAGCCCGTGACGCTGACCGTCACTGCAGAGGATAAGGTCTATGATGGAACCGTGAATGCGGTGGTTCAGCACAGCTTTGCCACCGGCGATATCGTGGCTGACGACGCTTCGTCCATCGTTGTGAGCGTGACGAGCCCCGCCTTTGCAGACGCGCATGCGGGGAACGGCAAGGCCGTGACCTATACTGTTGAGATCACGGGCGGCATGGCGAGCAACTATAAGCCTGTGTGGCCTGAAAGCGTCACCGCAAACATCACGCCCAAGCCGGTCACCGTGACCTTCAGCGGCGAGATGGCGCCGATTTATGACGGCAATGCGAAAATCGCGGCCGCGTCCGTGAACGATAAGCTCGATGCGGATATGGTGCCTGTGACGGTGCTCTACAACGGCAGCGCGGAAGCGCCCACGCTTGCGGGCAGCTATGTGCTGACGGCGACGCTCGGCAACGCGGATTATAAGCTCGCGGACGCTCCCTACACGCAGGGCGAAGCGGCGCGCACGCTCACCATTGCAAAAGGCACGCTCGTTCCCGCAGCCGGGGACGTGGAAAGGACGATCGCGTATCTTGACACCGCAGCTAACGTCTACGACCTTGCGCAGCTCTTCGGCACGCCGGTTGCGGGCAGCTTCACGCAGAAGAGCGTAACCGATACGGACAACATCCTTGCGCAGAATACGCTTGCGGAAGGCAATGCGACCATCGCCCTCGCCGCGGGTAAGACGGTGGGGCAGACGGCGACGATCACGTACACCTTTACGCCCTCCGCCGAGAACACCTATAACCCCATCGACCTGACGCTCAGAATCACGGTTGGCACGGAGACGGTCGAGAAGGTCGAAATTATCGGCGCGCCTGTGACGATTGAGATCGGCACGGCGCTTGACATGGCGAATATCTCCCTGAAGGTCACCTACAAGAGCGGCCGGACGGAAACCTTTGCCGGCACGCAATGTACTGCAAGCGGCTATTCGACGGAGCTTAAGCTGGAGAATATCGGCACGCAGACGCTTAAGTTGGAAGCTACGAGCCAAACCGGGGCGCACAGCGCGACGGCGAACATCACCGTAACGGATGTGCTGACCGGCATTGAGATGGAAGCGCAGCCCGCCAAGACGGAATACACCCTCGGCGCGACGGGCATCGACCTTGCGGGCGGCAAGGTGAAGGCCACCTACAAGAGCACTGCGACGAAGTCCATCGACCTGGCCGACAGCGCGCTTACGCTTACGGAAGTCACTGCGGCCACGATGCGCGAACTCGGCGAGCACACCGTGAACGTATCCTATACCGAGGGCGGCGTGACGATGCAGACCAGCTTTGCGTTCACGATCGTTTCCGGTGCGGCTGTGAACCCCGGCGAAGGCGGGACCGGCCCGGTGATCGGTACGGACCACAAGTTCCAGACTGACCCGAACGACGCGGCGACCGTTGTGGACAACAGCTCGGTGGCGCTTGAGATCACCCCGGCCAAGAACCAGACGGGCATTGACGCGGCCATCGCGCAGGAATATCCGGCGCTCACCGGCAGCACCCAGGGCCTGAACCTGGCGTTTATGTCGGACGGGCAGGCCGTCTATGCGCAGCAGGCCGTGACGGTGCAGCTCCCCTACCCGGCGGGTACGGAGCGCGCCGACAGCTTCATGGTGTACCTCTATCAGAACGGCACGCTCACGCCGGTTGCGCCCACAAAGAGTGCGAACCACCTGAGCGTTGAGCTCCCAGCGGGCTTCTCAGCATCCGATGTAGTGCTTGCCTGGACGAAGTATGTTGCACCGGAAACGGAGCAGGAATCCGCGTTTGATCGTGCGCAGGACCGTTTCTGGGGCGATGTGCTCCGCGCAGTCGCGTTCGCGGACGCGGGCGAAGTGCTCACCGTTGACGCGGGCTACTTTGACAAGATGCCGGTCGAGATCATGAACGCAGTGAGCGTGCGCAACGTGACGCTCGTGATCCGTTGGCGCAACGGCGAGGATATCGTCATCGGCCGGGCAAACGCGCTCATCCCGGAGGCGAACCGTCTGTATTACCCGCTCAGCTACCTGCTGCGGACGCTGACGAAGCTCTCCGTCTCCGGCAGCGGCAACGTCATTTTCGCGCCGCAGACGGGCGACGGCTGGGAGATCACAGACTGGAGCATGGGCATGTTCGTATCCCCGCTTTCGGCCACGCAGCAGAGCGGGAACGCCGCGCTGATTACGCTCATGGATGAGAACGGCGCCGCCGACCTGACCTGGCTCGGCATGCTCCTGCTGGTTGGCTCGCTGGGCGCGCTGTGTGCCGCGTGGTACGCGACTAACCGTAAAAAGGGATCCGAAAAGTAAACTTTGAAAGCAGAGCAACGGGAGGCTTACCGAAAGGGCGGCCTCCCGTTGCATATATGGAAACCCGCGTTACAAGTTCAACGCTGTTGTTCGTCCGCACCCATGGCGGCCCATCCCCATTCAAGTGCCGCTTGAGCATGCACAACCCCAAAGGCTTCTTTTGAAAGGAGCTGTCGCGGCGCAAGCCGTGACTGAGGATTGCTGAATCTGCGTGGCCGCCTGATATGCGCTGCTTTCAAAAATGCGGATTGCAAAAAACTCCCATCGCTTTTTCCGCGTAAGCTGGAGATGCTAATTTTATCTAGAGCTTGAAAGGAGTGAGCGGAATGAAAGCGGCAACCTTTGTGATCGGGATTGCGGCGGGCATGGCAATGGCCACGGCGGGTGTTATCGCAATGTACCCCGATGTATCCAGGCGTATGATGCGCGATTCCAAGCGCGCGCTGCGCTGCGGCAAGCGTGCGGCGGGGCAGATCAGCCACCTGTTCGGCTAAGTGCAACGGCGGTATGGCGCCGGAGTGCGGATGGCGCTTTGCGTCATCCGCATTTGTTTGTATTTTGGGCTGGAATACGGTATAATGATCACATGAAAAATATGTCAGTAACATGGGGGGTCACGCGATGACGGATAACACAAACGAAACCATGCAATTCCGCATCCCGCGGGATAAGAACACGGCGAACGAAGTGCTCATGCGCGTTTATTCCGCCATGAAGGAAAAAGGCTACGATCCGATCAACCAGATCGTCGGCTACCTGATCTCAGGCGACCCAACTTATATCACAAGCTACAACAACGCGCGCTACCTCATCCGTATGCTGGAGCGGGACGAGCTGCTTGAAGAGCTCGTGCGCTTTTATGTGAACGCCCCGGAACACCGGGATCAGCCGGAAGCGGAGCGGTAACGCCATGCAGAGAGTATTGGCGCTCGACGTTGGGGACAGGCGGATCGGCCTTGCGGTGAGCGATGCGCTTGGCATTACCGCGCAGGGGCTTGAGACCTACAACCGCACGGGCGATCTGGAGAAGGACGCGGCGTATATCCGCTCCGTCGCGGAGAAATACCGCCCGGTTCGGCTGCTGTTCGGCATGCCGCGCAACATGGACGGCAGTTATGGCTTCCAATCCGAAAAGGTGCGCGCGTTTGCAGATGCGGTCCTTGCCGGGTGGGATGGTGAGCATGCGTTTTATGATGAACGCCTGAGCACCGTTTCCGCGGAGCGCGTGCTTTGCGAGGCGGAGATGAACTGGCAGAAGCGGCGCAAGGTGGTGGATAAACTTGCCGCGACCATCATTTTGCAGGGCTATCTGGACGGAACCCCAAAACTCTGAACGATAGGAGAACGCAATGGAAGAACGCTTTGACGAGGTCGTATTGCTGGATGAAAACGGGGAGGAAGCCCGCTTTTCCCATATTTTGACGTTTCTTTATGAAGGCGAGCGCTATGTTGCGCTGGAGCCGGTTGAAGCGGACGCGGAGCCACCCGTGATGGACGAGGAGGCGGAGGTCGTCCTCATGCGCATTGTGCGCGGCGAGGATGGCGACATCTACCAGCCCGTGGAAAACGAAGTGCTGCTGGACGAGGTGTTCGGCAGGTTCCTGGAACTGATGGACGAGCTGGAAGAGGAGGAAGAATAACCATGTTAGCACCAAAGCTGTTCCAGGGCGCGCGCGTCGCGGTTCTGGGGCCGTCCAGCTCCGTTACGGAAGACAAGCTCGCCGCAGGCGTGGAAGCACTCCGGGCGCTTGGCTTCGAGCCTGTCGTATACGAAAGCGCGCGCTCCATGCACGGCTATTTCGCCGGGACGGACGCGGTGCGCGCGGCGGACATCAACGCGGCGTTTGCAGATAAGAGCATCGACGGGATCATCGCTACGCGCGGCGGCTACGGCGGGAACCGCGTGCTCCCGCTGCTGGACTTAGATATGATTGCGAAGAACCCGAAGTTTTTTGCCGGATACAGCGACATCACCGCATACCACATCGCGTTCAACCAGCGCTGCGGCCTCGTGACTTACCATATGCCCATGGTGACAGCGCTGCCGGGTGCCTGCGAATACTCCCTTGCGGGCATAAAGGCCATGCTGTTTGGCACGGCGGCGAACTATGAAAACCCGGAAGGCTACTCGCGCAAAACGCTCGTACCCGGCACGGCGGAAGGTGTACTCTGCGGGGGCAACCTTTCTCTCATCGCGGCCTCGCTCGGCACGCCGTGGGAGATCGACACCCGCGGCAAGCTCCTTTTCTTTGAAGATGTGGGCGAGCGGCCGTACCGCATCGACGGCATGCTGACCCAGCTGCGCAATGCGGGCAAGTTCGCGGACTGCGCGGGCATCCTCATTGGGGATTTCTCCGACTGTGACCCGAAGCCCGATGAAAAGACGCTTTCGCTCGACGAGCTGATTGACGAGATTATAAAGCCTGCCGGGAAGCCAACGATCAAGGGCGTGCGCTGCGGCCATTGTTCGCCCACGATGTCCCTGCCGCTGGGCAAGCGCTTCCGCATGGACGCGGGCGCCTGCACGTTCGGCGAGGCGGAATAAAAGCGAAACGCGCAAACTCCTGGCCGGAACGCGGCAAAAACGCTTGCGCTCCGGCTTTTCTCATGCTATAATCACGAATGGTGCATTGTGTGGAAATGGTGCACCCGCGTAAAATTCAAATACGCACCCGCGCGGACTGCAGGGCTCGTGCCGCAGAAGCGGCTCCCTTGCGGGAGGATGTGCGGGGAGGAAAAACGAGGAGGTATATTACCCATGTCTGTGATTTCCATGAAGCAACTGTTGGAAGCCGGCGTCCATTTCGGACACCAGACCCGCCGCTGGAACCCGAAGATGAAGGAATACATCTTCACCGAGCGCAACGGCATCTACATCATCGACCTGCAGAAAACCGTAAAGAAGATCGACGAAGCGTATTATTTCGTGCGCGACCTCGCAATGGAAGGCAAGAGCATCCTGTTCGTTGGTACCAAGAAGCAGGCGCAGGAGTCTATCGAGCAGGAAGCGAAGCGCTGCGAAATGTTCTACGTCAACCAGCGTTGGCTGGGCGGCATGCTCACCAACTTCAAGACCATCCAGGGCCGCATCGCGCAGCTGCGCAAGATCGAGAAGATGGAAGCGGAGGGCGATTTCGCGCTCCTGCCCAAGAAGGAAGTCATCAAGCTCAAGGCGGAGCAGGAAAAGCTCGAAAAGAACCTCGGCGGCATCAAGGACATGAAGAAGCTGCCCGGCGCGCTCTTCGTGGTCGACCCCCGCAAGGAGCACATTGCGATCCTCGAGGCCAAGACCCTTGGCATCCCGGTTGTGGCTATCGTTGACACCAACTGCGATCCGGATGAAGCAGATTACCCGATCCCCGGCAACGACGACGCGATCCGCGCGGTCAAGCTCATCGCTTCCAAGATGGCGGACGCGGTGCTCGAAGGCAAGCAGGGCGAGCAGATGGCCGATGAAGAAGCCCCCGCTGCCGAGGCTGAGGACGAGTTTTAATTGACGACTTTTATTCGGAAGGAGAAATAGATTATGTTTACAGCCAAGGATGTTATGGCGCTGCGCGAGATGAGCGGCGCTGGCATGATGGACTGCAAGAAGGCCCTCACTGAGTGCAACGGCGACATGGATAAGGCCATGGACTACCTGCGCGAGAAGAGCCTTGCCGCTTCCGCCAAGAAGGCCGCCCGCATCGCTGCGGAAGGCATCGTTTCGAGCTATGTTTCCGAGGACGCCAAGCTGGGCGTGATCGTTGAAGTGAACTGCGAGACCGACTTCGTTGCCAAGACGGACGATTTCAAGGCGCTCGTTGCGAACGTTGCAAAGATCGTTGCCGAGAAAAACCCTGCGGACGTCGACGCCCTGATGGCCACGGACTGCGGCGACGGCACCGTTGCCGAGATGATCACCCGCGCTGTGGCGAAGATCGGCGAGAAGATCACCATCCGCCGCTTTGCGCGCGTGGAAGCCGCGAACGGCTGCGTGGATACCTACATCCACCTCGGCGGCAAGATTGGCGTACTGGTTGAGGTTGCCGGTGAAGTCGCCGGCCATGCGGCGGCCATTCACGATGTTGCAATGCATATCGCGGCCGCGAAGCCGACCTGCCTCTCCAAGGAAGACTGCAACCAGGAGGACATCGAGCACGAGAAGAAGATCCTCCGTGAGCAGGCCATGAACGAGCCCAAGCCGAAGCCCGCCAACATCATCGAGAAGATGGTCGAAGGCCGGATCGAAAAATATTACAAGGAAGTCTGCCTGCTGGAGCAGCCCTTCGTCAAGGATGCGGACCAGAACATCCGCGCTATGCTCAAGGCGAACGGCGGCCTCGAGGTCGTCCGCTTCTATCGCTTTGAGATGGGCGAGGGCCTGCAGAAGCGTCAGGATAACTTCGCGGAAGAAGTTATGGGCCAAATGAAGAAATAAGACCGCGAATGGGGGGAACATCCTGCATGTTCCCCCTTTTTCTATCCAAAATCGGGTGAAAAAGCGCAACTTTGAATCAGGAAGGACATAAAAGCATGGAACTCAGATACAAGCGCGTTTCGCTCAAGCTCAGCGGCGAGGCCATGGGCGGCGGCGAGACGGTGGATTTTGACGCGGCGGCGCGCATCGCGGCGGACATTCGGACACTCAACGCGGCGGGCGTGCAGGTCGGCGTGACGATCGGCGGCGGCAACATCTGGCGCGGCCGCAGCGCGGGCGAGATGGACCGCAACAAGGCGGACCAGATGGGCATGCTTGCGACGACGATCAACTCCCTTGCGATGGAAGCGGCGCTCACGCGCATCGGCGTGCCCTGCAAGGTGCTCACGAGCCTGCCGATGGAGCGCGTCTGCGATACGTTTACCGCCCAGCGCGCGGAGGAAGCGTTTGCTTCGGGCAAGGTGGTGCTCTTCGCGTGCGGCTCCGGGCTGCCGTTTTTCTCCACGGACACGGCCGCGGCGCTCAAGGCGGCGGAGACGCATGCGGACGTGCTGCTGCTTGCAAAGAATGTGGATGCGGTGTATTCCGCGGATCCGAACGTTGTGCCGGACGCGGTGCGCTATTCGCACCTGACGTATGGCGAGGTGATTGAACGCGGCTTGCAGGCGACCGACCTGACGGCGATCACGCTGTGCCGGGAACAAAAGATCCCCATCCTGGTATTTGCGATGAAGGAACCGGGAAACATCTTAAAAGCCGTCCGCGGCGAGGACGTTGGCACGCTGATCGACTGATTTGCGTTTTTAGGCTTGTAACCGCGCTGGATTTCCATTACAATAAAAGCGACGTTTTACAGGAAATGGAGGCAGGAATATGGACGCTATCGCAACCGCAAAAGAAAAGATGGGCAAAACCGTTGCAGTGCTCGTGAAGGAGCTTTCCAGCTTGCGCGCCGGCCGCGCAAACGCGCAGGTGCTCGACCGCATCTCGGTGGACTATTATGGGACGCCCACCCCCGTCAAACAGGTGGGGAACGTTTCCTCGCCGGAACCGCGCCTTCTTGTCATCACGCCGTATGACCCGAGCGTGCTCAACCCGCTCGAAAAGGCGATCCAGAAATCCGACCTTGGCATCAACCCCACCAACGACGGCAAGTGCATCCGCCTGGTGTTCCCGGAGCTGACCGAAGAGCGCCGCAAGGAGCTTGTGAAGGTCGTGCGCAAAAAGGGCGAGGACTCCAAGGTAGCCATCCGTTCCATCCGGCGCGACGCGATCGAACAGATTAAGAAGCAGAAGAAGGACGGCGAAGTGACCGAGGACGACCAGAAGAAGCTGGAAGAGCAGGCTCAGAAGCTGACGGACTCCACCATCAAGGACATCGACAAGATCGTGGCCGATAAGGAAAAGGAGATCATGGAGGTTTGACCTGCGTATTGGGATGGGAGCTTTCCCGCGCGCGCGCCGCGCTGGAAGCGGAGGGCTTTGCGGTTTGCTGCACGATGGTTTCGAGCCGCAAAGGCGTGAAAGGCAACGAATCCCGCGTTATCCGGCAGCGCCAGACGGGCGCGGCGGAGGTTGAACTCGCCTGTTCCGTGTTTAAAACGGACTTGGAATATCAGGAATAAACGGGATGACGGCGTTTGCCACGCCGTCATTCTTTTTCAGGGAGGCAGCATTTGCAGATCGATCTAGAAAAGGAACGGCAGGAGCTTTCCACGCGCCTGCCAGCGCATGTCGGGATCATCATGGACGGCAACGGCCGCTGGGCGACCAAGCGCGGCCTGCCGCGCGCGCTCGGCCACCGGGCCGGGACGGAGCGGCTGCGCGGCATCATCCGCCTGAGCTCTGACCTGGGCATCCGGGCGCTTTCGCTCTATGCGTTTTCAACGGAAAACTGGAAACGGCCGAAAAACGAGATTGACGCGCTCTTTGGCCTATTTATGGAATATTTCTCCAAAGAGGTGGAGGAGCTCCACGCAAACCGCGTACGCATCCGCATGCTGGGGGACGTGGAGGGCTTGCCTGCGAACGTGCGCACAGCCGTGCGTGCGGCGGAAAGAAAGACGGCGCAAAACGAGGGGCTGCGGCTCAACGTGGCGCTCAACTATGGCGCGCGGGCGGAGGCTGTGCGCGCAGTGCGCGCGCTCGCGCGGGAAGCGGCGGCGGGGGCGCTTGATCCGGAGGAGATCGACGAAGATGCGCTGCTGGCGCGGCTCGACACGGGCGGCCTTCCAGAACTGGATCTATTGATCCGCACGGGCGGGGAGCAGCGGCTCTCCAATTTCCTGCTGCTGCAGGCGGCCTATGCGGAACTTGCGTTCGTGGATACACTCTGGCCGGATTATTCGGATGCGCTGTACCTACAATCGCTGCGCGAGTATGCGCGGCGCAGCAGGCGCTTCGGCGGCCTGCAATAAACCGGAAGGGGGAGGGGAACCCATGTCAAATCTGGCAAAGCGCCTTTTGGTGGCGGCGTTTCTTTTGCTTGTGCTCGCGGCGATCCTGCATTTGGGCGGATGGCTGCAATGCGCGATCTTCACGGTTGGTGCAATCGCAAGCGTGTTTGAGATCAGCAATGCGTTCGAGAAAAGAGACCGCAAACCGTTTATGGCGCCCGCTTATCTGTATGCGGCGGGCTATTTCGCGCTCTACCGCCTCTTTGGCGGCGAAGCGGTGTGGCTGCTTGGCATCTTTATGGCGATGCTCGCACTGATGGAGCGTATCTGGGAACGCACGCGCACAACGGAGGACGCGTTTTTCGCGCTGATTCCGCTCGTCTACCCGCTCGCGTTCTTCACGGCTGTGGCGATGGTGGCGGAATATGGCGGGGATTACGACAAAAGCCGCATCGCGCTGTTTGCGATCTTTGCGATGCCGCTGATGGGGGATACCTTTGCTTACACCTTCGGCAAGCTCTTTGGCAAGCGCAAACTCTCGCCGGAGATCAGCCCGAACAAGACCGTAGCCGGCGGCGTCGGCGGCGTATTCGGCGGGATAGCCGGCGGCGCGCTCGTATATCTGCTGCAAGGGCTGTATCCTGCGGGCGTTTCGCTGCCGCTGCTGCTCGTGCTGGGCCTCCTTTGCGGCGTGCTCGGCCAGTTTGGCGACCTGTTCGCCTCGGCCATCAAGCGCTGGGCGGGCATCAAGGATTACAGCCGCATCTTCTCCGAACACGGCGGCATGCTCGATCGGTTGGACAGCGTTCTCTTTTGCGCCCCGATCGTTTACGCTGTGTTCAAAATTATGGGAGTATAATAAACTTGGATCGAAAAACCATTTCGGTGCTCGGCAGCACGGGCTCCATCGGCAGGCAAACGCTGGATGTGCTGCGCGCACACCCGGAGCTTGGGCGCGTTTACGCGCTTTGCGCGCACGGCAACGCGAAGCTTCTGCTTGCGCAGGCGCATGAGTTCCGCCCTGCGTTCGTGGGCATCGCAGACGCGGCGGCAGCCGCGGTGCTTCGGCCGCATCTGCCAGAAGGGACGCGCCTGGAAGCAGGGGCGCGGGCCGCGGCGATCGCGGCGGCGCTGCCGGAGGCGGACCTGGTTGTAAACGGCGTTTCCGGCTTTGCGGGCACGGAACCGCTGCTTGCGGCGCTTGCGGCGGGTAAGACCGTTGCGCTCGCCAACAAGGAGAGCATCGTCTGCGCGCACAAGCTCGTGGACGCAGCGCTCCGGCGCGGCGGGAAGATCATACCAGTGGACAGCGAGCAATCCGCGATCTTCCAATGTCTTTGCGGCGGGACGCGCGGCGAGGTGAAGCGGCTGTGGCTTACGGCTTCCGGTGGGCCGTTCCGCACGTTTACAAAGGAGCGGCTCAGCGCCGTGACGGCGGCGGACGCGCTCCGGCACCCGACCTGGAGCATGGGCGCGAAGATCACCATCGACTCGGCGACCCTGTTCAACAAGGGGCTTGAGATCATGGAGGCGAGCTACCTGTTCGGCGTCGAGGGCGCGCGGATCTCGGTACTGGTGCATCCGGAATCCATCGTGCATTCGATGGTGGAATTTGCGGATTCGAGCATACTCGCGCAGCTTTCGCGGCCGGATATGCGCCTTGCCATCCATTACGCGCTGACCTGGCCGGAGCGCGCGCCTTCCAATTTTGGCGCGCTGGATCTTGCCGAAGCCGGGAAACTCACCTTTGAAGCGCCCGACGCAGAACGCTTTCCCTCGATCCCGCTCGCGTATGCGGCGCTTGTGGAAGGCGAGCTGCTGCCGGTCGCCTACAACGCTGCCAACGAGGCGGCGGTCGCCCGCTTCCGCGCGGGGGAGATCGGTTTTTTTGATATATTCCGCACGGTGGAATATGCGATGGCGCATATTCCGCGCGGCACGATCCGCACGTTTGCGGATATACTTGAAACGGACCGCGAGGCGCGCAGCCTTGCGGAGAAAGCGATGGAGAAGATTTGATGACGTTTTTATCCATTTTGGCGGCACTGCTCGTACTTTCCGTGTTCGTTGTGGTGCACGAGCTCGGGCACTTCGTCGCGGGGCGGCTTCTCGGTTTCACGGTGCTGGAGTTTGCTGTCGGCATGGGCCCGGCGATCCTGAAGAAAGAGAAGAACGGCATCACGTATTCGCTGCGCGCGTTCCCCATCGGCGGCATGTGCCGCTTCTATGGCGAGGATGAGGAGGCGAAGGACGGCCGCTCGTTCGCGTCGCACCCGGTTTGGAAGCGCATCATCGTGGTGGCGGCCGGGCCGGTGATGAACATCCTCACCGCCATTCTGTTCGCGGTGGTCTCGCTCATGAGCTACGGCGTGTATGTGGATGTCCCGACCGTGCAGGAGCTTTCGAGCGAAACCGCACCCGCTGCAGTGGCCGGAATCGAGCCGGGGGACGTGCTTTACGCGATTAACGGCGACGTGATCGAAAGCTATGAGGAAACCTCGGAGCTGATCCTCGGCGCAAGCGGGGCGGAGATGACCATAACCGTGCAGCGGGATGGGGAACTCATCGACCTCATCGTGCGCGATTTTTACAACGAGGCCGAAGGGCGGAACCTCATCGGCATCACCTATGGCTATGGCAGGGAACGCTACGGGCTGTTCCAAGCGGTCGGCGCTTCGTTCCGCTATGTATGGGACATCTTCGTGGAGATGGCGCGCTTCATCGGCAGCATTTTCACGCAGGGGGTGCAGGAGGGCGACGTGGTTGGCCCCGTGGGCACGGTGACGATTATCGGCCAGGCGGTGCGCACGGGCTTTGAGACGGTGCTCTACCTCGCGGTGCTCATCAGCGTGAACCTTGCGTTCATGAACCTGCTGCCTCTCCCGGCGCTCGACGGCGGCAGGCTGGTATTCCTGATCATCGAGGCCATCCGCCGCAAGCCGGTGCCGCCGGAAAAGGAGGGTATGGTTCATTTCGCAGGGCTGGTGCTGCTGATGCTGCTCATGGTCTACCTGACGGTGAGCGACGTGCGCGGGCTTGTGAACGGTTTGTTCGGCGGCTAAACGCCGGAAAAAACAGAAGGAAAACCGGAGGCTGGGATGGGAAAGGAAACGAAAGCCGTCCGGGTTGGCGGAATATCAATGGGCGCCGGCGCGCCCATTTCCGTGCAATCCATGACGAATACGTATACCGGGGATGTGGAGGCGACCGTGGCGCAGGTGCGGCGGCTTGCGGACGCGGGCTGCGAGATCGTGCGCATGGCGGTCAACGACGCGGCGGCGGCCGCCGCCGTGCGGGAGATCCGCGCGCGTACGAGCGTCCCGCTCGTGGCGGATGTCCACTTCGATTACCGGCTTGCGGTCGCGGCCATCGAAAACGGGATCGACAAGATCCGCTTCAACCCGGGGAACATCGGCAGCGAGGCGAATGTGCGCGCGCTCGTCGCCTGCGCGCGGGCGCATCATGTGCCGATCCGCGTCGGCGTGAACGCGGGCTCGCTCGATAAAGCGCTGCTCGCGCGCTATGGCGCGCCCACGCCCGCGGCGCTTGTGGAAAGCGCGCTTTCCCACGTGCGCATTTTGGAGAAGGTGGGCTTTTCGGACATCGTGATCTCCGCGAAGATCTCAAGCGCCCCGGAGACGGTGGAGACCTACCGCCTGCTTGCAAAGGCGTGCGGCTATCCGCTGCATGTGGGCGTGACGGAGGCGGGCGGCGGCGAGCTTGCGGTCATCAAATCCGCAGTAGGCATCGGCGCGCTGCTCCTCGCTGGCATTGGGGACACCATCCGGGTCTCCCTCACGGGAGACCCGGTGCGCGAGGTCAAGGCGGGGATCGAGATCCTCCGCGCGCTGGGCCTGCGCAGGGAAGGCGTGGAGGTCGTCAGCTGCCCGACCTGCGGGCGCTGCAAAAACCTTGCGGCGCATGCGGCGCTTGCCGCGCGCGTGGAGCAGGAATTCCAGAAGGAACGCGCGTATTTAAAGGTCGCGGTAATGGGCTGCGCGGTGAACGGCCCGGGCGAGGCGCGGGAGGCGGATGTCGGCATCGCCTTCGGGCGGACAAACGCCGTGGTGTTCAAGCACGGGGAGCAGGCCTTTGCGGGCGAGCTGCCCGGCGTGGCGGAGCGCTTCCTCGCGGAAATCAGGAGCATGTTGGAAGAACGGGAGAAGGAGCGGGCGTGATGCGGCAGGACGATCCTTACGGCCTCGCGCAATTTGGCGCAGAGCTTGCGGGCGCGAAACTCTACAAAACCGAAAAACGCCTGGTGGCGCAGCTTCGCTTGGCGCGGCTCATCGGCGCGCGGGAAGCGGAGCGCATTGCGGCGCAGCTTGGCACGGCCGTGCCGGACTGCACGGTGGAGCTCCGGTGCGCGGAAAACGCGGAGACGCTCCTGGCTGAAGCGGCGCTGCCTGCTGTGCTCGCGGAGAGCTGGGCGCATTTTTCGCCGTTGATGCGCCCCGTGCTGCGCAACGCGGTCTGGGAACGGGAGGAACAGCACGACTGCGCCTTTGCCGTGCGCATCCCGGAAAAGCTGTACGAGGCGGCGAAGACCTACAACGGCGCGACCCGGCTGACGGAATTCGTGCAGGCGCTTTACGGCGCGGCGCTCCAGGTGCGGCTTGTGCCGGACGCGAACCTTGCAATGCCGAGCCCGGAACGGGCGGAGGAACCGCCTTCCCCGGCGGCGCGGGCGGACCGGCCGCAGGCGGAGAACGCGCGGCGGCCGGAACCTCAGAAGAACGCGAGCGCGAAAAAACCCGCGTCCGCGCGCGGCGGTGCAAAAAGGGCCGTGATCCCGAAGGATGCGGTGCTCCTCGGCACGCCCACGGGCACGAAGCTCGTCCCCATGCAAGAGGTGAACGAGGAATCGGGCGCTGTCACCGTGCAGGGTGAGATCCTCTCGCTCGATGTGCGGACCCGCAGGGACGAAAGTTTCATCGTCGTGCTCTATCTTTCCGATAAGACCGGGACGCTCCCGCTCAAGCTCTTCCTGCGTAAGGAGGAAAAAGGCGTTGTAGAGCGCATTGAAAAATGCAGGAAGGACGGCAAGTGGCTCGTCGCCCACGGGCGGTACGCGCGGGATGATTTCATGAGCATGCACTGCGTGTTCCCGAATTGGCTGTACCTGACGGAGCCCATCCGCCGGGAGGACAAGGCCGAGCATAAGCGCGTGGAGCTGCATTTGCATACGAAGATGTCCTCGATGGACGGCCTGGTCGACCCCAAGGAGGCGATCACGACGGCTGCGCGCTGGGGGCATAAAGCCGTTGCGATCACGGATCATGGCGTTGTGCAGGCGTTCCCGGCGGTGGTTGCCGCAGCGGATAAACTTGCAAAGGATGGGAAGGATTTCAAGGCCATCCTCGGCGTAGAGGGCTACCTTTTGCCGGATTGCGCGCTGATCCCGATGGAAGGCGCGTTCTGCGTTGTGGGGCTCACGCTTGGCGGCGGCGTGCGTAAGGACAGCGTATTTGAGATCGCCGCCGTGCGCTATGCGCCGGACAGGGCGGAGGAACGCTTTCACACGCTCGTGAACCCTGCCGTCCCGCTGCCGCATGCGCTTGCCGCAGAGATGGGCGTTGCACAGGAGCAGATCGACGCGGCTCCCCTCCTGAGCGAGGCGCTGCAGGCGCTCACGGAGTTTGCCCGCGGCGCGCACCTTGTTTTCCACGGGGCGGAAACGCTCCTGCCGCTTTGGAAGAAGGCGCAGGAACTTTCCATCGAGATGCCGGCGCAATGCGTCAACACGGAGATGCTGACGCATTATCTGTTCCGCGAACTGAAAGACACGGGGCTTCGCGCCGCATGCGCGGCCGCCGGGGCGGCGGAGCCGGGGATTGGCGCAGCGGCGCAGGCTGACGCGGTGCGCGCTCTGCTTGCGGCGCTCTGTGCGCGCATGCGGGAACGGAACGTCCAACGCCTCCCGTTGACGGATTTTGTGCCGCGGGAGCGCGTGAAAGGCCAGCGCAGCACGTTCCACATCATCCTCATCGCAAAGAACCACGAAGGGCTCAAAAACCTGTACCGCCTCGTGTCCTATTCCCACCTGGAGCACCTCAGGGGCGTGCCGCGCATCCCGCGCAGCCTGCTGCAGATGCACCGGGAAGGGATCATCGTCGGCTCCGCATGCGAGGCGGGCGAGCTGTTCCAGGCCATTTTGGCGGAAAAGCCGCATGCGGAGATCGTGGAAACCGCAAAGGAATACGATTACCTGGAAATCCAACCCATTGGGAACAACGCCTTTATGGTGCGCAACGAAACCGTGAAGGATGATGAAGGCCTGCGCGAGCTGAACCGGAAGATCGTCACGCTCGGGGAGGAGCTCGGCATCCCCGTCGTCGCTACGGGGGACGTGCACTTCCTGAACCCGGAGGACGCCATCTACCGCGCCATCCTCATGAGCGCGCGGGACTTCAAGGACGCGGAGCAGCAGGCGCCGCTGTACTTCAAGACCACGGATGAAATGCTTGCGGAATTCTCATATTTAGGGGAGGAGAAGGCATTCGAGGTCGTTGTCACGAACCCGAACGCGATCGCCGATTCCTGCGACAGGCTCAAGGCGTTCCTCTCCGAAAAAGGAACCTACGCGCCCACGTTCGAGGGCGCGAACGAGGAGCTGCGCGGCATGGCGGAAAAGCGCGCGCATGAGATCTACGGCGACCCGCTGCCGGAGGTGGTGCAGGCGCGCCTGGAAAAAGAGCTCAACTCCATCATCGGCAACGGCTATGCGACGCTGTACCTGCTGGCGCAGCGGCTCGTGCACAAGTCCAACTCGGACGGCTACCTCGTCGGCTCGCGCGGCTCGGTCGGCTCCTCGTTTGTGGCGACGATGGCCGGCATCACGGAGGTGAACCCCCTCCAGCCGCACTACGTATGCCCCAACTGCAAACACAGCGATTTCGACGTGGACCGCACCAAGTATGCCTGCGGCGTGGACATGCCGGACGCAAACTGCCCCGTATGCGGCACAAAGTACCAAAAGCTCGGCTATGAGATCCCGTTCGAGGTGTTCCTTGGCTTTAAGGGCGACAAAACGCCGGATATAGACCTGAACTTCTCCGGTGAATACCAGCCGGTCGCGCACAAATACGTGGAGGAAATGTTCGGCGAAGGGCACGCCTTCCGCGCGGGGACGATCTCCGGCCTGCAGGACAAGACGATCTATGGCTATATTAAGGGCTATTGCGAACAGCAGGGCGTGACCTTCAACCGGGGCGAGACGGAGCGCCTCGTCGCGGGCTGCGTGGGCGTCAAGCGTACCACAGGCCAGCACCCGGGCGGCATCGTCATCGTGCCGCAGGAGAACGACATCATCGAGTTTTCCCCAGTGCAGTACCCGGCGGACAAAAAGGAAAAGAACACCATTACGACGCATTTCGACTTCCACGCGATGGACGACCGCCTCGTCAAGCTTGACATCCTCGGCCACGACGACCCGACGGCGCTGCGCATGATGCAGGATGTGACGGGCCTCGACCCGAAGGACATCCCGCTGGACGACCCGGAAACCATGAAGATCTTCCGCTCCATCGAGCCGCTCGGCATCACGCTCGAGGAGCTTGAGTGCGACGTGGGCAGCATCGCCATCCCGGAATTCGGCACGAACTTCGTGCGCAAGATGCTCATGGATACGCGGCCCACTACTATGGAGGAGCTTGTGCGCCTTGCGGGCCTTTCCCACGGGACGGACGTGTGGCTCGGGAACGCACAGGATCTTGTGCTCAGCGGCCAGGCGACGCTTTCCCAGGTCATCTGCACGCGCGACGACATCATGAACTACCTCATCCTGCGGGGTGGGGAACCGCTCATGTCCTTCAAGACCATGGAGAGCGTGCGCAAGGGCCGGGGTCTCACCCCGGAGATGGAAGAGCATATGCAGAAGATCAACACGCCGGAATGGTTCGTGACCTCCTGCAAAAAGATCAAGTACATGTTCCCGCGGGCGCACGCCGCAGCATACGTGATGATGGCGTTTCGCGTCGCGTATTACAAGGTACATCTGCCGCTCGCGTTCTATTCCGTGTACTTCACCGTGCGTGCGGATGCGTTCGACGTCGCTCAGGCGTCCGGCGGGGCGGAGCGCGTGCTCAAGAACATCAAGGCGCTCAAGGCCAAGGGGAACGAGATCGAAACCAAGGAGGCGGATCTCCTGGTCATCTTGGAGGTGGTATACGAGATGAACCTCCGGGGGATCGAGCTGCTGCCGGTGGACCTGACGCACTCCAAAGCGACGCGCTTTGTCATAGAAGGGAACGCGATCCGCCCGCCGTTTTCTTCCATCGCCGGTGTGGGCACGAACGCGGCGATCGGCATTGAGGAGGCGCAAAGCGGCGGCCCGTTCGGCTCGGTGGAGGATTTCCGCGCGCGCACGAAGGCCAACAGCGCCGTCATCACTGCAATGCGCGCGCTCGGCTGCTTCGACGGCATGCCGGAAACAAACCAGCTCACGCTGTTTTAAGGCGTAAAGCAGGCCCATGTGGGAAGATTATGCTTGCTTTCCCCAGGATAAGCTGTTATAATAAATTTGTTGGTCAGCAAAAGCTGTATTTGAGGTTTGAAAGAGTGGGCGTTTTTCCCGCTCTTTTGTTTTGAAGGTGGAGGGACTGGGTTGAAGATCACGGAAGCGGTGGATCAGGCTGTGCGCGCAGCGGTCGAGGCGCTCGGATTTGAGCTGGACGAGGTGGAATACCAAAAAGAGCACGGCAACTGGGTGCTTACGCTGTATATTGACGCGCCGGGCGGCGTTTCGCTGGACGACTGCGAGCGCGTGAGCCGCACGGTCGACCCTATCCTGGACGAAGCGGATCCGATCCCGGAGGCATACTACCTTTCCGTATCCTCCATCGGCATTGACCGGCCGCTCAAAAAGGACAAGGATTTTGCGCGCAACGTCGGCAGCAAGCTGGACGTGAAGCTCTACGCTCCGGTGAACAAGAAAAAAGAGTTCACGGGTACGCTCATTTCCTATGACGCCGCTTCGTTCACCATTGCCCTTGCGGGGAAGGGCAGCGCGGCGGGGGGCGAGATGACCATCGCCCGCAAGGATGCGGCGCTCGTGCGCCCGCATATCGATTTCGAATAAGCGCGCAGATACGATTTAAACTAACGTCACTTACTACTTTTATAGCAAAGCTAAACGGAGGAATCATCAATGAACGCCGAATTCATGGAGGCACTCAACGCAATTGAAAAGGAGCGCGGCATCAGCAAGGACATCCTGATCGACGCTTTTGAATCCGCGCTGATCGCGGCATATAAGCGCAATTACGGCACCACGGGCAACGTGCGTGCCGTGGTGGACCGGGACACGGGCGAGGTGCAGGTATTCGCCTCCAAAACGGTCGTGGAGCAGGTGGAGGACGTCCATGCTGAGATCTCCCTGGAAAAGGCCCGCACGATCAATTCCCTTTATGAAGTCGGCGACGTGCTGGAAGAAGAGGCGAACCCGAGGAGCTTTGGCCGCATTGCGGCACAGACGGCCAAGCAGGTCGTCGTGCAGCGCATCCGCGAGGCCGAGCGCGGCGTGATTTTCGACGAATATGTGGAAAAGGAAAACGAGATCCTGACGGCGATCGTGCAGCGCGTGGAAAAGGGCGGCGTATATGTCGAGCTCGGCAAGACGGACGGCCTCATCGCCATGAACGAGACGATCCCGGGCGAGGAATACAACAACAACGACCGCATCAAGGTCTATGTGCTCGAGGTGCGCAAGACCAACAAGGGGCCGCAGGTGCTCGTTTCCCGTACGCATCCGGGGCTTGTGAAGCGCCTGTTTGAGCTTGAGGTGCCGGAGATCCAGACCGGCGTGGTGCAGGTGAAATCCATTGCGCGCGAGGCCGGCTTCCGCACGAAGGTCGCGGTGTATTCCTCTGATCCGCAGGTGGACGCGGTCGGCGCGTGCGTCGGCCAGCGCGGCATCCGCGTAGAGCGCATCGTAAACGAACTCCACAACGAGAAGATCGACATCATCGAGTGGGACAGCGACCCCGCTGTTTATATCGCAAAGGCGCTGAGCCCCGCGAAGGTGCTCATGGTCTACATCAACGAGACTGAGAAAGCTGCCAAGGTGATCGTGCCGGACAACCAGCTCTCCCTTGCCATCGGCAAGGAAGGGCAGAACGCGCGCCTTGCGGCGAAGCTCACGGGCTGGAAGATCGACATCAAGAGCCAGACCCAGATGGAAGAGGAACTTGCGCTTTATGACGCGGCGGAGGAAGCGGCTGCGGATCAGCCGGAGGAACCCCGGGAATAAAGCTGGGTGGGAGGTGTGCACATGGCTGGCAAGAAGATCCCGATGCGGATGTGCGTCGGGTGCAGGCAGATGCGGCCGAAAAAGGAGCTGCTGCGCATCGTGCGCACGCCGGAAAACGAGATCCGGCTGGACCGGACTGGGAAGGCTTCCGGACGCGGCGCGTACGTTTGCCCCGCGGTGGAATGCCTGGACAAGGCGCAGAAGATCCGTGCGCTGGAGCGTGCGCTGGAACATAAAGTAGACCCGGAGGTGTTCGCGCGCCTCAGGGAGGAGATCGCTCAGGGTGAATGAAACAAAGTTGCGCGGCGCGATGGGGTTTGCCATGCGCGCCGGAAAATGCCTCGCGGGGGACTTCGCCTGCGAACGCGCAGTGAAGCGCGGCGGCGCGCGGCTGGTGCTGCTGGACGCGAACGCTTCCGCGGCGACACAGGAACGGTATTTCGGCATGTGCGAACGCGCTGGAATCCCCTGCCTCACGGTTCCGGATATGGGGCGGGCGATCGGCAGGGATGGGCGTATGGTGGCGGCGGTCACGGACGAGCGGTTCGCGCAGATGATACTCGGCGCGTCCGCGCTGGACAATCACGCAAATTAACACGGGGGTGGCATGAATGGCGAAAGCAAAATTTATCGATTCGGCAAAGGAGCTGGAGCAGCAGGCAAAGCAGCTCTTTGAGCGGATCAAAAAGACGCATACCGACATGGGGACGACGCTGCAGGAAGTGCGCCGTGCCGAGGGTAGGCTGATAGAAAAAGAGAAGGCGGCCGAAAAGGAACGCATCGAAACTGAGCGCGCGGAGCGCTTGCGCGAGCTGCTCGCCTCCGAGGGCAGCCTGGCATTCCACGTGGGAGAGCCGGATGAAATGCAGCCGGAAGCGCCTCAGGCGCAGACAGCGCCCGAACCGGAACCCGCACCCGCGCCTGCCCCCGAACCGGCGCGGGAAAAAACGGATGCGGTGAAGGCGGAACCACAGCGGGAAAAGCCCGCCGCAGAAAAGCCTGAGGAGACGCCTAAACAGGCTGAACCAGCGGCGCGCCCTGAACGTGCGGAAATGCGGAGCCCCATGGAACCCACCGCAAAACCGGCCGGGCAGCCGAAGCCTGTGGGACCGCGTAAGCAGGAGCAGCAGCCGCGCACACAGGCGCGCTATCAGGCGCAGCCGCAAGCGCAGACCGCATACCAACAGCGCGGCGGCCAGCAGCGCCCGGCGGGGCAAGGCGGCTACCAGCAGCGTCCAGCAGGGCAGAACGGCTACCAGCAGCGCCCAGCGGGGCAGAGCGGCTACCAGCAGCGCCCAGCGGGGCAGAGCGGCTACCAGCAGCGCCCGGCAGGGCAGAGCGGCTACCAGCGTCCGGCAGGGCAGGGCGGATACCAGCGTCCGGCGGCAGCGCCCATGACCGGCAAGGAGCAGCGCGCTTACGACCCCGGCAAGAGCGCGCATACGCGTACGCGCGAGGATGAGCGCAACAAGGCGAAAAACAAGAAAGCCCTCATGAAGGAAAGCGCACCCACGGCCCGCGGCTGGGATGAGGACGGCGCATACGGCTCCAAGAAGAAGAAAAAGCAGCAGGCACCAGCCCATAAGCCGGAACCTGTAAAGATTGAGAAAGCGGTGATTACCTCGGAAACTATCACGGTAAAGGAACTCTCTGAAAAGATCGGCAAGCCGGCAGCGGAGATCATCAAGAAGCTCTTCATCCTCGGCATCATGGCCACGATCAACCAGGAGATCGACTTCGATACCTGCTCCTTGATCGCATCGGATTATGGCATCGAGCTCGAACACAACGTTGCCAAGACCTTTGAGGAGGTCTTGCAGGAGAGCAGCGACGAAGTAGACGAATCCAGCGAACTCGTGGAGCGCCCGCCGGTCGTCACCATCATGGGCCATGTCGACCACGGCAAGACCTCCCTGCTCGACGCGATCCGCAACAGCAGCATTACCGAGGGCGAAGCTGGCGGCATCACGCAGCACATCGGTGCGTATACCGTGACCTGCAACGGCCGCACGATCACCTTTATCGACACGCCGGGCCACGAGGCGTTTACCTCCATGCGCGCGCGCGGCGCGCAGGTGACGGACATTGTCATCCTCGTCGTCGCAGCGGACGACGGCATCATGCCGCAGACCGTCGAAGCGATCAACCATGCGAAGGCGGCGGATGTGCCGATCATTGTAGCCATCAACAAGATGGACCGCGATACCGCGAATCCGGAGCGCGTCAAGCAGCAGCTGACGGAACACGGCCTTGTGAGCGAGGAATGGGGCGGCGACACGATCTGCGTGCCGGTTTCCGCCAAAACGCAGATGGGCCTTGACAGCCTGCTCGAAATGGTCCTCCTCGAGGCGGACGTGCTGGAACTCAAGGCAAACCCGAACCGCCTCGCCAAGGGCACGATCATCGAGGCGGAGCTCGACAAGGGCCGCGGCCCGATTGCGACCGTGCTCGTGCAGAACGGTACGCTCAAAATTGGGGACACGATTGTTGCGGGCACGGCGTATGGCCGCGTGCGCGCCATGGTGGATGATAAGGGCAAACGCGTGAACAAGGCCGGCCCGAGCCAGCCGGTCGAGGTGCTCGGTTTCTCCGAAGTCCCTGCTGCGGGCGATATTCTAAACGTCGCGGAGATCGACAAGCTTTCCCGCCAAGTGGCGGAGGAGCGCCGCGACAAGCAGAAAGCGGAGCAGCTCAAGAACCTTTCCAAGGTCTCGCTGGACGATCTGTTCAGCCAGATCGCGGAAGGGCAGATCAAGGATCTCAACATCATCGTGAAGGCAGATGTGCAGGGCTCTGTGGAGGCAGTCAAGCAGGCGCTCGAGAAACTTTCCAACGACGAGGTGCGCGTCCGCTGCATCCATGGCGGTGTCGGCGCGATCACGGGTTCGGACATCATGTTCGCCTCGGCCTCCAACGCGATCATCATCGGCTTCAACGTGCGTCCGGACGCGGCGGCGCGCGCGGCGGCCGAAAAGGAGAAGGTTGACATGCGTCTCTACCGCGTCATCTACAACGCGATCGAGGACATTGAAAAGGCGATGAAGGGCATGTTTAAGCCCGTTTATGAAGAAAATACCCTTGGACGCATTTCTGTGCGCAGCACCTTCAAGGTCAGCGGCGTGGGCACCATCGCGGGCGCCTACGTGCAGGACGGCAAGGTTACGCGCAGCGCGCAGGTGCGCGTCGTGCGCGACGGCATCGTCATTCACGAGGGCAAGATTGCATCTCTCAAACGCTTTAAGGACGATGTGAAGGAGGTCGCGGCCGGCTACGAGTGCGGCATCGGCATCGAAAACTTCAACGACATCCGCGAGGGCGATACCATCGAGGCGTTTGAGATGGTAGAGGTCAAGCGGTAAAGGCAAACCGGCGAAGGAGCAGGCGCCCTGCCTGCTCCTTTGACAACTATGAGGAGCACCCCATGGCAAACGTTAGATATGACAGGATCAACGAAGAGGTCAAGAAGGCCATCAGCGAGATCGTCCGCGAGATGAAGGATCCGCGCATTTCGCCGATGACAACCATCATGAGCGCCGAGGTCACGAACGACCTGAAACAGGCAAAGGTGCGCGTCAGCGTCTACGATAAGGACGACGCTGTGCGCGCGGAGTCTGTTGCGGCGCTCAACCGGGCGGCGGGCTTCATCCGCCACGAGCTCGGGAACCGGATCGACCTGCGCGCGTTGCCGCAGCTGAAATTTACGCTGGATAATTCCATCGAATACAGCGTGCATATCGCGCAGATCTTGAACGACCTGAACAAGGATAGGAAAGAGCAGGAGGGCGAACAGGAAAGCTGAGCGCCCGCGCAAAAAACATCGATCAAAAAGGAGCGTGCGCAATGCGGGAAGACGTACTGCGCGGCATTGCCGCGTTCATAAAGGAAAACGACGGGTTTACGGTGATCGCCCACACCTCGCCGGACGGAGATGCGCTGGGCGCTTCGCTCGCGCTTTACGGCGCGCTCAGGCGCATGGGGAAGCGCGCACAGATCGTCTGCGAGCAGCCGGTGCCGCGCGGATATACCTTCCTGCCCGGCGCGGAGGCGGTCCGCCTGCCGGAGCAAGCGGTGCGGATGGAAAACGCGATCGCCGTGGACTGTGCGGATTTCGCGCGCATGGGCGCGGCAGGGCGGCTCTTTGAAGCGGCGGAGCGCACCTGCAACATCGACCACCACGTCACGAACGCTTCCTATGCCGCGTACAACGCGGTGGATGCGGAGGCGGCAGCGGCGGGGGAGATCGTCGCAGCGCTCATTGAGCTGCTTCTGCCTGAAATCGACGCCGCGCTTGCAACCTGCCTGTATACCGCGCTTTTGACGGATACCGGAAACTTTGCTTACAGCAATACGCGGCCTGCGACGCTGCATATGGCGGCGCGCCTGCTTGCCTGCGGCGCGGACAACACGGAAATCAACCGCCAGGTATACCGCACGGTGCCCTTTGCCAAGCAGAAGCTCCTTGGGCGGGCGCTCGGCCATATGGAGCTCCTCTGTGAAGGCCGCCTCGGCGTCTCCTATGTGACGCTTGCAGACTTTGCGCAGACGGGTGCAGGCGAGGAGGATACGGAGGGGATCATCGACCACGTCCGGGACATCGAGGGCGTGGAAGCGGCGGCCTTTTTGCGGGAAACGCAGGAGGGCGCGTTCAAGGTGAGCCTGCGTTCCAAGCGGGCTGCGGATGTCGGCGCGGCGGCGCAAACATTGGGCGGCGGGGGCCACAAGCACGCGGCAGGCTACACGGCACAGGGGCCGTTTGAGGCGGCGTATGCGGAGGCTGTTGCCGTTTGCACGCGCGCGTTGAGGGATGTATGGAAGGAATTGTAAACGTTTTAAAGCCGCCGGGCATGACGTCGTCCAACGCGGTCGCGGACGTCCGGCGCATCTTCGATATGAAGCGCGTGGGGCACACGGGGACGCTCGACCCCGGCGCGGCGGGCGTGCTGCCAATCTGCCTCGGACGGGCGACGCGCCTGTTCGATTACCTGGTGGATAAGGAGAAGGAGTATTACGCGGAGGCTGCCTTTGGCTGCGCGACCGATACGCAGGATTCCTACGGGAAAGTGACCGCGCAGGGCGACGGCATCGTTTCCGTGGATCAGCTTTGCGCCGTGCTCCCGGCGTTCACGGGTGAGATCGAGCAGGTCGCGCCGATGTATTCCGCCGTATGCGTGGATGGAAAGCGGCTTTACCAGCTTGCGCGCGCGGGTGCGGAGGATGTGCGCAAAACGCGCCGGGTCATGATCCATGCGTTGGAACTCATTTCGCAGACTGGGGAGAACCGCTTCCTGCTGCGTGTGCGCTGCTCTAAGGGAACCTATGTGCGCACGCTTTGCAACGACATCGGCATGGCGCTCGGCGTCCCGGCCCACCTCTCTTTTTTGCTGCGCACGCGTTCCGGCGCGTTTGGCGTGGAGCAGGCTTACTCCATCGCGGAGCTGCAGGAATTGAAAGAAGCTGGAGCGCTTGCGAGCGCGCTCGTCAGCGTGGAGGAAGCGCTTTCCCATCTGCCGGAAGCGCGGCTTGATGGCCTTTCCGGGCGCAGCGTGCGGCTTTTGACAAACGGAGCGGAGATCGCCCACCCGGCGCTTGCGGCGCTGCCGGAACGCGCGCCGCTGCGCGCCTACGCCAACGGGAAGTTCCTGGGCATCGGGCTGGCCGAAATGGGGAAGCTGCACATTACCACGTTCTTTGGGGAGGATGGAGAGCAGGATGCAGAATAAAGCGCAGGGCGCGGTGATCGCCCTTGGCACGTTTGACGGCGTGCATGCGGGGCATCGCGCATTGCTTCACGAAGCGGCAGCGCTTGCGGAAACGCTTCATGCCGTGCCGCTCATTTATACGTTTCGGAACCATCCGCTTTCGCTGTTTGGCCGGGAACCCCGGCTTCTGATGACGCCGGAGGAGCGCATTGCCGCGCTTGAGGCGACGGGCGTCCCGGTTGCTGCGGATGTATTTGACGCAGCGTTTGCGGCTACGCCGCCGCGGGAGTTCGTCCGCATGCTCGTGGAGCGCTTTGGGCTGCGCGGCGCTGTCGCGGGGTTCAACTATACCTTTGGGGATCGCGGCGCGGGGGATACCGCGCTGTTGCAGGCGCTTGGGAAAGAGCTGGGATTTTCCGTGCGCGTCCTCGGCCCGGTTTCCTATGAAAACGAGCCCGTTTCCAGCACACGCATCCGCGCCTACTTGGAACAAGGGGAACTCGACGCGGCAAACGCGATGCTCGGCACACGCTATGCGCTTTCCGGCACGGTCGCACCCAACCGGCGCATTGGCCATGCGCTTGGCTTCCCGACGGCAAACCTTGAGGGTTACGGCAACAAGGTGCTCCCACGCAGCGGCGTATACGCAACGCGCGCGTTCCTTGCGGGGAAAGCGTTCCCCGCGGTCACGAACGTCGGCAACAACCCGACGGTCGAAGGCCAGGTCACGACGGTGGAAACGCATCTGCTGGATTTTGACCGGGATATTTACGGCATGCCGCTGCGGGTCGAATTCGAGGCGCGGCTGCGCGGCGAGGTGAGGTTCCCATCCCGGGAAGCGCTTGCGGCGCAGATCGCCTCCGACGCCGCGCATGCGCGAGAGATTTTGAAAAAACAAGGCGAATAGCGGTTTACAAGCCGCGCTCGGTATGATATACTTCCATGGTGCAAGAACCGTGAGCTGTGTTTTGCGACACTCCGGCGTTTGACTCGGTTCACGGCAATTTATTTTTAGGAGGAAACTTTCCATGGCAACCAAACAGGAAATCATCGCGGAATATCAGCTTCATGAGGGCGACACCGGTTCTCCCGAGGTGCAGATCGCGCTTCTGACCGAGCGCATCAACCACCTCAACGAGCACCTCAAGCTCAACAAGAAGGACCATCACTCCCGTCGCGGCCTTCTGAAGATGGTCGGCCAGCGCCGCGGCCTGCTCAACTATCTGAAGGATACGGACATCGAGCGTTACCGTTCGATCGTTGCACGGCTTGGCCTGCGCAAATAAGCATAACGCGAAATCAAACGCCGGCGGAATTCGTTCCGCCGGCGTTTTTCTGCTTGCCGAAAAAGTTTCTCCGGGATTGTCAAGGGCCGCAGCCCTTGACTTTTGATCGCGAGCAGCGACCTGTGCGGTGCGAGCGAAAAGCCTTGCGCCGCAAGGCTTTCTTTACACGGAGCGCTGGCCGCGCCATCGGCGCAAGCGCGAAGTGCAAACCTCGATCAAGTGGCATATGCCACTTGATCGACAGTCTGAAACGCCAGCAGAATTCGTTCCGCCGGCGTTTTTGTTTCCGTTCTATTCTTTTTTCTCCTGCCGCTCCTCGCACTCCTGGAGCGCGGCCTCGAGCGCCGCAACGCGCGTGCGCAGCTTCGTCAGCTCCATTTCGACCGGGTCGGGCAGGTTGACCTGGTCGAGGTCGATCCGGTCGCGCGGTATCGCTTCGGCAGCCTTAATTGTCGGGCAATCCGGCACGGAGGAGCAGTCCGAAGCGCCGGGCACGCAGGCGGGCGTTCCATCCGGCGTGCGGGGACAGCCCGCGATCTTCACCACATGGCCCGGCACGCCCACGACGGTCGCGTACGGCGGCACGTCCTTGAGAACAACCGCGCCCGCGCCGATCTTCGCATAATCGCCGACGGTGATGGGGCCGAGCACGCGCGCGCCGGAGGCGACCATCACGTTGTTGCCGATGTTCGGGTGGCGTTTGCCCGTCTCCTTGCCGGTACCGCCGAGCGTCACGCCCTGATACAGCGTCACGTTATCCCCGATGACCGTGGTTTCGCCGATGACCACGCCCATGCCATGGTCGATGAACAGCCGTTCCCCGATGATCGCGCCCGGATGGATCTCAATGCCCGTGAAGAAGCGGGAAAGCTGGGAAACGCAGCGCGCGAGCGTTTTCATCCCGTGCGTGTGCAAAAAATGGGCTGTGCGGTGGTTGCGCACCGCATGGAACCCCGGATAGCAGAGGAAGACCTCGAAGCCGCTGCGCGCGGCTGGGTCACGCTCTAAAACACAGCGAATATCGCTTTTCAACCGTTCAAACATTTGATCTTTCCTTACTTAATGGTCTGTGCTATAATACCACAAAATTATATATTATGGAACCATAATCAGAATTGCGGTATTTTGCACAACTTATAATATGTGTTTTGCGCCGTACTGGTTTCAGACAGGAGGATAGAAAGTATGGAACGAATTGCTGCGGGCTTGGCGGAGCTGATCGGCCGCACGCCCCTGATGGAATTGCATAAATATGGAAAGGCTGTGGGTGCGCCCGCGCGTATCTTTGCCAAACTCGAATGCTTCAACCCTGCGGGCAGCGCGAAGGACCGCATCGGCCTTGCGATGATCGAGGATGCAGAGCAGCGGGGAATTTTGAAGCCCGGCGTGGTTATTATCGAGCCCACGAGTGGGAACACAGGCATCGGCCTTGCGTCGGTCGCGGCAGCGAAGGGATACCGCGTAATCCTCACGATGCCGGAGACGATGAGCGCGGAACGCCGGAGTCTCCTTGCGGCCTACGGAGCGGAACTCGTGCTGACTGAGGGCGCGAAGGGCATGGCCGGCGCCATTCAAAAAGCGGAGGAGCTTGCCAGAGAGATGCCCGGCGCGTTCATTCCAGGGCAATTTGAAAACCCCGCGAACCCACGGGCGCATTATGAGACCACCGGCCCCGAGATCTGGGAGGATACCGGCGGAAAAGTCGATATATTTGTTGCGGGGGTGGGCACCGGCGGCACGATCACGGGCGTGGGAAGGTATTTGAAGGAAAAGAACCCGGCCGTGCGGGCAGTGGCCGTGGAACCTGCGGGCTCGCCTGTGCTTTCCGGCGGGAAGCCGGGGCCGCACGGGCTTCAGGGCATCGGTGCGGGTTTCATCCCGGCGGCGCTCGACACCTCGGTTTACGACGAGGTCATCCGCGTGGAGAACGCGGACGCAAACGCGGCGGCGCGCGCCATGGCGCGCACGGAAGGGCTGCTCGTGGGCATTTCCTCCGGCGCGGCGCTCGTGGCGGCGACGGAGCTTGCCAAGCGCCCGGAAAACGCGGGCAAGACGATCGTTGCGCTGCTGCCGGATTCGGGCAACCGCTATCTTTCCACTGGGATATTCGATTGAAGGGGACGCAGCAAACAGAAGAATTGAAAGCAACAAATAAAAGCGGGCGGCAAGCCCGCTTTCCAGCTTGTCAAGAAAGTCTCTCCGGGATTGTCAAGGGCCGCAGCCCTTGACTTTTGATCGCGAGCAGCGACCTGTGCGGTGCGAGCGAAAAGCCTTGCCGTGCAAGGCTTTCTTTGCACGGAGCGCTGGCCGCGCCATCGGCGCAAGCGCGACGTGAATCCCTCGATCAAGTGGCATCTGCCGCTTGGTCGACAGTCTCAAAAGCGGACAGCAAGCCCGCTTTCCAATTTTTATAGCTCCGCCCGGAAGATCCCGGAAGTTTCGCCCCAAGGATGATACCCTGTACCGATGCGCGTGAAGCCATATTTTTCATAAAAGCCCACATGATCGCTGCACAGATACAGGTAAGGGTAGCCCGCGGCGCGCGCATCCGCCTTGCCGCGTTCGATCAGGCGGCTCCCATAGGCATGGCCGCGGTGCGCAGGCTCGATATACAGCGCGCAGAGCCAGGGATAAAGATCCATGCGGCTGATGAAATCGTTCGTGATAAGCCCCGCGCAGCCGATGACCTCCGCGCCGTCCGCAAGGAGATACCATTGCGGCAAGGGCGCGGCGGCGTTGACCGCGTGGCGGATGCAGTCGTCATAAACCATCCTGCTTGCCTCGCTGGCCCATTTCTCCTGAAAATAGCGGATCATCCGTTCCGCACTTTCCGGGCGTTCCCGAACGGATATGATCTCCATGGCAGTCACTCCTCCGTTTTTCTTCCAATATAAAGCAGGTGTTCCGCAAAAGGCAGCGCGTCCGGCAGCTCGCACAGGCGAACGCCGAGGTCACGCCAGACTCGGTAAACCTCCTCCGGGGCCGCATAAAGCCGGTCGGAGCAGGGGGCGAACATGGACTCACTGGAGAGGAAGTGCAGCTTTTCCAGCGGGAATTTTGCCATGAAGGGCAGCACGTTCTGGTGCCGCTCGAAATAGGCGTCCGTAAACGCCCGCCCGGCAAAGGGCTTTTCCTGCTGCAAAAGTGCAAAGAACGCCTGCTCCTCAGGAACCTGTATTGATTCCGGGCAGACCCGCATGTCGTAGATCAGCCCTGCATATGAGCTGATGAAAGCGACGGCAATCGTGCCGCCGGGCTTCAGGCGGGAAAGCGCTGCGCGCATGGCGGCTTCGCGTTCCGCTTCTTCCCAAAGATGGTACATCGGCCCCATGAGCAGCACATGGTCGAACATTTCCCCTGTGAGCGAAGCGATCTCCCTTGCGTCGCCCGCAAAAGCGTTGAGGGAAAGCCCGGCTTCCTCTGCTTTTCTGCGTGCGAAGGCAACGTTCCCGGGCGAAAGGTCGCAGAGTGTGACACGCACGCCCCGCTGCGCGAACGCGAGCGCATAGCGCCCCGGCCCGCCACCGAGGTCGAGCAGCGCGTCGCCCGGTTTGATATAGCGGGTCAGGAAATCCATGTTGATGTCGAACTCCAGCCTTGCTTCGGCTAAGCGGTTCCATTCCGTTTCAACCGCAGCATCATAGAAGGCTTTCACGTTTTCCACTGGCGTGCTCATGCATCGGCCTCCTTTGCGAATAAAATTGTTCCGATTATACGCCGGCATGCGGCGGCTGTCAACAGGAAGAACGATATTCTTTCCCGTTTTTATGCGATAGCGAATGTGCTATACTGAAAAGAAAACGAAACAACGGAAGGGGATACGCTATGCATACGGAGCAGGAATACAGCGCGCTGCTTGCACGCCTCGCGGAGCTGGGCGAGCAGAAATTCCGCGCGTTCAACGAGGCGCTGATGCCGGGCACGACGGGTACCTACGGCGTGCGGGTGCCGGCGCTGCGGGAGATCGCGCGCGGACTGGCAAAGCAGGACGCGGCAGGCTTCCTTGCTGTTGCGCGGGACGACACGCACGAGGAACGCATGCTGCAGGGGCTCGTGATCGCGGCGATGCGCTGCCCGGAGGAGGAGCGCATGGAGCGCCTGCGCATCTTCGTGCCGAAGATCGACAACTGGGCGGTGTGCGACGTAACCTGCGGCAGCCTCAAGAGCGCTGCAAAGTACCGGGAGGCGTATTGGGAGTTCCTGCTGCCGTACCTCGATTCGGAGCGGGAATTCGAGGTGCGCTTTGCGGTGGTGCTGCTGCTTTCGCAGTTCCTCGCAGCGGAGTGGATTGAGCCTGTGCTTGCGGCGCTTACGGGAATTTCGCACGAAGGCTATTATGCGAAGATGGCGGTAGCCTGGGCGCTTTCGGTGTGCTTCGTAAAGTTCCGGGCGCAAACGCTGCCCGTGTTCGAAAAAGACGCGCTCGATGCGTTCACCCACAACAAGGCGATCCAGAAATGCTGCGAATCCTACCGTGTATCCGATGCGGACAAGGCGCTGCTGCGCGGCCTGAAGCGCAAACAGGGATAACATAATTTCAGGCTGGATCGCGGGCATGGATAAATTCGGAAAAATATCTCCATAACTATTTACACGGGCTATGGCGTGGTGTAAAATGGACAAGCAAGCGACCACAATATTTTGCGCTGCGATGAATTAAGATTCATATATATTGTGCATTTTTAGAGGGGGAGACGACTTATGACACGCCTGAGCAAAAACGCCGTGACCGTGCTGGAACGTAGGTACCTTGCAAGAAACGAAGCGTCGGAACTGACCGAAACGCCGGAGGGCATGTTCCGCCGCGTTGCGGACGCGATCGCCGCGGGGGATAAGAAATACGACCCGGATGCGGATGTCGCTGCGCTTTCGGACAAGTTCTATGAAATCATGACAGAGCTTCTGTTCATGCCGAATTCGCCCACGCTCATGAACGCGGGCAAACCGCTTGGCCAGCTTTCGGCCTGCTTCGTGCTGCCTGTGGCGGATTCCATGCCGGAGATCTTCGAGGCGGTGAAGAACGCCGCGCTCATCCACAAGAGCGGCGGCGGTACGGGCTTCTCCTTTTCCCGCCTGCGTCCCTCCGGCGCAACGGTGCGCTCCACCGGCGGTGTGGCTTCCGGCCCGATCAGCTTCATGAAGGTGTTCAATGCGGCGACCGAGGCCGTCAAGCAGGGCGGCACGCGCCGCGGTGCAAACATGGGCATCCTGCGCGTGGATCATCCGGACATTGTAAATTTCATCCAATGTAAGAAGGATACCGCCGAGATTACCAACTTCAATATTTCCGTGGGGCTTACGGAAAAGTTCATGGAGGCCGTGGAGCGCAACGAGGAATATGACCTCATCGACCCGCGGGACAAGACCGTCGTGGAACGCAAGAATGCCCGCGAGGTGTTCGACCTCATTGTGGACATGGCATGGAACAACGGCGAGCCCGGCATCGTATTCTTGGACCGCATGAACCGGGACAACGTCGTCCGCGAAGCTGCGGGCGAGATCGAATCCACAAACCCATGCGGCGAGCAGCCGCTGCTGCCATATGAAAGCTGCAACCTCGGTTCGCTGAACCTCGCGCGCATGCTCCGGGAGAAGGACGGCGGTTATGAGATCGATTATGCGCTGCTTGGGGAGACGGTAGACACGGCGGTCCACTTCCTCGACAACGTGATCGAGGTCAACAAATACCCGCTGCCGCAGATTGAGGAGATGACGCTCGCCACGCGCAAGATCGGCCTTGGCGTGATGGGGTTTGCGGACATGCTTTACCGCCTAGGCATCCCCTACAATTCCGAAGAAGGCATTGAAACTGCGAACGCGGTCATGGGTTTCATCAACGACCGGGCGCACGCGGCCTCCATCGCGCTCGCGCAGCAGCGCGGCGCGTTCCCGCTGTATGAAAAGAGCACGCTTGCTGCGGGCGGCGTGCCCTACCGCAACGCCACCTGCACCACCATCGCGCCTACGGGCACGATCTCGATCATCTGCGGTGCTTCGAGCGGCGTGGAGCCGCTGTTCGCGCTCTCGTTCGTGCGCAACGTCATGGATGACGACGAGCTGCCGCAGGTCGATCCGTATTTCGCGGAAGTCGCAAAGCGCGAGGGCTTCTATTCCGACGCGCTCATGCGCCGCATCGCCAAGGAAGGCACCCTCGCGCATATCGACGAGGTGCCGGAGCATGTGAAGCGCGTATTCGTGACGGCGCACGACATCTCGCCCAAATACCATATCCGCATGCAGTCCGCATTCCAGCGGCATACGGACAACGCCGTTTCCAAGACCGTGAACTTCCGCAACGAGGCTACGCGGGAGGAAGTCGCGGAGGTGTTCACGCTCGCGTACAAGCTCGGCTGCAAGGGCGTGACGATCTACCGCGACGGCAGCCGTTCCGGCCAGGTGCTCTATGTGGGCGATAAGAAGAAGGACGGGGCGGAGGCGGCTCCCGCCGTGCGCGCGGTAGCGCCGCGCCCGCGGCCGGAGATCACCCGCGGCATTACGGAGAAGGTCGTCATCGGCTGCGGCAACCTGTATGTTACCGTGAATTATGACGATGAGGGCATCTGCGAGGTGTTCGCAAACCTTGGCCGCGCGGGCGGCTGCCCGAGCCAGAGCGAGGCTACGAGCCGCCTCATCTCCACGGCGCTGCGCTCCGGCATGGACGTGAACGCCGTCATTGAGCAGCTCAAGGGCATCCGCTGCCTTTCCACGGTGCGTCAGCGGGCGACGAACCCGAACATCAAGGTGCTTTCCTGCCCGGACGCGATCGGCAAGGTACTTGAAAAGGTGGCCAAGATCAAGGAACAGGAGGATGCGGAACGCCTGCACAGCGCCGCGTTCCTGCCCATTGAAAAAGAGCCGCTCACGGAGGAATGCGAGGTCATCGACGGCATGGCTGCTGCGGCTGGCGCACCTTGCCCGGAATGCGGTTCCAAGCTGGAGCATGAGGGCGGCTGCGTGATCTGCCGCGCGTGCGGATACAGCAAATGCGGTTAAGACCGGCAGAAAAAGAGCGCGAAATCCTGCCTGCGGGCAGAAAAATGGTTTACAAGGCGCGCGCATACTGCTAAAATATTAGATGGTGCGTTATGCGCCCTTCCTTGGCGCATTTCCATATTTTGCGACCGCATCGAAATACTTCATTTTATACCGTGAGGGGGAATCATCAGACAATGAAAGATTACACCGCAGCAAACATCCGCAACATCGGTATCTTTGGCCACGGCGGCGAGGGCAAGACCACCCTTACCGAGGCCATGCTCTTCAATGCCGGCCTGCTTGAGCGCCTTGGCCGCGTGGAGAACGGGACGACGACCACGGACTACGATCCGGAAGAGGTCAAGCGCACGATCTCCATCAATGCCGCGCTCGCGCCCCTCGAGTGGAAGGACGTGAAGCTGAACATCATCGATGCCCCCGGGTTCTTCGATTTTTACGGCGAGGTCGCGGCGGCGATGGCGCTGGCTGACTCCGCGCTGATCGTGGTGGGCGCCGTTTCCGGCCCTGTTGTGGGAACGGAAAAGGCCATGGAAATGTGCAAGAAGACCGGCAAACCCCGCATGATGGTCGTCAACCAGATGGATCGTGAAAACGCCAACTTCGATAAGGTTATGGAGGCCGTGAACGCGAAGTTCGGCACGAGCGTGGTGCCCATCCAGCTCCCGATCCTCGAAAAGGGCGCGTTTGTCGGCTATGTCGACATCCCGAACATGACGGCCAAGAAGTTTGACGGCAAGGGCGAGAAGGAGATGCCCATCCCCGCCGCGCTTGAAGGCCGCGCGCAGGAGCTTTACGAAGCGCTGACCGAGGCCGCCGCCGAGGCGGACGAGGCGCTGATGGAAAAATACTTTGAGGAAGGCGAGCTCTCCCGCGAGGAGATCCTCACCGGCCTGAGCCTCGGCGTGAAGGAAGGCGTGATTACGCCCGTATGCTGCTGCGCGGCGCAGCCGAACATCGGCATCCCGACGCTGCTGGACAACCTTGTCCACTATATGCCTGCCGCCAACGAGGCGAAGGCTCCGAAGGCCGTGGACGCAAAGTCCGGCGAAGCGGTAGAAGTCAAGCAAGACGGCAAATTCGCGGCGCAGGTCGTAAAGACTGTCGTGGATCAGTTCGGCAAATACTCCATCGTGAAGGTGTATAGCGGCACGCTGGATGCTGCCGTTGCGCCTTATAACAGCAACAGCGAGAAGAACGAGAAGCCGGGTACCATCTACATCATGCGCGGAAAGAAGACTATCCAGACGGATAAGCTCATTGCGGGCGACATCGGCGCGCTGGCAAAGCTCCAGTTCACCGCCACCGGCGACACGCTTTGCGACGCTTCCGCGCCCGTGAAGTTTGACGCGATCGAGTTCCCACAGCCCTGCATCAGCCTCGCGGTCAGCGCGAAGAAGCAGGGCGAGGAGGACAAGGTATTCGCTGGCCTCAACAAGCTCCTCGAAGAAGACCCGACCATCACGCTCGAAAAGAACGCCGAAACCGGCGACGTGCTCCTGTCCGGCCTGGGCGAGGTGCATCTCGACGTGATCTGCGCAAAGCTCAAGAACAAGACCAATGTGGAAGCGCAGCTTGCGGATCCGCGCATCCCGTACCGCGAGACCATCCGCGCCACGGCGGAGGCCGAAGGCAAGCATAAGAAGCAGACGGGCGGCAGCGGCCAGTTCGGCGTCGTCAACATGCGCTTTGAACCTTTGACCAACGGCGAGGACTTCGAGTTCGTGAATGCGATCGTCGGCGGCGTGGTGCCGAAGGAATACATCCCCGCGGTCGAAAAGGGTACGCGCGAGGCCATGCGCAAGGGCGTGCTCGCCGGATACCCGATGACCGGCCTCAAGGCGACGCTCTACTTCGGCAAATATCACCCCGTCGATTCCAAGGAAGTGGCGTTCAAGTCCGCCGCGCGCCTTGCCTATAAGGAAGCCTGCGCGAAGGCGTCCCCGGCGCTCATCGAGCCGATCTACCACTATGACATCCTCGTCCCGAGCGATTACGTGGGCGACATCATCGGCGATTTGAACCGCCGCCGCGGCCGCATGCTGGGCATGCATCCTGTGGAGGGCGGCACGAAGATCGAGGCGGAAGCGCCCCTTTCCGAGATGTTCAAGTACGCGACCGACCTGCGCTCCATGACGCAGGCGCGCGGCTCCTTCACGAGTGAGTTTGTCCGCTATGAGGACGTCCCTGCCAACGAGGCGAAGAAGATCATTGAGGCTGCCAAGCACGAGGACGAAGAAGAAGAATAAGCAGCTCCCCTTCCGGGGCATTGCAAAGGGCGCGGAAAACCGCGTCCTTTGCAATGCCTTGCGTTTACGCAGAAAAGCGCTTTGTGCGCAGCACCTTCCCCCAAACGCATACGACGCTTGTAAAGCTGCCATGGATTATGCCGAGGGTACGGTCCATGGCAGCGATGGTTTTGGGGTAGTGCAGAGGTGGGCTATAGTGCACGAGCACGTAATCCACGGCGCGAATTTGCCCGGCTGCGCGGCGCAGGAATTCCCAAATCGGCGCGGCGGCGGAAAAGACCCAGACCGGGCTGCAGACAATTACTTTGTCGTAAGTTTCGAGCGCGCGCGGCATTGCGGCAAGCGGCATACCGGAGCGGTGCATGGCAAAGCGGCCGCACCACCAGAACCCCAGGACGCCTTCCGTGCGCTCCGTGGTTCTGAGCGCAAACAGATCCGCGCCGCTTTTTGCGGCAAGCGCTTCCGCGAGCCTGCGCACATAGCCTTTGCGAGAAAAATAGACGACGAGGGTTTTCATTGTGCGCGGCGCTCCTTCCGCCAGAGGAAATACCCACAGAGCGCCTCCAGCAGGCCGAAGATAAAATAAGCCGTGGACATGAAGTTCAGCGGGAAAATATAGAACTGGATGCAGATCCAGAGCATGAGTAGCACGCCGCAAACAAGGCCGCAGAGCGAAGCTGCGCGGTGGCGCTTGCGCAGCAGCAGGAACGTGAAAAGCTGCGTCAGCCCATTTACGATGAGGAGCGCGACGCCGGGGAACGTGAAGTTTTGATATAAGGATTCGGCCAGTGGCAGCACTTGAAAATAGGGCAGCATTGCATCCATGCCCAGCGTGCGGCCGCTCGGATCAACGAACATGCCGAGCGATCCGGCAACGGCGCCGAGGCCGATGAAGAGCGTCCAGAAGTTGAGCCAGCAGCGCAGCGTTTTTTCCTTCATAAAAGATGATGATCCTCCATCCATGAAATCCCATCCGCATTATACCATGCGGATGGAAAAACACAAATAGGTTGGTCTTAAGCCTTGGCTGAACCATCGCCAGGGAAGCAGATTCGGTTGACGGCAGGCTTGATGAACTTCTGCATGAAAGCGATCACCATGCCGACGAGCAGCGCGGAGATGACGGTGCCCTCCCGCACGCCTTCAAGTTTATGCAGGAAGATGAAGGAGAGCGCAACGCTTGTGCCGACCGTGACGCAATCCTGGATGATCTTCATGTGATGGAACTGGATGCGCGGGAAGATCTGCGTGAACGCAAGCGTTAGGCCTTCGGACGGCATGGGGATAAGCTGGGCGTCCACATAGAGGGAGATGCCGATCGCAATGAGCACGATGCTGATGAGCAGCATCGCAAGTTGGCCGAAATAAGTCGGGATGCAGAAATCGCCCAGCACCCACTTCGCAAAGTCCGTAAAATAGCCAAAAAGCGTGGAAAACACGATTTGGAAAATATTATACCACTTGAACTTCTTGCGCAGCAGGGCGATCTGCAGCAGGATATAGGCGGCAAACACACAGATGACGCAGGTGCTCATCTTTGCACCGGAAACGAGGCTGATTACATAGGGCAGCGAGTTGACGGGCGAAATGCCCAGGTTGGAGTTGATTGCAAACGCGACGGAAAACGCGAGAAACAAAAGCCCCAGGGCGTAGACTAGAATGCGGTAGATGAATTGACGGTTCAGCTTCATTGGAAGTCCTCCTTAATTTTTTGCGGCCGCGGAAAGCGCTTTCAAGGGTACCTTGATGCTTGGAGCGGCGGGAGCGCATCGAAAAACAAAATGTGCTGCGGCGTTTTATAACGGGGTCAGATGCTGGGACGAGCTTGCGCACCACGTCCGGGGCGAGGCGCGCGCTGCTTTGCGGCACAATGCAGGCGCATACAGATTCCCTATAATGCGCATCCGGCACCCTGATGACCTTGCAAAGGCTGTCTGCAATGCCGTAAGCTGCAATCTCAAAGATCTGGGCAAGTTCGTTCCCATTGACTGCAGCGATGCGGCCGGAAATACCGTAGGCGAAGTGGGGCTTCGGTTTGCCGGGGGAACCTGGCAAGCGTGTTTGATGCAGTCAACATCGTGCACTATTCGTCTTGCCATCGATTGCTCCGGTTGGCTTTGCTCTCTCCCTCCGATAAACAGGAATTCATATCGTTGACTATCCTGCACTACAAAAAGTTTCGACTCCTATCGTACAAAGTTTTCCTCTTAGCACATACCCAATTTTTTCGTAGCATGCATTGGAAGCCATATAGTCAGCATCCGTATAGAGCATTGGCATAGCTCCTGCCCCTTCAATAATCTTTGTTACTTGATACACCAAGTTCTCTGCGTAATGTTTCCTACGGTATGCAGGAAATGTATATACGCTGCCAACTGATGCCAAATCACCGTTTGGCGTATAAGAACAGCTTGCCACTGTTCGATTCAAATTATCTTTCCAGAAGAATAAATGATTGCCACTAATAAGTTCTTTAGCCCTATTTAGATATTCATCGTTATTTCGGTCAATAGCGATTTCTTCATGAAACATTTTAATGATTTCAGCCGCTTCTTCCAAATCATTCCATGTGCATAGATGAATATGCCCAACTGCTATATTTTCTGGTGCAATTGGATTTGGGCAGTCATAAGCAAACATATTCACTATGATTGCCACATTCATTCCCTGTTCCTTTGCCTTAGAAAGGAAAAACTGAGCTAAGTCATATTTTAGATTATACCGATAACCATCCATCATTGGGCAAGCTTGTGTAACAGCATACCAAGCTCGTTCCTTTTCTTTTAAAGATATGTCGTCTGGCGTCCATATCCACACAGGATATGGATTCGCTGAATGACAAATGATTAATCGTTCATGATCCGTCAGTGTTAATCTGCATAAATTATTCAGAATTCTGCTTAAAACAGCAAACGTATATTTATCGCTTTCGAGCAATTTTAAATCTCTTTTATCCGTTTGCCTATCCATTTATTTGCCGCCTCCTAAAATAGCGATTTATGATAAATTAAAGTTCTCGCAAAACAGAATTTGCCGCTCGGCTACTGGGGTTAAGCATATCATGTTTCCAGATGTTCTTCTGGATATTTCCTCTTTTGTTTTTACGGAACAGCAAGGCCGCTGCCTGTCAAATTCTTGCGTATTGCTTTATGGCACATGAGCATTGCTCACTGCTTTTAAGAAAAGTCATTTGCATATTCCTTCAGTCTCAGAATTTTCGGCAGACTTTTTTTCAACAATATCCTGGCATGCCTCTTTTATGCCGTTTTTAACTGCCCATTTTATAATGAAATACAATGCAATCAGTACAAGGATTGCAGTACCTCCGCTAATGCCCAATTCTTCCCATATGCCCATGTTTGCAGCTCCTTCTAAATCCAGATTTACCGTTCGGATTCCCGATTAATTATACCATGCCAGCAGCTGTTTTCCTATCGGTTTCCCATTTTTAGTTTAGAATAGTGGGGAATGACTGCCTACTAAAATATTGTGTTACATTATGGCATATACATCTTATGAGTGCATATTTAAACGATGAGATAATTCGAAGAATGATTTTGCAAAATTTCGGAAGATTTTAAGCAAGAAAAAAGCCCGAAACTTATACATTTCAGGCTTTCCTTTGGCTCCCCCTGTTGGACTCGAACCAACGACACTGCGGTTAACAGCCGCATGCTCTACCGACTGAGCTAAGGAGGAA
>UREK01000016.1 GCA_900546845.1 uncultured Eubacteriales bacterium
TGTGTATAAGAGACAGATATTTCAACTGCTTTGCCATGATGAATTTCCTCCTGTTTTAATGAATGCGCTTATTCTACGACTGCGAGGATGTCGCTCTGGCGGACGATGGTGTATTCTTCGCCGTCCAGCTTCACTTCCGTGCCCGCATACTTGGAGTAGATGACCTTGTCGCCAGGCTTGACATACATGGTAACTTCCTTGCCGTCCACCATGCCGCCGGGGCCCACGGCGATGACTTCGCTCATCTGGGGCTTCTCCTTGGCGCTGCCGGTCAGGATGATGCCGCTCTTGGTGGTTTCTTCCGCCGCCACGCTCTTGATAACGACGCGGTCGAGTAAGGGTTTGAGTGTCATAATGCTTACAACCTCCTTAGAATATCTGAATACATCGGTTTCGAAGTTTTGTTAGCACTCTCTTTCCCCGAGTGCTAAGCACGGTAGTATGATACTGCATGTGCGCGGGAATTTCAAGCATCAAAGCCATGTTTTCACAATTACTCCGCAATTTTCAAAATTCCATACGCCCGCCCTCCGCAATAGCATGCCGCGCGGGTGCGTTCGCTATGCAGGGCAGGCTCTGCGCATCCCTTTCCAGCTTAATGAAGCGCTCGCGCTTCGGGATGTGCGATTTCAAGCAGGCTGGTGCATATGCCGTCGGGGATGAGGAACCCCGTCTGCGCGCCAGGAAGCCTGAACTGGACCTCACAGCAAAACGCATTGAGCGGTTTGGAAATTGGCGTACAACGAAAAAGCCCCGCGCAGATCAAATGTTTGCGCAGAGGGCGGCTTATCGAAAAAGTCTCTCCGGGATTGTCAAGAGCCGCAGCCCTTGACTTTCAACCGCGAGCAGCGACCTGTGCGGTGTGAGCGAAAAGCCTTTCGCAGCAAGGCTTTCTTTACACGGAGCGCTGGCCGTGCCATGGGCGCAAGCGCGACGTGCAATTCTCGATCAAGTGGCAGATGCCACTTGATCGACAGACTGGGCCCTCGCGCAGATCAAATGTTTGCGCGGAGCCCGGCTATTGCTCAGGGCTCGGAAAGCACCGTTTCAATGTTCTCGGGTGTGAACGCATACCATGCAGCGTCCGCTTTTTTGTTTTGCAGGTCGATAGCTGACAGGAATTCAGCCTCCGTTGCAGCCTTGTTGTCTACGGTATAGGCAACATGCAGGTTATTCCCGCCATCGTAGCTTGCTGTGCTATATGTCGTGCATATAAGGGAGCATGCGTTTTCTACGAATTGTAGCGTACCGAACCCATTCTCCGCCGCACCGCTGGAAAAGCTGGCTGTGCCATCCGCCTTTATGTCCATAAAAGCCCGGTATTGCAGCGCGTATCCATAGACTATGCTGTCGTCCCCATACCGCAATATGATGCTGCCGTAGTTATCCGCGTGATCCACGGACAGTTGGAGGATGACCTCCCGCATGCCGTCGCCGTCCAGATCCAGAGCCGTGAAGCGTGTTGCCGTTACGTTGGTGCCATCAGGCATGTCGCCAACAGCCTTCGCCAGCTCGCCGATGAAAAGCGTTGCCCCAGCATCTGCGCTGAAAAATGTGGCGTTCCCCCGCAATACCGCCTTGTAGGCTTCCGCTGAGCCGTCGGGGCTACCCGCTGGGCTTGCAGGCAGGGCGTGTGTGCCCGTGGGGGATTGCGTCTGCACCTGCGGCTCCAGCAGCACGGCGCCGCCATTCGCGTCACCCATATCGTCTGCTTTGCCTGCGCCATCTTCAAAGGCGGCGATGCCGCCCGCACAGCCGGTGAGCGCTAGAGCCAGTACGGCCATGAGCGCAGCCGCCGCGCGTGTTTTCTTTCTGTAATGCATAATATTGAGCAACCTCTCTTTCAGCTGCCTTTTTCCTTCTAAGAGCGTCGTTGCCGTCACATCGGGCGGTAGGCGGCGCTTGGAAGCAAGCGTCAACAGCGTGTTCCCATATGCTTTTCGTTCGGAAACGCTCATCGTCTCGATGACCGCCTCGTCGCAGGAAAGTTCGCAGGCGGTGTTGATCTCATGCCGCATCAGGTAAACGGCTGGGTTAAACCAATGCAGGCCCACCACAAACGCAACCGCCCATTTATATATTAGGTCATGCCGGGAATGATGCGTCAGCTCGTGGCGCAGGATACCGCACAGCTCAGGCTTCATTCCGTTTTTAACATATGCGAGCCGCGGCAGGACAACGTGCGGGTGCAATATACCCACAAGCATAGGCGTATCCGTTTGGCCGCTGCAAACGAGCCGGATGCGTTCATCCTTGTTTATCGCCTGGAAAACCGCCAAGTCTTCCGCATGCGGGGGCGCAAAAGAGCGTGCGAGCTTCCGGTAGAAAACCGCATATGCGGCCGCATGCCAGCCCAAGCTTAAAAGCGCCCCGGAGAGCCAGACGAGGGCCAGGTTCCTCCGCAGCGTTTTCCATAATCCAGCCCGCGTGCCGATGGTATCCGGGGCCCCGGCGCTGCCGCCGAGGGTGGTATTCCCTGCATCTGCATGCCCGCTCTCCCCTGCGCGGCCTGATTCAGGCACAATCTCCGGGAGCCTGCCGTCCGGCACAGCCGGCTCAGCGCCCGCCGGCGCGCCGGTGCTGGGAACCAGTTGCGGGAGTTCCGGCAGGTTCACGCTATACCCAAACGGAAGCGCAAGGCGCAGAAGGACCAATATCCAAATATAATATGAAAACGCCTTCGGCACCCGGTTTTTGAGCAGCGGCTTCAGCAAAAGCAGCAACAGCGTAAGCGCCGCGCCGGAAACGGAAACGCGCAATGCCGACGCAAATACGCTATCCATTCCGCTCTTCCTGATTAAACATGGCGGACAGCTCCGCAATGTCCGCTTTGCTGAGCTGCCCGTCGGACAAAAGCGAGGCGACCAGCCGCTTTGCGCTGCCTTCAAACACCTTGCCGACATAATGCCGCGTCGACCATTGTTTATATTCCGCCTCCGTCACTACTGCGCAGTATACGCCCCGGCGTTCCAGCTTTACGATCCCTTTTTCGCATAGCCTCCGCAGAAGCGTCTTGACCGTGGAATCCTCCCATCCGCGTTTGGAAGAAAGCATACGGCGGATCTCGATGAGCGGTATCGGCCCGGCTGCTTTCCAGAGGACGCGCATGACCTCCAATTCAGAATCCTGTATTTTCCCGGCAAGCTGATCCATATGGCCCTCCAGAAAGTTTACTATCGTAGTCTTATTAAAGTTTACAATAGTAACCCATTCTTGTCAAGGGGAAAAATCAAAAATATTCCGCAACAGCAAGCGCCGCGGGGACTCCCCGCGGCGCTTAAGCTGAAGCATTTCATTCCGCACATCCGCGCGGGACCATCAGTTCTCCATCTGCTTTCCCATAAAGTTCGCGGCTGTTTCGCATACCTTCAATTCCGTCGTGCCCATCGCCACGCCCGCTTCACGGGTCACAAGGATCACTGCGCCGATGGCGTCCCCCGCCGCAAGGATCGGCACCACGACAGCCGAACGGTAGGTGTCGCCGTCGTCGTCCACCGTGATGCGCGGCACAACCCCGTTTCCTTCCGAGGCGACTGCCTTTTCGCGCCGTTTCATGATCTGTTCCACTTCGTCATGCAGCGGCTTATCCAGCAGTTCGCGGCGGCTCGCGCCCGCAACGGCGATGATGTTGTCCTTATCGCAGATGAGCGCGGTGTGCCCAAGCGCCAGATGAAGCGATTCGGCATATTCCTTGGCGAAATCGCCAAGCTCGCCGATCGGGGAATACTTCTTCAGAATCACTTCGCCTTCCCGGTCGGTGAATATTTCCAGCGGATCGCCCTCGCGGATCCGCAGCGTTCTGCGAATCTCCTTGGGTATGACCACGCGGCCAAGCTCGTCAATCCTGCGTACAATCCCAGTTGCTTTCAAAACAGTTCCCTCCTGTGCTGCCTTTGCGACAATACTTAAATATTTGGTCGTAGGCCTATTATTTGTAAGTCAGGCTGTTGTATGCGGTTTTTTGGCTGGAAAAAAACGGCGCGCCGCCGGGAACGCGTTTCGCCGGAGGCGGCCGGAGGGATGTTTTCAGGATCAGCAAAGGCATAACCCTTGCCCTTTAACCGCAGGCAGCGACAATGCACGGTGCGAGCGGAAAGCCTTGCGGCACAGTTTTTGTATGGAGTGCTGCCCGCACACCTGCCCACAGGCAGATGCATCCCCGCGCATATCCCGCGCCGGACGCAAGCGCGATGTGCAAGCCTCGTTGTGTGTTATGATTGTCCGTTCAGAAAGGCTAGCGCAGCCTGCCGCCAGGCTTCCGGTTCCTCGCGCATCGGGCTGTGCGCGGAGCGTTCCAGCCAGGCCCATTGCTTCCTCGGAGCCGCAAGTGCGTCAAGCCAGGCCATTGCAAGCTCCGGCGGCGTGTTTTTGTCGTGCCGCCCTTCCAAAAGGCAAACGGGCATTGGAAGGGACGTCACGGTTCTTGTAAAACCCTGTTCCACTACCGAATCCCACAATGCGCGGATGCAGCCAGCGTTTCCATCCCAGGCATGATATAGTTCCGGCAGCGTATAGGCTCTGGAGCGCAGCGTGGGGAGCAGCGTATCGCGCCAGAACGCGCTCTTTTTCAAGGAGCTTCCTCCATATTTTTTTACATACTTACGCTGAACCCACACGCCCTTGGACGTGGAATAGCGCCCATTTTCCGGCGCGCCAATGCGCTGGAGTTCGCGCACCGCCTCCGCATCCCCGCGCAGCGCCGCTTCACGGCAAACAAATTCATAAGAAAGCCGTTCGCCTTCCGCGGTGTTGACGATCTGCCCCGAGCCCAGGTATGCGGCGATCCCCTCCGGATATGCGCTGCAAAGCAGCGTTCCAAGCGCCGTCCCCCATGAGTGGGCAACGAGGATCAGCGCTTCTTGCTTGAATTTACGCAACAGGTATTCCTTCACCTGGCGCGCATCCTCCAGCACCTGTGGGAGCGTCATTTCTTCCTTTCCCACGCGTGCCGGGTCATAGCTGAGCCCCGCGCCGCGCTGATCCCAGCACACGAGCGTGTAATGCTCCGCCAATGCAGATTGGCAGCCCAGCACAAGATGCCGGTCTGGCGCGCCGGGACCGCCGTGCAGGAAAAGCATCAGCGGAAGGTTTTCCGCCGCCGCGCGGTAACACAGCGCATGGTTCCAGCCGTTCAGCCGAACCGTTTCCCTTTCGTCCAATGCATAGCATTTTATTCCATTCCTTCCGCACGCAGCCGCGCAAGGTTGGCTTCGATCTGCGTTTCCAGTTGTTCTTCCACGCCGTAATACAGCGCAAGCTGTGCAAGCGCCACCATCGCCTGTCGGATTTCGTTTGCGAGTTTCTCCTTTTGCGGCGCGCCGTGCTTCTCCCGCTTCCGACCGCTGTCCTCCCAGAGATTCACCTCCGCGGCGACTTCGCCGCATTCCTCCATGAGCCGCGTCGCGATCTGGAACGGCTCGTTCCCCTTGGGAAAGCGCCGGTTTGCGCCGCGCGCCATATGGTAAAAGCGCTCCATGCTCAGATCTCCCCCAGCTCCAGCATCACCGGGCAGTGGTCGCTGCCCAGAACCTCCGGCAGGATGCTGCTTTCCTCGACGCTGGTTTTGATGCGCTCGCTGACGAGGAAATAGTCGATGCGCCATCCGGCGTTGTTGGCCCGGGCGTTGTACATATAGCTCCACCAGGAATACGCGCCGGTCTTGTCCGGATAAAGGTAGCGGAAGGTGTCCACAAAGCCGCTTGCGAGCAGCTCCGTGAACTTCGCCCGCTCCTCGTCCGTAAAGCCCGCGTTGCCCCGGTTCGGCTTTGGGTTCTTCAGGTCGATCTCCTGATGCGCAACGTTGAGGTCCCCGCAGATGACGACGGGCTTCTTCGCGTCGAGCGTTTTCAAATATGCGCGGAAGGCGTCCTCCCAATCCATGCGGTATTCCAAACGGGTCAGTTCCCGCTGGGCGTTGGGCGTATAGCAGGTCACGAAATAGAACTCCTCAAATTCCAGGGTAATCACGCGTCCCTCCGGCAAAAAGCCGAGCTCCGCCTCATCCGGCAGGCCGTAGCTGACCGCAAGCGGCGGAATTCGCGTGAACACCGCCGTACCGGAATATCCCTTCTTCACGGCGCTGTGCCAATATTGCTCGTAACCCTCAAGCTCCAGCTCGATCTGGTGCGGCTGCAGCTTCGTCTCCTGCAAAGCCACAATATCCGCGTTGATGATGCGGAAAAATTCTTCAAACCCTTTCCCCAAACAGGCCCGGAGGCCGTTTACGTTCCATGATACCAAGCGCATGGCGCTCCCCCCTTCCATGTCCGCCAGCGGCGGCCGGCGCTTTTCTTTTGTTAATCTTCCCGGTAAAACGTGTTCCCGCCGATGAATTCCCGCAGGATGCTCGTAGGCGGGATCTCGTCCTCCACGTCTGCATCCAGGATGTAGTTGAGGAACTTCACGATGTCCCGCGCGTTGGCGTAATATTGGCTCGTGGGCGGCACCTCCTTCAGGAGGGGATAGACGTACTTTTTCAGCACTGCGATCTCGTAGACGAGCGTGGTGTTGAAAAGCGCGTCCGCATGCTCCTGATAGGGGAAGATCCAGGTTTCCTCGCCCCGGCGCACGGAGGGCCACATCGCAAGCGTATGCTCCATGGAGGCGTTGCGCGTTTCATAATCCCGCACCAGGCGGCGCAGCAGGCGCACATCCGTAGTGCGGATGCGGTTGTGGTCGTCCAAATTGAGCGTGGTGAGCGCGCTCACGTACACGCGGAACAGCGCTTCCTCCGGCACCTCTTGCGTGAGCAGCAGCGGGTTAAGCCCATGGATACCCTCGATGATGAGCGGCTGATCCGCCTTCATGGAAAGGACAGCCCCTTCCGGCGCGCGCTTGCCGGTCTTGAAATCGAAGCGCGGCACCTCCACCTCCTCGCCGCGCAGCAGCGCCGCAAGGTCGTGGTTGAAACGCGGGATGTCAAGCGTGTTGATGTGCTCAAGGTCCATCTGCCCGTGTTCGTCGCGCGGGATCATGTCGCGATCCAGATAATAATTGTCGAGCGAGAGCATGATCGGATCCTGCGCAAGCACCCTCAGCTGCGTGGCGATGCGGTTTGCGCTCGTCGTCTTGCCGGAGGAGCTTGGGCCCGCGACGAGCACCGCCCGCGCCTTTTTGGCGACGATCGCGTCCGCGATGGCGGCATAGCTCTTCTCGTGCAGCGCCTCGCTCACGCGGACGATCTCACGGATGCTGCCGGTCTCTACGCGCATGTTGAGCTCGTTCACGGTGTCGCAGTGCATGAGTTTGCCCCAGTTGTCGCTCTGGCGGAATACGGAGGCGAGCTTGGTCATGTCCGCATAATCGGAGGGAACGTCCGGCTCATCCTTGCGGGGCATGAGCATGATGAGCGCCCCATCCACAAATTTCAGCCGGAATACATCCGCATATTCGGTGCCCGGCGCCATCTCGCCGTAAAAATAGTCCATATAGTCGCCCAGGCGGTATACATCGAAATAGCTGAATTTGCGCCACTTTAAAAGCCGCGCCTTATCGAGCTGGCCGTCCTTCTCAAAGAATTCGATCGCCTCGTCGATCGAAAGGCGCTTGCGCTCGAGCGGCTGCGCGGCACGGATGATGCGGCGCATCTCACTCTCGAGCCGCAGCACATCCGCTTCCGAAAGCGCGGGCTCCTTGCCGATCGTGATATACAGCCCCGGCCCGAGGGAATAGCGCACCTGCACGCGTGCCGCCGGGAACAGCCTGCGCACTGCGGCGATCAGGATGAATTGCAGCGTGCGTTCGTAAACGCGGCGGCCCATCTCCTCCCCATAGCGCAAAAGATGCACCTCCACGTCCTTAAACGGCGTATAGCGTAGGCTGAACACCTCGCCGCCGATTTGCGCGGCAAGCGGGCGCTTGTGCAGGGAAATGCTGTCCAGCTCCAGTTTTTTTACTGCGTCGAGCAGGCTTTCGCCGTGCTTGAGCTCGGCCGAAATACCGTCCACCGTTATTTTCATATGAAAAACCTCCACTCCGGAATAGAACCCTTGCTTTTTGTTTATCATTATACCGCAAATCCCCGTTCGATACAGCAAACTGTGGCAAAATTTGAAATATTGCCGAATTTTTCAAACTTTAGCCAATATATCTGCTATAATGAATCGGGGTTGCCTGCCGCAAGCGTGGCTGCGCGCCCTTTGGTGCGGCTGCGCCCCTGTGCAAGCCCGCGCTTCATCGTTGTTTGAGCAGGTGTTTTATGGATATGGAAAAGAAACAGTCCTCCTTTGTGCAGGGCGCGGCGATCCTCGGCGCCGCGGGCCTGATCGTCAAAATCATCGGCGCGCTGTTCCGCGTGCCGCTTGCCAACCAGGTCGGCCCGGAGGGTATGAGCTATTATGAGGTCGCCTACCCATATTATTCCGGCCTTCTCGTGATCGCCTCCGCAGGGCTGCCGACAGCCATTTCCAAAATGGTGAGCGAGCGCGTGACCATGCGCGATTACCGCGGCGCGCGCGAGGTGTTCGTCACGGCGCGCACGCTCCTTTGCGCCATCGGCGTCGTGCTCGGGCTGCTCATGTTCCTCCTCGCCAAGCCGCTTGCGGCAAGCTCCGGGCTGGACGCGGCGTATCTTTCCTTCCAGGCGTTCGCCCCCGCGCTGCTGTTCGTCTCCATCATGTGCGCCTACCGGGGCTACCTGCAGGGCATGCAGCAGATGGCCGGCACCGCCGTCTCCCAGATTGTGGAGCAGCTGGGCAAGCTCTGCATCGGCCTTGCGCTTGCTGTCAAACTTTTGCCCAAGGGGCCGGAATATGCGGCTATGGGCGCGATCATCGGCGTAACGGCGAGCGAGCTCATCGCGCTCGGCGTCATTTGGCTGATGTACCGCATGAAGAAGCGCAGCTTTGACGCGAAGCTGCGCAAAAGCCCCAAAACCAAGCCGCGCGGCTTTGGGCGCATCTCGAAAAGCCTTCTCAAAATCGCAGTCCCCGTCACCATCGGCGCCTCCATCAGCTCCCTTGCGGGCATCGTGGACGTGGCGTTTATCATCAACATTTTGACCGACAACCTCGGCTATGAGACCTCGCTTGCGCAGACCGCCTTCTCGCTGCTACGCACCAACGTCTCGACGCTTACCAACATGCCCGGCGTGCTGACTATGGCGCTTGCGATGAGCCTTGTGCCCGCGATCTCGGCCGCCATGGCCAGGCGCGACAGCGCGGGCGTGCGCGGCGCTTCCCGCATGGGCCTCAAGCTCGCGCTCATCATCGGCCTGCCGTGCGCTGCCGGCCTCTTCGTGCTGGCCGCGCCCATTCTTTCTCTGCTTTACCCCAGGCTGACCGAAGCGGAGCTTGCCCTCGCGGCCGACCTGATGCACACGGCCTCCATCGGCGTGGTATTCCTTTCCATGGTGCAGACGATGACCGGCGTGCTCCAAGGCATGGGCAAGCAGAACGTGCCGGTGTTCAACCTGTTCATCGGCTTCCTGCTCAAGGTGGTGACACTCATCGTCCTCATGAACATCCCCTCCGTAAACATCCAGGGCGCGGCAGTCTCCACCGTGGCCTGCTATGCGTTTGCCGGCATTGCCGACACCATCTATACCAAACGGCGCGCACGGCTCAAGCTCCCGCTGTTCGACGTGTTCGGCAAGCCGCTTTTCGCCTCGCTTGTTATGGGCGTGGTGGTGCATTTTGCCCACGCCGCGCTCAGCAAGGGCGGGCATGAAACGCTTGCGACGCTCGCCGCCGTCTGCGCGGGCGTGGCGGTCTATGCGCTGCTCGCGGTGCTCCTCCGGATGTTCTCCTATGAGGAGCTCGCGTTGATCCCGGGCGGCGCGAAGCTGCGCCGTTTGCTTTACCCAAAAGGAAACCCCAGCGGAAATCCAAGCAAAGGAACGGAACAATGAAAACCATCACCATTGCGCCGCTTGCGACGCCAAAAAGCATCCCTCTCGCCGTTTGGGAGGCTGTGACACATGCGCCCCGTCTGTTTTTGCAGACGGCGGAGCATCCCTGCGCCCGCCCCATCTTTGCGGCGGGGCTCCCATTTGAAAGCATGGACGACCTCTATGAAAGCGCGGAGGATTTCGACGCGCTTGCCGGTGCGATCGCGCAGCGGCTCCTTTCTGCGGAAAGGGACGCGGTATACGCTGTGCCTGGCCGCGGTGTTGGCGCAGCGCAGCTTTCCGCCATCCGCAAGGCCGTGGAAGGCGCGGGCGCGCGCCTGCGCCTCCTGCCCGCATCCGGCTATGCGGAGGCCGCCCTTGCGTCGCTCCCGGAACCGCTGCCTGCGGGCGATCTGCGCATCCTGCCCGCGACGGCGCTCCCCTGCCCGCTCGACCCTTACGTGCCGCTGTGCATCGAAGAGATCGACACGCGCATGCGCGCGGGCGAAGTGAAGCTCGCCCTGTTGGAATACTATCCGGACGAGTTCCCCGTCTGGCTCTGCACGATGGACGCTTCCGGCGGTTACGCCGCCCGTTCCCTGCCGCTTTACGAACTGGACAGGCAGGACGGCTTCTTTGCCGCGAGCACGCTCATCCTGCGCGCCGCGGCGTTTGGGGAGCTTTCGCGCCACGGCGTGGACGGACTCGAACGGGTGATGAAGCGCCTGCGCGCGCCCGGCGGCTGCCCCTGGGATGCGGAGCAGACGCACATCTCCCTGCGCGGCGACCTGCTGGAGGAATCCTACGAGGTGCTGGACGCGATCGACCGAGCGGACGCAGACGCCCTCTGCGAGGAGCTGGGCGACCTGCTTTTGCAGGTGGTGTTCCACGCGCAGATCGAGGAAGAACTTTCCTCCTTCACCCTGCGGGACGTTTGCACCGGCATCGTGCAGAAGCTCGTCTACCGGCATCCGCACGTTTTTGGCGGAACGCGCGTAACCGGTTCGGATGAAGTGCTCGTGAACTGGGAAAACCTAAAAAAGAAGGAAAAGCATCAGGAAACCGTCGCGGACATGATGAACGCCGTTCCCCGCGGCTTCCCGGCGCTGATGCGCGCGAAGAAGGTGCAAAAGAAAGCCGCGCACGTTGGCTTTGACTGGCCGGACGCAAGCGGCGCTCTGGACAAGGTCGAGGAGGAGACACGCGAACTGCGCGAGGCGGCCGCGCGCGGCGAGGGGGAATCCCGCATCGCGGAAGAACTGGGGGATCTGCTGTTTTCCGTAGTCAACGCGGCCCGTTTGCTCCATTTGGACGGCGAGCTTGCGCTCGCCGCGGCGACTGAAAAATTTGTCGCAAGGTTCACAAAAATGGAGCAGCTTGTTTTATCCGAAGGGCTTACGCTTGAGGCGCTCGACCTTCCTGCGCTCGATGCGTTCTGGGAGCGCATAAAGTGCTGATTTTATAAGAGAATCGGGCAAAAAGGGCTTGTACAATCGTGGAAAGGCTGATACAATAAATGGCGGACAAAATCCGTTTAAAACATCAGGAGGATATTAGACATGAATAAAACCGAATTGATCGCTGCCGTGGCTGAAAAGAGCGGCATCTCCAAGAAGGACGCCGAGAAGGCCGTTGCCGCTGCGCTCTCCACCATCACCGAAGCCCTTCAGGCTGGTGACAAAGTTCAGCTCGTCGGCTTTGGCGTATTTGAAGTCCGTGAGCGCCCTGCGCACAAGGGTCACAACCCCATGACCGGCGCCGAGATCGAGATCGCTGCGAGCAAGGCCCCCGCCTTCAAGGCCGGCAAGGCCCTCAAGGAAGCGCTCAACTAATCTTTATTCCGAAAATGGAAAGGCGCGAACCTTATGGTTCGCGCCTTTTAGGCTGTCGATCAAGTGGCAAATGCCACTTGATCGAGGTTTGCACAGCGCGCTTGCGCCGTTAGCGCGGCAAGGCTTTTCGCTCGCACCGCACAGGTCGCTGCTCGCGATTGAAAGTCAAGGGCTGCGGCCCTTGACAATCCCTGAGAGACTTTTTCGGCAAGCTGAGGCGCGAACCATATGGTTCGCGCCCTTGTGTTTGCTGGAAAGGCCTCTCCCGGGAAAGATGATACGCAACGCTTCCCTTCCCCTTTTCACAACAGCTTGAGGGCTGCCGCAGCCCGCAGCCCCCGCAGGCCGGTTTTTATGATTTGTGTTTTCCAGGATGCTTTTTCTTCCCTGCAAGCCCAATTATGGCAAGCAAAGCGCCTGCCGCCAGGATGGGAAGCCACACGGGATACCGGAACACGCCTGTGTGGGGCGGTTCTGGTTTGTCCGGAACGTCCGGCTGGACCGGGTCTATTGGGGGCACGTCCGGTATATCGTCGTTGATGATCGTAAAAGTCATCCCCTGTTTCTCCGTGCTTGCGGTAAAGCCATTCGGAATATTCAGTTCCTCCACGATCCAGTTGTAACGGCTGTCCAGCCCATTCCAGGTATGCTGCCAACCGTTATCCCCCGTAAGCTCCGCCGTCGCATATAGCTTGCCGTCCTGCAGAAGCGCCACGGTGACAAGCTCCGCAGCTTTTCCGCTGTCATCCAGCTTCCAGACCTTCTTTACTGTAACATCGACAGTGTCCCCATCGGGACTGCCGCGGTCCTTATGGTTGTTGAAATGGGCCTCAGCGGTCTGGTCTGCAGGGATATTCCCCGCATCCCCGGTTTTGGTCACGGTGTAGCCGGCGTTATCGCTCTCCGTGACGGTATATCCGATTCCGGCGGGCAGGCCTTCGGCCGTTTTGCTTTCGCCGTCTTTCAAGGTGAAAACGGCCTTCCCTTCCGTAAAGGTCATGTCTCCATATGGGCCTGCGAACGTGGAATCCGCAAGGGCAACGGTAAACTGGAAGTCCTTGCTGTGATCGGCCCCATCTCCGGAAACGGTTTTGGAAACGGTCAGGCTGCCCGTCTTGGGAGCAGGCGGAAGGGGGGAATAGGTATTTGTGGCAACAATAGTTCCCGCCATACCATTAAACGCAGCCTCCGAATAACTGGGCGTGAAGCCCTCCGGCACGGGATCCTCCGCCACTGCATACTTTACTTTGTCCGGCTTATCCGTAAGCCCGGTAAAGGAGGCCGTCCATCCGTTTTCCTTGTTCAGCGTAACCGGCCCAAGTTTTTCTTCGCCGATCTTCAGATAGACGCTGACTGCCGTTTTCTTTTCCTCCGGCGTATCATTCGACCACGCCTTTTTCACGGTGACAGAATAAGTTTCCTCATCCGGTGTGCCGATGATCAGATTTCCATTGGTGCCGATGCCGCCGCCTCGGGAGGCGGTGTTGTTAGCGATAATCAGCTTTGCTTCACCTTCTGCCGCTGTTTTGTCAGCATCAGATACAATGTTTTTCAGGGAGACAGACCCTTTCTCATTCTCCGTGTGCACATACGGCACCGCATGGGTATATTCATTATACCGTATTCCATTTTCGCTCGGCGTGCCAAGGCCAATGCTTTCGTTATGGTGGTGCTCATGTGCACTGGTGGAAAAACTGGTTACTCCGCCGTCCAAATAGTAATGGTTCAGCCCGCCGCCCAGCATCCTGGCATACAGGGTCACAGACGAGTTGCTGAGAAGTTTGGCATAGGAAGCGAAGTCGTCGCCAGCTCCGGGGTTAGGTATCAAAATACCTTTTTCTTCCTGTGCGGTATTATCATACACTGCCCCGCCGTCGGTCACATAGACCTTGATATCGCCGGTGCGGCAGGCCCAGATGCCGCCGCCCATGGAGGTGGCGGTGTTTTCTTTGACCACAGTATTATAAAGCCGCAAGGTAGCTTCCTTATGCACATAGATTCCGCCGCCGTAGCCAGTCTCACAGGTAGATTGATTGCCGGTGATCAGGCCGGCAGATATCGTGCCATCGCTTTCCGTATAAATACCGCCGCCCAGATATTCGCACGTGTTTCCTTCAATCGTACCGCCATTCATGATAAATGTAACGTCTTTTCCATTCAGATAGATCCCACCGCCTTTGGCCCCGACGCTCTCAACTGTACAGCTTGAAATCGTTCCGTCATTCAGCGTAAACGCAACGTTATCTTGCGCCCAGATGCCGCCGCCCTGGGCAGCCGTACAACCCGTTATTTTCCCGCTATGCATAGTAAATTCAACGATACCACTTAGAAAAATACCGCCGCCATGCAAGTCAGAGCTACATTTCGAAATCGTTGCGCCGCCACCGCTGTCCGCGTTCCGGGCTGCCGCCGCGCCCATGGTAACGACAGCACTGTTTTGGGCACACACCGCACCGCCATTTTTCCCAGCTTCACTTTCCGAAATTGTTCCCGCAGACATATTAAATACTGCGGCATTGTCGCTACCATTGTTCACATAAACGGCGCCGCCGTTGCCTTTTGCGGAGCATTCGCTGATTGCCCCGCCATTCATATTAAATGTTCCGCCGTTGACACAGACACCGCCGCCATTGGTTGCAGAGCATCCGCTGATCGTGCCGCCGGTCATGGCAAAGGCAGCGGGACAAGAACCAATTATACTGACACCGCCACCGCTGGAGAAGAAGTCAGCATCAGTGGTAACATGGCAGTCCTCAATGCGCCCGCCGCTCATGGTAAAGGTAATGCCGGGGGCCTTATAGCTCTGAAGAATCACGCCGCGGCTCTGGTGGCTATGATTCCCCCGGATCACGCCGCCGGACATTTCAAACGCCGCATTGTTATCCAAGCAGACAATCGCCTTTGACAGATTTGCCCTACCTGAGCATAAGGTACCACCCTCAAGATGAAAATAGCTGTTTTTTCCGCCCACATTGACCAAAGACCGCAACGCAATATTGCTTGTAGTAATGGTCAAGTTGCCAGCGTTGATTTCAAGGCTACTACTCCCACCTATGCTGATGCAGTTGGTGCGGGTGGGGTCATCGTCAGTAAAATTACTTTCAATAATATTGAGAGTGATTGTGTGCTTTGCGTTGGAAGTCAAAACAATATGCTTTCCGGTTACCGTCACAGGCCTGTCCAGCGTCATATCTCCCATGATGATAATGGTCGTAGGATCGGCCTTGGTTCCGTTCGTAGCATTGATTGCGTCCTGCAGTGAAGTGTACAGCTCGTCACCGACTTTGATCAGATTATCCACGCTGCCGCCGGTCATAGTAAACTGAGCGGTTGACCTAACAGAGATCAAATTACCATTGTCTGAGGGACAATCCGTCACAGTCCCACCGGTCATACTGAAATCAGCGCCCGACTTTAGATAGATGCCGCTGCCGTCCGGGGCGGAACAGCCGGAAATGGTGCCGCCGCTCATGGTAAAGGTTCCCACACCCATGGCGACCGCGCCGCCCTTGGAAGACGCGCTGCAATTCTCAATGCGTCCGCCTCTCATCTGAAAGGTAATCTCTCTGTTATTGTTTACGCAAACACCGCCGCCTTGATTTTCTGTATGACAGTCGGTGATCAAGCCGCCTGTCATCGTAAACGCAACGGGGCTCGACGCATTGTTTTCTATCCATTCCTGCAAGTACACGCCCACGCTCTCGTGCTCCTCATTGCCGCGGATCGTTCCGCCGGACAGGGTGAAGCTACCCCCGCCATCCACGCAGACGATTCCCCTGGATATATCAGCATTGCCGGAGGATAGCTCGCCGCCAGCTAACTCAAACTCAGACCCTGCGCCATAAACATTCACCAAAGCCCGAAATGTGTCATTCCCTGTGGTAACTGTTACATTGCCTCCAATGGAAAGGAAACCGCCATTCGTTATGCCGAAGCCATTGGAACCAGTGGCATCCGTTGTGGGAATGTTGAAAACAATACTATGTGTAGCCGATGAAATCAAGGTAATATTTTTCGAGCTGATATGGATTCCTTCCGTAACCAATACATCGTCAATGAGTTCAATGCTGGTGGGAGTGTTCACAGGGGTTGTATTGATTGCCTCTTCCAGTGAGGAATACTCCGCCTCGCCGATCACGGCCACAGTGCCCTCGGCCCACTGGGATGTATTCCCGTCCGTGTCTCTATCGCCGTCTCCTTCGGCGGGGGTGTCGTCTGGGTCTGTGCTTTCGTTGCTAGACGATTGTTCCAGCGCATCGTCGTCCCCGGGTTCGTCCTCATCCTGCTGTTCTGAGTCGTCCGAATTGGTGCTGTCGGGATTATCCCCGCCGTCATCGGTAGAGGACAATACACAATCGCCCTCGTGTCCCTCCGCAAGGGTACAGCCCTCAGTCGCCGTGCAGGCGGCCAGAGCCGTGGCCTCGTCCGTCTCACCGGCAGGGAGTGGCTCAGTATCACTTGTTCCGGGTTCTTCGCCCGGGGCGTTTACCGCAAATGCGACCATAGGCAGGCTTGCCAGAAGGCAGAGCGCCAGCAGGCCAGCTAAAAATATTCTTTTCATCCCCTGTTTTCTCCTTTTCTATTTTCATATGTATGGATGCGGGATTTACGCACAATGAACCAATATAACTCATTCAGCTCCAAAACCTTTCTTACGCCCTGCCGCTTACCCCAGAATAGTACCAGTCCCAGTTCCCTCGTTTCTTCCGGATAAGCCCTCTTTTTCGGGTCTATAGCGCATGTTGTCCTCACATCCCTTGCACAGGTATCGCTGTGTCCCCGATCGGTTGTTTCCCTTTCTGAACCCACAGGCCGTACTTCCACACTCCAGGCGTCTTCTCCATTTCTCTTCTGTTTTTTATTGCATCATCTTAAATGCTTTTATATCGCTTTCTAAATCAGCCGCCGTCCGTAGCCTGGGCTGACCGCTCCGCGGGAGCCCTGGATGCTGCTCAGAAGCCACAGATCGGAGCGGTACCCGCATCCCATCTGGATCGGCATAGCATACTGCAAAAAAGCATGCGTTTCATCCGTTCCACACCTCCCCTTGGTTCCAGCCTATGGTCAGCTGTTCCATTTCCATCATCCGGTCATGGGCCTGTTCCACCAGCAGGGCGATGTTGGACTGGATGCTGTCCTGTGTAGCTTGATAGAGCTTGCGCAGGCATCTGGGCGTGGCCCTTGCCTCGTCTACCCGGGCGTCTCGGCATAGGCTCTGGATCGCCTTGGTCACGTTGCTGCGGTAGATCAGGGCTCCATTTCTTGTGACAAATACCGGTCCAGACAAAATTCCCTGCCGCCGTGCATAGTCCAGCAGCTCCTCCCGCAGGCATTCCGGGAAGCGCAGCAGGGAGTTGGGAAGCATGATCTTCCCTTCCGTTATTGCCTCCACCGTCACACGGGGCAGATCCTGTAGGAGCAGGCCGGTGGAGCCGAAAGTTTTGACGAGCAAATATTCCCGTTCCTTGCCAAGTATCCGGGCCGTAGAGAGTAGGCGGAGGTATTCATTCCGTGTCAGCTCCGGCTGGACGCCATACTCCCAGTTCAACAGCTTTTCAATTTGCAGCTCCCTGTGCCCGCAATAGAGCACCAGCCCATTGGCGGCGGAGGTACAAGTATTGATGGTGCTGTTGGAGTACCCCCTTTCCATCAGCTCCTCCCGCCATTCCTCCAGCGTCCCGGCCTGGATGAGCTTATCGCCGGGCAGATATTGATAAAGCTGGTTCAGCTTCAAGCGGTAGGCTTTCAGCGTTTCCGCTGCGCAGCCGGATCGTCCGAGCGCGGCAAGGTACTCTTCAATCAGCTCAGGGGTCAGCATAACGCGGCTCGCTGCCTGAGCACGGGGCCGATCCTTTGCGCGCTGTGCCGCCGTATAGCTTCTCATGGGAATCCGCCCCCTTTATCACAAATTCTACATTTTGTTTTGTTCCGGGCAGCGCGGCGGCCTGCTCCGGCGGAAAAAGCCTAAAAAGAAACGCCTGCTTTCCAAAACAAAATGGCAAACAGGCGTAAAAAGGGAGGGGCGCAAAAAATCAGTTTCTGCGGCCTGGGTTTTTGCACCCAAAAGGCCAGGAAGCGCCTTGCGTTTCAATGGGGAACATGGTATAATTTTTTAATCTGTAGCCGACAGAGCTGGTCCCTCTAAGGTCCCATGGACAAAATGTAGAATTTGTCCTAAGACACAAGGCCTAGGCGGTCAATCTGCCGGGTCTGCTCCGCTCCGGTGCCGATAAGGTAGATGCGGGTGGTTTCGATGCTGGAATGGCCCAGCACATCGGCCAGCCGCGCGATGTCCTTGCACGCCCGGTAAAAGGTCCGGGCAAACAGATGGCGCAGGTTGTGGGGATAGACCTTTTCGGGCGCAACGCCCGCCGCCTTGCACAGCCCTTTCATCTCCGCCCATATCTGCCGTCTGGATAACGGCTTTCCGCTTCTGGTGAGGAATATCTGACCGGAAGTTATTTTTTGCCTTTTTGCGTACTTCAAGAGCTTGCCGCACAGTTTCCCCGGCATCAGGATTACCCGTATTTTTCCCTTTAGGGCGATCTCCGCCCGGCCTCGCTTGGTGGCCTCCACGGTGAGATAGCGAACCTCGCTCACCCGCACCCCGGTGGCGCAGATGGCCTCCATCATCAGGGCAAGACGCGCCCGCCCGGAAGCTCTGGCCGTGGAGACCAGCAGGTTGTATTCCTCCCGGGACAGTTCCCTAGACTGATCCCGGAACAGCTGGCGCTGTATCTTCAGGAATTTCATCCGGATATCCCAGCCTAAAAAGCGGAACAAGCCGTTGACAGCAGCCAGCATGGAGTTGACGGTGACGGGCTTGTGCCCGGTAGCAAGCAGATGCTTCTTCCATTCCACCGCAAGCTCCTTTGTCACCAACCGCTCCTCCGCCCAGCGGGCAAAGGCATTCACATCCCGCAGATATTTTTCTATGGTGCCGGGAGCGTGTTCCTCGGAGCGCAGATGGCGGCCATAGGCCGTGATCTGTTCCTGTGTTAATTTGCAGTTTTCCATAAGACGTCCTCCAATCGCGGTAATGACAGTATTTTACCTGAATTGGAGGCCGCCTATGGTTTAGGCGGAAAAATTATCCATACATCCGTGCGATCCCGGCCAAATTTTAAGTGAAGCCCAACGGCTTCAGCACGCATGTATCGTCCAAAGCTGCGGAAAAACGCAGGTTTTCATCCTGCTACCAAGCCTTGGAGCAAACAACAGATCCCCCGGCAAAGCCGGGGGATCACAGGCTGTCGATAAAGCGGCGTTTTCCGCTTTGGGGAAGCCGAGAGCTTGCGGCCCTTGACGATCCGCGCAGGCGCGGATCTTTGGGCCACTTTTTCCTTTATCTTCCGGATTCTTCCGCAGTTCCGTTTTCCGCAAAAGCCTGAAAGCAGGGCCATCTAAGCGCCAGAAACGAGACCGCTATGCCTGCGACGCCTGTGCAGAGGTACATCAGCGCCACGCCGGAGCCAGCCCCGCTGCCAACCAACCCAGAGAATACGCCTTGCAGCGTTCCCGTTCCTTGCATGAACGGTTCAAACACATGGTCTGCCAGCACGCCGCCTAATAGCATGCCAAGCGGGATCGTGCAGTATTGAATGCTGTCCCGCGTGGCAAATACGCGCCCCTGCATGGAAACCGGTACCCGGATGCGCATGAGCGCCGTCAGATTTGCATTGAGAAACGGCAGCAGGAAATTTCCCAGGAACGCCCCGGCGCCCCATACGGGCAGGCTTTGCGAAAGCGCCCAGGGAATGTTGCAGAACAGGAAGGAAAGCCCGCAGGAAAGCAGAATCACAGGCATGCGTTTCTTAGGCGCACGAAGCAGCGTGACAGCTGCGCCCCCCGCAAGCGCGCCTGCTCCGACACAGGCGGATACTACGCCAAGCGCCGTTTCATTCCCACCGGTGCGGAAAAGGATCAGCGCGGGCAGCAGCTCTGTCCCGGTCAAATACGCGAAGAAGTTAATTGCGGTAAAGAACAGAATAACGCTTAGAATATCTCGATTCTTTTTCAAAAACCGCAGGCCGTTGCGGCAGCTCCGAAAAATCCCCTCCCTGGCTTCCTCTGTCCAGCTGTGGCTTTGCGGCAGGCGGATAAAAAGCAGTAGCACAAAAAACGCTATGGCAAACGTAAGAAGATCGACTGTCAGCACAGTGCCGAGCCCGCCAAACGCCATTGCAACCGTTGCGAGCGCCGGCGCTAGAATTGTGACAAATGCGTTTGACAGCGCCTGCATCCCGCCAACCCGGTTATATTGCTCCCGCGGCGCAAGCAGGCTCACTGCCACATAGGACGCTGGCTTCTGGAAGGCGTTCATGCAGCTGATGAAAAAGTTCACCGCGTAAAGATGCCATACTTCCAGCCTTCCGTTTGCATACAGCAGGAATATCGTCGCCGTACCCAGCGCGGCGATAAAATCGGCGGTGAGCATGATGCGCTTCTTATCCCAGCGATCGGCCACGGCGCCTGCAAAAAAGCAGAGCAACGTGGACGGGAGATATGTGAAAACCGAAAGCAGCGCCATGCTGCTTGCCGTGTTTTTTTCGCCATATACCCAAAGGATGAGCGCATAGCTTGTCATGGCGCTTCCGAGTGTGGAAACCGCCTGGCTTGCCCACAGGATGGTGAACTGCCGCATACCGGCAGCTCTTTTTATCTGTTTCATAAGCTTTGCTCCTTCAGTTAAAATTATCTGTTTTCCGGTGCAAAGCCTATTACGAGACGGCAGTTTCTTCTACCGCTCCACGCAGGTGCCGCCTCGTATCAGGCTCTGCATGGAGCAAATGCAATGGCCAACAGCATGCCCGCTCCCCCTTTTCCTGGCATAAACGCCAATGTATTTTGCCTTACCCCAGTTTCACATAATCCGTGACGGCAAAGCCAAAGGTTCCGTTATGGCTCAGGAAACACCAGCCGTCAAAGATCATGTAGACCGTAACGGCCGCCTTGTTCGGCAGCAGGCGGATAACCTCATTCTTTGTGCTCATGCCCTGCCGGAGGTTGACCTCCGCTGTGGTCACCGTGGAAAGTGGGGCGACCGTGCCGCTCACGCGCGCGATGCCTGCTGAGCCGGAACTTTCTACCCTGACATAAGCCTTGTAAACGAAGCCCGCGCGGCCGTTGTAAATGGCGTAATACCAATCCCCCGTTTCACCCAAGAGCTGCAGCTTCTCGCCTTGTTTAAGCGTTGCAAGCACGCTGCCCGCCGAGGTGGAGGGCTTGTCGCGGAAGTTGAGCTTGCCTGTTGCTGCGCCCACCGCGAGCTGCACCCCCTCGCCGGAAGCCGCTGTGCCGCCGGAGGGCTCCGAACCGCCGCCTTCCGGCGTAACGCTGCCCGCGCTGGAACCGCCGTTCTGGGCGATCACCTTCACATACTTCGCGTAAATATATCCATGTGTGCCGTTGTATTCCACCTCGTACCAGCCGTCCGCAAGCGAATACAGCGTAACCGTTTCCCCGCTCCGGATCTGCCCGATCTTTTTTGAGGATGAGGACGCTTTCTCCCGGAAGTTCACCTTCGCTGTGGTCTGCCCGAAGCCGAGAACGTCCGGCACAGTCAACTCCGGCATTTGCCCTCCGCCGTTATTCCCGGTTACTGGGATCGCCGCCGTCACATTTATGTATTTCGAGCTGACATAGCCTGTCTCATCGCCGATTGATACCTGATACCAACCTTCCTTAAGCGCGTGCAGCGCCAGCTCCACGCCCTTCTTCAGCGTGCCCATCGAGTCATAGGAAGTGCCCGGCCCCTTGCGGAAGTTTACGTTGCCAGTGGTAACGCCCTTGCCCGTTTCCGGCTTGGTTTCCTCAGGCGCAAGCGGCTTCCCGTCGCTGCCGAGGATGGCCTTCTCCCCCGTCAACGCCACATAGTCCGCATAAATAAACCCAAACTGGCCGTCTACCGCAGCATAATGCCAGCTGCCCGTCCGGCCCAACACATAAACGTTCGTATTTTTCTCCAACTGCCGCAGCCGCGCGCTTGCGCTCGATGCGTCCGCGCGGAAGTTCACGCCGCTGCGGGTCACCATACCAACCTCGGCAGGGTAGGTTGTTTCCGGCGTCGGTGTGGGCGTAGAAATGGCATCTGTTTCCGTAATCTTGACGTACTGCGCGCTCACATAGCCATAAACACCCTCTATATTCACGTAATACCAGCCGTTTTGCAGCACATAGGCCGTAAGCTCTGTGCCGCGCGCAAGCTTTTTCATGCTGCTGTAGCTCGTCGCAGGCCCCGTCCTGAAGTTCACGTCCTTCGCCGTGATACGCCCCGTGCCGAGGATGGCGGGTTGTTCCAGCGTTGGCGCGGGAGAAGGCGTAGGCGTTGGCGTCACGCCCGGCGATACGGTAGGCATTGCCGGGCCAACCGGCGTAAAGTCAACATAGCTTGCGCTGATGTAACCGTCGTATCCATCCACAACAGAGCGGTACCAGCTCCCCGATTTGCCGTAAATCGGGATCTCAATGCCCTTGACGAGCTTGCCATAGCTCTCGTAGTCCGTTCCGGGGCCTTTGCGGAAGTTCACATTGCCTGTGATGACGCCATAGCCCATGAGCGTGAGCCCATCCGGAACCGCAGAGGGATCCGCCGCCGCACCCGGCTTTACGGGGTTCATTGGCGCCGAAACCGAGATCGCAGAAAAGTCTGCGCCCGGATAATAGAAGCGCAAAATGTCGCGGTAACTCCAGCCCTCCTGCGCGCGCTGCTGCGCGCCGCGCTGGCTCATGCCCACGCCGTGCCCCCAGCGGGCGTGGCAGATGACATAGCAGCCGGAGGAAGCGTCGTATTCCCCCCAATAGGTACGCAGCGTCGCATCTGTGAACACGCCATAGGACAAAAGGTCGGCAACGTTGAAATCAAGCTCAATATCGTCGTAGAGGAAGCCGTTTGCGATGACCCCAAGCTTGATCTTCATGCGCGTCATGTTGCGTGTCACGCCGCTGTGGCGCGGTGAATAGAGCTCCGCAGATTTGATGAGTTCCAGCCCCGTCGGCATGACTCCAATCACAGCTCCAGCCTTTGCAAGGAGCATGTCATAAAACGGGCGGCTGATCGAGCCTGCCAAATTGATCGGGATCTTGAGTTTTTCGATCGGGCTCATCGTATTCTTCAGGTCGTATTCATCCAGGCTGATGGCATAGCCCGCGTTCGTCCCCCTGCTGGCACCCCAGGCATAGGTAACAAGGTTGGTCTCCCCGCCGTTGCTCGCGGCGTAATACGTGCAGAGCATGGAGCCGTTCACGGTCAGGATCTCGCTGAGCGTTTCGTCCACCGCGCGGATGACGTTCGCGTTGGAAGCCGTATACCCCTTGTAGACCTGGTCGGACGAAGTATCGCCGATATAATATTCCGCGTTCCCGGTTTTCATGCAGGTGAGCACATAGCACTTCGCGGCAATCGCCTGTGCCTTAAGCGCCTCGATCGGGAAGGTGTTGCTCATTTCATGGCCGACGACGCCGTAAAGATAATGCGCGAGCGGCACGACGTTGACTACCTGCAAATACCCGTTTCCGAGTACGCGCACGTTAAAGTGGCCCAAATAAGAACGCGAATTGAAGTACAGATACCCGGCGGAGGGCATCATCTCCACGCGCATGATCGAAAGCGATGCCCCGGTATACAGTTCGCCTGCGCTTGAATGCGAGGCGGTAAGCGTTCCATCCAGGTTCGCGCGCAGCGTCAGCGTGCCGCCCTTGAAGGCGGCTCCGTTTTCATTGATGAAGTATTCCCCCCGCACGCTCATGGAAATGACCGTTGCGTTGTTGGTGGTAAGCTTGACCTTGATGGTACTGTAGTCTGTTGCTGCGGACGCTTCCGGGGCCGGCAGCGCCACAAGGGCCGCAGCAACGGCAAGCGTCAGGAAAAACGCAGTAATCCGTTTCATAAGAAATCCTCGCCAAAATCGGATTGCTCAGCTGTGCGCATGCACAGGCTGCAGCAAGATATATTATCTATAATACTACATACTAATTTTAGCATGAACGCCAGGATTTGTGTAGAAATTCCGCATTTCTTTTTAAATTATTCATTAATTTGGGATTATATCCCAATAAATCTCCCTCCCGCGGGCCGAAAGAACGGATATAATCGGGTACCGGCAAATCGAAAAATGCCGTTTTCAAAACCAAGAGCTGCAGCATTCGGCAATCCAGGGCGGACTTTTTCGGCACGCACATACTGCGCTGCGCCTGCGTCAGGCCCGCCGGCATGGCTGAGCCGCCGGGCTGCAATGGCTGTATGCGCTTTCACAGAGCATTTTTCTGCTGGTGCACAACAATTTTCCTTGACAACCGCTCAAAGACGCTTATCTTTATTAAGTAAGAAGTATTCTTATGCTAGGCGCAAGCCATAATTCCTACTAAAGTTTGAAAGGAGAGTCACCCCCATGAAAGAACTCAAAGGAACCAAGACCGAAGCCAACCTCCAGACCGCATTTGCCGGCGAATCCCAAGCAGCCACAAAGTATGGCTATTATGCTTCCGCCGCGAAAAAGGACGGCTTCAATCAGATCTCTTCGATTTTCGAGGAAACCGCAGGCAACGAGAAGGAACACGCTAAGCTCTGGTTTAAGCTGCTCCATGGCGGCAAGGTGCCCGGCACGGCCGATAACCTCGCGGACGCCGCAACCGGCGAAAACGATGAGTGGACGGACATGTACGACCAGTTCGCTAGAGAAGCGCGCGAGGAAGGCTTTGAGGACATTGCCCGCCTGTTCGAGGGCGTAGGCAGGATTGAAAAAGAGCATGAAGAACGCTACCGCAAGCTGCTCGCCAACATCAACGAAGGCAAGGTTTTCTCCCGCGGCGGCGTCTGCGTTTGGAAGTGCCTCAACTGCGGCCATATCCACGTTGGCGAGGCCGCGCCCGAAGTATGCCCGGTCTGTGCGCATCCAAAGGCCTATTTTGAACTGCGCGCGGAAAACTATTAATCATAAGCCATAAGAGAGCCGGTCTGCATGCTGCTTCGCAGGCATGTACAGCATGCGGAAATCGCCCGGGAAGATTTTCTTCCCGGGCGGTATTTTTTGTTTTGGACTATCTTTCGCGCGCGATACATGGCCGGCGTCACGACATCGAAGTGATCTCCTTGCGAAGCACCTTGATGATATGCTTTTCCAGGCGAGAAATATAGCTCTGCGAAATGCCGAGCATATCCGCAACCTGCTTCTGCGTATACTCGCGCGTACCCTTGAGGCCGAAGCGCAGTTCCATGATCTGCTTTTCACGCGGGGTCAGCTTGCGCATGGCGAGCGCGAGCAGTTCTTTGTCTACCTCGTCCTCAATGCCGCGGTAAACGAGATCCCCGTCCGTGCCGAGAATGTCGGAAAGCAGCAGTTCGTTGCCATCCCAATCAACGTTGAGTGGTTCATCCAGCGAAACCTCGAGCTTGAGCCGGCAGCTTCGGCGCAGGTACATGAGGATCTCATTTTCGATGCAGCGGGAAGCATATGTTGCGAGCTTGATCTTCTTCCCTGGATCGAACGTGTTGACGGCTTTGATGAGCCCGATCGTGCCGATGGAAATGAGGTCTTCAATGTTTACGCCCGTGTTCTCGAACTTGCGCGCGATGTACACCACAAGGCGGAGGTTGCGCTCGATGAGCGTCTGCTTGACGGACTCGTCCCCCTCGCCCAGCGCATGGATACATTCGCTTTCCTCCTCCCGGGAAAGCGGCGGCGGGAGCGCCTCGCCCGCGTTCACATAATACAGTGCGGAAGCGAGGCCGAGCCGTCTGTAAAGCCTGGCGAGCAGCCGGGCGAAGAATCGCTGCATATCTCTCATCCTCCCAGATTTGTCCATTCTGCCGCCCCCGGCGGCAAAAGCGCTTCCGCGCCGTGCAGCGGCACGGGGCTGAGCGCAAGCAGCACGTCGCTTTCCCGGCCGTTCACGCTGATGCGCTCCGGCCGGAGCGCATAAAGGATACCGCTGCCGCCTGCCGTAGCGGCCGGGATCGGGATGTGCGCATGTTCCGCGAGTTCCGGCAGGTGCGCTACGGCCACCGGCTTGCCGCTGAGCGGTTCAAAGAGGCCGTTTCCCGTGTCGATCAATGCATCGAGCCTGTATTCCCGGCCTGCTGCGCATACCGTGAGCCGCACATGGCATCCCGCCTGTGCACGCTGCGCCCGCAGGCGGCGCACCAAGCCCGGAAGGAACGTTGCCGCAAGCGCTACGGCAAGCGCAGTGCGCACGGGCAGCGCGGCCACTACCACGCCGCCGCGCATACCGCCGCCAAAGCAGAGCGCCAGGCAAAACGCGAGCCCGCCCGTTAAGAAGGCTGCACCGAAAACCGCAGCCGCCGTGCGTGCATATTCTCGAAGGCCCTTCCACGGGAACGCAAGCGTGAAGAGCAGCCCGCAAACGGCTTTCCCCGGCAGCGATGCCAGCGGCGGAAAGAACAGCGCCCCCCAAGCGCCGCAAGCGCCGAGCGCGGATGCAAGCGCCATGCGGCCTGCCGGAATCGGCCGGGCGCTGAGCGCCGCAGCGATGCGCAGCATCAGGCAATCCATGACGAAGTTATCCAGGAGAAACAGCTCGATGTACAAGATGCTATCCCCCTTTCCTGCTTCCATGGGTACTATAGCATACGCTTTCTGTGATATATGTAGAACAACTGCCGTATATATACCGGATAATTGTTGAAAAATGGACGCGAAATTTTAACCAGACTGACAGGATATATGATGGCTCAAGCGGTTTTGCCCGCCGGCATGGCCGGCGGGCAAAACCGCTTGTTTGCTAATGCTCATATAGCTGTCGCCGAAGCGGCAGGCAGCATTTGGGCGGCAATCTGACGGCCCGAGTCATCCTCGGGCCGTCGGCCTTGTTGCTTTCTGTTATTCCGCCTTGCACGCAGCAAGGAGTTCATCCCGAAGGGCAGCGATGCGCTCCACCGCCTCCGCCATAGGTATCTTTTCGGAGACCTTCTTATCCCGCGTGGAAAGCTCGACGCAGCCATCCTTCAGGTTGCGCGGGCTTGCGACGACGCGCACTGGAACGCCGAGCAGATCCGCATCGGAGAACATCACGCCCGCGCTGACCGGCCGGTCGTCGTAGATGACCTCCAGCCCACGCGTCTGAAGCGCCTCATAAAGAGAATCCGCATAGGCATGCACTTCCGCGTTGTCCGCACGCATACAGCACAAGTGTACCTGCCAGGGCGCAATGGACATCGGCCAGATGGGGCCATAGTCGTCATGGTGCGCCTCGCAGACGGAGGCCGCAAGCCGGCCTACGCCGATGCCATAGCAACCCATGATGGGGTATTGCAGCTGGCCGTTCTGGTCGAGATACTGCATGCCCATGGACTTGGTGTATTTCGTGCCAAGCTGGAATATGTTCCCAACCTCAATGCCGCGGGAGATGCGGACCGCATGCTTGCCGCACTTGGGACAGGCCCCGCCTTCCTTGACCTTTGCGAAATCGTGGAACTCTGCGCCGGGCAGGTCGCGCTCGAAGCAGAAGCCCGTGTAGTGGTACTCCTCCCGGTTCGCACCACAGCAAAGGTTGTTCGTACCCGCAAGGGAGCGGTCGAACAACACGGTTACGCCCTCAGGCAGGCCGAGCGGCCCGATATATCCCGCCGCGATGCCGCTTTCCGGCGTAATGACCGCCGGATGGATCGCCTCGCCGAGGAAGTTCGTGAGCTTGGTTTCGTTGGCTTCAAAATCGCCGCGCAGGAACAGCACGACGTATTCGTCAGTTGCGTTCTTCTGGTAAACGACCGCCTTGCAGGATTTTTCCACCGGCAGCTTCAGGAAGTTGCAGACGTCCTCAATGGTCTGCTGGTGCGGCGTATGTACGGCCGTGAGGGGCTCTTCCGCCGCATCCTTCCCGTTTTCGATGATGTTCTCCGCCGCCTCCATATTTGCCCGCCAGCCGCATTCCGAGCAGGTGACGATAGTATCCTCGCCCACCGGGGTGAGCAGCATGTATTCATGGGAGACGCTGCCGCCCATCATGCCGGAGTCGGACAGGACGGCCACGGTTTCCGGGATGCCTGCGCGCGCGAAGATACGCTCATAGGCGTGATAGCAGCGGGCATAGTATTGCTCCAAATCCTCCTGCGAGGTGTGGAAGGAGTAGGCGTCCTTCATCGTAAACTCGCGCACACGGATGAGGCCTGCGCGCGGGCGCGCTTCGTCGCGGAATTTGGTCTGGAACTGGTAGATCATGAAGGGGTATTTGGAATAGCTCTGGCCGTATTCGCGCACGAGCTGCACAGCCGCTTCCTCATGCGTCATGCCGAGCACGAGCGGGCTTCCGTTGCGGTCCGAAAAGCGCATAAGCTCGCTGCCGACGCTCTGATACCGGCCGGATTCCTCCCAAAGGGACGCGGGCAGCACCACCGGGAACTGAACCTCCTGGCCGTCAATCGCATCCATCTCCTCACGGATGATGGCCTCGATCTTGCGCGTAATGCGCCGGAGCGGCATGTACGAGGAGAAGATGCCGTTGGCCACGTATTTCATGTAGCCGCCGCGCAGCATCAGCGCATGGCTGTCGATCACACAATCGGATGGGCGCTCCTTAAAACGGTCCCCCACAAGACGTTCAAGCTTCATAACAAAATTACCTCCGCAATAGGCGGCGCATACCGGCCGCCGCGCTTGTTTCTTATCCGATTTATTGTAGCAAACCCTGCGGAAAGTGGCAACGTTTATTTCTCCAAAAACAGTTCTTGTACCGTTTTAAAAACACGTTTGCCGTTTTCATATGCATGTGATATGATTGGTGCGGAATTTTGTCTTATAATGGGGGTATTTTTTATGAACTCAAATGCAACCAAGCGGAAATCCGGCGCGATTGCGCTGTTGGTTCTGGCCATTGTGCTGATCGGCTTCGGCCTTATGGCCTATATCGGCGCCAAAAGCGATCTGCGGAAATATGAAACCGAGGGCACACGGGATTTCAATCTGCTCACCGAGGCCGAACTGGCTGGGGAACCGTATGTAGAAGGCCGTGTGGAATTCGTCTTTGAAGTGTTTGCCGAGGAATATACGACCAATTACGGCATCCGCCTTTCGGATAACAGCGATAAGCTCTATTACCTGATCCCGCTTGTGGAGGACGGATACATCACCTATTTCGTGACCATGGAAGCTACGCCGCGCTATTACGATACGCTCAACCAGATCTACGACGAAACCTGGGACGACAGCCTTGCTGCCGTTTACACGGAGCTTTATCTCGAGGATGCGCAGATCAAGGCCCTCCCTTCCGACATTGAGGAGATCCTTTATGACTGGTGTGAAAACGGCGTGTTTTACCAGAACGGGAGCTTTGTGGATTGGTGCGTCGAATCCGACTTCTACAGCACGAACGACCCAGAGGAAATCATCTCATATGTGCTGCCATACATGATCGTGCCGGACAACAAACCCAGCGACAGCGCTTTCATTGGGCTCATCATGGCAGGAGCTGGCCTGGTGCTGCTCATCGTGGCCATCCTGATGCTGAGAAAAGCAAAGGAAACATCCACATTGAAAACGCCCGAGGACACTTCCGCCCCGCAGGAACCCATTGCCCCGCAAATGCCTGTGCAGGAATACGCCGCGCCTGAACCGGCGCCGCCGTCCGGCGCAAGGCTTTGTCCGCACTGCGGCACGGTGCTGGAGGACCGGGCGCGTTTCTGCCCCGCCTGCGGCGCGAATGTGGAGGAAGCGTAGCAGTAGGCCAACTGGTTTCGCAGCAGAAAGGGCGGCACGTATTGCTGCCCTTTTTGTGAACTCATCTGCATTGAACAGCACAGCAAACGCAGTTGTCTTTTTTCCCGCCTGATGATATGATAAGCAACGTAAAATTTTTTATTATTCTTTCAGAAAGCTGGTATTGATTATGGCGTTTGATCCGCAAACCCTGCTGCAGGAAGCCAAAGGCCTGCAGGAAGAACTCGTCGCCATCCGGCGTGACATCCACGCGCATCCCGAGCTGGGCAGCCGGGAAGTGCGCACCACCGCGCGCATCCAAGCATATTTGGAAGGCTTGGGCGTGGAAGTGAAGCCCTGCGTGGAAACCGGCGTCCTCGGCGTGCTCTACGGCGGCAAACCGGGCCGGACCATCGGCCTGCGCGCCGACATCGACGCTCTGCCGATCCAGGAGGAAACCGGCCTCCCGTTCGCCTCGCAAAACGCGGGCGTGATGCATGCCTGTGGGCACGATCTCCACACGGCCTCGCTCATGGGTGCCGCCAAGATCTTGGCGGCTCACCGGGACGAGCTTTGCGGCAACGTGAAGTTCTTCTTCCAGCCCGACGAGGAAGGCAACGGCGGCGCAGAGCGCATGGTCAAAGCCGGCTGCCTGCAAAACCCCAGCGTGGACGCGGTCTTTGGCGGCCACAGCACCACCAGCAAGATCGCAGGGCATTATGGCCTAACTTACGGCAAATCGTACGCTGCTTCCAACCCGTTCACCATCCGCGTCCGCGGCCAGGGCTGTCACGGCGCGTTCCCCGGCAGCGGCATTGATTCCATTGCCGTCGCCTGCCAGGTCGTCACCGCCCTGCAAACCCTCGTTTCCCGCCGCATCTTTGCGACCGATTCCGCTGTGGTGACCGTGGGCAGCTTCCACGCGGGCACCGCCGGGAACATCATTGCCGGCGAAGCGGAGCTCAAGGGCATCATCCGCACCCTCGGCCCGGAGATGCGGCAGAAGATGTGCCGCATGGTGAAGGAGACCGCCGAGGGCGTCGCCGCCGCAATGGGCGCTTCCGCCGAGGTGAACATCCGCACCAGCTACCCCGGCGTCGTCAATGACGATGCATTCACCGCCCTCGTCCAGGAAACGATGACCGAGCTTGTTGGCAAAGATGGGGTCCATCTCGAAACCATTCCCAGCATGGGCACCGAAGATTTCGGCTACTTCATGGACGGCATCCCCGGCTGCTACTGTGATTTCGGCTTTGGCGACGGCAGGAAGGAATGCCGTTTCCCCGCCCACAGCGGCCAGTTCTGCGCCAACGAGGACGGCCTCGCCTACGCAGCGGCGCTCCATGTGGCCGTCGCCGCACGGTATCTCAACGGCAAACAGGCGGAATAAGCGTCCGCGCCTTCAGCGCATGTCCACAAAGCAGATTTCAATGGCAGGCAGCCTTGCCTGCCATTGTTTTATGCCATTGCAATCCGGCTTATGACAAAAGCTTCATGTGAGGCGCGGCCCCAAGCATGAAGCTTTGATGTTTTCACACTTTGTGTTTCGTTACAGATTCTCTTCGATCGCATCCGCGAACGCCTGCTTCGGGCGCGCGCCGATCATCTTTTCCACGATTTCGCCGCCGCGGAACAGAAACACCGCGGGGATGGACATGATCTTGTATCGCTGTGCAAGGGTGGGTTCATCGTCCACGTTTACCTTGCAGATCTTCGCCCGGCCGCCGTATTCCTCAGCCAGCTCGTCCAAAATGGGTGCGATCATGCGGCAGGGGCCGCACCAGGTCGCCCAAAAATCCACGAGCACAGGCTGCTCGCTCTTGAGCACCTCCGCGTCGAAGGTCGCTTCCGTTACATGCAAAACTTTCTCACTCGCCATCGTTTTTTCCTCCTTCATTCGGTTGTTCGGGTCCTTCCGGCTGTTCGACGATCTCCACCATGCGCGGCTTGAATTCCGTCATGCGGGAAAACTTCGGCTCCAGCGCACGCAGGATAAAAAACGAACCCGCCGCGAACAGCACCCCGCCGAGCGCCGCGTAAAGGTCGCCCCGCAGGGAACCGATATACGCCCCCACTAGCAGCGCCACGAGCGGCACGCCATACAGGATCAGGCTCGCTTTGAGCACGCTTTTGCCGTGCATCTCGATGCCGACCAGATCCCCGATCTTTGCATTCAGCACGTTGTCGATGTCGATATCCGCCTCGTTGCTGCCCAAACGGAAGCAGGCGTTGCAGTGCCCGCAGGCGTCGCTGCGCACGAAGCGAACGACCGCCTTCTTCCCCTTTGTTTCGATCACCTTTCCCGTTTGACGCATTGCGGTTCCATTCCTTTCCAAACTCAACTGGGTTTATTGAAACCCATTATACCACATTCGAACCTGCACGGCATCCCCAGTTTCAGCCCACGCCGCCTTTTTTATTCATATGGCGGTAGATCAGCACGCCCGCTGCCGCAAGGGCGGCTGCCACACCGAAGGCGATCAGCGCGAACTGGTAATTCTGGAGGCCGAGCGCGTCTCCGCCGATGGTGGAAGTAATGATAGACGGGATGCGCGCTGTCGAGGAGATGAGCATCCACGTCCCAAGCGGCATCTTCGTAAGGCCGACGCAATAGGTCATCACATCCTTAGGCGTACCTGGAATGAGGAACAGCAGGAACACGAGCAGGTTGAGCTCCCGCCCCGCGCGCAGGAAGCGCACGGAATCGATTTGTTCCGGCGGGAAAAACACCTCCGCCGCGCGCCGCCCAAACGTGCGCACAAACAGGAACACGAGAAGCCCGCCGATGAACGCGCCAAGCAGGCAAAGGCCGGTGCCCTCCCAAATGCCGAAAGCATAGCCGGCGGCGATCTCGAGCGGCTCGCCGGGGATGAACGCGACGATGACCTGAAGCGCCATCATGCCCATGAAAGACAGCCGCCCCCAAATACCGTGCGCATCCACCCAATCGCGGAACTTCTGGGGATCGTCGATGAACTGGAGCAGCGGGCGCCCGATCACGATACAGGCGGCGGCAAGGAACGCAGCGAATACGGCGATCGCCGTGATCGTGCGCTTCCTGCGCCGCCTTTCCTCCGGCGTTCTGGTTGAGATGTCAGCTTTACGGGGCATGGGATAGTCTCCTTATTGTTTGGGTGCCGGCTCTATTCTTCCCGGCTCATGCAAAGTATAGCAGCAAAACATCAACAATCCTTCAACGCGAGATTATGGTTTTCTTAATTTTGCGCGCTGGAAAGCGGCCCGGGTGAAATTCCAGGCCGCTCAGCTTACGGGGCGTCGTTATTCCTCCGCGTTTGTGCAGATATGCAGCTCCTGGAGCTGCTTTTCGTCTACGGTATTGGGCGCGTCGGTCATGAGGCAGGCCGCCGTCTGCACCTTCGGGAAAGCGATCACGTCCCTGATGTTCGTCGTGCCCGTCATGAGCATCACGAGGCGGTCAAGGCCGTAGGCAAGGCCGCCGTGCGGCGGGGTACCGAACTTGAACGCGTCGATGAAATAGCCGAAACGCTCATGCGCCTGCTCCGGCGTGAAGCCGATGGTTTCAAACATCTTCTCCTGCAATTCGGAGGAGTGGATCCGGATGGAGCCGCCGCCGGCTTCGTAGCCGTTGATAACCATGTCGTAGGCCTTTGCGCGGGCCTTGCCCGGATCGGTATCAAGCAGCGGGATGTCCTCATCCTTGGGGCTTGTGAACGGATGGTGGCACGCCACATAGCGGTTCTCCTCCTCGTCCCACTCCAGGAGCGGGAAATCGGTCACCCAAAGGACGTCAAACTTCGTCTGGTCGATGAGCTCGAGCCGTTTGGCGATCTCCAAGCGCAGCGCGCCGAGGGAAGCGTAAACCACTTCGTCCTTCGCGTCTGCGACGAAGAACAGGATGTCGCCCTGCTCCGCGCCCGCGGCCTTTTGGATCGCGCCAATCTGCTCTTCCGTCAGGAACTTTGCAAACGAGCACTGGAGCCCGTCCGGCTTGAGGCTCATCCAGGCGAGCCCCTTGGCGCGGTAGATCTTCACGAACTCCACAAGCTCGTCGATCTTCTTTCGCGGGAACTTTTCCACACCGCCCTTGACGTTGATGCAGCGGACGCTGCCGCCGCCTTCTACCGCGGCGCTGAACACGCCGAAGCCACAGCCGCGCACGAGATCCGTCACGTTCACAAGCTCAAGGCCGAAGCGGGTGTCCGGCTTGTCGGAGCCAAAGCGGTCCATCGCCTCCTGCCAGGGGATGCGGCGCAGCGGCAGCGGCAGGTCGATCCCCTTGATCTCCTTCAGAAGCCGGGCGATGAAGCCCTCGTTCACGGCGAGGACGTCGTCCTCATCCACAAAGGACATCTCAAGGTCGATCTGCGTGAACTCCGGCTGGCGGTCCGCACGCAGGTCCTCATCCCGGAAGCAGCGGGCAAGCTGGAAATAGCGGTCATACCCGGCGATCATCAGGAGCTGTTTGAACTGCTGCGGGCTCTGCGGCAGCGCGTAAAACTCGCCCGGATGCACGCGGCTCGGCACGAGGTAGTCCCGCGCGCCCTCCGGCGTGGAACGGCCGAGCATCGGCGTCTCGATCTCGAGGAAGCCCTGCTCGTCGAAATAGCTGCGGGTGATCTGCGAAATGCGGTGGCGCATCATCATGATCTCCTGCATGCGCGGCCTGCGCAGGTCAAGGTAGCGGTATTTGAGGCGCAGATCCTCCTTGGTGTTGACGTTGTCGTCGATGTAGAACGGCGGAGTCTGCGCGCTCGAAAGGATCTTGAGCTCCTTTGCGATCACCTCGTATTCGCCGGTCTTCATTTCCTTGTTGACCATCTCCGCCGTGCGGCGTGCGAGCGTGCCGCGCACAGCGATCACGTATTCGCTGCGGATGGTCTCCGCGAGCGCGAACACCTCCGCGGGGAGCTCCGCCTCATTGAATACGACCTGCATGAGGCCGCTGCGATCCCGAAGGCCGATGAAGATGAGCGCGCCCAGGTTGCGCCAGGTACCCGCCCAGCCCATGAGCGTCACTTCCTGCCCGATCTGCTCCGCCGTGAGCTCGCCCACGCGGTGCGTGCGTTTCCAGCCCTGCAATAATTCAGCCATTGTCCTTCTCCTTCTTTATCGTTCCAAAATCGTTTTTACGGTTTCCACGAATTCCGGAAGCGGCGCTGCCGCCTCCTCGCCGGTTTCCATGTTTTTGAGCTTGACGGCCCCTGCCTTCATCTCGTCGTCCCCGAGGATTGCCACAAAACGCGCGCCGAGTTTGTCCGCGTATTTGAACTGTGCCTTGAAGCTCCTGCCCACGTGGTCGAACTCCGCCTTTACGCCCGCGTCCCGCAGCGCCTTCATGAGGCGCACGCCCTCGGCGCGCGCGGCCTCGCCCATCGCCGCAAGATACACGCCCACCGGCTCGGGCGCGGGGATCGGGCGGAAACTTTCAGCTACGAGCAGCAGCCGCTCCATGCCCATGCCGAAGCCAACGCTCGCCATCTTCGGGCCGCCGAGCTGCTCGAGCAGGCCATCATAGCGCCCGCCGCCGCAGACTGTGCCCTTGTACTGCCCCGCGGTGGAGATAATCTCGAATACGGTCTTGTTGTAATAATCGAGGCCGCGCACGATCATCGGATCGATCACATATTCGATGCCCATGGCCGTGAGGCACGCCTGGAATTCCTCGAAATGCGCCCGGCATTCATCGCAGAGGCAATCGACCGTCTTAGGCGCGCCTGCGGCGATGCGCTTGCACTTTTCCTCCTTGCAGTCGAGGATGCGCATGGGGTTTTTCTCGAAGCGGGTGCGGCAGGTCTCGCAGAGATCGTCGTAATTGTCCCGCAGATATTCCTTGAGCTTTGCGTTGTAGGCCGGGCGGCATTCCGGGCAGCCGATGCTGTTCACGTTCACGGAAAGCCCTTCGATGCCGAGCGCCCGGAACAGATCGAGCGCGAGGGCGATGCACTCCGCCTCCGCGCTTGCGCGCGGCGCGCCGTAAACCTCCACGCCGAACTGGTGATGCTCGCGCAGCCGGCCGGCCTGGGGCTTATCATAACGGAACACGGGGCAGTTAAGATAATACATCTTCGTGGGCTGCGCCTCGTTGAACAGCTTCGCTTCCATGAACATGCGCGCAACGCCCGCCGTGCCTTCCGGCTTGAGGGTCACCGAGCGGTCGCCCTTGTCGGTGAAGGTGTACATCTCCTTCTGCACGACGTCCGTGGTGTCGCCCACGCTGCGCAAAAACAGCTCCGTGTGCTCCAGCACGGGCGTGCGCGTCTCGTTGAAGCCATAAACGCCGCAGAGCCTGCGGACCAGGCTTTCCACATACTGCCATTTGTAGCTTTCCTTGGGGGTTACGTCCCGCATCCCCTTGGGTATCTGGTATTGCATCGTCCTTCTCCTCGCATATAAAATAAGGGCTTTCCGTTCCTTCGGCCGAAGGGACGGGAAACCCGCGGTGCCACCCTTGCTTGAACGCGCGCCGGGCGCGTTCCGCTCATGCCCGTTAACGCCGGGGATACGGCCACGCTTTGTCGGCATGGCGGCTCATGGGCGTCCTTCACGCGCTGCGCTGCGGGGCGGCTCTCAGCCACGGCTTGCCCTCTCTTTGCGCTTGCATGCACGCTACTCTTCCAATCATAGCCTTTGCGCCATTATAGCCGCAGAAACAAAAAATGTCAACAGGTGTTCCGCGCCTCACCTGCACAGCCTGTAAGGAAGCCGCTTGCCGCCATGCCCTCCGACACAAATAGGCTATGCATTATATACAATGTATCTCTGTATTTTTAATATTTTCCTTCAAATATTGTTGACAGGCAACATATAGCATATTATGATAAATATATAAAAATCTTACTGTAATATGCAATGTACAAAAGGAAGATCGAGAAATATTTTGGCTTGCCTGATTTTGATTAGCGCTGTTTTGTCAGCGGGATTTTCAAACGCTCTTTTGCAATTCACACAATGTTTGTTGCATGAATTTTATTTTGATGGATATGTGCATAACCCCGGTTCAGATGGAACCGGAATCCGTTTAATTGACATAGGGGGGTATTATGACTGATATGCGGTTCAGCCTTACAAACGTTGAAAGCAGCCGGATCAAAACGCCAATGTGCTGGAAAAGAATGATTCTTATTCTTTCGTTGCTTGTGCTGTTCACTTCTCTCTCAGCCTGCACGGATGGGCCTGAAAATATGCCGTTTGCAGAGCTTTTGTCCCGTGTAGAAGCGGTGCTGCGTGTACCTTCTGATGAGCGCGAGGCATATTTTGCATTGCATTACGACGATTTGCTCCGAGCAGGTCAAATCGGTTTCCCCGAGGATTATCTTGCCCTTTCCGGGGCAGAAAAAGCGGAGGAATGGAAGGCAAGTTTGGATACTGCCGCAGACTATGAAGCGACAATGCTGCTGGCGAAAAGGGGAGCCTCAGCGGAACTTCAAAAAATGGTTGAAAGCAGCATTCCAGCCGGGTTTTCCAGCAATGGGATTACGTTTGCAGAGCTTGCCTGTTTGGAGGAAGATGGCACGGCATGGCTATGTTTTGGCCTTTCCGCCGGGGATGCCGGCTTCCCTTCGGGAACTCCTGCACTCAAGGTAAATGGAGTGCCGCTCCCGTGTGAACGATTGCTGCTGGGGCTCGGGACACCCGATTTGAACCCTGCGGGACTTGGCGTTTTCAGAGCAGAATGGCCGGAAGGGAGTCCATCGGGAACAAGCCGCATCGAATTGAGCATTGGGGAGGCCATATTTGTGTGCGATTGCGATTGGGACGCACAGCTTTGCAGGCTATCATAAAAATGTGTGGCGCGCCGCCCCGGCGCACCATAAAACAAACCCTCTCACGCCCCGCCAGGGGGCTTTCCACTTATGTGCACCCCCACTGCGCGCTTCCTGCTCCCGCTTATCCCATTTCATACAGCCTGCGCTTTTCCTCCGCAAGCCGGTCTACCTTTGCAATGTAGGTCTCGATGTTCTTCGGGTTCGGCACGCGTTCCACGCGGCGCTCTGCGTCGTAGACGCACTTGGTCATGGCTCCCGCTCCGTGGGCCATGATGGAAGTCGTGTCCTCCATCATGTCGATGTTGTAAACGCATTCGAGCCCCGGCAGCGCATACCCCACGTTTTCGAGGTTGCCGCGCATATACTTCTGCCGGTACATATAATACGGCCGCATGCCGAGCGCGCGCGCCGTTTCCGCGCCGTGCCGCACCATCGCCTCTGCGGCCTCCGCCTCCGGCAGCGGATATTCCTCCAGCTTTTCCACAAGGCGGGAGGAACGCTTGAGCGCAAGCGTATGCACGGTCAGGTTATCCGGCGCAAGGGCGGCCACTGCGGCAAGCGTGCGGCGCATGTCGTCCTCCGTTTCGCCGGGGAGCCCGGCGATCAAGTCCATGTTGATGGACGCAAAGCCCGCGTCCCGCGCCAGTTGAAACGCGGTCTGTATCTCCTCCGGCGTATGGCTGCGGCCGATGAGGCGCAGCGTCCTTTCGTTCATGCTCTGCGGGTTAATGGAAACACGGTCCGCACCCGCCGCGCGCAGGACCGCGAGCTTTTCTTCCGTGATGGTATCCGGCCGCCCGGCCTCCACCGTCAGCTCCGCGCCAAAGCCGCCGTAGGCGCAAAGCGTGAAATCGAGAAGCCGCCGGAGCTCCTCCGCCGTGAGCACCGTCGGCGTTCCGCCGCCCAGGTACATGCTGCGCACCCTGCGACCCGTTTCCCGCACGATGGAAGCGCCGTGGGCGATGTCCCGCTCAAGCGCGGCAAGGTACGCCGCCATGTCCGTCTTTTCCGTGCGCACAGCGGACGCAAACGAGCAGTACAGGCAGCGGGATGCGCAATAGGGGATGCCGATGTAAACGTCCACATCCTCCTTTTTCTGGGATTGCAGCACAGGCGCCTGCACGCGGACGATCTCCGATGCAAGGGCGAGCTTTTCCTCCGAAACGTCGAACTCCGCGCGCATCATGCGCATAGCCTCCGCTTCGCCCTCCCGCTCAATCAGCTCGCGCAAAAGGCGCGTCGGCCGGATGCCCGTGAGCGATCCCCAGGGCAGCTCCAGACCTGTGGCCGTCCGCATCGCGCGGAAGGCAGCGATCTTCACGGCACGCTTGCGGCAGCGCTTTTCTTCGAGCGCGTCGCCCGTTACGGCAGGGCGCGAATACGCCGAAACGGCCTCCCGCCCATCCAAGCGCACCCGCGCCCGGACCTGCCAAAGGCCGTCCTGTTCTTCCAAAATGACGGAAGCCTGCGCCTGCCCTTCCTCCGCCGGTACAATCTCCTCCCGGACGAGGAACAGGCGCAGCTCATCCGCAATGTCCGCAAAAAAGGCGGGTTGGTTCGTGTAAAGGCTTACCATAGCCCAGCGCTCCAATCGCGCATCACCGGGTTGTTCTGGCGCTCGAATTCGAGCTTCGTCTTGCGCATATGGCCCGGATACACGTCGTAATCCCCTGGAAGCGGGAAAAGCGTATAAGCGATGGATTCATACAGCTCCCGTTCGCTGCCGCCCTTGAGATCGCTGCGGCCTACGCTCAGGCGGAACAGCGTATCTCCGGAAAACAGGATACGCTCCTGTGCGAGCAGGTAGCAAACGCAGCCCGGAGAGTGGCCCGGCGTATGCAGCACCTTCACCGAAAAGCCCGCCGCATCCAGCATTTCGCCGCCCTGGAGCAGCACGTCCGCATGGCAGGGCGGAACCTCCATCCCCGCGAGGACGGAAAGGCTCGCGCGCTTGCTGTAAAGCGCCTCCTCATCCGCTTCGTGGATGCAGACCTTCGCGCCAAATTCCTTTTGCAGCTGCGCCACCGCGAGGATATGGTCGAAATGGCCATGCGTCAGCAGGATATGCGTGGGCGCGACGCTGTGTTCGGCCATCGTGTCCCGCACGAGTGCGGCGTCCGATGGGTCGACGATAAAGCATTCGCCCGCGCGCGCGCCAAGCATGATATAGGTGTTGACCTCAAGCGGCCCCGTAATGAGGGTAATGGGTTGCATGTTCAAAACGTCCTTTCACTGTCAAGAAGGATGGTGACCGGCCCGTCGTTGACGAGCGAAACCTGCATGTGCGCGCCGAACTCGCCCGTTTCCACCGGGAGGGCCTCCCGCAGGCGCGCGATCATGGCCTCATACAGCGGGATGGCCTTTTCCGGCCGCGCCGCACGGATGAAGCTGGGCCTGCGTCCCTTGCGCGCGTCGCCATAAAGCGTGAACTGGGAAACGAGCAGGATGGAGCCGCCGGCGTCCAGAATGGAACGGTTCATCTTGCCGCCCGCATCCTCGAACACGCGCAGCCCCAAAAGTTTTTCAGAGATATAGTCGAGATCCTTTTGCCCGTCGTTTTCCTCGATGCCGAGCAGCACGAGATACCCTGGGCCGATCCGCCCCTTTACCGCGCCGTCCACCGCGACGGACGCCTCCTTCACGAGCTGCACAACTGCGCGCATGCCATGGTTCTCCTTTGCCTTGCAAAAATGTCAAAGCTACGTGTTCGGCCTCAAACGTTGATGCGGTAAACCTCGTTGACGAGTTTCACCCGTTTCACCTGCTTGATGATAGACTCGAGCTGATCCGCGCCGCTTACATCAAACGAAAGCTGCACGTTTACGATATCGCCGGTGGTCTTCGCGTTCATGGCCTTGATGCTGATGTTGAGGTTTAAGAGGATCTGCGAGATCTCCATCAAAAGCCCCGCGCGCTCGCCCGCGATCACCTGGATGCTGGCGGTATAGGTGGTCTTTTCGCTCTTGGTCCATTCCACCTCGATCATGCGCTCCGGCTCCACCATAAGATCCGCCATGTTCGGGCAGTCTGCCCGGTGGATGGAAACGCCGCGGCCGCGCGTGATGTAGCCGATGATCGGATCGCCGGGGAGTGGGCTGCAGCAATGCGCGAAGCGCACCACCATATTCGGCTCGCCCCTGACAATCACGCCCCGGCCCTGCTGGCCGCCGGGCTGCGGGCGCTGGTCTTCCTTCTGCTCCAGCCATTCGGCGGCCTGCTGCGCCTTCGCCTCCTTGCGGTATTGCTCCATCAGCTTGTGGAGCACCTGCCCGGTCGTGATCCCGCCATAGCCAATGGCGGCATACACGTCATCCAAGTCGGACATGTTGAAGCGCTTGAGGATGTCGTCAAAATACTCCGCTTTTGCGAGTTCGGAAAGCTGCCTGCCCTGCCGCCGCGCCGCTTCGGAAAGCATCTCCTTGCCGCGCTGGACGTTCTCCTCCCGGTTGGCCTTCTTGAACCATTGCCGGATCTTCGCCTTAGCCTGCTGGGTCTTGACGATCTTGAGCCAGTCCCGGCTTGGGGTCGCGTTTGGGGCGGTGATGATTTCCACCACGTCGTTGTTTTTGAGCTTGTAATCGAGCCGCACGATCGCGCCGTTGACCTTCGCGTGCTGCGCGTGGTTGCCCACGTTGGAATGGATGCGGTACGCAAAGTCGAGCGGCGTCGAGCCGGTCACAAGGTCGATGATCTGCCCGCGCGGGGTCAGCACATAAACATAGTCGCTGAAAAAATCCTTGCGGATGTTCTCCACGAACTCGCGGGTGTTGTCCGCGTAGTTTTCAAGTTCGAGCGCCTCCCGGAGCCAGGCGAGCTTGCTGTCCAGCTCGTCCCGGCTGGCGCGGCCCTCCTTGTACATCCAGTGCGCCGCGATGCCGTATTCCGCCGTGCGGTGCATCTCGAACGTGCGGATCTGAACCTCAAACGGCATTCCCGTCTCGGAAAACAGCGTCGTATGCAGAGAACGGTACATGTTCGTTTTCGGCATGGCGATGTAATCCTTGAAGCGGCCGGGCACAGGCTTCCAGATCGCATGGATCACGCCGAGGGCGGCATAGCAGTCGTTGAGGGTGTTCACGATCACGCGCACGGCGATGAGGTCGTAAATATCCTGCACGACGCGGTTCTGCTTCTGGATTTTTTTATAGATGCTGTAAAGATGCTTTGGCCGGCCGTTGATCTGCGCCTCGATGCCGGCGGCGGCAAGGTGCGTTTTGATGGTGGAGATAGCCGTCTCGAGCGTCTGCATGCGTTCGCGCTGCTGCGGCTCGATCTGCTTTTTGAGGTTCTGGAATTCCTCCGGCCAAAGGTACTGGAAGCAGCGGTCCTCCAGCTCGCACTTGATCGCCCCCATGCCGAAGCGGTGCGCAAGCGGCGCGTACACGTCGAGCGTTTCGCGCGCCTTGCGGATCTGCTTTTCCTCGGTGCAATATTCGAGCGTGCGGAGGTTGTGCAGCCGGTCCGTCAGCTTGATGATGACCACGCGCACATCCCGCGCGATCGCAAGGAAGAGCTTGCGGAGGTTTTCGGCCTGCGCTTCCTCCTTGCTGAGGATGTCGCTCTTTCCGGTTTTGGTGAGCTTCGTGACGCCGTCCACCATGCCTGCGATGTCGTCGCCAAAGTTCATGCGCACGGTGTCGAGCGTGACGGCGGCGCAGTCCTCCACCACGTCGTGCAAAAGGCCCGCGATGACCGTATGGCTGTCCATGCCCATATCAAAGAGCATCTGCGCCACCGCTTCCGGGTGCGTATAATAGGGTTCTCCCGATTCGCGCTTTTGATCCTTATGCGCATCCTTCGCAAAGGCGATCGCGCGGTCCAAGAGTTCCATTTCCTCCTGCGTAAAACGCTGCGCGCAGGCTTCCCGCAAATCAGCCATTCGCTCACCTCCCTCCGGGTCGTTCAGATCAATGTCGTTCAGATCAATTTGGGTTAATATTTGATTACGGCGTCCACGTCGTAGCCCGCGAGCGCTTCCCGGCCGGGAAGATCCGTAAGCTCCATCGCAAAGCGGATGGCGGCCACGACGCCGCCCGCCTGTTCGATGAGCTTCGCCGTTGCAAGGGCAGTGCCGCCCGTTGCAAGCAGGTCGTCCACGATGGCGACGCGCATGCCGGGGCGGATGGCATCCGCGTCGATCTCGAGCGCGTCCGTGCCATACTCGAGGGCGTATTCATAGCGCAGCGTCTTGCACGGGAGCTTGCCCGGTTTGCGCGCGAGCACGAAGCCCGCGCCGAGCGCATACGCAAGCGCGGAGCCAAGGACAAAGCCGCGCGCTTCCGGCCCGACGACAAGGTCGATCTTCTGCCCCTTGAGCTCCGCTGCAAACGTGTCGATCAGGCAATGGAGCGCTTCCGGGTTCTTCACAAGCGTCGTGATGTCGCGGAACAGGATCCCCTCCTTCGGGAAATCGGGGACGGAACGGATGGTGTCTTTCAGGTTCATGGTTGCTCCTCCTCATGGTGATGCGCTGGCGCGTCCGCTTCGCCGCGGCGCGCTGCGCTTGTTGCATGTTCGTGCATCTCAGCAAGGGATGCAAGGGTAGAAAAGGTAGCGCTTTGCGCAAGCTCCCGCCTCCCCTCCGGCGGCGCAAAGCGGAGCAAATCGCCCTCGCCGAGGCACAAAAAGCCGAGCTCCAGGGCAATATCAGCCGCGAGCACGCAAAGATAACGCGGCGCGTGCGTTTCCCGCGCAAGGTGGTCGAGCAGCGCTTCCCGGTTGTAGAAGCCCCCGTTCCCCTTGCGCAGCGCCTGATAGAACGGGATGAACGCCGCCCGGTCAAAGCGCAGCGCCGCAAGGAGTTCGTCCGCGTCGCCTGGGACGGGTTCCGCGAGGGCAAGCTGCGCCCCCGGCGCAAGCGCCGCAAGGGCGTCAAGCAGGCCAAACGTCACCGGCGTATCGTAAATGAGCACGGTGCGGAATCGCCGGATGGTGAGCGCGTCCAGTTCCGGCGCAAGCACGGCCGCGTGGTATGCAGCGGGCTGCGCCGCGTTTCTGCCAAAGCCGATCTCCATGCGGCCATACAGCCCGCTCGCTTCCGCAAGGCGCAAAAAGCGCCGCGCACCCGCAGGTGTGAAGCAGAGCACAAGCAGCCCCGCGATGCCATGGGAAACCTGCTTAAGCAGGAAATCGTCCGCATCCACGGCGGAATATGCCGCCGCAGCATGCATTTTATTATAGCGAATATTCGCGCAGATTGCATCAAGAAATTTCCCCTGCTGCGCGGCAAGGTATTGCTCCGCGTCCGCCGGGGCGGCCGGGCGCATGGCCTTAAGCTCCAACTGAAGCGACTGCCTGCCGTTGTATTCATTCACCGTAGGCACATAGAGAAGCCCGCAGCGGCCGTAATCGTTGATCTGCGCAAAGCGGCCGCCGCCGTAGAACCACACGCCCTCTGCGTACTGGTTCCCCTGCTCCAGCGTCAGGCGCAGGTGCTTCCCCTCCTCCCCGATACGCCGGAGCCGCTTGACGGCAGCGTCGTCCGTTCGGAACACGGGCACCGGGTTTCCCTCTCCAAAGGGCGCGAGCATGGAAAGCTCCGCCGCAAGCTGCATCGTAAGTTCGGAAAAGGCCGCTTCCGCCTCGTAGTGCGCCGCGGGCAAAAACGCCTCCTCCGGCGCAATCGCGCGCACGCTCTCGTCAAATGCGGCGGCAAAGGCCTCGAAGTTCCCCGCAGGGAGGGTCATCCCCGCAGCGTAAGCATGTCCGCCGAAGCGGGTGAAAAAGCGCTCGTTCTCCTTGAGCGCCGCGTGTAGGTCCACGCCCTCAATGGAACGTGCGGAACCCGTCAGAACCCCGTCCCGTTCGCAGAGGAGCACCACCGGGCGGTAATACCGCTCCGCGAGCTTGGAAGCAGCGATTCCGACCACGCCCGGGTTCCAATCCGCGTTCTTCAAAACGACGCTGCGCCTTTCGGTCAGGTCGTCCGCCTCGATGGCGGCACAGGCGGCCTCGTAGATCGCCCCCTCCTCCCGCTGGCGGGCAGCGTTGAGCTCGTTCAAACGCTGCGCGAGCGCCTTGGCGCGGCCCGCGTCCGTCTCCGTCAAAAGCGCAACGCCGAGCGACGCGTCCTCCATACGCCCGGCCGCGTTGAGCCGCGGCGCAATGGCAAAGGCAAAGTCCCGCGCCGTCAAAACGCGCTTCTTTTCAAATGCAGCCTCAACGAGCGCGCAAAGCCCAAGCGGGCATTCCCCGCCATTCACCGCCGCGAGCGCAAGCGAAACGAAAACCCGGTTTTCCCCGGTGAGCGGCACCACGTCCGCCACCGTCGCAAGCCCGGCGAGCGCAACATATGGCAGGGCGGCCGCCCTGCCCCCAAGCGCCTCGATGAGCTTAAAGGCCGTACCCGCGCCGCAGATGTTATGGTTCGGGTACGCACAGCCGGGCAGCGTATGGCAGAGGATTGCCTCGCATTCGGGCAGGGTATCGCCGGGCAGATGATGATCCGTCACGATCGCATCCATGCCAAGCTCCCGGCACCGCAGAAGCTCCGCGTTCGCCTTCACGCCGTTGTCCACCGTGACGATCAGCCCGACGCCCTCCGCCGCGAGCCGTTCCACGGCGGCAAGGTTCATGCCATACCCCTCCGCGTGGCGCGAAGGGATATGATAGGATACTGCCGCGCCGCATGCGCGCAGGTACATCAGCAGCATGCTCGTCGCGCAGACGCCGTCCACATCATAATCGCCGTAAACGCAGATGCGCTCCCGCGCCTCAATGGCGCGCGTCAGCCGCGCCGCAGCCTTTTCCATATCCGGAAAGGCGAACGGGTCGCACAGCATGTCCGAGCTTGGGTGCAAAAACGCCTCCGCTTCCGCTGCGTCTGCAATACCGCGGGCGAGCAGCAGCAGCGCTGTGCGCAGAGAGACGCCGAGCGCACGCGCAAGCCGCGCGGCCTCCTCCCGGCGCGCGGCCGCTTCCTCCTGCGTCCATTCGGTTCGCGGCAGGAATCGCAGCATCTTCAGCCTTCCCGTTCCGCTGCGAAGATGCCGATCGCGCATTCCGTGCGCTTCTTTTCAAACGCACAGGTGATCCCATAGGGTTTGCGGATGTCTCCGTTGTACTTCCAGGCATTTGCCGCGCAGCCGCCGCTGCAAAAATACTTTGCCCAGCAGGCGTGGCATTCCGGTTTGGTCAGGATATTGCAGGAGAGGAAATCCTGCTGCATAGCCGTGTTGAATTCGCCCGTGAGGACATTCCCCATCTTCCACTGCGCCTCGCCCACAAACTGATGGCACGGAAACACATCCCCATCCGGCGAGACGGCCACATACTCCGCGCCCGCGCCGCAGCCGGAAACGCGCTTTTTCAGGCAGGGGCCACCGGAAAGATCCACCATAAAATGGAAGAAGTTGAACCAGCGCCCCGCTTTTCTTTCGGAAAGGAGGAAGCCGGCAAGTTTGTCGTATTCCCGGAGCACCTGCTCCACATGCTCCCGCCGGATCGCATAGGGGCTTTCGTCCGGCAGGACAACAGGTTCGAGGGATATCTGTTCAAAGCCCATTTCGCGCAGCGCCTTCACATCCTCCGTAAAATCCAGGTTGCGGTTGGTGAACGTGCCGCGCACGTAATGCTCCTTGTCGCCGCGGCGGCGCACCAGCTCCTGCGCCCTGGGCGCGATGAGGTCAAAGGAGCCTTTCCCGCTCGCCGTCGGGCGCAGCGCGTCGTGGATCTCGCGTCGTCCGTCGAGGCTCAGGACAACGTTGTGCATCTCCCGGTTGATGAAGTCGATCTTCTCATCGTCAAGCGCCACGCAGTTGGTGGTGATGGTGAAGTTAATGCGCTTATCGTGCTTTTTCTCCAGCTCGCGGCCATATGCGACGGTCTTTTTCACCACATCCCAGTTCATGAGCGGCTCGCCGCCGAAGAGATCCACTTCTAGATTATGCCGCTTCCCGGAATGTGCGATGAGGAAATCGAGCGCCGCATAAGCAACCTTCTCCGGCATCAGCATGCGCGCGCCGTGGAACTCGCCCGTATCTGCGAAGCAGTATTTGCAGCGCAGGTTGCAATCGTGCGCCATATGCATACACATAGCCTTCACGACCTGGCCGCCCGTACCTTTCGGCGGGGTGAGCTCCTCCGCCTCAAACGCGCCCGCTTCGTGCAGTGAGTCGAGCTCCGCGATGATCTCTTCCACCTCCGCTTTCGGGTAAGGCAGGCTTTCGAGCGGACGGTTCTCTTCAAGCGCGCGCACCACCTCATAGGCCTCTTCGTCCATGCTGTGCACAGCGCCGCTCTCTACGTCGAGCGCCAGATAATATTGTTGAAATCGAAATGCGTGAATCAAGTTTCCCCCTCCTAAACAACACAAAGAGGCCGTCCGAACCGCGGAGGCGCTGGGCAGGGTTTCCGCCCATGGCCGTTCCGTTTCCGGGCAACCTCACGTGTCTATAGCCCTAGCAAAGGCAAAAACGTCTTATTTGCTCTCCTTCTGGCACTTCTGGTTCGCAACCGTGCAAGAGGTCTTGCAGGCGGACTGGCAGGACGCCTGGCACTCGCCGCAGCCGGTGTGCGCGGAAGCATTGATGCAGGGCTGCTGGATGGTCTTGATGTGTTTCATTCTTCTATCCTCCATACTGTTTAAAGTAGTTTTCACTTCCGTTATTATACACAAATCGTGTGCATCCGACAACCCTCTTTATTTCCCGAGTACCTGGGCCGCCATCGCCGCAAGCATGCCTGCAAGCAGGCCCACGCCGAAATCCGAAAGCAGCGCCGCAGAGACAATGAACGTGTCCGACAGGATGGAAAACACCATAAACGCAAGCGCGGTATAAAAAAGCCCTGCTATGCCGCCATAAAGCCAACGCCGTTTCGCACAGCGCCGCACGGCAAGAAGCGCCGCCGCCGCCGCGGAAATCACCTTGATGACCGCGTTGGCGATGGGCATGCTGCTTGCGGGCAGGACTTCCTTCCAGAGCGCAAGCGCGTACAGCACGATCAGCGCGATGCTGATGACGGACGCAAGCAGCCCGCCCTTGAGGGTTTCGATGAACATGTTCGGGACGCGTTCGCCCGCTTTGACGCTTCGCATAGGCACACCTCTCTTCTGGTTTATGCATATGCGGCAACGGGGGGAATATGATTAAATGCGCCCCGCTTTATCCTTCCATTCGTTCCCATGTTTCAATGATCTTTCAAAAAGTTCCATTCCCAAATCGAACCCATATTCGGCGGAGTTCATTGCCGCACACCGGTAGTTCTCCGCTGCTCCCAAATATTGCTCTGCAACCTTTCTTTATTTCTCCGTCAGGGCAGGTACGGGTTTTCCTCGCGCTTCCGGCCGCAGCCCGCTTTGCTCCTGCCACGCGGAATCGAGCGCGATCCCGTCATTCGTGAGCTTCACGGAACCGAACAAGGAGGCGCGGTACGCCCCGTAGGTGTCGC
>UREK01000017.1 GCA_900546845.1 uncultured Eubacteriales bacterium
CAGCCGAACGCGTAATTTCGCGTCCGGCTGAGATCCCTCGCGATATCCTGCGATTAGTGGCTTTTTTCCCTGTCCGTTTGCTCTGGAACAGTTCACAGTACCCCTGCCTTGCGGACTTACATATACGGTCAATAACTGAAAATCCAAGAAAACTTGGCAAAAGCTATTGACAAGTACACTTGTCAATGTTATGATGAAAATACGCCAAGAAAACTTGGCAATTCTATTTGGAGGTTTTCATTATGAACAAAGATGAAATCTTGGCAAAAAGCCGCAAAGAAAACAAAGATGGAGACGAACGAGAAATGCAGATATTGGCAAACGCCTCAAAAATCGGAATGGCTGTCGGTGGTGTATTATCAGCAATTATTGTTATCTTTTCAAGAATTGTTGACGAGCCATTGTTGGGGCTGTCGGCGTGGGTAGTATATTTTTCAATGTTTGGAAGCAGACGCCTTTACCAGTTTATTCAGACCAAGGAAAAGGTTAGACTATTGCAAGCTGTAATCGGTATCGCATTTGGTTTTGCTTGCTTTGTCGGAATGATTGTTTTGGGGTTACAGTAATGAAAGATGATACATTAGTACTAAAAAACAATTTGAAAGAATACCGAACACAGGCTGGATTTTCTCAGGCACAGCTTGCCGAAATAGTGGGTGTTTCGAGAAATACAATTAGTTCCATTGAAACGGGACAGTTCAATCCTACTGCCAAACTTGCTCTTATTTTATGTATTGCTTTGGATAAAAAATTTGAAGACTTATTTTTCTTTTGATTTGCAAAAACAAGCCTTCCCTTATTTTTGCCCTTATGAGGTGCTGAGGGAAGCATAAATGCAAGTGAAATCGTATAAAGGGATAAGCGATAAATCCTTTGTTTTCAAGCGTTTTGGAGGATTTTATTAACGCCCTATGCGGAGCAATAACCACTTATGAAATCGTGGTTTTCAAATTCCGGTTTGTCGGTTAGGTATGTTCAGAAAAAATAATTTTAGCAAGCATAACAGTTAGGTACTCACAGTTTAAAAGAAAAAGCAGAAAAAAGATTTTTTAAGCTTTTTTCTGCTTTTTGAGTACCATACTGTCTTATGGAAGCCGCCCCTATTTATATGTGTTTCATTTTATGAAAGCCGCTTGCGGAACGCTTATTTTGCAGAAAGGCCCAGGATAAAGTCCGCGCTCACGCGGTAGAACTTGCAGAGCGTGATGATGTGGCGCACCGGCATTTCGTTGACACCGTTTTCATAGCGCGAATAGACCTGCTGCGTGGTGCCGAGCAGGGCTGCGATTTCGGTCTGCGTCAGGTCGTGATCCTCCCGCAGGCCGCGGAGGATCTCATAATACGGTTTGATCTGTACCACCACCGGTTCGGTTTTCTATCTGTATCTTACCCACACCAGATTAGATGTATTTGACTTTACACCTGAAATAGTGTATCCTGTTTTCAGGATGCTTTTCCGCGTCATTGTAATTCAGCCCGGCGGCAGGCAGCACTCGTTATGGCTATGCAGTGGGAACGGCATATGATATAATTAAGCGCTAGCGGCTTTGCCGCGTAAAGGAGGGAGTTCAAACCTATGCTTCATATAAACGGATTGACCAAACGCTACGGCAAGCTGCTTGCCAACGACAACCTGAGCTTCGACGTGCTTCCGGGGCGGATCACCATCCTGCTCGGGCCCAACGGCGCGGGCAAGTCCACCGCGATCAAGGCGATCGCGGGCCTCTCCCGCTTCGAAGGGCAGATCATGATCGACGGGCACGACAACAAGTCCATCGAGGCCAAACGCGCTCTTGGCTATATCCCGGAAACCCCTTCGGTCTATGAGCTGCTGACCGTCAAAGAGCATATGGAGTTTATCGCCAAAGCCTACGGCCTTGCGGATGGCTGGCGCACACGCGCGGACGCGCTGCTCGCCCGGTTCGAGCTGGATGACAAGCGCACCAAGCTCGGCAAGGAGCTATCCAAGGGCATGCAGCAGAAGGTCAGCATCTGCTGTGCGCTTTTGACCGGGCCAAAGCTCCTGCTCGTTGACGAGCCGATGGTCGGCCTTGACCCGCATGCCATCAAGGAATTGAAAATGATCTTCCGCGAAGAGCGGGACCGTGGCTGCGCGGTGCTGATTTCCACGCATATGCTCGACAGCGTGTCTGAACTCTGGGACGACTTGCGCATCCTCATGAACGGAAGGATCGCCGCAGCGCGCACGCGCGCTGAAGTGGAAGCGAGCGGGGAATCGCTGGAGGAACTGTTCTTCGACATCACCGAGCGAAAGGAAGCCGCCGCCCAATGAAAGCCCTGATTTATCTTTTGGGGAAGACCATCCTCAATGCGGTCAAAGAGATCTTTAAAAAGCCCGCGGCGCTGATCCCATATCTCGTCATTATTGGGCTCTTGGTCTTTTCTGCAGCTACCGTTTCCGGCGAACCTGCCGGCGAGGTGCGCAACTTGGACGGATATGCTGCAATCGTAAACGGCGTGTTCCTTTTGATCTTCTGCACCTCCCTGCTGCAAGGTTTGAAGCAGGGCATGGCGCTCTTTTCCATGGCGGATGTGAACCTCCTGTTCACCGCGCCCGTGAACCCGCGTAAGATCCTGATCTACGGCGTTGCGCGCCAAGCGGGCGTGCTCGTGCTGGCCTCCGTCTGCATGCTGGCGCAGTATCCGAACCTCCGCATGAACTGTGGCCTTGGCGGCGAGGCGGTTGCCGGGCTGATGCTTGGCTATATTTTCGTCGGCGTATTCTGCCAGTTGTTGAGCGCAAACCTGTATGCGCTCTGCGCATCGCGTCCACAATGGCGCAAACGCATCGACGCGATGCTCAAGGCGTTCATGGTCCTGCTTGTGGTGGGCATCCTCCTCTTCACGATGCGCGGCGGCGATGTGCTTGCGGCCCTCGTGGGCTTCTTTGGGAGCGACGTCTGGAATTTCGTCCCGGCCCTCGGTTTTGGGCGCGCGATTGCACTGTATTCGGCAGTTAGCCAGTGGGGTGCCGTGATCGTATATGTGCTACTCTCCCTGCTTTGCTGCGGCGCGATGGTGCTCTGGCTCGTGCGTAGCGATGCGGACTATTATGAGGACGTCCTCTCCGCGGCTGAACACGCTTATAATGTAAAGGCTGCTGCGAAGGAGGGAAAAGTCGTCAGCACCGGGACGGTCAGCAAGCGGGTGAAGCGCGAGCTGCCGCCGCTGCGCGGGCATGGGGCAAGCGCCTTCTTTTATCGTGCCATGCGCGAGCAATCCCGCAAAAGTCTGTGGCTGTTCTCACTTTCGACGCTCGCTGCGGTCATAGGGCCCGTGTTTGGCGCATTTCTGTTCCGCGCGGAGGAGATGGGCACGGTCGATCTCTGGCCGGTTCTGCTCTTCTCGGCATATATGCTCGTGTTCCTTTCCATGACCAACAGCGTCCCACGGGAACTGACGCAGCATTACCTGTTTATTGCGCCCGCGCGGCCCGTTGCAAAGCTTGCCGCCATCTGCGCGCCGCAACTCATCAAGCATATGGCAGATACGGCGGTTTTCCTTGCCGCATCAGCGCTGCTGCTTCATCCGCCGCTTGCGGATCTCATGGGCGCAGGCTTGTTTTACCTGAGCCTTGGCGCGATCTTTGCGGCGGGCATGCTCCTGATCGAGCGCCTGCTGGGCAAGCTCAAGAACAAGACACTCATTGTAATGCTCTATTTTATAATCCTGATCCTGCTCGTCGCCCCAGGCGCCGTTGCAGGCATGCTGCTCGGCGGGTCTACTTCCCCGTTGATCGGCTCCGCGCTCGGCGCGCTTTGGAATGTGCTCGCTTCGCTGCTGATCCTCTACTGCTGCCGCGGCCTGCTCTCCTCCATCGCCTGACCGCTAACCTTCGCTGCCTCTGATAAAGCGATTGCAATTTCATTGCAAACGCAGTATAATAATTGATGTCTTTGCAGAGGTATCGAAGCGGTCATAACGGGGCTGACTCGAAATCAGTTTGTGGGAAACCACACGTGGGTTCGAATCCCACCCTCTGCGCCACACAAAAAGCGACTTGTTTCGACAAGTCGCTTTTTGTGTGGAACTGGGTCTTACGTTTCGGCTTTGATTGAACACGCGGGGAACCCTGACGTTTCCCTGCACACATCTCTTCCCTCCGAAGGTGAGAGGCCTGCCGAGCCTCTTTTTCACTGCATTGCGGCAAAAAGCTTGCAGACTTCGTCAAAAAGCATGTCAGCTTTCTTTTTGCTGTGGCAAAACCGCCGCGAAGTAAGTTCCCACAGCCATGATTGCCAGCGCCACAAAAAAGCGAGTGCCCGGTAGCTCTCGAAAAATCAGCAGGGAAAGTATCACGCCGATAAACGGCGCCACAGCGTAAAACGCGCTGGTCAGCGCCGCACCCAGCCCGCGCTGGGCGTACACGTAGAAAAATATACTCAGGCCGTAGGAAACAAACCCCAGAAGCAAAATAGCGGGGATTAGGCCAGGTGGCGGCAATTTCTCCCCTGCCGCAAAGGCGATAAGCAAAGATCCCAACCCGGAGCCAAATCCCTTGATCACCACGACTTCCAACGGGTCGCTCTCCGACATCATCCGGGTGCAGTTGTTTTCAAAACCCCAGCAGACACAAGCCAGAATCACGAACAGGGAACCGCCAGAGAACTGGAAGCTACTGGCATCCCCGATGGACAGCACCACACTGGACAGAGTGATCAGTCCAATAGCCAGCCACAGCCTACAGCTAATGGCCTCCTTGAAGATCAGCAGCGCGATAAGAGAGGTAGCTACGATTTCAAAGTTGTTCAACAAGGACACATTGGCGGAGGCGGTGGTAGACAGACCGAGCATTAGGAAAATAGGCGCGGCGACGTCCAGAATGATTATGCCCACGGCATAGGGCAGGTCTTTCCGGGTAAGGCGGTGTTCCGATGGCGTACTCTCTACGGCTCTCCGAACAGCGCCTACCGCCAGCATCCCCACTCCCGCGCCCAGATAAAGGAACGCGGCCATCATTGTGGGCGACGCTGAAGCCAGCAGCAGCTTGGATATCGGCGCGTTGAGCGCGTACAGCGCGGCGGCCAGGATGGCCCATGTGATGGACAGGCGTCGGGTCTGTTTCATGGCGCTGCCCTCACTTCACAAATTGGTCAATGGCGGCAGCCAGATCCTGAAGGGCTTGCGTGTCTCCGGACTCGATGGCGTCTACCACGCAATGTTGAATATGATCCTGTAAAATGAGCTTGCCCACATTATTGACGGCGGACTTCACTGCGGCAATTTAGATAAGTATCTCGGTACAATCCCGCCTCTCTTCCACCATATTCTTGATACTCTCCAAGTGACCAATGGCCCTGGAGAGGCGATTGATCACCTTTTCTGTTTCCGTATGTCTGTGAGTGTAATGTTCCATATTCATTCCTCCCCATATCCCCCCATGGGGGATATGGGGAGTATAGCACATTCACAAAATCATTTCAATAAAGAGTGGAATCTCTCTTAACGAATTGCAAACAAAATATATCTATACTGCCACAACATTACAAAGCACGTCATCTTATTATATAGATGCAACGCTGAAAAGCCCAGATGACATCTGGGCTTTTCAGCATTACATTTCGGGGTTCATCAGCACGTGCGAACACATCAAAAAGATATGCGCCGGACACGGGATAAGTTACAATAGCGGGCGGAGGGCATTCCCCGGCTGCTGCCAGAATACCTCATCTGTGGATCATCGAGAGATTGTGTTCTCATTTCAACACAGAGGAACTTTCCTTTGCACGGCTTCTTCGTCATGATCCGATATTCCGGCGCGCCCGCTTGCGCATGCCCTCGGTAAAGGGCGGGGGAACCGCTGCCGGTCAAACTTCTCCCGCGAACACCCACTTTAGCATGGCGGGTCTTTGGCAGGTATCTCCCTGTGCCGGATAGGACCGCAGCAGGTGCTTTCCCGCGGGCTTGCTGCAATTCAAGGAGGCGGAACTGCATGTATAGCAAGATGATTTGGAGCGGCCTGGCGCTTTTATAATTTCCCCCACCCCTGGCATCCCTTTATCGCTTTTTATTTCCCTTTAAGCAAAAGCCATGTCCGTTTTGAAACATGGCCTCTGCCGGTATCTTCCGTTCATGAAGGGGTATTTTTCCGTTGGCAGATTTAGAGAGTGGCGCGCTTATGCGGTCTCCAGCGCCAGCTCCATCATCTGGGTGAAGGTGTTCTGCCGTTCCTCTGCGGTAGTGGCTTCGCCCGTGACGAGGCTGTCCGAAATGGTGCAGATGCACAGCGCGTTCCTGCCTGCGCGTGCGGCGTTCATGTAGAGCGCAGCGGATTCCATCTCCACGGCGAGCACGCCCATCTTCTGCCAGATCAGCGAGCTTTCGCCGTCGCCGTAAAACAGGTCGCTCGAAAGGATATTGCCGACCGTGACCGGGAGACCGAGCTTTTCCGCCGCATCCGTCGCTTTCTTCAAAAGCGCATAGCTCGCCGTGGGCGCATAGACGCCGGGCAGGTTATACTGGCTCTGGAAGGACGAAACATAGCTCGCGCTCATGCCAATGACGATGCTGCGCAGCGGCAGCGCTGGGCTGACCGCGCCCGCCGAGCCGATGCGGATGATGTTCTGCACATCGTAGAAGTTGAACAGCTCGTAGGAGTAGATGCCCATGGACGGCATACCCATGCCGCTTGCCATCACGGATACGCGCTTCCCCTTATAAAGGCCGGTGTATCCCTGCACGCCGCGCACATTGTTCACAAGCACAGCGTCCGTGAGGAAGGTTTCCGCGATGAACTTCGAGCGCAGCGGGTCGCCCGGCATGAGGACGGTTTCGGCAAAATCGCCGGGCTTTGCACTGATGTGCGGGGTCGGGGTTGACATAATTGGTTCCTCCTTTATTGGTTATTTTTTTCGTATATTTCTTTTTCCATTGTCCACCGTCAATTATCTGTTGATTTACTCGCCGTCCCCATAGGGCGAATCCTCCGGCGCATCGTCTGTGCCAAGGGCGGGCAGCAGCGCGGCTGCATCCTGCTGGGGCAGGGCCGTGACCTCGCGCAGGCTCCGGCGGATGCCGCGCGTGCGCACGCCGATGAGCCTGTCGAGGTCGTCGTGCGCGCGGGTGAGCTTCTCCTGCGTTTTGAGAAGCACGTCGTTGAACTTTTCAAATTCGGTTTTGACCGCGCCGAGCACCTTCCAGACTTCGCCGCTGCGCTTCTGGATCGCCACACTGCGGAAGCCCATTTGCAGGCTGTTGAGCAGCGCCGCCATGGTGCTCGGGCCCGCGATGTTCACACGGAAATCGCGCTGCAAGGTCTCGATCATGCCGAGCTTGACTACCTCCGCGTAAAGCCCTTCCGTTGGCAGGAACATTACGGCGAACTCCGTGGTTTCCGGCGGCGCAACGTATTTATCCCGGATGTCCTTGGCAAAGCCCCGCACGCGGCTGCGCAGTTCGTTCTGCGCGGCGCGCACAGCCTCCGGGCTGCCGCTTTCGTACGCGTCGCACAGGGCCGCATACGCATCCATCGGGAACTTGGAATCGATTGGCAGGAGCACGCTCCCGCCGTCCTCCGCAGGCAGCTTGATCGCATATTCCACGGGGTTGCGGCTGTTCTTCGCCGTTGCCACATTGCGCAGATATTGTTCCGGCGCCATGATCTCTTCCAAAATCGCGCCAAGCTGGATCTCGCCCAGGATGCCGCGCGTCTTGACGTTGGAAAGCACGCGGGAAAGGTCGCCCACGCCCGCGGCGAGCGTCTGCATCTCGCCAAGGCCCTTGTAGACCTGTTCCAGCCGCTCGTTGACGAGCCGGAAGGATTGCGTCATGCGCTCCTCCAGCGTCTTTTGCAGCTTTTCATCCACGATGCCGCGCATTTCGTCCAACTTCTTATTGTTGTCAGCCTGCATCGCGCCGAGGCGGGTTTCCACCGTATTGCGAATATTTTCGAGCTTCTGCTCGTTTTCCGTGGCGAACGTGCCAAAGCGGGTCTCGAGCGTCTTGTGCATGTCCTGCACGGTCTTGTTCATGGTTTCCTGCCGTGCAGCCAGATTGCGTTCGAGCGAAGCGCCCATGCGCTGCTGGTTTTGCAGGAGCATCTCCCCCATGCTGCCGATGGTGCGCTGCGTCGTTTCCGCAAGTTCCCTGCGCAGCGCGCGTTCCCGTTCTTCCTGCATGGCGCGCAGCTTCGCAAGCTCCGCGCGCAGTGCTTCGCCGTCCTCCCGCTCGCGCGCAGCGCGCTTGAGCGACAGCGCCGCAAACACGGCCGCGGCCGCGCTCATAATGAGGCATGCGATTAAAAGGTAAAGTTCCATGCGTGCTCCTTTCGGGTATAAAGCGGGGAAAATCAGGCCAATGCGGCTGGCTTTGTAGGGGCAAGCTAAACTCTACGTTTGGAAAGACACGGCAATCCTCTGCCAGGGCTTGCGTCGCCTGCGACGGTTCGCAATGGTCGCGCGGGTAAGCCAATCCTCAGTCAGCGCTACGCGCTGCCAGCTCCTTTCAAAAAGGAGCCTTTTGGCCGGTACGCTCCCCTGCGCGCCGTCCGAATACAGAAAAACGTTGGAGTTCACCACTTCCAAACGCCGGTTCCCTTGCGCATTATTTGGTGTACTTATCCGCCCGGTAGCCAGTCGTGAGGTCAATGGCGTTCCGGTACGGCTGGCCCGCGCGGCAACGGGAGATGTTCTCCGCCGCGATGTGCACCATGCGATTGAGCGTCTCCGGCAGGTGGAAAAAGCCGGAGATGTGCGGCGTGATGAGCGCGTTTTCGAGCGTCCAAAGCCTATGCTCCGGCGGCAGAGGTTCGGGGTCAGTCACGTCGAGCCCGGCGCGGAGGCCGCGCGTTTCAATCGCATCCGCCAGCGCGTCGAGGTCGATGGCGCTGCCGCGGCCCACATTGAGCACAATCGCGCCATCCTTGAGCAGGGCGATGCGCCGCGCGTCGAGGATATGCCGTGTTTCCGGCATGCCCGGGAGCGCCATCGCCAGCACGTCCGCACGCGGAAGCACCTGATCGAGGTCGGCCGTCAGGCACAGCTCGTCGATGTAGTCCGGCTTGTTCGCGTCCTTGCGGCGCACGCCGATGGTATGCGCGCCAAGCAGCTTCACCTTGCGCGCGAACTCCCCGCCGATGTCGCCAAGGCCGAGGGTTACGACCGTCGCCCCCTCGATGGAGGTCACGTTCCCCATGTCCTGCCAAACGTGTTTCTGTTGATTGTCGCGGTATTGGTGCAGCCGTTTCTGCAGCATCAGCAGCATGCCGAGCATGTGCTCGCTGATGGCAAGGCCGAATGCGCCGGTGGTGTTCGTAAGCGCGCACCCTTCCGGCAAAACGGGGATGTAGCCATCCGTCCCGGCGCTGAAGAGCTGGAGCAGGCGGAGCTGCTTTGCCTCGGCCACGAGCGCGGGCGCAACGTTGCCGAACAGGATATCCACCTCCCGCATGAGCGCCGCGTCGACCGCAGCCGGATCCTTGTAAATGAATTCCGCATCCGGGCCGCCCGCGGCTTCCAGAAGCTGCTTGTGTTCCGCCGTGACCGGCGGGGTTACGAGAACCTTCAGCATAAATGCTCCTCCGTATCAAAATCGCTGTATTCCACCCGGCTGAGGAAAAGCCCGTGCGCGGGCGCGGTCGGCCCAGCGTCACGCCGGTCCCCGCTTGCGAGCGCGCGCGCGATGGAGTCCGGCGCGCGCCGCCCCTGCCCAATCTCGAGCATCGTCCCAACCAGGATGCGCACCATATTATATAAGAATCCGCTCCCCGCCACATCGTAATGCAGCAGGCATCCATCCTCCGCCCACTCGGAACGGTAGATCGTCCGCACGGCGGATTCCACAGTGGTGCCCGCAGCGCGGAACGCGGAAAAATCGTGCGTGCCCAAAAGGAGCTGGGCCGCCGCGTTCATCGCCGCCACGTCGAGCGCTGTATGCACATGCAGCGCCGTCGTGCGCGTAAAAGCGCTTGCATGGGCGCTGTGCTGAATATTGTAGCGGTAATGCTTTTTTAGGACGTCGAACCGGGCGTGGAAGCCTTCCGCCTCTCCGCTGAACAGGATGCGGATGTCCGCCGGCAGGCCCGCGTTGAGCGCATAGGCGAATTTATCCGGCGGGATGCGCGATTCCGTATCGAAATGCGCCACCTGCGCAAGCGCATGCACGCCGCTGTCCGTCCGGCCGGAGGCGTGCAGCACGGTTCGCGCGCCAGTGAGCTTCAGCAGCTCGCGCTCGATGCGTTCCTGCACAGCCAGACCGTTGGGCTGCGTCTGCCAGCCGACGTAGGCCGTGCCGTCATACTGGACAACCATGCGGATGCGCTTCATGCTCCCCCCAACGGCAGTATCCTTCCGTCATCCGTCTGGATGAAGCAAAGCTCGATCGCCTCATCCCGCAGATATAGTGTGATCACGCCCGCGTCCGTGTTGGCCAGCATAGCAACGATGTTCCCTGCGGCGTCCACATCCGAGGGGAAGCCGGAGGCCCGGCTCGCCGCGACGGCTTCGGTCAGGTCCATCCCCTCGAGCACCTCCGCGATCGAGGTCCCATGCGATTCGCCCAAAACATAGATATCCTCCCCGGTGAGGGAGTAGCCGAACGCGTTGAGCTCCTCCGCCAGGTGGGCGAGCACATCGTTTTCGGCAAGGCGTACGCTCCAGATCGCGGCGAGGATCAGCAGCAGCACCGCGATGCCAAAAAGAATCAGTTTCGTCCGGTTGCTCAAACCCATAATGCCTGCACCAGTAAGATCATGCCCGTCATTGCCGCGAACGTGGCCGCCGCCGCCGCGTCGCGCCGCGCAAAGCGCAGCACATGCATGCGCGTGCGCCCCTTCCCGCCATGGTAGCAGCGGCTTTCCATCGCCATCGCAAGCTCGTCCGCCCGGCGGAAGGCGCTGATGAACAGCGGCACCAACACGGGGATCATGCTCTTCGCGCGGTGGAACACATTCCCGGATTCAAAATCCGCGCCGCGCGCCATCTGCGCTTTCATGATCTTGTCCGCCTCCTCAATGAGGGTCGGGATAAAGCGCAGCGCAATGGTCATCATCATCGCAAGCTCATGCGCAGGGAAGCCAAGCTTGCCGAACGGCGAGAGCAGCTTTTCAAGCGCGTCCGTAAGCGCGATCGGCGTTGTCGTCAGCGTCATGAGGGATGTGCCTGCAAGCAGCAGCACCAGGCGCAGCGTGATGTACACAGCCTGGTAAACGCCGCCTTCCGTGATGCGGATGAACTGCCATGTCCAAATCGTCTCCCCCGTTTTCACCATAAACAGGTTGATGAGGAACATGAAAACAAGCAGGAAGCGGATGGGCTTGAGCGAGCGCACCAGGTAGGAAAGCGGGACCTGGGCAAGATAGGTCACGAGCGCGACGAACAGCGCCGGGACGAGGAACACCGTGATCTTCTTCACAAGAAAGATCACAACGATATAGCCGAACATGCCCAGCAGCTTTGTGCGCGGATCCAGCCGGTGGATGGGGGAATTTCCTGGGAAATATTGGCCGAGCGTAATGTCCCGCATCAGGCGCGCACCTCCTTCCCAAGGAGCGCGTGCAGCGCGAGTTCCATCTCGTCCATCGTGTAAATGGTCTGCGGCAGCGCAACGCCGCGCGCGCGCAGCGCGAGCGCCAGGCGGGAAACCTGCGGCACATCGAGCCCGTTTTTCAGCAGGAATTCCGCGTCCCCAAAGATCTCCGCCGTGGCGCCCACGCGCAGGAGCGTGCCTTCGGAAAGCACGGCTACGCGCTCTGCACGATCCGCCATATCGTCCATGGAATGGGACACCATCACGACCGCGCAGCCGAGCGTGGCGCGCAGGTTGTCGATGGTGTCGAGAATGTCGCGCCGGCCAAGCGGGTCAAGCCCGGCCATGGGTTCATCCAGCACAAGGTACTTCGGGCGCATCACGATGATGCCCGCAAGCGCCGCGCGGCGCTTCTCGCCGCCCGAAAGCTCAAACGGGGACTTATCCCGGAAACGCTCCGGATCAAGGCCCACAAGCGCCATGGCTTCATCCGCCCGCGCCATGGCCTCCGCCTCCGGGACGCCCATGTTCTTCACGCCAAAGGCGACGTCCTTGGCAACGGTCTCCTCAAACAGCTGGTATTCCGGGTATTGGAACACCATGCCGACAAGCCGCCTGCCCTGAATACGCTGTTTTTTGTCCGCCATGTCAAAGCCATCCACCGTCACCCTGCCGGAGGTCGGCTGCAAAAGCCCGTTCAAGTGCTGCACAAAGGTGGATTTCCCGCTGCCCGTATGGCCGATCAGGCCAAGGAACTCTCCGTCCCCAATCGTGAGCGTAACATCCTTCAAGGCATCGTGCGCAAGCGCGCTGCCCTCCATATAAGCGTGGTTCAGTTTTTCAACAACGATTGGCATATTGCGTCCGCCATGTCCTCCACAGTTAAAATGTCGTCCGGCAAACCCGCCCCGTGCGCGTTGAGGCGCTCCTTGAGCTCCGTCATCGCGGGGACGTCCAGCCGGTGTTCCCGCAAAAGCCCTGCCTGCGCGAATACCTCGCGCGGGGTTCCCGTCAAAAGCAGCTTCCCATCCGCCATCACGGCAACGCGGTCCGCCGCAGTCGCTTCCTCCATGTATTGGGTAATCATCACCACGGTAATGCCCTTCTCCCTGTGCAGCCTGGAAACGATCGAGAGGATCTCCCGCCGGCCGCGTGGATCCAGCATGGCGGTCGCCTCATCGAGCACAAGCACCTCAGGCTCCATTGCGAGCATGCCGGCGATGGCGATGCGCTGCTTCTGCCCGCCGGAAAGCATGTGCGGCGCTCGCGCAGCAAAGCGCTCCATACCAACTGCCGCAAGCGCTTCATCCACGCGTGTGCGGATCTCCGCGCTCGGCACGCCAAGGTTTTCCGGCCCAAAGGCAACATCCTCCTCCACCACGGTGGTCACAAGCTGGTTGTCCGGGTTCTGGAACACCATGCCGACTTTCTGGCGGATGCGAAGCGTATTCGCCTCGTCCTTAGTATCCATCCCAGCGACACGCACCACGCCTTCGCTCGGCAGGAGCAAGGCGTTCAAGTGCTTTGCAAGCGTGGATTTCCCGCTGCCGTTATGCCCCACAACCGCGAGGAATTCGCCTTTTTGGATGTTGAGCGTGACGCCGGAGAGCGCGGCGCGCCCGGAATCCTCGTAGCAATAGGTTACGTTGTCGATCTCGATCATCACGGCCTCCCGTTTCTCTGCGCGGGCGCTTTGGCCCGCATAAGTCCCTTTATAGCCAATTTAGTATTATATCGTACAATCCTCTAAAAAGCAAAGAAAAAGCGTGCAAAATGGCCGCCCGGGGAACCGGACGGCCACAATCTTATGCAATGCGCGTTAATTCTTCTTCTTTTTGCGGAAGAACAGATATGCCGCGCCGATGAGCACGACCGCGACCGCGATGATCGCCGCCGTTACGCCGCCGTTTCCGCCCTCCTCCGCCGCTGCGGGAGCCGCAGGCTCCTCAGTGGCTTCCGGTTCGGGCGCAGGCGTTTCGGCCGGCGCTTCCGTCTGCGCGGGAGCCTCCTCCGCGGGCTTGGTGAGATCCAGCGTAGCCTCAACGTACTTGCCGTCGTTCGTCATGATATAGAAGCGGAACGTCCAGGTCTCGCCGGGCTGCGCCGCCGCCATCATCCGGTTCGGGCTCAGGTTCAGCCTGCCCTCCTTGTCGGGGTTGACGGTATATTTGAACATGCGGTTTGCTTTAAGCACGGTAGGGAGCTTTTCCGCATCGGCAACCGCGTCATGCCCGTCGATGGTAAAGCATGCAACGCCGCCGCCCTTCGCCTTGAGGTAGTTTGCGCGGAAGCCCGAATTGAAAGCGACCGCATCCGTGTCCAGCTGATAAAGGCCGTCTTCCCCTTCCACGGGCACAAGTTTTGCTTCAATGGTTTCGATCGGATTCACGGCAGGATCCTGCTTCTCATGCACGATATACGCAATGCGCCCGCTCCAGGCTTCGTCGAGCTGATCCGCGCGATAGCGGCGCAGGCAGCCTGCATCGGAGCCGGCAGCCGCGTCGCTGGAGTAGAAGTATTCCACCCCATCGACCGTTTCATAGCCCGTGATGGTGATGAGATGGCCGGCCGTGCTGTTGGCCGCGCCGTTCTCCAGGTAGGGATAGCTGCCGTTCGGGCTCGCCGAATAGCGCACGCTGATGCCCACGGGGTTGCCGTTGGCAAGTTCGTTGCGCAGCACGTCAAAATCCGCATACTGCACATAAGCGTCATAGCCAAACATGCCTGCGGTAGCGACACTGTACGCCCAGTTGCCAAAGCCCTCGTATTCGGAATCATAGCAAAGCAGGGCGACCTGTTCCGGCAGCAGATCCTCGCCATGCGCGTTGAGGATCGTGCAGATCGTGGTGGCGCTGCAGATCACATTCCCAATGGAAGGCTCGCGCACCATCTGCGAGATGGCCGGGCAGTTGGGCTCGACCGCCGCTGGGAGCTCGCCGTCATAAAGCGAGTAGGCAAGCGTCGGCTGGATGGCCTGGCCTTCGAGCGTATTCCGGTAGGTGGCCGCCACCTGCTCGAGCACGGGCGTCACGGCAGGGTCGTCCGTATGCAGAACAGCCTTGAGCTGCACGAGGCTTGCCGTCTCCCCATCGGAGCCATAAACGGTGAAAACATCGGTGTCAACGCCCGCAAGCTCCGTGTCCGTGTTGGCGCTTTGGCGCTTCGCGATGTCGCGCGTCCACTTGCCCCAGGAAAGCCAATCCGTCCATGCGTCTTTCATGTCCACATATGCGCGGGCCATGATCTCGACATAGGTTCCATCCGGCACCTGCGCGTTCCAGGACGCGACAAGATATTCAAACGGTTCCACGGCGAGGATCTGGGAAACGTATTCCCCATCCGTCTCGCCCGCGGCAAGGCGCAGCGCGCCGTCGCTCGTTTCGGAAGCGGTAGCTTCCACGCCTGTGAGGGTGCCCTTTTCAAAATCCGCAAGCGTGCCGAGTTTGATGAGGTTCCCTCCGACCTTCTCCCCCTCTTCCTTTGCAAACGAAACGCTTACAATGGAAAGCGCGAGAAGCAGCGCAAGCAGAAGGCTTGCAATCCGTTTGGTTGGTTTCATGCTGTCTCCTTTTCTTCCTGTTCGGGTTTATAGCGCATTCAGCGCCCCGGCGGAAGGCCCGCCGGGAACGCCGGAAAGCCGGTGTGTTACGAGGTGCGCTGCGAGATCCCCTTGATAGCCGAGATCACCCAGTCGTACTCGGCGGCCGCGATGACCGCGCCGCAGTATTCGCACTTGGCGGTATGGTTGAGGTCGAGCGGTGCGCCGCAGTTGGGGCAATGCGCCGTTTCGTTGGAATCTGCCTTCGCGGTCTTTGCGCCCTTCGTGCGCACGAGCGTCCATTCATAGGTCAGGAACTTTTCCGCCGTCTTGCTTCCGCTTACGACAGCGCCCGTCTCATCCGAAACCGTGTAATCCACGATGCGCGCGCGGAGAATCGCCGTGATGATGTCGTTCTTCTCATCCTGGCCGAAGCCCGTCAGGTCCACGCCGAGCACGGCGATGCGCTCAACATAGTTCGTCTGCTTGTTGCGGACGAGCGCCGCGAGCTGGCTGCCCATCTGGTTGAAGAGCGCGTCCGCCATGCTGGTACGCATCTCCTCCCACTTCTTGTTCTGCCAGCAATCCTGCATGCGGATGTACAGGTTGCCGATCTTCTCCTTCATGGCTTCCTCGGAGAAGGCAGGATCCTGCTCCTTAAGCTCGGCGATCGTCATCGGCAGCACGGTACGGGCCGCGCCCGGATTGACCGGCCGGCGGCTGCCGCCGCTGGCCTTGCCCTTGCTGGACTTCGCGCGCAGCACGATATATGCAGCCACGGCGATGATGATCAGCAAAGGGAGCCAACTGCCGCCGCCTAGGATGATCGGGCCGCCGTATCCGCTGCCGCTCCAATCGTTGTCCCAGTCGCTGCTGCCCCAATCGTTGTCCCAATCGCTACCGCCCCAATCGCTGCCCCAGTCGCTACCGCCCCAATCGCCTCCGCCGTAGTCGGAATCGCCGGCAAACCCGCCCGCGTCCGCAAGGCCGGCCGCGGGGATCAGCAGAAGCGCCGCGACAAGAAGACAGGCCGCGAGGAACGGCCATATGCGTTTCCTTTTCATTGCGAATGCTACCCCTTTTCTGGTCTGGGCACGCTGCCCGCAAGGATGTTTTGTCAAACTTTTATTTGTTATTATAATTCATCTGCCGCACATATGTCTACACCCAACGCAGATGGGAAACAAAGGACGGCTTGCGCGGCTCCCATGTTTTGGCTTGCATTGCGGATGGCTGCAAGCACCTGCGAAAAGGGCGAAAAAGAAGAAATCCAGGGGCTTTCGCCCCCGGCACAGGGTGTCGAAAAAGTCTCTCCGGGATTGTCAAGGGCCGCGGTCCTTGACTTTTGATCGCGAGCAGCGACCTGTGCGGTGCGAGCGAAAAGCCTTGCGCCGCAAGGCTTTCTTTACACGGAGCGCTGGCCGCGCCATCGGCGCAAGCGCGATGTGCAATCCTCGATCAAGTGGCAGATGCCACTTGATCGACAGTCTGAGCCGCGCATCTGCGGCGTTTCATGGCATATCCTCCGGCATTACCTGGTCGCAGCGTACCGTAACGCGGTTCGCGCCGCCCAGTGTGCATGTGAACAGGGTCAGATCATAATCGCTCGCAGTCATCTCCGCAATGGCCGTGGGGGGCAGCGTCTCCAGGGCGGTTACCTCGTAGCAAAACAGGTTCCCATCCATATCCGTGAACGTGACCGCATCGCCCTCGGAAAGGTTTTTCAGCGTCCCAAAATGGGATTGATAGTTATGGGCCGCGATCACAAGGGTATTGAGATAGGCAGACCCCACATAGCGGCAAGGTGCAATTTTGAGATTGGGATAGCTCCACTCGCTGATAACCGGCAGTTCCAGTTCCAGCGCCGGGATGCGCAGTGTGCCGATATAGCCGATGCCGTCCATCTCCGTAACCGGCATTTCCATCTGCGGGTTCAGCACATAGTCCGGAAGCTCGATCTCCTCCGGTGCGGCGGCTTCCTCCGCCGGAAGCGCCGCCGGCGTGGATGGGGCCTCCGTGGGCGTAAGCGCCGCGAGGCGGCTTGCCGCCTGCCGCGCGGAACGTTCCGCCCGCGCCCCATCGTATAGATTATAGGCCGCCAGGAAAAGGGCCGCCGCAATCAGCAGCAGCCCCAGCAGGATCAAACCTTTGCCCTTATTCCTCTTCATCGGCAGTCCCTCTGCGGCGAAGCAGGCCCATAACGACCAAAAGCAGGCCCGCCGCGATCAACAGCGGCACCGGCCACCAGGTCTGGCCCGTCTGTGGCAGCCCATCCGGCCCAGGCGTGGGGTTCACAGGGATGCCCGGCCCGCCCCAGGTATTTGTCACCACAAAGGTAACGCCCTCCCGGGTAATCGTCACAATGTAGCCGCCCGGGGCCTCCTCCACCACGATCCAGCGGTAAGCCGCGTCCAGGTCCTCCCAGGTGCAGCGCCAGTTGTTGCGGGCGCTCAGGGTCGCGGTATCATAGACCACCCCGTCGCGGAGCAGCTGCACGGTGACTGCCCTCGGGCGCTCCGCCTCGTGCCCCTCGTCCTTCCAGACCTTCAAAACCTTGCGGGTGAGCGTATCATCCACCGGTTCGGGGCGGGAGTCATGCTTGGGGCTGACGGCCACATCATAAAGCCAATCGTTCGCTTCCATATCGAACGCCGGCAGCAGCACCATGGCGGGCTGCGCGTCATAGATCCAGCCGTTCTGCCGGTGGCGCGCGCCAAGCACGAGGTACAGGCCGGGGGTCAGCGCCTGTTCCCCGGCGGGGAAGGACACCCGGCCCGAGGAATCGGTTGTCCCGCTCGCGGCAGGCGCGAGCCCATCCCGCAGGGCATAGCCCTCCAGCGTGGAAGCCAGCGCTTTCCAGGCGTCGTCGTTTTTGCCCCGGATATTGACGTTGAACGCGTCAAACTCCTCCGTCGCCGTCAGTTCCCCGTATTCATCCACCGTGGCGACCAGGTAGATGGAAAAGGCAGCCCCGGCGAGCGGGACGCCGTTATCCTCATAGGATATGGTCAGCTTGCAGGCGCGGCTCAGGTCAATGCTCCCGGCCGCGAAAGCCTCGGCGGGCAAAAGAAGCGCTGCCGCCGCGATGGCAAGGAGCAGCCCCGCGATTTTTTTATAGATCTTCAAATGGGTCACCTCCATTTTTCTTCCTGGGCTTTTTGGGTATCAGCAAAACGATCAAAAGCAAAAGCAGCATGGGCAGCGCCGCGAGCGGGGCCACGATCACCGGCTCAATCCGCATGGCGTCGGCGGTCACGCGGACGAGCCGCGCCTCCTCCTGATTCTCTATCCGGTGGCCCCGGACCAGGAGCCTGTGGGAGTTTATGCCATAGGGCGTGCAGGTGACGAGTGTGCAGTAATCCCGCTCCGGGTCAATCGCAAGCGCGTCAAGTTCATAAGGCTCCACGATGAGAATCTGGTCAACCTCATAGGTCAGCGTCTCATCCAGGATGCGCAGGATGAAATCCTCCCCCACCGTGAGCTTATCTAAATCGGTAAAAAGTTTGGCGCTCGGCAGCCCGCGGTGGCCGGAAAGGACGCTGTGGCAGCCCGCGCCGCCCACGGGGAGGGACGTGCCCTCGATGTGCCCCACGGCGATCTGCAGCACGGATTCCTCCGTGCCGTGATAAATAGGCAGGGAGCAGCCGATCAGCGGGATCTCGATATAGCCGATGATGCCCGTGCCGGAAACATCCAGAAGGCTTTCATATTCCGTGCGCTCCTCGTCGGTCATTTCGTAGCGGTCCGGATTTTGGAGGAGGGTTTGGTTGTAGCTCCGGGCGTCGGCCCAGAGCTGTTCATACAGCTCGTTGTCCAGCTCGTTCACCTGCTCGGCATATTCGGTAATGGCGCGGGACTGGTGCAGCGAGTTCCAATAGTCGCTGACGGTAGGGTACAGCAGCAAGGACAGCCCTGCGAGGAATGCCAGGATCAGCAAAACGGTGGTCAGGTTCTTTTTTTTCATGCAGGGTTCTCCTTGCCGCTGCGGGGTGGCCCGCAGCGGGCTTGCGTTTCAGGTTCCGCCTGCGGCGGGCGGGGCGTTGCGCCCCGCCCCAGTGCAGGCATAAGGGTTTACTTTTCAGCGTTCATGCGCTTCCTGGCGACCAGCAGCACCACCGCGCCGATCAGCAGGGCGGAGCCGAGGACGTAGAAGATCGTCGTGCCGATACCGCCGGTGGAGGGCAGCTCGGTGCCGGACTGGTTCAGAACCTCGACCTCGGCCACACCCAAATTAGTATCGGGATCGACATTGATTTCGCCTTTGGCGCTGATAGTGATTTCAACTGCGCCAGGCAACAGGTTGTAGCCGCTGGGGGCGACGGTTTCCTTCAGGTAGTACGTGCCGGAATCCAGGCCCTCGATGGTAAATCTGCCGGTTCCATCGGTGGTGATTACGAAATCTGTCGTCCCGCTATCTTTCACCACGCGGTAAGTATTCTTCACAGTAGTCTCCTTCAGCGCAATGACGCCAGTGCCGTCCGAATTCTTGCACAGCTTGAACTGTGCGCCTGCAAGCGCCTTCTTCGTCTCGCCGTCCATGAAATACTTGAATACAGGCACAGACCATGTGTAAGTAGTGGTGTTGGCGTGCGCGGTCGCGGTGTTGTCGCCAAAGGTCACCCAGCAGTCGTTTTTGTTGCCAGTACTGCCGACCGTAGCATTCTCGTTAAGGGTGGCGTAGTAGGTGATGGTGAGCTCATCCCCTGCTTCTAACTTGGCACAAAGAGCAGATGTAAATTCGATTTCGAAGGTCGGCCCGTTAGCCCCTTCCGTTGGATCCGCCTCCCCAGTGACAGTTAACACATAGTCATGACCGGTTCCTTCTGTCAAAGTTTGCGGAACCGCGGTGCTCCCATTCACATCTTTCCAGGTGACCACAACTTTGTAGTCACCGCTATTCGTAAAGGTCAGGCCTGAGGCCATCTTGTCGTGGAACTTGTAGTTAACCGCGCCAGCTTCGACATGGATGACGGACTGGAATTTCACAACGTCGCTGATATTCGCATCGTTTGTCGGGCCAAACGTACCGTTTTCGTCGACCTGCTTCGTAACGGTGGGCTGCCCGTTCTTTTCCTTGATCTTCACGTTGGGGTTGGTGGTGTCCAGGGAGCAGAGGGTACCCATGGAGGAATCCAGCAGGTAGTAGCCCAAAGGCATACCTTCGAATGCCAAAGTCTTATCAGTCGCCGACATGGAGTCATCGGAGGCAGTCCCGCTCTGGGTGATGTATTCCCTGGCCTTCGCGGCAAACGCGACAACGTCTGCGCCATCTTTCCAAGTCACATAACCCTGCTTGTCAACCTCGACAAACACACCCTTGATGTCATTGCCGTTGATGAAGGTGTTCCACTTCGTGCTTGCTTTGTAAGCATAATTGCCGCCTGTGGGGTTGCCGTTTTCATCTAATGGGGTTCCAGCACCAGAGTAGCTCTCCAAATCAAGGATCCTGTAGATGCTATAGGTCTGGCCGGGAACGGCATTGATGATCGTGATGGTTCCTGTTGGTTGTGTCTTGCCGCCAGCATTGCCGCCAACATCGGTGCCAGTCGTGGTTCCCGAAGTTGAACCCGCCGTTTTGTCGTCAACGGTTTCCGTTTGCGCCGCATCAATGCCATCACCCGTGGCAAACGCGGTGGCAGCCAGGCTGAGGACCATGGTCAGGGCCAGCAGAAGGCCCAAGAGTTTCTTTGCGTGTTTCATGTTTTCCATTCCTTTCCTCATTGGATTTTTTAAAAAATTTGGAACCAGGTTGCTGTGTTTCAGGAGGATGCTGATCCCTCCTTCTTACACTTTTTATACAACAGGAGTACGCCTGCGCAAAGCGCCAGCAGCCCTCCTAAGGTATACGGAACCGTACCCGCGCCGCCGGCTTCCGGCAGTTCATACCCTTTGCGGTTTTCGACCTTCAGGGTATATACACCGTCCTTTGCCGCAGTGCGGTAAATGGTCTGCCCCGGGGTTTCGCTGAGCGCATACCCAGCGGGGGCCTTGACCTCCAGCAGATAGTACTTCTCGCGGAGCAGACTCTCGAACGCCAGCGCGCCGTCCGCGCCGGTGGTTCCTACCTGGGCCAGATACCAGGTCTCCGCGCCGTTCTGGATGGTAGGTTGAATAGCAAGCGCCGCATATTCCGCGGGGACGTTATCTATCTTATCGCTCTGTTCCGGGCTGTAGAGCGCGAACACCGCGCCGGGCAGGAACACCTTCGAATCCATGCGATCCACCTTCGTCAGGCCTATGCGCCACTTCTGGAACAGGTTCTCGCAGGTGATGGTCAGCGTCTCCGCGCCCTGATAGGCAAAGGTGTGCTGAGCCGCTTCCTTCCCATCAAAGCTGCGGAATGCGTAGCGGCCGTCCCCGGGCAGTTCCACGATGGTGTATTTCTGGCCCTCCGTCCATGCCCAGCCCTCGGCCTTCAGGAGCGTTTCCCCGGATGTGCTCGCGCCCGCTTTCACGGTCACAGGGAACACATGGTAGGTAATGTTTTGGGCTTTGAGCGCCGCTGTCCACTCCGCTTCCGTCGCGTAGCTGCCCGGGAGCGCTTCGCCTACATAGACCAGGAACTTGAAGGTTTCATCCTGCTCCGCAGCCGCCGGCGCACCGCTCACATCCACCAGCTTTTTCTCCAGCGCCGGGACGTCCGGCACTTTCACGCCCACGACCATCGGCATGGACTCCAGCTCGATTGTCTGGCTGCCCTCCTGAATCGCATAATGGTAGCCGAAGCTGTTCCAGGCGACGCTGCCGGGCGTGGCGTCGCTGTCCACCTTCGCGCGGAAGGTGACGGAAACCGTGGCGCCGTCCGGGATGATCGGCTGAACCTTGCCGCCAGTGGGGTTGGACTTGTCTTCAATGATGATGCGGATGGCGCGGGCGTTGGCAGGGCTGGCCGTCCATTTTGCGGTAGTGCCGATGGTCTCGCCCTTCCAGTCCGCGCTCTGCGGCTTGCCGAAATCGGTGGCCTCCGCATACTGTACGGTATATTTGCTCGCCGCCAGCGTCGCTTCCTTTCCGTCCTTTGATGTCACCTTCACGGTAACAGCAGGATTCGCCGCAAAGCTCACCCGGAACTCGCTGCCCCGCGGGGCCGCCATGCTGAAGGGGCTGTGGTCGCCCACCTCCGGCAGGTTGTCTATGAGCACCAGCTTCTCCATAGCCTTGCCTGTGCTGTTGGTCACGGAAAGCGTATAGGTGAACTCCTTGCCCGCGTCCGGGAGGAGGATGGTGTTGTTCGCCGGGTCGGTGGAGACGGCGGTATGCGTACCATCCGTCACGCTCTTTACCGAGCTGGTGACCAGCCCTGTGGCTACCGTCACGGAGGAATAGGCCCTGACGCTGACAGGCTTGCCCGCCCCGTCTTTGACGATCTGCCCTTCCCCATGGCGCGTGAACGCCTGCGTGGGGGTCAGGGTGGCGTAGTTCGTATAGACGGTGGAGATCATGTTGGTTGTCGGGTTCTTGGAGGACAGGCCGATCTCCATCGTGCCGCCCTCGGGGATCGAAAACGAAGCGTCCTTCAAATGCAGCTTCAGGACTTCATTTCCGCTTCCGCCTTCGCGGCTGAGGGAGACGGAAAGGCCGTCGCCAAGGTCTGTCTCGGTTCCGTCCAGCGTGACCTTATATGATTTGCCCTTGCGGGTAACGGTCACGCTCGTCTCGTTTGCGCCCCGCTCTGCCGGGAAGGCCAGCAGCTCCTGTTTCAGGACCGCATTGCCATCCTTATCACGGATCGTCCCGGCGACCTTCCCTACAAATATATAGGGGCTGGGCATGCTGTCCTCGAAGGTATAATCCGTTATGGCCTGCGCTCCGCCGTTGGACAGCTTTACGCTCCAATTCACCACAGCAGTGGGATCGACATGGTTTTCGTAGGGCGTTGTAACGCCGCCCTGCGTGTACGACTCCGTAACCTTGGTCACGCCGGGGATGATCTCGCCCCGCCGGACCGTCACGTCGGACACCAGCCAGGTCCCGTCGCCGCTGCCGTCTGTAAAGCCATATTTCTCTTTCACACTGGCTGCGGACATGGCGGCGCGGCTGCCGTCGTTGGCATTCTCAAAGCCGGAGTCGACGGCAGAAACGCGCATATCGGCCGTGGGGACGATGGAAACGCCGGTCGCCGGCTGGTCGGTGTAGGGCATTGCGACAGCGTTTGTGGCAGCGTCCTTCGTTTTATCGGACGGCCCAATGTCGCACATGTAGCCGAACACGATGGCTTCGCCCTGGTTCAGGTAATACTGGCCCCGCGTTTCGTCGTACGCGGCGGCGTTGCTGCCATCCCCCGGTTTGGTGATGCGGAACATCACGCCGCCCTCGGCTTTTTCCGCCGTGATCCCAACGCTGCGGTAAGTCACGCCCTCCGCGTTCACCAGCGGGTTGGTCAAGTTCGTCCCGCCCGGCGTGGTGATCGTCTGCAGCAGACTCAAGCGGCTGAGGTTCCCGTTTTGCAGCATGTGCTGGAAGGTAAAGCCGTCAGGCAGCTTGTCGTACAGGTCGTTCAGGTACAGCCGCTTGCTGCCGCCGTTGTACAGGGTGACATAATAGGCCACCGCCCGGTTCTTGCTGTCCCGGTTGTTGTATACCGTGCGGGAGCTGCCAGCCTGCGTATAGGTGCGCTGGGCGGTTGCGCTGTCGTCATAGTAGTACATCCCATACACGCCCTTCTGAAGCAGCGCTTTGCCGGTTTCCCTCAGCTCGTGCGTCACAACAGAGGGGAAGCCGTAAACATACATGGTGTTGTCGAGGGTGCTGCCGCCCACCTTCGCGGCATACTCGCTCCAGGTTGCCTTGCCACCCGCATCGTTGCCGGGGTATTGCAGGGTGAAATAGAGGTAGACTCTGCCCTTTCCGTTAAAGCGAATGCTGGCATTCTCCGGCCACACGATGTACTGCCGGCCGTTCGGCATGGAATCATACGAAGGGCTCGTGGTTGTTATGGACCAGTTATCCAGGCCGGAGACTGTTACATTCTCGCCCCCTTCTGTTTCCATCGCAAGCAGAACGTTCGTTCCTTTTTTCCACTCGAACACCCCGTGGGTATCCGGCAGGGCGTCGGCCAGTTCCTTGCCCGTCAAGGTGAAGGAGAGGTCGCCCGTGTTTTTCAGGGTGATGCGGTAAGTGACCTCATCCCCAGCAGCAAGCAGCGTGTGATCCTCCTTGTTCAGCACATCATTCGCAGGGGCAGTCCCTCTCCGCTCGACAATATCCTTGTCGAACTGCACGATGGTCCCGGCGCCCCAGAAGAAGGAGTAGATGCGGGCGTTCTCGCGGTCGTTCATCCAGGCCACGCTGCCCAGGTCATAGCTGATGCCTTCGCTGGCCTCCGTGTCCACAACGACCTGATACCGCACGGTCTTGCGGTAATTTCCGCCTTCCTCGCGCGGGAAGTACCACTTGACCGTGGTGTGCATCCCGGTGTAGTATTTTTTATTCCCGCCCAGGTCTACATATGGTTTCTCTCCATTTGAGCCGGTGGCCTTCACCACGGTAATGCTGGCGGCAGTGAGGAGGCGCCCTGTGTCGTCCACGCCCACCGCAACGTCGGTGTACGTGCCCTCCATCAGCTGGTAATACGTTTTTCCGCCGTGTTTGACCTCCGGAAGCCCCTTCAGCTTGCTGTTCTCACCTGCAGGCACCAGCAGGTACTGGCTGCCGTAGAGATCTTCCACCATGGGCAGGTTCTCATATGCCCCCGTGCCGAAATGGGTGAACTCGATCTCGTAATCCAGCACATCGCCGTTGTTCACCTTGGGCATCTCGGTCACGTGTACGCCATTCTGATAGGCGCGCTTGTCAATGACCGCATCCCGCCTCACCTCGTGGGCGGGGACATAGCCGGTCTTTGCTATCTCTTTTTCCGCCGAATCCCGAACATATGCTGTAGTCGAAGGGATCGTATTCGTGCCCGACTGCGCATATCCGCCCGGCCAATCTTTATCGGCCTGCTGGAAGGAGTTCTTGACGGTGGCATAGATCATGAACTCCCGGTGCTCGCCGCCCGCGAAGGTGCAGCTTCCATCCGCCCCGTTCAGCGTCCACGCGCAGGTATAGGTAGCCGCAGTTGTCACGCCGTAGCCCGCCGACTTCAGCGCTTCTGCAACGGAGGAATACGTTTGCGGCGTGCCGTTATCCACGGCGATCTGGCATCCCCCACTCTGCCCCCTAGTGAGGGTCAGGGTGTGGCCAGCCGTCCCTATATCCGAATTTTCTGGCGTCCGCCAAGTGGCACCGCCCTCTTCTGCGCCGGTGACTGGCTTCCATTCGCCAAGAGCTGCATTGTTGATGGTGACCGTCAGGCTGCCGCCATGCTCGCTGTCATCAAACATCCTTTGCAGGTTTTCCGGGCGGATATAGATTCTCGAATCCAGCGCATCCTTTAGGGTATAGCTGCCCTGCACATCTCCCTTCCACGGCAGCGCGCCTTCGTTATATACATCCAGCGTGTAGGTCACATCCTCGCCGAAGTATTTTACCTCGGAGGCCGTCTTTTTCACTTGGATGCTCCCCGCGCCGCCCTGGATGCGCTTCTCGGCGCTGGCAGGCGCAACCTCCTTAGGCTCGCAGTAATGGTAGCTCACCGCAGCGCTGGCCTGGTTTTGGATGGAGCCGCCTGTTGTTTGGTTAAATTCCGCCATATCCACCGACAGCGCCGCGGGATATACGTAGAAATTCACCGTGACCGGGCTGAGTTCCGCCTTGTCCGAGGTGTTGCGCACCCGCCATTTAAACACTGCGGTGTCTGCTGTTTCATCCCACGCCACGCTGCGGTCGACGAGGGACAGGCTGGCGTTGGAGGGCATTTTCACTTGGGCGATCAGGACTTCCCCGGCATACAGATCCGCCCCGCTCCACCTGGCCGTGCCGTTTTGGATCGCCGTTTTGGCAGTCTCGCTCCAGGCCACCCCGGCAGGCAGGGTCATGGTATCGGTAAAGTCCGCCCATTTGGCGTAATCCTTGCCATAAGATTGCGTCGAGCCTTTCAGGCTCAGGGTGATCTGCCACCACATCTCAGCGTCGGGCTGCGCAGCGCCGCCGACAACGCCGACAATGTTCAGCGGCTTCACGCTGGCAGCCGTTTTCGTCAGCGCGAAGCTGGCCGGGGCAGTCTTCCAATAGGCCTGGATGCTGCCCTCTTCACCGGGCTCCATCCGTTTTTTCTCGTACTTCGCCGCTTCGTCCTTAGTCAAAATTTTGCCCCAGACGTTCAGGCCGCCGCCAGCGGAAGCAGGCGTTGGGTAGTTCGCCGTGACTGAAACGCCGCCCGTGGCGCCGGCTGTAGGCGTAAACTCCAGATAAACGGTGCAGGGATCCTCCGTGGCCCAGCAGGTTGCAGTCTGCACGGCGCCCGCGGAGCCGAATTGATACGTTTTGCCGGGCTCAATGCTGAGCGTGCCGCCATCCCCGCCGGTGAGTTCAAAATAGACACGGTAGACGAACGCCTCGGTTCCCGATGTGTTTCCCACGTTCGCATTGATGGTCAGCGTCTCACCGGTGAGCAGGCTATAGCCGCCCTTCCCGCTAGGATTGCTCCAGCTGCCTCCTTTGATGGAGATGCTCATTTCCGTTGCGCCTTCCCGCGTAACCGTCAGCCCCTCTGCCCCATCCATAGTGTCAGGGGCGCCGGAGCTGCCCGCGCCGGAAAGGCCGGTGTTGTAGAACAGATTGTAACCCTTCTCCTTGCAGCCCGTGAAGCTCTTCTCCGCTTCCGCCACAGTCGTTTTCTCATTGACGCTTTTCAGCGTGGGGCAGTTGGCCAGGGCGTAATTCTCCAGGCAAGTAATCTTTTCGGGCGCAGCAAACGTAACGCTTTCAAGGTCGGCCGCGTATTTCAGCGCGTTTTGCTTCACCGTGTTCACGGTGCAGCTCACCCCGTTGGGGGCGATCGTTCCGGGAACCTTCATGTCTGGCACGCCCGCCGGGCAGTAGAAGAGGGCGGCTGTCTTCGCAGCTTCATCATAGGTGTAGACCGCACCGGTTTCATCCACCCAGATCGTGCCGGAGAGGCCGCTGAAGGGCGCGGGTGCGCCCGCAAGCGCGCCGGGCTTGATGGTGATCTGGTTGGGGCCCGCAAAGCACAGGGAATCCGCCCGCTCGGCGAAGTAATGGAACGTCTCATCCAGAATGTCCACCTCAGCCCCGATGGTCAGCGCGAAGCGGGGGAGGTCGATGCCAGGTCTGAACGGGAAATAGCCCGAACTAGTATCGCAGAACGCTTGCTTGGCGTTATAAGTCACCGTTGACAGGTTGGTGCAGCTGTAGAACGCACGGGTGCCGATCTTCGTGATCCCTGCCGGGATGGTGAGGGATGAGAGCGCCGTAGGGTAATTCTTCTCGTTAAGCAGGAAGTCGCCTGGGATCGCCCCGGTAAGGTTGTCAAAGGTGATCGTCTGCAGGTTTTCCATGTACGAAAATGCGCCGGTGCAGTTTCCAAGCGTCGTGCTTTTCAATACCACGTTTTGGACGGATGTGGCATATTGGAAGGCGTGGTGCATCGTCGTCACGCTTGCCGGAATAACGACCTTCTGCAGCTGCGTTACAAAGTAAAATGCCTGCGTTCTGATCGTAGTGACCGGCTGGCCGCCGATCGCTGCGGGAACGGTATATTCGCTCCCCGGCCTGTTGGTGGGGTAGGTAACCAGCGTCCATTCGCCGCCGTTCCGCATGAAAAGCACGCCGTCCACACTCCGGAAGATCTCGTTCTCCTCCGCCACTGTGATCGCCTGCGCAATACTCGGGATGCCCGCGCTCCCCAATATTTCAGTCAGGCTGGCGGGCAGGTGCAGCGTCTGCAGGCCAGAGAAGGAAAACGCGTTGCCCGCCATGCTCGTCAGCCCCTCGTTTAAGGTGACGCTCGTCAAGCTGCTGATTCTCGCGAAGCAGAATTCGTCCAGTTTTGTAACGTTTCCGGGGATCACCACAGAAGCCAGAAGCTGGCAATTCTCGAAAGCATTTTTCCCAATGCTCCCGACCGTGTTCGAGATGGTGACATCCGTGATGCAGCAGGAGTTGAACGCAAAGTCGCCGATCTTGGTGACGCCCTCCCCCAGCACCAGCCTGGCGGGAATATGCTGGCGCGCATCGCCGACATAGTCATACCACGGGGTAGCGGAGACTGCGGCATAATCCGGGATCGCCCCCGTGCCGGAGATAGTCAGGGTGTATTCGCCGGAGGCGCTTTTTGTCAGGCTCCAGGTCAGCTCAGTTCCCTCGATCGCCCCGCCGGCTACCTCGTCGTCCGGGATGGGCGCCGACAGGGGCATCAGCGCGCCCTCCTGCAAGACGTCCTCCCCGGCGATGCCCTCCTCCAGGCCGCCGCATTCCGCGGTGTGGGTATGCTCCTCCAGGCCGCAGGTCAGCTCCCATACGCCGTAGCAGAGGGGGCCGTGGGTGTGGTTCTCGTCCTCGGGAAGCGTGCAGGTCAGCGGCTCCTCCTCCACAGTGCGGAAGCAGCCCTCCGCATGGACGTGTTCGCGGAGCTCCAACAGGCCGCAGGCCAGCGCGCCGGCTTCATTCAGGCAGGCGTCGGAATGCTGGTGCGGGATGGTTTCCGCCAAGCCACATACCAGCTGCGGCTCGGCCTGAACGGGTTCTGTGGAAAGTGTGCAGATCAGCTCCCCGGGCACCCAAGCATAGCACGCATCTGTATGCTCGTGGGCGGCAGGCGTCTCCCCGGCCGGGATGGTTTCCTCCCCGGCCAGCGCGGGTTCTTCCCCGGCCTGCACAGGCTCTTCCCCGGCCTGCACAGGCTCTTCCCCGGCCTGCACAGGCTCGGTGGGGATGGTGCAGATCAGCTCCCCGGGCACCCAGGCGTAGCATGCGTCCGTATGTTCATGGGTTGCGGAGGCCTCTCCGGCGGCATAACAGCTTTCGCTGTGGATGTGGGGCGTGGTCTCCGGAAGCGGGCACCAGAGGCTGCCGGTTTCATCATAACAGGAGGCGCCGTGCTGGTGCAGGACAAAGTCCGCGTACCCGCAGACCAACTCCCCGTCTCCGCCATAGCAGCTCTCCGTATGCCGGTGGAGGTTCATGCTCTCCACCGTGCAGATAGGCTCCAGCTGGGGTTCAGAGGCCACGTGGGTGTAGCACTCCTCCGTATGGGTATGTTCCTCCAGCGGGCACTGTACTTTTTCCATGGTGATGGCCGGCAGGATCAGGGCGTAGGTCGTACAGAATACAACGACCGCGGCAAGGCACGTCACCGCCTGTAGCCACCGTTTTTTCCGGCGATGGCTTTTCGCATATCCCTCCTGCCTTTGCATATCAGAGTTCATTCAATGTCACCAGCCTTCCTATTCCAAGCTCCCGAATTCGGCCAGCGGCCAGACCCGGAAGATAATCTTCCCAACAATCTGTTCATCCGCCACGCAGCCCACCGCCGTGCTGCGGGAATCAACCGAGGTGGCGCGGTGGTCGCCCAGGACAAAGATACGGCTCTCCGGCACCTGGTAGGGCAGCTCGATATTCGTTTCGCCCAGGGCCTTTTCCGTCAGATAAGGCTCCTCCAGCAGCTCGCCGTCCACATAGACGTTTCCGTCCCCATCAATGTTGACCCACTGGCCGGGGCCGGCGATATAGCGCTTGACCAGCAGCTTGTTGCCCAGATAGAAGCACACCATGTCCCCGGCGAGGAAGCCGTCGCTCTTCACAGCGACGACGATCTCCCCCTCGTTCAAGGTCGGAACCATGGAGCTTCCGTAGATCTGCAGCACAGGCATCCAGAGTGTAGCCACCAGCACAGCGACGGCTGCGACGACGACCAGGGTGCAGACGGTGCTGCGCAGGATGGAGCGGTATCGGCTCTTATATTTCACCCGTTTCAGCTCGGCCTCCAGCTGCTCAGCCGAAGGCATTTCACACGTTTTCTTCTTCATGCTTTCCGCTCCTCTACAAGGCGGCGCACATTTTCCAGGTACTGCACCGCCGCTGCCTCCGCCGCTTCAAACACACCGTTGAGCTGCAGCGCCGCTGCCGCTATTGAACCGGCCTTTTCCAGCCGGATTGCCCTGTCATCCAGCCGCTCACGTGCCTTCTCCAGCTCGGCGCGCAGCCTCTCATTTTCACGGCGCTCATCCAAGAGCAGCTCCAGAAGATCGGCGCGGCGCAGCTTTTTCAATTCCCGGTCAGTCATAAGTGCCTCCTATCCATGTCGGATGCTCTTCAGAAAAGGGTTCGCGAACGCGCTCCGGCTGCCTCAGGTTATCCTGGGCAGCAGCGAAAATCCCTTTTGCAGCTGCGGCGGACATCATCTATGCCCCAAGCCGGCATAGGATTCTTATTCCACAGTAGCAGCGCCGTCCAACATACATCACATATTACCACAGAATTTCTGTTCTGTGGCAATAATGCTGTTCAATCTATATATTATATTTAACTTTTAAATTATACCTGTTTTTCTTTTAAAATGGAAGGGCTTATTTCCCATATTTAACCAATATTTGGAAAATACTTCTGCAAACAGCATGCCTCTCCGAAGCTGAAACCAGCTTGGTTTGTTTTCGACCCCGTTTTTGCCGCCGCAGCGCTGTTCCTGTGTGCTGCGGCGGGTTCTCCCTCTATCCTCCGCCGAATAATACCGCAGAATATGAATTCTGTGGTTTTTTGCATTTAAATCAGCAGGCGCATTTTGCGGAGCGTCCGGTCATGCGTGCGTGCGCTCGCGGCCACATAGAGCCGGGTGGTTTCCAGGGAGGAATGGCCCAGCACATCCGCAAGGTGTGCGAGGTTTTTTTCCACCGCATAAAAGCAGCGCGCAAACAGGTGCCGCAGGTTATGCGGGAATACCTTGCGCGGGTCTACCCGCCCGCCCCGCGCGCACCGCTTCGAGCGTAATGCACTTCAGCTCGCTCACCCGGATGCCCGTGGAGCAGATCGCGAGCATCAAAAGATGCAGCCTTTCATTGGCGCTGCTCTGTGCCGCGCCGAGCAGCCGCCGGTATTCCGGTTCCGAAAGCTCCCGGCTTTCCTCCAGGAACTCTTTGCGCTGCACCCGCAGCAGCTTCACCTTGCAGCCAGGCAGCCCGGCAAAGCCAAAATAGGCGTGGAACGCGGTTGTGTAGCCGGAAAAATTCGGGGTGCAGCCAACGCCCATGCGCGCTCGTGCCGTAAATTTTCCTTTCTTTCAAGGGGCGCTTGTGGTACTATATAGGCGGAATCATAATCAAAAGGGGGATTTTTATATGATTTGTCCGAATTGTGGCGCCAATAATTCCGATTCCACGAAATTCTGCAGCACCTGCGGCAGCCGCCTGGATGCGGACGCCCAGCAGGGGCAGGCGCAGCAGCAGGCGTATCAGCCCGCGCCGGTTATGGCACAGCCCGCAAACAGCCAGCCGCTCACGACCAGCCAGTTCTTCCTGATGGATCTCATCCTTGCGATCCCGCTTGTCGGCATCATCATGTGCTTTGTCTGGGCCTTTGGCGACGGCTCCAACCCGAACCGCAAGGCTTGGGCGAAGGCCAAGCTCATCTGGATCCTCGTCGGCATCGTGCTCACGGTTCTTCTTGTGCTGCTCGTCGGCAGTTCGCTTGCGGCCATCCTGAACGCGGCTTCCTACGGCGGCTTTTATCGTTAATCCAAACCCGCTTCACCAGGCGCAAAACGCAACAGGGGAGCGCCTTTCCGGCGCTTCCCTCCTTTGTTCTTACAATAACTAATTATCTAAAATTAAACAGGAGCCCTTATGCCGGACACGCTTCTTTTTGAATCCACCCCATACCGGGATGCTTTCCCCAAAACCATTGCACACGTCCTCTCCGGCCTCGGCACTTGGTATAGCTGCGCATCCGTCGCCATCGGCCGCGGGGATGAGCTTTTTCTGAAGTTTGCCGCGGGCAACCGGCAGGACTATTCCGGCGATACGCTGCACGCCCCGGACCCCAAGCCCGTCACGATGCAGACGCTTTATGACATGGCCTCCGTAACGAAGCTGATGGCCACCACGCTCGTGGCGCTGCGCCTGATGGAAGAAGGCGCGTTCTCGCTTTACGACCCGCTCACGCGGTATTTCCCCGATTGCGGCAACTATGCGGACGTCACGCTGCGCCACCTCCTGACGCATACCTCCGGCCTGCTCCCGCACATCCCGCTGTATGAGCTCTGCCAAGCGCCAGAGGAAGCCGTCCCGGCCATTCTCCATTCCGAGCCCGTCTGCAAGCCCGGCGAACAGGTGTATTACAGCTGCATGGGGTTCATCCTGCTGCGCGCCATTCTGGAGCGGATCGCCGGCGCGCCGCTTGACCTGCTCGCGCGCACGCTCGTGTTCGAGCCGCTCCAAATGCACACCGCTGGCTATAACCCGGACGCGCTCGCCACGCCGGACATTGCTGCCACCGAGTATTCCGCCGCAGAGAAGCGCTACATCTGCGGCCATGTGCACGATGAAAACGCCTGCTTCCTCGGCGGCGTTTCGGGCAACGCGGGCGTGTTTGCCACGCTGGACGACATGATAAAGCTCGGCGCGATGCTTTCAGGGCGTGGCGCTTCGCACGGCAAGCGGTTCCTCTCCCGCCGGGTGTTCGACCTTGCTGTGAAAAATCACACGCCGGGCCTTGACGAAGCGCGCGGCCTCGGCTTCTCGCTCAAGGGCGAAGGGCTTTCCGCCTCCGGCGAATTCACCTCCCCGGACTCCTACGGCCACAACGGCTATACCGGCACTTCCATCTATGTGGATGGACGCACCGGCGTTTATTTCATCCTGCTGACGAACTCCGTCCACTATGGCCGGGATGACCGCACGCCGTTCTTCCGGGGCCGCCGCCTGTTCCACAACATCGCCCTGACAGAATCGGACCGGATCGCCGGCTATTGATTTTCAAGGAGGCTGCCATGCAAAAGATTATCGTTTCCCCGGGTGCGGAGGTTCTGCTGCATGCGCCGCTGCCCAAAAGCGTCGCGGCAAAATCCTCCCGCGTTGGCCTCGTTACGAACCCGACGGGCGTACTGCCAAACCTCCGGCCCACCTATGATGTGCTGGCGGAGCTTTACACGCTGGCAGCGCTGTTCTCCCCGGAGCACGGCGTGCGCGGGGATGTGGATGCGGGCGGCGACGTGCCGGATTATGTGGACGGCGCGACCGGCCTGCCCGTTTACAGCACCTACGGCCCTGGCAGGGAAGCAGCCTACCGCAAAATGGCAGAGCTCGACTGCGTGTTTTTCGACATGCAGGACGTAGGCGCGCGCTATTATACCTATCAATACACGATGGCCGAGGCAATGGAGGCCTGCGCTGCGGCGGGAGTGCCGTTCGTCGTGCTGGACCGGCCGCCGATGATCGGCTGCATCCCGCAGGGGAATATCCTGGACCCGGGATTCTCCTCCTTCGTCGGCAAATACCCGACTGCCGTGCGCACCGGCCTCACGATCGGCGAGTTCGCGCGCTTCATCAACGAAACGGAAGGGATCGGCTGCGCGCTTACCGTCGTCCCCTGCATTGGCGTAACGCGCGGCCTGTATTACGACGAAACGGCGCTGCCCTTCGTCCCGCCCTCCCCCGCTATCCCGACGACGGACTGCGCGCTCGTTTACCCAGGCACCTGCCTGCTCGAAGGCACGAACCTTTCCGACGGCCGGGGCACGGCCAAGCCGTTCGAGCTCATCGGCGCGCCGTGGCTGCGCGCGCGGGACGCGGTCGCCGCGCTCTACGCCCTGCCGCACGAGGGCTGCCTGTACCGCGAGGCCTATTATACGCCTTACAGCGCGAAATTCCGCGGCGAACGCTGCCGCGGAATCCAGATCCACGTGACGGACCGCGCCGCGTTCCGCCCGTTTGAAACGGCTGTGCGCATGCTCTCCGTCATCCGCGCGCAGAACCCGGAGTTCGCCTACACGAATCCGGGCTTTGAAAGCAGCCTTTTCGGCTCCGGCGCGCTCGTTTCCGATGCGTTCGATTGCGAGCAATATATCGCTTCCCTCGACGCGCCGCTTGCAGAATATCGAAAAAAGATCGAGCCGTTTTACCTGTATGAATAAAAGCGTACGGAGAGACACGCGGCCGCCCCGCTTAAGGGGCGGCCGCTCATTTCATTAAAAATCAGCCCGGTATGGATCCGGAAAGCCTGCGCCAGAGGCGCAGCATCCCAGCATGTCGAAAAAGTCTCTCTGGGATCGTCAAGGGCCGCAGCCCTTGACTTTCAATCGCGAGCAGCGACCCAATGTGAATTGCCGCATAGCGGCAAGAGAAGGTTCCCTGGGGGATGTGCGGTGCGAGCGAAAAGCCTTGCGCCGCAGGGCTTTCTTTACACAGAGCGCTGACCGCGCCATCGGCGCAAGCGCGACGTGAGTCCTTCGATCAAGTGGCAGATGCCACTTGATCGACAGCCTCCTTCCTGCGGGTCTTCCCGTTTTCTTAAAACAGGTTATAAATCGTGAATACCTCGATCTCTTTCAAATAGGTTGCTATGTTGACAACCCGCTCCAACTCGAAGAGCACCTGCTTGTCCTCCTCCACCTCGATGAGCCGGCGGCAGCCCATAAGCGTCGCGTCCAGCTCATCCAAATCCTCATGGTTCAAAAACAGTTTGAGGGTCTCTTTTTTTGTTCGGAACGCGCCGTTGATTTCATCGATCCCGGCGTTTGCCCGCTCCCAGTCGCCCGCCTCGATTTGGCCGATGAGCGCATCCGCCCCGGCGCAGAGCGTCTCCGAAAGCTCCGCGAGCACCATACGCGGATAGAGGAACAGGAACAAAAGCAGCGCGAGCGCAATAAGGCATGCCGCAAGATTGATGCGCGTGAATGCAGATGGGCTCATTGTGCTCCCCCCTTCCCGCCGTTTTCCACATCGAGGAACACAGCCTCCCCACCGCACTCGTGCTTGCGCTGGAAGTGCAAGGTTCCGTCCCCACAGAGGAACGCGAAAAACACGTCGCCAATGCGCTTCGCGCCGCCCCGTTCAAGCTGGCGGCGCAGCCACGCTTCATCATGGCCCGCCTGTGCAAGCGCCTCATGGTGAATTTCCCCATCCTGCACAAGCATGAACGGCGGGCGTGCCTTTGGGGGCGGGATGCGCAGCGCCTCGTACGTCGGCGTTTGCTGCGGGCCTTTCAGGAGTACGGAAAGCTCGCCGTTGGTCTCGAGGATCGCGCATTCTACGTCTGCAAGCTCGAATACATCCTTGCTGCGCAGCTGCTCCATCAGGTCGCTGAGCGTATAGCGCGAGCTGCGCAGCGCCTCCTCCTGCACCACGCCGCGCGACACCAGCACAACGCTCTGCCCGCACACGAGCTTGCGCACGCCTTCGCTTTTGAGCGAAAGGAACGAGATGAGCTGCTGCATCAGGAACAGCGCCAGGATCGGGACGACGCCATAGGTCAGCGGCACCCCCGTGTTCGATGCTGGCTCCGAGGCAAGCTCTGCGATAAGCAGCGTTACCACAAGGTCGAACGGCTGCAGCTCGCTAATCTGCCGCTTCCCCGTGATGCGGATCACGAAAAACACCAGCAGGTACAGCACGATGACCCGGACGAATAATATCAGCATGTTGAGCCTCCTTCCAGTTCAGGGATAGCATGCCGGGTTTGCCCACATTTCATGCGCGCAGATGTGCGTGGCGCCCGTTTTCGCTGGATTTCCGCAGCATGGGATAATGGGCCTTTTGCCCGCGCATTGCACCTGTGCAAAAGGGGAATTTCCGGCATGGGATATGCGCCGGAAGCCGTCTGCCTGCGGCGGCCCGGAGGCCTAACCCAGCGAGCCGAGCGGTCAGCGTTCCATGTAAGGAAAGCCTTGTGGCGCAAGGCTTGCTGCCCTTGACAATGCCGGAGAAACTTTTTCGACAGGCTGAGGGCCGCCCGGAAAGGGCGGCCCTGCATTGTTCGTTCTTAAACACTTAAATAAATTTGTGCATGGCATTCCCGCCGGCCTCGCGTTCCCGCAGCCGGGCGCTGGCGCAGCATCTCTTTTTAGCTTCCGGTATCCACCACATCGAACTCAACGCCCGGAAGCCGCCGCTGCAAGCGCAGGTTGATGGGTTCGCGGTTCGGCCCGCTGGGCACGCCCGCGCCGAGGATGATGAGGTGAACGGCGTGCTCTTCCGCGTATTCCACAAGCGCATCATCCACATTGTCCGCACGCACGAGCGAAAGATCCGCACCCGCAAGCTGCGCGGCCGTGAACAGGTATTCGATCGCATCCGCCTCATACGGCGTGTTCATGAAGTTGCGCCCCGTTTCCACGCAATGCACCACGTGCAGGAATGCGCGCGCCTCCCCGCCTTCCGCGCGCTCGATACCGCGGGCGATCAGCTTGTCGCATGAACGCTGGGAGGTGACACAGACCATGATGTTAGGTTGACGCTTCTTTGTCATATTGGATCGCATCCTTTATTTTGTTTGGGAGCTCCGGCAGCTGAAACGCACGCAGCGCCTGCACCGCCCCCTCCGGCGTGTCCGCCACGGCATAGAGCGCAAGGCAGGACGCATCCGCAAACTCCTGCTCCACGCAGGTGCGCAGCTGGGCAATCAGCGCGTCATAATACCCGTTCTGGTTGAAAATTACGACCGGCGCGCGCAGATACCCAAGCTGGTTGAGCGTGAGCACCTCCAGGAGCTCTTCCAGCGTGCCGACGCCGCCCGGCAAGGCGATGTAACCGTCGCTCAGGCGCTCCATCGTGGCCTTGCGCGTGTGCATGTCCGCCGTCACGATCAGCTCGCTGCAATGCTCGAAGGCGATGCCCGGCACGTTGAGCTTTTCCGGGATCACGCCCGTGATGCGGCCGCCCTTGGCGAATACGCCGCGTGCGCACGCGCCCATGAGTCCCGTGCGGCCGCCGCCGAACACAAGGCCGATGCCGCTTTCCGCAAGGGCCACGCCAAGGGCGTATGCGGCGTCGATATAATGCTGTGCGAGCTTCGGCGAGGAAGCCGCGAAAATACAAACATCCTGCATAAACAATCACCATCCGGCCAGGACGCTTCCGCATCCCGTTTTTTCCATTATAAACGCCATGGATGGATTTTGAAATACGCAATTCGGCGGGAACACAAATCTTTTTTCGGTTTAATCCATATGTTAGCTCACGCGTGCGACGAGCACGCTCATGTCGTCCGCGCCGCTCTTCTCCTGCCCTGCCGCAAGGAGCGCGCAAGCCGCGTCGTCCACCGTGTTCGCACCGCCTACCTGCTCGATGAGCGCCGCGAAAAGTTCCGTACCAAGCGCGTCGAACAGCCCGTCCGTCATGAGGATCACCGCGTCGCCCCGGCGCAGTGCAAATTCTTGTACCGAGGCCTGTGCCTCCGGCAGGATTCCGATGGGCAGCGCCTCCGCGTACACCGTATGCACACGGCCGCCGCGCAGGATATAAGCCGGCGGCGCGCCGTATTTGATAAAGCGCGCACAGCCGTCCTCCAGGTCGATGAGCAGCGCGTCGAGCGTCGCATACATCTCCCGTTCGCCTTTGATCATCAAAAGGCGGTTCACGCATTCCTGCGCCTCTTCCGGCGCAAAGCCCACGGAAAGCAAATCCCCGAAGATGGCCACGGCAGCGGAGCTCTCCCGGTGCGCGCAAACGCCCGTACCCATTCCGTCGCTCAAAAGCAGCAGCAGCTCCCCGCCGATGCGCCGCATAGCCATGGAATCCCCGGTTTCCGCGTTGCCTGCCTTCGGGCAGCCTGCCGCGCCCACGCGCACCGTGAGGCGGCAGTGCTTTTGCGCAGGCGCTTCGTCCGCAAGCCGCTCGATCACACCGCTTACGCCCTGGAGCTGGCGGTGTGTAAAGGCCGCGTTTTCATCCCCGCCCGGCGAAAACAGCTCCGATACCGCGCGGATCACATCCGCCGTGCCGCGCAGCTGTGCGCGTGTCAGCGCCAGCGCGCGCTCCGCTTCGCTGCGCGCACGCCGCATGGAATACCCCGCAAGGCGCTGCACATAGCGCCCCGGCAGCAACGCGAACGCAAGCGTGCCAAGCCCCGCTTCCAACAGCGCGGATGCGGGCAGTGCAAAAGCGGCGGCCGATGCCGCCCATGCAGCCAGGAACCCGCCCGCAATCACCCATTTTCCGCTGCGCTGGAGCACCGAGGCGATCAGCACCGCAAGCGCGAGCGCCCCTGTGCGCGCGACGTCCATGCCGCGCAGCATGCAGGCCGCACCGAGCAGCACTGCAGCCGCTACCCCCTCCGCGCCCCGCGCGCGCACGGCACAGAGGGCCGCAAACGCTGCGAACGCTGCGCCGAAAAAAAGGCGCACCTCCGTGCCGAAGGGGCCGCCCATGGGCAGCACAAAGTGCAGATCGGGGAGCGCCGCCGCGCAAAGCGCCGCAAAGAGCAGCAGCGCCGCCTGATCCGCGCCGCGCAGGAAGCGGCCTTCCACAAACGCCCGCAGCGCCATACCGCCGCGCGCCACAACCGCCGCAGCAAGGCAGGCGAGCACCAGCTCCGCTACGCCGATGAGGCAGTTTTCTGCGCCGCCGCCATGGAAGAACGGCAGCAGCGCCAGGTACGCTGCGCCGAGCAGCGCAAACTTTTCCGGCGCGCGCAGCCGCCCGCGCCAGACGGAAACGAGCAGCCCGCCCCCCATGTAGAGCGCGGCAGCCGCAAGCGCCGCGTAATTTCCTGAAAAAAGCGCGCCCGCAAGCGCGCCAAAAAGCGCCGGGAAGGGCGTGGAACCCATCAGCCACGCGCCTGCGACGGCTGCCGGGCCAAGCGGCGCAAAGCCGGCGCGTCCCGCTGTGGCAAACAGGAACGCAAGCGCAAACTCCAGCGCGCGTGCAGCGCCGAGCGCGCGCAAGCGCGGCAGCACGGTTTCCCGCAGCCTGTGAAGCGTCTCCGTCATGGTTCATCCCTCCCCGATGCGCTGTGTAAGAACCATGATATATGCTTGTCCATGAAAAGCATGCCGAACTAGCGGCGGGAAAACGCACGAATCCTGTAATCCGCTGCCGGACGCGCACAGCGGTTCCCGAATTCACCTGCATCGGCATGGGAATTGATTGAATCCGTCCCGCCGCCGCTGTATAATAAGATGAACGAATTGTTACAATTCCCACAAAAACTGCTGTTTCGGAGGTGTATCCCATGCCGAGCGCACTCCGCGCCGTTGGCCTTTCCGCTCCCGTGCGGCTTGCCGCCGCCGTGCCCACCCTTACGCTGTGCGACCCCATGCGCAACGCGGATGCGGTCATCCGCACTATCCTGCGCGCCGAGGAGCTGAAAACCGACTATCTCGCCCTGCCCGAGCTTTGTCTGACGGGCGCGACGGCGGGGGCCATGCTGCGCCACCCCCTCATCCTGCAGGAGACGCTCGCCGCTCTGCGCAAGATCTGCGACGCAACTGCCCGCTGCAACGTCACGGCCAGCATCGGCCTGCCTTATCTTGTAGGCGGACAGGTGATGAGCTGCACGGCGCTCGTGCGCGGCGCTCGTGTGTATGCGGTCGTCCCCGCGGCCTCCTGTGAAAACCCGTATGGCTTCCTGCCGGAAACGGAGCGCTGCCTCCGCCAGCGCCAGCCGCTCACCCCCGTGCCGCGCCTCGCGGTCGCATTCGGCAACGAGCTGTTCGAGCCCGATGCGGACGTGCGGGAAGGCTACATCCTCATGATGCCTTCCTCCCTCAACGCGACGGCCGCGAGCTTCCATGAGGTCAAGGCCGCCCTATGCGCACGCAGCGCACGCACGGGCATGGCCATTGCCTATGCTGCGGCGGGTACAGGCGAAAGCACGACCTCCTTCGCGTTTGACGGCGTGTGTGCGGTCGCCGCGCATGGGGAGCTGCTCGCATGCAGCGAGCCGCTCGCAGAGGAGCCGTTCGTCTACGCGGACGTGTGCCTGGATCGGCTCACCTCCTTTGAGCCCTATACCGCCGATGCGCCCAAAGCTGGGCGCTATATCAACGAGGATCCCGCCCTTGCGGCGGAAGAGCTTTCCCGCCTGCTGGATCTCCAGGCCACGGCGCTTTGCAGGCGGCTTACGCACATCCATGGCCGCGGCTTCGTCGTGGGCGTTTCCGGCGGGCTGGACAGCGCGCTCGCGCTGCTCGCCTCCGCTGCTGCGGCGGACCGGCTCGGTTTGCCGCGCACGCGCGTTGTAGGCGTTTCCATGCCGGGTTTTGGCACCTCCGGCCGCACGAAAAACAACGCGGAGCTGCTGCTGCGCGCGCTCGGCTGCGAATACCGGGAGATCAGCGTCGTACCAGCCTGCCGCCAGCATTTCGCGGACGTGGGCCACAGCGAAGCCGACCATGGTGTGGTCTATGAAAACGCGCAGGCGCGGGAGCGCACGCAGATCCTCCTCTCCATCGCAAACGCGGAGGGGCTGCTCGACGTCGGCACCGGCGACCTCTCCGAAGCCGCGCTCGGCTGGACGACCTTTGGCGGAGACCACCTCGCGCAGTACGGCGTGAATGCGTCCATCCCCAAAACGGTCGTGCGCCGTGTCGTGGCCGCGGCGAAGTCCCGCTTCCCCGCGGCGGCAGACGTTTTGCAGGACATCCTCGACACGCCGGTCAGCCCGGAGCTGCTCCCCACGGAAAACGGGGAGATCGTGCAAAGGACGGAGGAGCTCGTCGGCTCCTATGAACTGCACGATTTCTTTCTCTGGCACCTGCTCCAGGGCAAGGGGCCCCGCATGCTGTTCGAGCTCGCCGCGGAGCAGCTTGATTTCCCGCCCGATGAAGTATACCGCGTGCTCGGCATCTTCCTCCGCCGCTTCTTCGCGCAGCAGTTCAAGCGCAACTGCGCCACCGAAGCGCCAAAGCTCCTCGTTTCCATCGCGCCGGCTATGCTCACCCTGCCTTCGGATCTTTCAGCAGCGCCGTTCCTGCGCGAATACGAGTCCATCCAACCTGAGAACCGTTGAAGGCGGGTATAGGAAGCGCAGCAGGGAAAGGCAGCCCGCCCAGGGACGTGGAAAAGCTTTGCTGTTTCCTCGCAGTCGTCAAGCACAAGGCCTTCTAGGGATCGGCCTCAGCGTCGTTCCGCAAACCACCGCCGGCGGCCTGCGGGCGCTAGCTGAGGTCTTATCCTCATCCCGCTCCCTCGCCGGCATGTTTTTGCTGTTTGCTATTCAATGAATATTGGATAAATATCTAAATAAATGATATTATAAATTCGGATTAAATTGGAGTAACCATGAAAAACCAGAAGGCGCCTTCCATCCCATTGCCTCTTGCTCGGAAATCACGCATTTTCATTTGGGGCTTTGCCGCACTCTGTATTGTTCTCCTGATTCTCGCCTGGCTCTGCCGTCCGCGTCCCAGCGCAGCATTATGGCGCGTGCAGGAAGATCGCGTTGCAGCACATCGCGCTTATGATGCCCGTATGTTTGTGGATACTTGTAATGCGGCTTTGGAAGAACACAGTCTGAAGATTATATGGAATTCCGAATGGAAATTATCATTGCCTGAATATGACCTTTACAGCCGCGATATGACCGTGCAAACGCCGGATAACGCTTCCATCATTTGCTCCTTAGTAGCACTTTCCAAGGAACAGCCCGATGCGGATGCAAGCCTTCCATTTCAAAAGGTAATGCTCAGCTATGTCATGCGGTCCGATGCTGTTCCCAACGAAATACCCAGCTCATTTCATGCACTGTTCCAAACAGCGTGCAACTATTATGAGCCGGGCCTTGCTGATCAGGATCCGGAATATGCATCCGCACTGCAGAGCAGGCTGGAAACCTGTTTTTCTTCGGTTGCCTACGACGAACGTTTCTCGGCTTGCTATTTGACTTCCGCTGAGTGTCCCACTGTATTCCGGCTATACTCTGAAAACATCAACGGGGGAAAGCACCTACTAAAATGCGTCACGATCCATACTTGCCCCGAAAGTTGTCAGGAGTAAATGTTTACTGCCATTTTCTTGTAAGCAGCTTGTCCATCTGATTTCCACGCCCCGCGAATGAATGGTGCCTGTAATTCGCTTGCACAGTAACTATGTAATAATTATTTCTGTTTGCATATGCAGTGTCTATGTTGATTCTTTCTTCAATTTCTGCGGCAGTGTGCCACTAAAACGCGCCGCGCGGCGGGTTGCCCCGCCGCGCGCTTTGCCATCATTTCGTCTCTCCTTCCTGCTCCCCCTCGGCCGCTTCGCTTTCCTCCAGCGTTCCCGGCTCTGCGTCTTCCTCTGGTTTCTCGATCGGCGTGCCGTTCCATCGGTAAACCCGTTTGCCATTTCCATCATAAGGGTAGGGTTTCGCCTTATCGCCCATGATGCGCTTATAAAAGCCCCACTTGCGGTAGGGTGCTCGGTAGATGAATACTGTAAAAGCTACGGCAAAGGTCAAAATATTAGTTGCCTCTTCACCAATCAGCCTAACAAGCCATTCCCCACGCCATCTAAGTGCAATTTGTAAGGAAAGCACATCATTAGCCATTGGTGCATTCCCTTCTTACCTTTGATTAACCCGCTCAACAATTTTACGAATCAGCAATTTTATGAAGTTGATCCCATTTCCTGCTATCCAATCCTTGCCGTAATCTTTCACAAGCGCAATAATCGCATCGCCCAGAAGCTGTGTTCCACTCATCGCCCCTTTTACTACATTGTAAATGGGCGTTGTATATCCTGCAAGCTTCGTCATATTCCCCGCACCTTCAAACTCTGCCGGATTCGCTTTTTTTACCGCTTCCACTGATGTAAAATAGGCAAACTGCTGTTCGCAGTCATCATAACCAGAAGCAAAAGCCGAAAACTCCCAATCCACCAGGTTAAAGGTCTGTTCATTCTTGCGCCGCGCGGCGGGTCGCCCCGCCGCGCGTTTGCCTGTTGCTATTCTACGTAATCCGGGGAGATCACCTGGATTGGAAATCCACAGGAACTATCTAAGCCCTCGATCCGTACAAGGTATACTCCTTCCTTCATGAGATCAATTTCATCCGAAATATTTTTCAATAAGCCCCCCATATTTTCCTGCATGTCAATGTCATCCCCTTCATATCTATCAGGAGATGTTGAAATGTTGACCATACCACCAGTAAAGTCCAGCTCGGTATCCTTTCCAATCACGTAAGTCAGTTTGTCAGGATACTGAGTGATATGGATGTAAGTAGAAGGCTCTAACTTCGTAGACATAGAAGTACAGAGCATTCGACCAATCGTGAAAAGGGCAATTGCCAGCAGAATAGTGCTTTCAATAAGGCACAGTATCCTCAAGCTTTTATCACGCGTTTCCATTTTATCCTCCTGCTTACCTTCTGTCTCTTGAAGCGTCATATGCAACAACTTCGATTGTCCCGTATCTTCCCGCTTCACTTACCGCTTTGAGTCCCCCTCTAGTGTTGTTCCAATAGTTCTCCACGAATCCGGCAGCGGGGGTTCCCATGAGCCAAACAAGAGCGTCCCACATTATGCCTGCTGGTATAACCACCCCAGTATCTGCTTCATCCAAAGCGTACATTGTCCCATCCTGCGTTGTCAACCAGATTTTTCCTGAAAGCATTGCCGCTAAACCATCTCCCCATGAAAAGTTATCGTTGTTATTATAACTTTCCCCGCTGCCATAGCTCGGATGTGAATGCAGAATGCCCTCAAATTTTACTTCAGCTCCTGCATATACCCTTTCCACACTAGCTGTATAGGCCTCCGCGCTGATGAAGCAAGCCACAAACGGTATTATTACATTTGCAGTATTTTCAGACTTCGTTCCGCTCACGACTGGGCCAGAAATATATTCGATTCTGCCGTCCTCCCAATCCACAGAATAGATGCCGCACATATGCTCCAATCCGCTGTAATCCGTCAAATAGTTTAACACACTTCCGGAGTATGTAAACAGCTCTTCTTCGCTTCCAAACATCATTGACTCTCCCTCAATAACCGTGTTGTGAGGATAACTTGTTTTTTTATATCCACTCCTCCGCACACCCCCCCTCGCATCCTCAACCGCAACATCAATCAGCGCATCCGGCGACTGCGCGTATGCCGCTTCGTTGCGTAGTTGGTAAGCTCTTGCT
>UREK01000018.1 GCA_900546845.1 uncultured Eubacteriales bacterium
TGCATCGCCCACTGGGCGCGCTCGGCTCCGCCCCTTTGCCAAAGGAGCCTTTTGGTCTGTGCGCTCTCGTGCGCCGTTCGAATACGAAAAAGCATTGGAGTTTACCACCCCCAAAAGCCCCCTTTTTGAAAGGGGGTGGCGGCGGCGTAAGCCGCCGACGGGGGATTGCCGGAAATAGCGGTGCTTCGTGAAACATGCCGGAGGATTTCCGTATTCCAGCGGCATGAGCCGCATGCCCCTTCACCATCTTCGCAGGAAGGGTCAGCTTCCATCCGCCCTTTGCATTCGCAAAACGATTCTAATTCCAAGTTAAATAACAAACCTATATTTGAAAACACAATATGAGTACAATGGTTTCGGAGAGGATGGTAGCAAAAATGTCCAATTTTATACCGAAACGATATAAAAAAGAACAAACCACCATCCGAATTGATATTGAAAAGATGAAAAGGCTCGATGCCCTGGCTGCGTCTTATAATATGAGCCGGAATGAATTTATCAACCAGTGTATCGATTATGCATTGGAACAGATGGATTCCAGTGAATCTTCTGAGTTACCGCCGAATTTTATGGCTTGATACCCACAACAATTCTATTTAAAGGAGGCCCCCAATGAGCGATGCTTTTGCCGAACTTCTCGCCCAGGTAGCGGAGGAATTCGGCGTTACGCCGGAAGAGGTGTACCGGGACATTGAGGAAGCGATCGCCGCAGCCATGGCGGAAGCCGCAGCCGACCCCGACCCTGCCGCGCGGGAAATCTGGGCGCGGATGCCCCGCGCGGGCGCGCGCCCAACGCCGGAGGAGATGATCGCGTTCCTCAGCGGGATGATGCTGCTTGCGCAGGCGCGGCAGGATGACGCCGCGCCGCCTCTCCCGCTCCACTGAGCCGCGCGCTTACAGGTCGTCCGCGTCCTGCACGGGCCAGCCGCCATCCTCATCCGTGCCGGTGTACCAACCCTGCACGTCCGAGGGGATCGGCGGCATATGCGCGCAGCGGAACGCGTTGGTGAGCCGATCCGGCGCGGGTTCTTTGCCTTTCTTCTTTTCCATGAAGTTACCTCCTAGCCGTTTTGCTTAGTATCTGCGCAAATGAAGAAAGCATACGGAAAAGGCGCGCCCTGTGGCGCGCCCCAGCCTGTCGAAAAAGCCCCTAGGGGCTTCGGGGGTCGCAACCCCCGGAGGCTTTTATCGTGAGCGGCGGCGTGTACGCCGCGAGCGAAAAGCCTTGCTTGCCAAGGCTTTCTTCTCACGCAGCACTGGCCGCGCCAAAGGCGCAAGTGCGGCGTGTAATTCTCGAAAAATGTGGCGCAGCCACTTTTTCGACACTCTGAAAGCGCCCGCGTCCCTTTTGGAGCGCAGGCGCTTTTGCCGCTTCTTGTTTTATTCGGTGTAATACTCGCCGCGGCGGTAATCATAAATCGCGCCACGGGTGAAGGAGTCGATGTTTTCGAGCACCTTGCCCGTGCCGATCGCCACACAGGAGATTGGGTCCTCCGCAATATAGCAGGGCACCTTGGTGTGCTCGGAGATGAATTTGTCGATGCCGTAGAGCAGCGCGCCGCCTCCCGTCAGGCAGATGCCGTTTTCTGCAACGTCGCTCGCAAGCTCCGGCGGCGTTTTTTCAAACATGGTGCGCACGCTTTCAAGGATGGCCTGCAAGGGTTCCTCGAGCGCGTCGATCATCTCGTTGCTGCCAACGACGATCGCCTGCGGCAGGCCGGAAATGAGGTTACGGCCTTTTACGTCGATGAAAAGCTGCTCTCGCCGCGGATAGGCCGAGCCGATGCGGATCTTCATCTCCTCCGCCGTGCGTTCGCCGATGAGCAGGTTATGCTTTTTGCGCATGTAGCGCACGATGGCGTCATCAAATTTATCGCCCGCGATCTTGATGGAATCGGAAAGCACCGCCCCGCCGAGGGAGATGAGCGCCACGTCCGTCGTGCCGCCGCCGATGTCCACCACCATATTGCCGCGCGGCTCCGCGATGTCGATGCCCGCGCCGATGGCGGCGGCGATGGGTTCCTCGATGAGGTAGGTGTGCCGCGCCCCGGCCTCTTCCGTCGCGTCGATGACGGAGCGTTTTTCCACCTCCGTCACACCGGAGGGCACGCACACCACAACGCGCGGCTTGAAGAACACGCGGGAGCCGACAACTTTTTTGAGGAAGTAATGAAGGAGGCGCTCCGTGATGTCGTAGTTGGAAATCACACCGTCCCGCAGCGGGCGCACCGCCGCGATGGTGCCAGGCGTGCGGCCGAGCATGCGGCGCGCTTCCTCGCCGATGGCAAGGATGCGGCCGGTGATCTTCTCCACGGCCACAACGGAAGGCTCGCGCAGCACGATGCCCTTTCCGCGCACATAAACCAGGATGCTCGCCGTACCAAGATCGATGCCGACGTCGTTAAATTCAAGAAAACCCATATTGTAACTCCCTTCAAGAGAAAGCGCTCACGCAAAAACCGCGGCGTGAACACGCAGCTCACAATTCCGCGTATAATTCCGAATTATTGTATCATTTTATCATAAATGGGACAAGTGCGCATACGGGTAAATTTGAACAAATTATGAAAAAAGGCCGATGCTTTCCAGCGTTCTTGTAAATCCCCCGGCGATAGGATATAATTTTTCCAGTGATCATCAAAGCGGGGGTGTTTTGTGTGCCCCAGCATTGGTGTATTAAATTAAGGAATGGTGCTTGTATGAATGGTGCTTCCATGATAAAAAAACGCCTCATCCGGCTGTTTGCCCTGGCCTGCGCGCTTATGCTTGCCGCCTCCCTCGCCGCCTGCGCGCCCAGCGCAGCCGAAAACAATTCCGATCCGATCGACATCGGCCTGCCGCTTGCGAACCCGACCCCCGCGCCCTCGGAGACGCCTGCCGCGGCGCCGTCCGCGAGCCCTTCCGCAGCGCCGGCCGTTTCGCCGTCTGCTGCGCCGGATAGCTCCGCTGTTCCGGTCAGCTCAGCCACCCCGGACGCTTCCGCGACGGCGCGGCCGACCTCGTCCATCGACGCCTCCACCATCACGGGTAACGAGAATATCAAGGACGAAGCCAAGCTCAGCTATGAAGAATACCGTGCGCTCAACAAGGACGTTGTCGGTTGGATTAAAATCAAGGACACCAACGTGGATTACCCTGTTGTGCAGAGCCACGACAACGAGGAATACCTCACCCTGACCCCGACGCTCGTGGAGTCCAAGGCGGGCTCGCTTTTCGTGGACTGCAATTCCTCGCTTTCCGGCCAATACGCCGTCATCCACGGGCACAACATGAGCAAGAGCAAGATCATGTTCGCGCAGCTCACCAACTACGGCAACCGCGCGTTTTACGACAGCCACCGCACGTTCGAGCTGACCATCGGCGATCACACTTATACCTATAAGGTGTTCGCCGTGTACACCGTGGACGTGGGCGACGTGAAGAACGCGAAATATATGATGTTCGATTACCCGAGCGACGCCGCTTTCGCCAACTACATGAACGATACGCTGGCCCCGCTTTCGCAGTTCCCGGTGGATACCACCATCGGCCCGGATGACCATGTGATCTCGCTTTCCACCTGCAGCCACAACGGCTCCGGCTATAACAAGAACCGCTTTGTAGTGCATGCCGTGCGCCAGTAACGCCGGACATTTTTTCAGGAAGGAGCCGACAGCATTGACGAAGCCGATACGCAGCGGGATCTTCGCCCTGTTATTCGCCGCATCCTTCCTTTTTTGTGCGGGGTGCGATGAGACGATCCCTTCACCTACGCCTACGCCTCCGGCTCCAACGGCTACGCTTGCCGTTACGCAAACCCCGGACGCAGCGCCTTCTCCCATGCCCGGCGGTTCCCCAATGCCAACGCCGAGCGCAACGCCTGAAGGCTATGCCGCGGCGGAGCTTGACGGCGTCGCCGGGCCGGACGACGTGCTGCCTGTCTACGCTTCCTATGAGGAAGCGGCGCAGGCCAGCGCCGACGCGCGCGGCGTATGCGAGACCGTCGGCTGGATCACCGTCCCCAATACGAGCATTGATTATCCAGTCTACCTCAACGAAGAGGACGGCGAATATTATCTGGACCACAACGGCGAGGGCATGGTCAGCAAATATGGCGCGATCTTCATGGATACGCGCAACGCGGACCCGGCGCAGCAGCAGCATGTGCTCATCTATGGGCACGACATGCGCAACGGCACCATGTTCCACGACCTCGAAAGCTACACGCAGCAGTCCTTTTTTGAGGAGAACCGATATATCACCCTGATCTGGAACGGCGTGGAGACCGTCTGGCAGGTTTACCTTGCGATGCCGCTTACAAGCTACAACGTCCGCTTCACTTGGACGCGCTTTGAAAGTGGGGATCAATTTGCGGAATTCATAGCGGATATGCGGGCCTATGCGGAGATGATTTCCGCTTCGATCGTCGACGGCAGCGTCGCCGTCGGCCCGAACGACCAGGTGCTCACGCTTTCCACCTGCACCTACCGGCCGCCCGAGTCCAAGGAGCAGGGCTTCGTCGTGCAGGCGCGGCGCATCCGCTGATGGCATCGTTCCCCAGGGGCGCAGCAACGTGCGCCTTTTTGTTTTGCGAAGAAGCTGGGCTTCCGAAAACGTGGAAAACCCAAAGAAGGCATGGACATCGTGTTCTACGCCAAAGGAGCGCCGCGCGCTTGAACCCGATCATTTTTATGATGCCGCCAAAAGAGCGAAAGCACTTCCCGCTTTCGCTCTCCGACATTTTTCACGCCGTTTTTATAGCCGCGCGTCCTGTTCCAGCATTGCCGCGCCGACGATGCCCGCATCGTTCCCAAGCCGTGCAGGCACGATGCGCGCGAACTCGCTGAAGAAGCATTTTCCCCGCACGTTCTCCACAAGCGGCGCAAAGAGGAAATCGCCCGCAAGGCTCACGCCGCCGCCGATGGCGACCACCTCCGGATCGAGCAGGTGAATGACGGAAACCACCGCCGAGCCGAGCGCATCCACAAAGCGCGCGAAGATGGCGGAGGCCGCCGGGTCGCCCGTGCGCGCACAGTCGACCACAAGTTTTGCGTCCACCCGCGCGGCGTCGCCCCCCGTGCGCGTGAATAGCAGCCCGCGTTCACCGTTCGCCAGCGCTTCGCGCGCCTCGCGGATCAGCGCTGTGGCGGCGCAGCGCGTTTCGATGCAGCCGCGCGTGCCGCAGGTGCAGCGCGCGCCACCGATGTCAAGCGCCATGTGGCCAAGCTCCACGCCATGCCCCATACCGCCGCGCCAAAGCCTGCCGCCAACGATCACGCCGCCGCCAACGCCGGTACCAAGCGTCAGCAGCACCGCGCATTTCGCGCCGGCAAACGCGCCCGCGTAAAGCTCCGCAAGCGCCGCGGCGTCCGCATCGTTGGCGAGGAACACAGGCGTTTCCGGGAAATGCGCCTGCACCTCCGCGCGCAGCGGCACATCATGCAGATCCAAATTGTAGGCGTTGAGCACGCGCTCGGCCGCCGGGTCGATGCTGCCCGGCACCGCGACGCCGATGGAGGAAGGCAGCGCCTCAAGCCCCGCCTTCCCGCAGAGGTCGCGCGTCATTTGCGCGACTGTCTCCGCAAGGGCGCCCGGGTAAGCCTGCTTTTCAAACGGGCGCGTCATGCGCGCCACGACCGCGAGGGACGCATCCACAACGCCCGCGGCAATGTTCGTCCCGCCGATGTCAAATCCGATCCTGTACATGGTTCGTTTCCTTTCCGTAATCCAATCCGCGCAATGCGTTTATCGTCCCAGCGTTTCGCGCGCCTTCCGGCTGAATTCCTCGGAGGCGTTATAGCCCAGGCGGCGGAGCCGGAAGTTGCGGGCCGCAACCTCCACCACCACGGAAAGGTTGCGCCCTGGGCTGACCGGCACGCGCGTGGTAGGCACGTCCACATCTAAAATGCGCTCGAAGCGGCCCTCGATCCCCGTGCGGTCGTATTGCGCGTTCTCGTTCCAAAGCTCCAGTTCAATGCAGAAGTCGATGGTCTTTTCCGCATTCACCGCGCCCACGCCGTAAAGATAGCGCACATCCACAATGCCGATGCCGCGCACCTCGATCATGTGGCGTGTCAGCTCCGGCGCGCGCCCGGAAAGGCGGTTTGGCGCAACGCGGGTGATCTCCACCACGTCGTCCGCCACGAGCCTGTGCCCCATCTTGATCATCTCGATGGCTGTCTCGCTCTTGCCGATGCCGCTTGGCCCCTGCAGAAGCACGCCCACGCCAAACACATCTAGCAGCACGCCATGCAGCAGGATGCGCGGCGCAAGCTCGCGGCCCACATAGTTCAGGATGCGGTGGCCAAGGTCGTCCGTGCGCAAGTCGGATTTAAACACTGGCACGGCATGCCGCTTCGCGCAATCGAGAAGCGCCTGCGGCGGGGTGTTGCCGCGCGCGCACACGATGCAGGGGATCTTGAATCCCATGAAACGTTCCATGCGCTCAGAAACGTCCCTATAGGTCAGCGTGCGCAGGTAATGCATCTCCGCGTTGCCAATGAGCTGCACGCGCTGCGGCATGAAATGCTCATAAAAGCCCGTAAATTGCAGGCCCGGCCGCCCGATTTCGCCCGTGCTGAACACGACGTTGCCGTTGCCGGGTTCCAGGATCGTAAGCTCTAGGTTCTGCGCGACTTCTTCCACGCGCAGGCACACCGTTTTCATCGTTTCCCGCTCCTTGTCCATCTCACTCACCCGAGGATCAGATTGTCGATCATCCAGGCCACGCCGTTTTTCCCGCAGGCCGGGACGACGCAGTCCGCCGCATCCAGCACCGCGCCGTGCGCATTCGCAACCGCCGCGCCAAGCCCCGCCCATTCGATCATCTCCAGATCGAGCAGATTGTCCCCCACGGCCGCGACCTCATGGCGCGGTACGCCAAGGTGCTGCGCCACCCACGCCGTCGCCGAGCCCTTGTGCGCGCCCGGGTCGTTGAACTCGATGAAGCCCGCCTTCGAGCCGGAGACCTTCGCCCGCCCCGCATAGCGCCGCGCAAGGGCCGGGATCAGCTCCTCCGCATACGCAGGCTCCGCGATGAAGAGTACCTTTGGCACGTTTTTCCACTGTTTTTCGCAGATCTCCGGGTCGATGGCATACGGAAGATCCAAAAACGCATGGTACGCATCCGCGGCCGGGTTCGCCCTTTCATAGACGATCCCATCCCCTTGGTAGATGTGTGCATGCACGCCGAGCTCCCGGCCAAGGAGCAGCAGCTCCTGCACGAGCGCCGGCGGGAGCGCCGTTTGGAAGATGGCCTCATCCGTGCGCGTATCGTAGATGACCGCGCCGCCGTAATTGACGACGGGGCCGCGCATGCCGATCGCCCTGCGGATGGCTGCGGAGCCGAGGTAGCCCCGCCCCGTTGCGACTGTGACATACACGCCTGCATCCTGCGCGCGGCGGATGGCGGCAAGGTTCTCCGCTGGCACATCGTAGGGCGACAGTGTGAGCGTATCGTCAATGTCCAAGACAAGAAGCCGGTACATACTGTTCTTGTTCTCCTTCCGGCAAAAAAATTATCTCATTCCGAAGCGGGCGGCTCCGGATCCGGTTCCGTCGCAGGTTCCGGGTGGAAATGCGCGTAAACCGCCTCCGCCGCGGGGCGGCTCATGCCGCGCACGGCGGCGAGCGCTTCCACATCCGCCGCGGCAATGGCGTCGCGCGTTACGAACGTGTCGAACAGCAGCCGCTTGCGCTTGTTCCCGACGCCGGGGATCTCGTCCAGCTCGGAGAGCAGCGCCGTGCGCACATGCAGGCTCCGGTGATAGGTGATGGCAAAGCGGTGCGCCTCGTCCCGAATGCGCTCCAGCACATGCAGCGCCGGGTCGCTGCGCGAGAGCACGATGGGTTCCGGCTCATCCGGTAGGATGATCTCCTCATGCCGCTCCGCAAGGCCGATGGCCGGGATGTGCGAAAGGCCGAGCTCTGAGAGCACCTCGAGCGCCACGGTAAGCTGCGTGCGCCCGCCGTCCACCACGAGGAGATCCGGGGCCTTGGGAGCCGGGCCTCCGTCCCGTTCCGCCGCAGCAAGCTCGTCCCGGAGGCGCGTGAAGCGCCGCGTGAGCGCCTCGCGCATGGAAACGAGGTCGTCCCCACCCGCCGCCGCGCGGATGCGGTAGCGCCGGTATTCCTTCTGCGCAGGCCTGCCTTCTAGGAACACCACCATCGAGGAGACGGTATCCCGCCCCTGGATGTGGGAGTTGTCGAAGCATTCCATGCGCACTGGCACTTCGGGAAGGCCGAGGATCGCGGTGAGGCGCGCCATCGCGCCGCCCGTGCGCTCCCATTCGCGCGTTTCCAGCGCGCGCTGCTTTTCGATGGCCTCCACGCCGTTGCGCTGCGCCATCCTCACCTGCTGGAGACGTTCGCCGCGGTGCGGGCGGATGAGCGTCACCGCGCGGCCGCGCTTCTCGCGCAGCCAGGCCGCGAGCGCCTCGTGGTTTTCCGGCAGGTCCAGCACGGCGATTTCCCGGGGAATTTCCATATCTTCCGCATAGAACTGCTGCAAAAAAGCTCCGGTGATCTCCCCTGCGGATTCGCCGCCCGTCGCCATGCGGTAATGCGCGGAGCCGACGATGTCATCCCCGCGCACAAACAGCGCGTGGATGACCGCGTCCTCCCCGTCCCGCACAAGGGCGAACACGTCCCGGTCTGCGTCGCCGGTACCCATGGCATGCTGCTTTTGCGCAAGGCGCTTCACGGCCTCGATGCGGTCCCGATATTGGGCAGCCTTTTCAAATTCCAGCCGTTCGGAAGCGTCTATCATCTGCTTTGTGAGCATGTCGATAACCGGCTGGTTCTTCCCTTCGAGGAAGCTGCACACGCTTTCGAGCAGCGCGTGGTATTCTTCCCGGGAAACCTTGCCGGAGCAGGGGGCGCAGCATTTGTTGAGGTGGTACATCAGGCAGGGGCGTTCTCCCCGCGCGATCGCGCGGGAAATATCCTTCCTGCAATGGCGCACGGGGAAGGAATCGCGGATGAGGTTTAAGCAATCCCGCAGCTCGACGCCGGAAAGATACGGCCCAAAATAGCGCGCGCCGTCGTTTTTGACGCGCCGCACGACTTCAAAGCGTGGGAAATCCTTTTTTTCGTCGAGCCGCACATAAGGGAAATGCTTATCGTCTTTTAAAAGGATGTTGTAGCGCGGCTGAAGCGTTTTGGTGAGGCTCGCCTCCAGCGTGAGCGCCTCCATCTCGTTGTTGCAGAGGATGTATTCAAAGTCCGCCACATGGGAGACCATCGCCGCCACCTTCGGCGGGCGGTTCTTCTCCGTACGGAAATAGGAACGCACGCGGTTTTTCAGGTTTACCGCTTTGCCGACATAGATGATCTCGCCCGCGGCGTTGAGCATACGGTACACGCCGGGCGCGTCGGGCAAAAGGTTGAGTTTTTCGCGGATCAGGTCGTTCATGCTGGTATTATAGCACGGCGCGGCCCGTTTCGGAAGAAGCGCGCCCCTGCTTTACCGGAAAAAGCTGACCCGGTCCTCGAACACCTGCAGCAGCATCTGGGAAAGCTCTGCGCAGCGCCCGCAGGAAAGATCGTATACGATGATGCGCGCGGGCGCAAGCGCGACGAGCAGGTTCACAAGCTCGTTCCCCGCGGCTGTACCGCAGCCCTCGCACTCGATGCGGGCGTCCGTATCGTCGGTGATGGTGCAGCTGCCGTCCGCGTGCAGGATGAGCGATACCTCCCGGATGCGCGGCTGCTGCAAGCGCACGAGCACGGAGAGCACACGCAGCAGCTCCAGGTATTCCGTTTGCAGCATCAGCTCCTCCGCTGCGGAGAGCGCATAGAGTTCAAAGGCGCGCAGCGTCTCCCGCATGCGGAAGCGCAAAAAGCCCTCGAGGTTCAGGCGGTCGTTGCCGTCAAAATGCGCACGCAGCATCTGCCGCACGCGCTGCGCGTCCAACGCGTCCGCAAGGGCGGCGTCCGCCTCCGTCCGCCCGGCAGCTACCTCGCGCGCCAGCTTGATCGCTTCCGGGAGCACGCGCTGCTTTTCCTCGAGCGTAAGGGGCATGTCGTTCACGATCCGCGCCAGCTCAAAATTCGCCGCGTCCTGCAGCAGGAGCGCCGCAAGCGCTTCGCACAGCGCGTCGCGCTCCGCCTCGTTCCGGAGTCGGACCTGCGCTTCTTGCCCGCCTTCGGCGGGGATCACCGCGATCTCCGCGCCGCCCTGCGCGCGCCGTAGCCTGCGCAGCAGCAGCGCGGCCACGTCGATCTCATATTCCAAAGTGCTTATGGATACTGTCTGCATGCTTTCCTCGCTTCAATCGGCCTTTCCTCTCCGCGCGCATCCCGCTGCGTCTTTCCAAACAAAACCCGTCAAACCGAACCTGTGCCTCCCCTTGCAAGATATGCTCTAGTATGTTCAATTGCTATAGCCGGGCTTGCTGTCAATTTTTGTTTTCCGCCCTGATAAATCATTGACAAAACGCCATGCTTATTCTATACTTCTCTGCGGGAATCCGAAAACTCCCAATAAAAAGGACAGAGGTATCGTTTTTATGAATCAAACACAAGGCCTCAAGAAAAATCTCGGCGTCATGACCGCGACTTCCATCGTCGTCGGCTGCGTAATCGGCGCTGGCGTATTCTTCAAACCGTACGCCATCTACCAAGCCACTGGCGGCGCGCCCGGCATGGGCATGTTCGCCTGGATCTTCGGCGGCATCGCAAGCATTCTCGCGGCGCTCACATTCGCAGAGGTGGCCGTGCTCATCCCGCGCACCGGCGGCATGGTTGCCTACCTCGGGGAAGTCTACAATGAAAAGCTCGGCTTCCTCGCCGGGTGGATGCAGACTGTGATTTTTTATCCTGCTTACCTCGCCGGCTATGGCGTGACCGTCGGCAAAGAACTCGCCGGCAGCAATTCGCCGTATGTTCTGCCCATTGCAATGGCCGTCATCATCCTGCTCGTTGCGTTCAATTCGCTCGGCTCGAAAACCGCAAGCGGCATTCAGATCGTCTCCACGATCTGCAAGCTGATCCCGCTTGTGCTGCTCATGGTGTTCGGCTTCCTCCTCGGCAGCGGCGACAATCCGATCTTTACCCCGATGGTTTCCGAAACCACCAATGCAGGCGCCGCGCTCGGCTCCACGCTGCTCGCCGTCCTTTTCGCCTTTGAAGGGTGGACGAACGTGGGCGCGATCGCGGGCGAAATGAAGCGCCCCGGCCGCGACCTCCCGCTTGCCATCGTAGGCGGCGTTTCGATCATCATGGCGGTGTATTTCGTCATCAACATGGCGTATCTCTGGGTGCTCCCCGCGGATCAGCTGATGAACCTGGAATCCCCTGCCTCCGCCGTCGCCACGCAGATCTTTGGGCCCACGGGTGGCCTGCTCATCAAGATCGGCATCATCGTCTCCGTCATCGGCGCGGCCAACGGCTTCCTGATGTCCGGCTCCCGTGTTGCCTACCAGCTCGCGGAGATGAACACCCTGCCCATGAGCGCTGCGCTGAGCAAGCTCAACGGCAACCAGGTGCCCGCAAACTCCATCCTGCTGATCGGCCTGCTCGGCTGCATCTACTCGCTTTCCGGCCAGTTCGACATGATGACCGACCTCGGCACGTTCTCCTGCTGGATCTTCTATACGTTGACGTTCGCCTGTGTGATGAAGCTCAGGCGCACGCATCCGGAGCTCGAGCGCAAGTATAAGGTTCCGCTCTACCCCGTAATACCGATCCTTGCGATCCTGAGCGGCCTTTACGTCATCGTGAGCCAGCTCTTCCTTTCCGGCACAGAGGCGACGCTGCTTTCCTTCGGCAGCATCCTGATCACGCTCATCGGCCTGCCGGTTTATGCCATTGTGAAAAAGCGCGCTGCGAAATAACCGCACACGCCCTGCCCCGCGGAACTTCCACGGGGCTTTTTTATGTGCCAGCGCTTGACAAACGGATCTCCACGCGCTATAATCGCATGTATATTGATATTGTGGGTCGATGCGGGTTTCCAGTACCGGTCAGGCAGTTCCGCCCAGAGAGATGCGCCAAGGCTGCGAGCGCGTTCGGGATCTGATTTCGGGAATACCGCCCCGCGGACTGCAACCGTCGCGGCGCGTTAAGCCGTTTCGAGAGGGTTTTACCAATCGGGGTGGAACCGCGGAACATGTTTGAATTATGTCCGTCCCCGGCGCTTATGCCGGAGGCGGGCATTTTTTCTTACCCAATGCACGCAGCGAGCGTTTTTTACTTTAATGCAATACGGCAAGCAAGAAGGAGGAATTCTGCATGAAGATCACGTTTCCGGACGGCTCCGTCCGCGAATTCGCCGAAGGCGTAAGCGCCTTTGATGTGGCCGAAGCCATTGGCCCCCGCCTGCGCAAAGCGACCATCGCCTGCGAGATTGACGGGGAGCGCGCCGACGCGTTTGCGCCGATCCATAAGGACTGCATGCTCAAGCTGCTCACCTTCGCGGACGAGGGCGGCCGCTGGGCGTACCGCCACACCGCGTCCCACATGCTGGCGCAGGCCGTGAAGCGCCTGTACCCGGAGGTGAAGCTCGCCATCGGCCCGGCGATCGACAACGGTTTCTATTACGATTTTGACGCGCCGGAACCCTTCTCCCCTGCCGACCTTGAGGCCATCGAAAAGGAGATCGCCAAGATCGAAAAAGAGAACTTCAAGCTGGAGCGTTTCGAGCTGCCCCGCGGGGAGGCCATCGCCTACATGGAGCAGCTCGGCGAACCCTACAAGGTGGAGCTCATCAACGACCTGCCGGAGGACGCCGTCATCAGCTTCTACCGCCAGGGTGAATTCGTGGATCTCTGCGCGGGCCCGCATGCGGAATCCACCGGCAAGGTGAAGAACGTCAAGCTCATGAGCGTCGCGGGCGCATATTGGCGCGGCAGCGAAAAGAACAAGATGCTCCAGCGCATCTACGGCACGGCCTTTGAAAAGAGGGCGGAGCTCGAGGAATACATCGCCCGCATTGAGGAAGCGAAGAAGCGCGACCACCGCAAGCTCGGCCGCGAGCTTGGCCTCTTCACGCTGATGGACGAGGGCCCTGGCTTCCCGTTCTTCCTGCCCAAGGGCATGGTTCTCAAGAACACGCTCATCGATTACTGGCGCGAGGTGCATAAGCGTTACGGTTATGTGGAAATCGCTACCCCGATGATGCTCAACCGCGGCCTGTGGGAGCGTTCCGGTCATTGGAACCATTACAAGAACAACATGTACACCACCGTCATCGACGACGTGGACTTTGCCATCAAGCCCATGAACTGCCCGGGCGGCATGCTCGTGTACCAGACGGAGATGCATTCCTACCGCGACCTGCCGCTGCGCGTGGGCGAGCTTGGCCTGGTGCACCGCCACGAGCTTTCCGGCGCGCTGCACGGCCTGTTCCGCGTGCGCTGCTTCACGCAGGACGACGCGCACATCTTCATGACCTGGGATCAGATGAAGGACGAAATCAAAAACGTCGTGCGCCTGTTCGACGAGGTGTATTCCACCTTCGGCCTCTCCTATGAGATCGAGCTTTCCACCATGCCGGAAGACCATATGGGGGATGAAAAGGATTGGGAATTCGCTACGGAAACGCTCAAGGAGGCCGTGACCGAGATGGGCAAGCGCTATGAGGTCAACGAGGGCGACGGCGCATTCTACGGCCCGAAGCTCGACTTTCACCTGGCGGACTGCCTCGGCCGCACCTGGCAGTGCGGCACCATCCAGCTCGACATGCAGCTTCCGGAGCGTTTCGAGCTCGAATATGTGGGCGCAGACGGTGAAAAGCATCGTCCCGTGATGATCCACCGCGTGGTGTTTGGCTCCATCGAGCGCTTCATCGGCGTGATTACGGAACATTTCGCAGGCGCATTCCCGACCTGGCTCGCACCGGTGCAGGTGAAGGTGCTTGCGATGACCGACCGCACGCATGAAGCCGCAAACGCCGTAAAGGCCGAGCTGGAGCAGGCCGGCGTGCGCGTGGAGTGCGACCTGCGCAACGAGAAGATTGGCTTCAAGATCCGCGAGGCGCAGATGCAGAAGATCCCGTACATGCTCATCATCGGCGACAAGGAAGTGGAAAACAACGTCGTGGCCGTGCGTTCCCGCAAGGGCGGAGACCTCGGCACGATGCCGCTCGCGCAGTTCAAGGGGAAGCTCCTTGGGGAAATTGCAACGCGCGCGCACGAATAACAGCCGCATCATTTGCCGCGGGGAGCAGCGGATTTCCCCGCGGCAAATGCGCGGAAAAAATGAAATTTTGGCGTTGACAAGCGGGGCGGAAATCGGTATAATAGGCCTTGCGATTGAAAAATTGCTTCCTGTGCGGCCGTGGCGGAATAGGCAGACGCGTACGTTTGAGGGGCGTATGGGAGACCGTATGAGTTCAAGTCTCATCGGCCGCACCAATAAAGATCATCCATATGGATGGTCTTTTTGTTTTGTTCATTTCGTCAAAGAGGGTGCAAGAGCGCCACGCTTTTTTCGCGCAACCATTGAAAAATACTCTCTAACCATGAGCTTCACCGCCGCGCTGCCCCTCGCTATAATAGAACCAGAAAGCGGCGCCGCTTTGAATACGGAAAAGGAGCATGATAATCATGAAACTTCAACTTGGGAAAACCCTGAAACGCCTGCGGCGGGAACGGGACATCACCCAGGAGGAGCTGGCGGAAGTCCTCGGCGTCTCCTTCCAGTCCATCTCCCGCTGGGAGCTCGGCGTGTGCTATCCCGACATGAACCTCCTGCCTGCCATCGCAAGTTTCTTCCACGTAACGGTGGACGCGTTGCTCGGGATCGACGACGCGGTCGAACGGCAGAAGGTGGCGCAGTATCTCTCCCGCTTCCAGGAAGCGCTCAGTCGCGGCGACGTGGTCGCTTGCATCGCGGTCGCGCGGGAGGGTGTCGCCGAGTTCCCGAACGATTACGCGCTGCTGAACAAGCTGATGTACGCGCTGTTCCTCTCCGGCGACGAGGACGGCAACATCCCGGACTGGCAGGAGAACCTGCACCAGAACGACGCCGAGATCACCGCGCTTGGCGAACGGATCATGAAATACTGCCCGGATCAGGACATCCGCCTGGAAGCCACGGCTCGCCTCGCGTTCCACCATTGTGAAATGGGCCGCAAAGCGCAGGGCCGCGAGATCTATGAATCCCTTCCCTCTTGGAAATTCAGCCGGCAGAACCAGATCTGGTGGGCGCTCGAAGGCGAAGAGCGCATGGAGAACTGCCGGGAGCGCATCCGCGCGGGCTATGACATGATCTGCGCGGGGCTCTACAACCTCGGCTACGAGAGGCTTCTGCCGGACGCGGAGCTCGCGAAAGCGTATCAGAAATGGTTCGAGCTGGATAGCTGGTTGTACGACGGCAAACGCATCCCCTACCGCTTCCCGCAGACGCGCTGCCAATATGCTGGGGTGCTCGCAAGGCTCGGGAAATCCGGGGAAGCGCTTGCGCAACTGACAACCGCCGCAGTTGAAGCGGAGGCGTTTGACAACCGGCCGGGCTCCTGGGAAACCGGCAGCTTTTTGCTGGGGAAATGCGAAAAGAAGCGTACCGATTTTGAAACGGGCGATTCCCGCCCCTGCCGCGCGGTTATGCGTGAAAAATGGATGCAACATCCGGATTTCGACTGTATCCGAAATACGCTGGAATTCCGCTTGATCGAAGAACAGCTTACCCGGTAGCGCGCAATCCGTATGGACAAAAGGCCGTCTATCCTATACTAGGCGGCCTTTTGGCGCGTTTGTCTGCTTTTAAATTGTGAAAAACAGTCCCCCCGCCGCTTACGCTCACCGCTTTCATACCCGCCAAGGCAGTCCGTAAGTTTGCCGGCACTGCCCCATTGTGTGCCCGCATCCCCCTTATCGGAGAAAGCGAAGGTATGTAATCGTTCTATCCACAGCAGGGAGGCCGGCGGCAGCCCTTTTACAGCGACATGTCGTTGAAATCGGTCGCATCTTCCTTGGAAGCCGCCTCCCCCACGCGCCCAGCCAGGAGATAACGGTCGTTGATCGGGTCGTAAAAATACTTTTTGATGAGGCGGAAATTTTCCACGCAGCCGGTGCTCGGCACATGCGTGCGCGGCCCCGTACACTCATGCAGATGCTCGCCGATGGAGATATGCTCTTCATCCACATAGGAGATGGGCATGTCGGCCGCGATCGCCTCGCGCACGCGCCGCTCCAGCGCGTCGATGTCAAACTCCGGCATCTTCTCCTCGAACACCAACACGAAGCCGTGCTTCACATCGCTGTGGTGGCAGCGGCGGCAGTCCTCCGGCGGCATATAAAATTCGCATAGATCCTCCGCCGTATGCGCCATGCGGCGGTAGCGGACGGATTTGGAGACGATATTGTAAATCTCCTGCGGCTGCGGGCCAAACACATTTGGCCGGGTGATAATGACCTCCTCCCCCATGCCGATGAGCAGATGCGCATTCACGCGCAGGAATGGGTAGATCATGTCGAAATGTTCCACGATGACACGCTTGCCGTTCTGCACGGCGTGCAGGATCGCGTCCGCGAGCACGTGCATCTGCGTGAACGCGGCCTCAAAGCGGATGTCGAGGTGATACGTATGCGCGGTGAAAAAGCCGCCGTCGTTGTCCTGGTCGAGGATCGGCAGCGGGCGCATGTTCACCCCGCCGTCGTCGTTCGTGAGCTCCAGCCCTGGGAACATGCCTTTGATGAGCATGCTTTTGCCGGAACCTGACTCTCCGATGATGCCGATGAGCTTATCGAACGGGCTTAAATACATCTGCGCGATCTGAATGCCGAGATCGTAAATGCGGTCGCGCCCACGCGGGGCAAAGAATACGCTATACAGGTGGTTGTTGAGCATTTTTGCGGAATAAGGCATGCGCACCTCCGGGGCAAAATCTTTTTAATTTAATTATAGCATACCAATGGGCCTTGCAAAAGCGTATCCTCGGGCGGCAGGCGGATATACTTCCACGCAGCAGTTGAAACGCGATTTTCCAGGGTATATAATAAGCTGAAAGAGCCGCCGCGGGGCCTTATTTTGTGTACCCGCGCTTTTGATGTGCATGGGCGGCGCTACGAAAGGAGAAACGTTTATGAGGAGATCCATGCTGTTCCTGCCCGGCAACACGCCGAACATCATCATCAACGGCGACGCGCTGGGCGCCGACTGCATCATACTCGACCTGGAGGACGCCGTCGCGCCTGACCAGAAGGACGCCGCACGCCTGCTCGTATGCAGCGCCATCGGCGAAATGGGCTTTGAAGGGTGCGAGGTGACCGTGCGCATCAATTCGCTCGATACGGAATACTGGCGGGACGACCTCGATGCGATCATCCCCCTCAAGCCGGATATGATCATGCCCGCGAAGGTCAGCCGCAGTTCCGATATTCTCACGCTTGACGCCTACATCGCGGAGCTTGAGGCGAAACACGGTATGGAGCCCAACACCGTAAAGCTGATCCCGCTCATTGAGACTGCGCTCGGCGTGGAAAACGCCTTCTCCATTGCGTCCGCAAGCCCGCGCGTAGCGGCGCTTTTCCTAGGCGGCGAGGATCTGAGCGCCGATCTGCGCTGCAAGCGTACCAAGGGCGGCGAGGAGATCCGCTATGCGCGCGGCAGGATGGTGCTCGCGGCGCGCGCCGCGGGCATCGACGTATACGACACGCCCTTCACCGACGTGAACGACGACGAGGGCGCCCTTCTCGACGCGCAGTTTGCAAAGAGCCTCGGCTTCTCCGGCAAGGCCGCGATCTCCCCGCGCCATGTGCCGCTTATCAACGAGGCGTTCAGCCCCACGGCGGAGGAAGTTGAATACGCGGAGGAAGTGTTCGCTGCCATCGAGCAGGCGAAGCGCCAGGGGCGCGGCGCGATCTCCCTGCGCGGCAAGATGATCGACGCGCCCATCGTCGAGCGCGCGCGGCAGACGCTCGAAGCAGCCCGCCAGCTCGGCTTGGCCTGACGAGGAGGGATCACGATGAACAAACTTACTTCTTCTTTAACCGAAGCCATCCGCAACAGCGGCCTCCAGAGCGGCATGACCGTCTCCTTCCACCATCACCTGCGCAACGGGGACCATGTGCTCAACATGGTCATGGATGAGATCGCCGCGCTCGGGATCGAAGGCCTCACGGTAAACGCAAGCTCCCTGTTTGACGTGCATGCCCCGCTCGCGGAGCACATCCGCCGCGGCGTGGTGCGCAAGCTGCAGACCAACTACATGTCCGGCGCGCTCGGCCGCTTCATCTCCGAAGGGAATATGGAAGAGCCCGTGGAATTCCGCACCCACGGTGGCCGCCCGCGGGACATCGCCGCCGGCGTAACGCCCATTGACGTGGCGTTTATCGCCGCCCCGGCAAGCGACCCGATGGGCAACTGCTCCGGCAAGCTCGGCCGTTCGGCATGCGGCTCCCTCGGCTATGCCGTGCCGGACGCCATGCACGCAAAGCACGTCGTCGTCATCACGGACGATCTCCAGCCGTACCCGCTCATCGGCTGGTCCATCCCCGAAACACAGGTGGACCAAGTGGTCGTTGTCGATTCCATCGGCGACCCGAAGGGCATCGTTTCCGGCACGACGAAGATCACCCGCGACCCCGTTGGCCTTGCGATGGCGATGGAGGCAGTGCGCGTGATCCGTGCCTCCGGCCTCCTCAAGGACGGCTTCTCCTTTCAGACCGGCGCGGGCGGCGCTTCCCTCGCCGCCGCGAAGTTCCTCAAGGACGTGATGCTGAAGGAAAACATCCGCGGCAGCTTCGGCCTTGGCGGCATCACAGGCTACCTGGTCGACATGCTCAACGAGGGCTGCTTTGAGTCCCTCCTCGATGTGCAGTGCTTCGACCTCAAGGCTGTGGAATCCATCCGCAGCAACCCGCGCCACCAGGAGATCTCCGCCACGCACTACGCTTCGCCGGACGCGAAGAGCGCCATTGTGGACAGCCTGGACGTGGTTATCCTCGGCGCGACGGAGATCGACACGGAGTTCAATGTCAACGTGCACACCGATTCCTCCGGCTCCATCATGGGCGGCAGCGGCGGCCACAGCGATACGGCAGCAGGCGCAAAGCTTGCGATGACCATCGCGCCGCTTTCCCGCGCGCGCCTGCCGATTGTGACGGATCACGTCACATGCGTTTCCACCCCCGGCAGCACGGTTGATGTGCTTGTGACGCAAAAGGGCGTAGCTGTCAACCCCGCGAGGCCGGAGCTGCGCCAGCGCCTCGTTGACGCCGGCGTAAACGTGAAGGATATTTTTGAACTCAAGGCCCTCGCGGAGCGCATCAGCGGCGTGCCGGGCAAGCCCGCGCGTGGTGAGCGCACCATAGCAAAAGTCATCTACCGCGACGGCACGCCGCTCGACGAGATCAAGAACGTGCCGGCGCAGGAATAAAGGAGCATCCAGCATGAGAGAAATTCAGGCAAGTGCACTCACGGAAGTTGTAAAGCGCCTCTGTATTGAGGCGAACTGCCATCTTCCCAAAGATATGCAGGCGCGCATCACAGAAGCGCGCGCGGGGGAAAATTGGCCCGGCGCATGCGAGATCCTTGATCGGATCATTGAAAACTACACCATTGCAGATGCGCGCAGCGTTCCCATCTGCCAGGACACCGGCGTGGCCTGCGTGTTCCTTGAAATTGGGCAGGATGTGCATGTTTCCGGAAGCATCGCGGACGCGGTGAACGAGGGTGTGCGGCAGGGCTATGCAGAGGGGTATCTGCGCAAGTCCGTCGTGGGCGATCCGCTCAACCGCGTCAACACCGGCGACAATACGCCCGCGATGATCTATTACGACCTCGTCCCCGGCGATTCGCTCCGCGTCACCGTCGCCCCCAAGGGCTTCGGCAGCGAGAACATGAGCCAGCTCAAGATGCTCAAGCCATCCGACGGCGTGGAGGGCGCAAAGGAATTCATTGTCCGCGTCGTGGAAGAAGCGGGCCCGAACCCCTGCCCGCCCATCGTGGTGGGCGTCGGCATCGGCGGCACGTTCGACAAATGTGCGCTGCTTGCAAAAAAAGCGCTCATGCGCAGCACGGATGTGCGCAATCCAAACCCATACTACGCGGCGCTCGAAGCGGAGCTGCTTGAACGTATCAACGCCCTCGGCGTCGGCCCCCAGGGGTTCGGCGGCAGGACCACGGCGCTCGCCGTGAATATCGAAACCGCGCCCACGCACATCGCGGGGCTCCCCGTCGCGGTCAACATCAACTGCCACGTAACGCGGCACAAAAGCGAGGTGCTTTAACATGGAGATCAAACGCATTCAAACGCCCCTGACGGAAGAAAAGGCCCGCGCGCTTAAGAGCGGGGACAGCGTGCTGCTCTCCGGCACAATTTATACCGCGCGCGACGCGGCGCACAAACGCATCGTAGAAGCGATGGAGGCCGGCACTCCCCTCCCCTTTGACCCTGAAAACGCCGTGGTCTATTATGTGGGGCCCACGCCCGCAAAGCCCGGGCAGGCCATCGGCTCCGCCGGGCCGACGACGAGCTACCGCATGGACGCATACTCCCCCGCCCTCATCGCCCACGGCCAGCGCGGGATGATTGGTAAGGGCAAACGCGGCCCCGCCGTCATCGAGGCGATGAAGCAGCACGGCGCGGTCTATTTCGGGGCGATCGGCGGCGCGGGCGCGCTGCTTTCCAAGTGCGTGCGCACGGCGGAGGTCATCGCCTATGACGACCTCGGCGCCGAAGCCGTGCGCCGCCTCACCGTGGAGGATCTCCCGCTCACCGTGGTCATCGACAGCGAAGGCAACAACCTTTATGAAACCGGCAGGCAGGCTTATCTCGCCGCCCGCCAAAAATAAAATGCGACTTTCATATTGACGCATGTGGTTCATTTTGTCATAATTGTACCATGGTACAAATTTGAGCATGACGGGGTGAACCACATGTTTTTTTCGATCGATCCGCAGAGCGGCGTCGCCATATACCAGCAGATCGTGGACGCCGTCTGCGCGGACATCCGCGCGGGCAAGCTCCCTTATGGCGCGCAGCTGCCGACGGTGCGCGCGCTTGCGGACGAGCTCGGCCTGGCGCGCGGCACGATCAAGCGCGCTTACGACGAGCTTGGCAAGCTCGGCATGATCGAGATGACCCAAGGCAAGGGCACCTTCGTCTGCTACCGCGCGGAGCAGGCCGACAGCCGCAAGGAACGCGCGATGCAGGCCATCGATGCGCTGATCGCCACGTTGGAATCGCTCTCGTTCTCCCCGGCGGAAATGTCCATCTTCTTCGATTTAAAACTGCGCCAGCGCACCAGCCGGGACTGCGACGTGCGGGTGGCCGTCGCGGGCGGCCCGGAGGAATTGCTCGGTGCGATGGCGGATCAGCTTTATGAGCTTGGCGGCGTGACCATTTATCAATATGAAAGCGCGCTTCCTGTGGATGGCAGCGTAGATTTGACCGTGCTGCGCGTAGGCGGGCATGGTCTTTTGCCGGAGGAAGCGGGCGGGACGATCCTGCGCGTGGAAAGCGCCGTCACGCCGGAAACCGTGGCGTGCCTCGCGCGGCTCGCTCCGGGCAGCACCGTAGTCGCCGCCGCGAAAAGCGAGGAATATCTCGACCTGATGCGCAAAGGGTTCCGGGATTTCGCGCCGGAAGCGCGCTTGCGCTGCCTGCTTGCGGGCGAGCTTTCCTCCGCCGTGCTGTCCGAAGCGGAAGCGGTTTTCGTCCCCGCCGGATTTGAACGGCTGTTTCCCCCGCAGGCCGTGGAAACCCTGAGTGCCTATTCCGCCGCATATCCGCTCCATGCATATGCGCAGCGGATCGACGCCGGTTCCATGCTGAGCGTGCGCGACGCCGTCGCGCGCCTGCAAAGCCAGCGCCGCCGGGGGCTGATCTGAGGCCGGATAATGAAAAATGATACCAGACTGTAGGAAGTGTAAAAAGTGGACGTAAAGCGATTACAACAATTTATTTCGGAAACATATGGAACAAACGCTGAATACCCTTGGGCGAAATACCCCAATTATATGGTATTTCGTCATAGCAATAATCAGAAATGGTTTGCTTTAATTATGGATATTCCAAAAGAAAAGCTCGGATTGCCAGAAAAGGAACGCATAGATGTTCTGAATATTAAATGCGAACCGCTTATGATCGGTTCACTGCGAAGTGAGACTGGAATTTACCCTGCATATCATATGAGTAAAACAAGTTGGATTACGGTAGCTTTAGACGGCAGCGTGAGTGATGAAAAAATCAAATGGCTACTGGACATGAGTTATAATTTAACGGCAAAAGGCAAAAAATAGATACTTGAATGGTTTCCAGAAGGAACGCGGCTTACCATTGACAAACTAATGCCATTAGCGTTATAATGCTAATGGCATTAGTTTTTGTGCGAGGAGGGGATCTGCTTGGCGCAAAAGGGAATAAGCAGGGATATTATTCTTGCAAAAGCAATTGAAATGATGGAAAGAAATGAAAATCCCGCTATCTCCATGCGGGAGCTTGCGGAAGAATTAAAGATTAAAACGCCATCTCTTTATAATCATGTGAAAAGCATGAACGATTTATTTATAGACATCAGCCGCTATGCGGCAGAAGAATTAAAACAGACACAGCTTGCTGCAATAAAGGAGAAACATCGGGATGATGCGCTTTTTGCATTAGCCGCCGCCTATCGCAGTTTTGCTAAGGAACATAAAGGGCTATACAAAGCTACCCTTTCTCTTACAAAACTACAGGGAGACATTTTGACGCAAACAGCCGCAGCAATCGCTGAACCTATTTTTCTTGTACTTTCTCAATATGAGCTTAGCGAAGAGCAGTCCATTCACTGGCAGCGTATTTTGCGTAGCATCATTCATGGTTTTTTATCACAGGAGGAGGCAGGCTTCTTCCAACACTACCCTGTCAGCGTTGAAATCAGCTATCAAGCCGCGATCCGTTGCTTTTTGAATGGACTTCATGCGGAAATCGAAGGGGATCATGATGCGTAACAATGATGACTTATTTTGCGAAATGCCTGTACGCCGGGCGGTGCTCTCTTTGGCGGTCCCAACGGTCATCAGCCAGATTATCACCGTCATTTATAATATGGCGGATACTTTTTTTATTGGACAGTTGAACGATCCGAATCAGGTAGCTGCGGCAACTGTGGCAATGCCCGCTTTTGCCGCTTTAACAGCACTCTCAAACTTATTTGGTATTGGAGGCGCAAGTAAAATTGCCCGCTGTCTTGGCAAAAAAGACAACGAAACAGCAAAAAGGACTGCTGCTTTCAGTATTTGGACTGCACTTGCCGTTGCGCTATTTTATGGCATTTTCATTTTTTTGGCAAGGCCGTGGTTTCTCCCTATGCTTGGAACCAATACAGAAACTTATGATTTCTGCTCGAGTTACGTTTTTTGGACAATTACCATAGGAGCAATCCCCACTGTCCTGAATGCTGGGCTGGCGCATCTGATACGCACAGAAGGTTATGCGAAGCAGGCTGGTTTTGGAGTCGCTTTGGGCGGAGTATTAAATATTGCGCTCGACCCGATTTTCATTTTTATTTTCCGCTTGGAAATTACAGGTGCAGCCATAGCTACCATGCTTTCAAATGCAGCGGCAATGACTTATTTTTTCCTTTTCTTGTATAAAATACGAAAGGAAACAGTAATAACACCGAATCCGAAATATTACAGTATTGCGGATGGCATTCCTGGTGATGTAGTGGTCGGAGGGCTTCCGAGTTTTATTATGATGATGTTAGGCTGTCTGTCCAACAGTGTCCTGAACCGTCTTGTAACTTCCTACTCGAATGAAGCGATGGCAGGAATGGGAATCGCAAAAAAAATTGACATGATTGCCTTTTCCGTTGCACAGGGAATGACGCAGGGCGTACTGCCGCTTATTGCCTATAACTACGCTTCAGGCAATCGGGAGCGAATGGACAAATCCATTCAGGTAACGCTTATTTACACTTTGATTATGGCGTGTACTGCAACGCTGACTCTGTTCCTTTTTGCGGCCCCTATCACCAGATGTTTTATCAATAACGATAAAACCGTAACCTATGGCAGAGACTTTCTGAAAGTGATTTGTTTTACCTGTCCGTCAACAGCAGTCAATTTTATGATTATTACGGTTTTCCAGGCAACAAAGCAAAAAGTACAGCCGCTTATATTGTCGCTGCTCCGCAAGGGCAGTCTGGATATTCCCCTTATGATCGCCTTAAATCATTTTATCGGTATCAATGGCATTGCATGGGCTACGCCGCTGGCAGATTGGCTTGCACTGATTGTGTCGCTCCTTTTATTCCTGCCTTACCTAAACAGAATCAAAAAGGAAAGTGACTGTGGAGAAAATAAGTAATAACAGTTGAGCAAGAGCAAACAAATGGTAAATAAAATCTATAATTTTATGTGCGCCGCCGCATATGGATAAAATCATTGCGGCGTTCTACTTTGCTTATCGGCTGTCTCTGTCAGTGGAAGCAATGCATCAGGAAGTGTTTCCTTGCGGCGCGCTCTTTTTTGGCAACAAATCCTACGAAATTACGCGCACACATCTTGACAAATGGCATAATACAATATAGTATATTGACTTAGAACAAGATACTATTTGCGAAACAGAAAATAGGAATTGTGAGGGTAGCAAAATGAGCAACAAAAAGAAGCTTGTCATCGGCGTAATTGGCGCGGATGTGCACGCTGTTGGGAACAAAATCCTTTACCATGCGTTTACAGACGCTGGGTTCGAGGTCATCAACCTCGGCGTGATGGTTTCCCAGGAAGAATACATCGCCGCCGCAATCGAGTCCAACGCGGACGCGATCGTCATCTCCTCCCTGTATGGCCAGGGCGAGCTGGACTGCCGCGGCATGCGCGAAAAGTGCGACGAGGCGGGCCTCGAAGGCATCCTGCTCTACGTCGGCGGCAACATCGTCATCGGCAAGCAGCCCTTTGACGAGGTGGAAAAACGCTTCAAGGCCATGGGCTTCAACCGCGCTTTCCCGCCGGGCACCCCGCCGGAGACCACCATCGACGCGCTCAAGGAAGACCTGCACGTAGAAGGCTGAGCCGCGGGAGGGGACGCAGATGAAACCCATCCTGTTGATCGACTTCGGCAGCACCTACACCAAGGTGACTGCCGTGGACGCGGAGCGGGCAAAGCTGCTCGGTTCCGCAGCCGCCTACACCACCGTGCAGACGGATATAAACGAGGGGCTTGCCAACGCCGTCGCGTTGCTCGAAGCGCAGACCGGCAAGCTCGAATTCGCGGAGCGCTACGCCTGTTCGAGCGCGGCGGGCGGCCTCCGGATGATTGCGAGCGGCCTCGTGCCGGAGCTGACGGCGGAGGCGGCCAAATGTGCAAGCCTCGGCGCAGGCGCAAAGGTCATCAAAACGTATTCCTTTGAGCTGACCGAGGACGACGCCGCGGAGATCGTCGCCCTGAAGCCGGACATCTTCCTGCTCGTGGGCGGCACGGACGGCGGCAACAAGGCCTGCATCCTGAGCAACGCGCACGCGCTTGCCGCAGCGGGCGGGGATTTTCCCATCGTCATCGCGGGCAACCGCAACGCCGCGCGGGAATGCGAGCGCATCCTCGCCGGGCGGGAGGTTTACGTCTGCGAGAACGTAATGCCCAAGTTCGGCGTGCTGAACATCGAGCCCGCGCAGCAGCGCATCCGCGAGATTTTTTTAAGCCGCATCGTGCGCGCGAAGGGGCTCACCAAGGCGGGCGAACTCATCTCCGGCATCCTGATGCCAACGCCTTCCGCATTCCTCGCGGCTATGCAGCTGCTTGCGGACGGCACGGAGAAGCAAAGCGGCGTCGGAGAGCTCATCGCGGTGGACGTCGGCGGCGCGACAACGGACATTTACTCCATCGCCTCCGGCATGCCGGACCGCCCCGGCACGATCTTAAAGGGGTTGCCGGAGCCCTATGTGAAGCGCACGGTGGAAGGCGACGTCGGCATGCGGTACAGCATCCACGGCATCGTGGACGCGGCGGGGCTTGACGCGGTGGCGGAGGCCGCTGGCATTGCGCCCGCACGCGTGCAGGAGCTTGTGGATTTCCTCAGCACGCACACGGATGTGCTGCCCGATACGCCGGAGCTCGCGGCGCTCGACGAAGCGCTCGCAAGCTATGCCATCCGCACGGCGGTCACGCGCCACGCGGGCCGAATTGAAGAAGTGTACACGATGATGGGCCTTGCCTATGCGCAGACGGGCAAAAACCTCATGAACGTGGAGCGCCTTGTCGTCACCGGCGGCTCGCTCATCCACACCAAGAACACCGGGAAGATCGCTTCCTATGCGCTGTATGACCCCCAGGATCCCGCCTCGCTCAAGCCCCGCAGGGCTGAGCTGCTGGTGGACCGGAAGTATATCCTCGCCGCGATGGGCCTTTTGAGCAAACACTACCCCGAAGCGGCGCTGACTATTATGAAAGAGGAGCTTGAAAACGATGGACTTGCAGAATAAACGCATCCCCGACCAGGAGTTTTACAAAATCCGCGAAGAGGTGCTGCAGCAGTGGCCCACCGGCAAGGCGGTAAACCTTGAGGAAGCCATCGCCTACCACAAATCCCTGCCGGACAAAAAGGTCTTTTCCAAGAAGCTGATCGACGCGAAGAACCGCGGCGTGACGCTGATCCAGCCCCGCGCGGGCGTGGCGCTCATCAAGGATCAGATCGAGCTTTTGACCTATTTGCAGGATAAGGGCGAGGCGGACCTTCTGCCCACCACGATCGACAGCTACACGCGCCAGAACCGCTATGAGGAAGCGGAGAACGGCATCCGCGAATCCTTCAAGGAAAGGCGCTCCATGCTCAACGGCTTCCCGGCCGTGAACCACGGCGTCGCCGGCTGCCGCCAGCTTATCGACAGCCTCGATACGCCCATCCAGGTGCGCCACGGCACCCCGGATGCACGCCTGCTCACGGAGATCGCTTATGCGGGCGGCTTTACGAGCTATGAGGGCGGCGGCATCTCCTACAACCTGCCTTACGCCAAGAATGTCCCGATGGAGCGCACCATACGGGATTGGCAGTATGTCGACCGCCTGACCGGCATTTATGAGGAAGCAGGCGTTTCCATCAACCGCGAGCCTTATGGCCCGCTGACCGGCACGCTCGTGCCCCCCTGCGTCTCCCACGCCGTCGCCATCATCGAGGCGCTGCTCGCGGCGGAGCAGGGCGTGAAGAACATCACCGTCGGCTATGGTCAATGCGGCAACCTGGTGCAGGACGTTGCGGCGATCCGCACGCTGGAGGAGCTCGCGGACGAATACATCGAAAAGAGCGGCCACAGCGACGTCGTCATCACCACCGTGTTCCACCAGTGGATGGGCGGCTTCCCGCAGGATGAGGCAAAGGCCTTTGGCGTGATCTCCTGGGGCAGCGCGACGGCCGCGCTCTCCAAGGCCACGAAGGTCATCGTCAAGACCCCGCACGAGGCCGCTGGCGTGCCCACGATGGAAGCAAATGCCCAGGGTCTGCGCTGCACCAAGCAGGTCATCAGCATGCTGGCCGACCAGGTCTGCACCGCCGCAAACCTGGAGCAGGAAAAAGAAGTCATCCGCCGCGAGACCCGCGCCCTCCTCGACAAGTGCTTCGAGCTTGGCAACGGCGATATCGCCGTCGGCGCGGTGCGCGCCGTGCAGGCGGGCGTGCTGGATATTCCGTTCGCACCCTCCCGCTTCAACGCGGGCAAGATGCTCCCCGCGCGGGACAACACCGGCGCGATCCGCATCCTGGACGCGGGCAATATGCCTCTGCCCAAGGATATGCTCGATTTCAACCGCGCGATGATCGAGGAACGCGCCAAGGTCGAAAAGCGCAAGGCTTCCTTCCAGATGGTTATCGACGATATTTACGCCATCAGCAAGGGCCGTCTCGTCGGCAGGCCGCAGGGCATGCGGTAAACGCTCCGCATCCAGAGCGCGCATTCACCGGCAGAACCCGGGGCGCGGGAAAGCCGCGCCCGGGATTTTATACAGCGGGGCGCCAAGGACACCGCCCCCTGCAATCTTTATTTTTACAGAAAGGGTACTAGTATGAAGATCATCGACGTCGTTTGCTCCGCCGGGCGTACCGGCTTCTACTTTGACGATCAGCGCGCCATCAAGGGCGGCGCGGATCACGATGGCTTTACCTATGTCGGCTCCCCCGTGACCCCCGGCTTCTCCGCCGTGCGTCAGGCGGGCGAGTCCATCTCCGTGATGCTCGTACTCGAAAACGGCCAGGTCGCCTACGGCGACTGCGCGGCCGTGCAGTACAGTGGCGCCGGCGGACGCGATCCGCTCTTCCTCGCGGAGGACTTCATCCCCGTGATTCTCAACCACATCAAGCCCAAGCTCGTCGGCCGCGAGGCGGACAGCTTCAAGGGCCTTTCCGAAATGGTGGAAGCCATCACCGTAGACGGCAAGCGCCTGCATACCGCCATCCGCTACGGCGTTACCCAGGCGATCCTCGACGCGGTTGCCCGCGCCACCGGCCGCATGATGTGCGAGGTCGTGGCCGACGAATACGGCTGCACCGTGACGGATCAGCCCCTCAACATCTTCACCCAGTCCGGCGACGACCGCTATGCCAATGCGGACAAGATGATCATTAAGGGCGCACAGGTGCTGCCCCATGCGCTCATCAACAACGTAAAGACCAAGCTCGGCGAACATGGCGAGCTGCTGGCGGAGTATGTCGGCTGGCTGCGCGACCGCGTGCTCAAACTGCGCCGGGACGAAAGCTACAACCCCGTCTTCCACATCGACGTTTACGGCACCATCGGCGCCGCCTTCGGCAACGACAACTACAAAGGCATGGCCGATTACATCGCCGAGCTTGAGAAGCTCGCCGCCCCCTTCCACCTCCGCATCGAAGGCCCCATGGACGTGGAGGACCGCGAGAAGCAGATGCTTGCCCTGAAGGCGCTCACCGCAGAGCTCGATGCGCGCGGCATCAACGTGGAGATCGTCGCAGACGAATGGTGCAACACGCTGGAGGACATCAAGTACTTCGCGGACAACAAGGCAGGCCACATGGTGCAGATCAAGACCCCGGATCTCGGCGGCATCAACAACACCGTGGAAGCCGTGCTCTACTGCAAACGCCTCGGCATCGGCGCATACCAGGGCGGTACCTGCAACGAGACCGACCGTTCCGCGCAGGTCTGCGTGCAGTGCGCCATGGCGACCCGCCCGGATCAGATCCTCGCAAAGCCCGGCATGGGCGTAGACGAAGGCTACATGATCGTCTACAACGAGATGCAGCGCATCCTCGCGCTGCGCAAGGCACAGGCCGCGCGCAAGTAACCCCGTTCCCTTTCATTTTCATTTGGGCTGCCTGGCAATCTTGGTTCCGGGCAGCCCTTTTGGGGTTCAGAGCCTCTGTCCGTGTTATATTTTCATAACTTCGGCTTATGAATCTTTGCTTTTAATTGACGAGTTTGCAAGTATATATTATAATGTTTGCTGTGGATTGTTCGCCCTCCGCCGTGCTGCGCAAGGGCGATGAAAAGGAGAAAACTTATGGCGCTGTTGTTCGATACCCATGTGCAGAAAATGAAATACAATGTGCTGCGCGAGGTCGCAAAGCTCGCTTATAACGACGAGCTGACCAGCACAAAGCTGATGGATGTTGCAAAGACGATCATCCCGGACGGCAAGCCCATGTTCCGCTGCTGCATATACAAGGAGCGCGCCATCATCAACGAACGCGTCGGCATGGCGCTTGGCGGCGAGGAGGACGGCACGGTCGTCAGCGTGCTGCCCATCGCGTGCGATGAATGCCCCGTGGACGGCATCCAGGTTTCCGCCGCATGCCGCGGCTGCCTCGCGCACCGCTGCATGGATAACTGTCCCAAGGACGCGATCTCCATCGTGGATCACCGCGCCGTGATCGATAAATCAAAATGTGTGGAATGCGGCCGCTGCATGGCTGTATGCCCATATTCCGCCATCGTGAAGCATACGCGCCCCTGCGTGAGCGCCTGCAAGCCCAAGGCCATCCACATCGACCCGAACACGCAGAAGGCTGTGATCAACCAGGAAAAGTGCATTTCCTGCGGCGCGTGCGTCTATCAGTGCCCCTTTGGCGCGATCACGGATAAATCCAGCATCACGCAGGTGATTTCGCTTATCCGCAGTTCGCACGAGAATGCGGATTACCACGTATATGCGGTCGTCGCCCCCTCGATGGCCAGCCAGTATCAGAACGCGGTTCCGGAGCAGGTCGTTGCGGGCATCAAGGCGCTCGGCTTCCACGCGGTCATCGAAGCGGCCTGGGGTGCGGACATGGTTGCCTGGCTTGAGGCGCAGGAGCTTGTGGGAAAAGGGTTCCTGACCTCCTCCTGTTGCCCCGCGTTCGTAAATTATATCGAAAAGAACTTCCCGACGCTCGTGCCGAACATCTCGCACAACCTTTCGCCCATGGCGCAGATCGCCAAGTGGCTGCACGAGACGGACCCAAGCTGCCACGTGGTGTTCATCGGGCCCTGCATCGCAAAGAAGGCCGAAACGAAGTATACAAAAACGAGGGAATACGTGGATTATACCCTCACCTTTGAGGAGATGCAGGCCATGTTCTCCGCCCGTGGGATCGACGTGACCAAAATGGACCGCGCGGAGCTTGACAACGCCTCCTTCTTCGGGCGCATCTTCGCGCGCTCCGGCGGCCTTGCCGCCGCTGTGGAGCAGGCGCTGCGCGAGCAGGGCATCGCGCCGGAGGAGTTCACGCTCAAGGCCGTTTCCTGCAACGGCATCGCGGAGTGCCGTACAGCGCTTTTGAAGGCGCAAAAGGGACTCCTGCCCGAAAACTTCATCGAAGGCATGGCCTGCGAGGGCGGCTGCATCGGCGGCCCGGCCTGCTTGAGCCACAGCTCCAAAAACGCCGCGCAGGTGGACGCATATGGCCGCTCCTCCATGGAGCAGACCATTTCGGATGCCATCAGCGTCCTGCAACTGAACGGAACCGCAAACCACTGATCAGGAGGTTTTAATATGACGACGATTTCCGTATGCATCGGCAGCGCCTGCCACAAGCGCGGCTCATATGCCATCCTCAACCGGTTCAAGGCGCTTGCCGCGGAGCGGGGCGTTTCCGACCAAGTAAGCGTCGTTCCAGCGTTCTGCCTGGGCGAATGCAAGAACGGCGTTTCGGTGAAGGTGGATGAAAAGCTCTTCCTCGGCATGACGGAAGAATCCGCCGCGGATGTGTTTGAGCGCCACGTGCTGCCCAAACTGGGCTGAAGGGAGGCAATGCAATGGGCATCCTGCAATTTGAAAGCGTAAACTGCAAGGACTGCTGCAAGTGCATCGGCGTATGCCCGGTGAAGGCCATAGAGGTGAAAAACCACCGCGCCATGGTCGTAGAGCGGGACTGCATCCTCTGCGGCAACTGCACCGTTGTATGCCCGCAGAACACCAAGCATGACGTGAACGATGTCGCGGGCGTGCGCGCGCTCATCCACGACGGGCGCAGGGTCATCGCAAGCGTCGCGCCTTCCTATGCCGCGTATTTCAACGGCTGCGGCCTGCCCGCGCTGCGCGCGGCGCTGCAAAAGCTCGGTTTCGCAGATGTGCGTGAAACGGCGGAAGGCGCCTACCTCGTAAAATCGGAATATGAAACGCTGCTGCGCGAAAAGCGCATGCGCACCATCATCTCTTCCTGCTGCGCCACGGTGAACGCCTATGTGCGCAAGCATTGCCCGGAAGCGATCCCATTCCTCGCGCCCGTGCTCACGCCCATGCAGGCGCATGCGCGGCTCATCCATGCCGAGGACCCGGAAGCGGTGCTCGTATTCATCGGGCCGTGCATATCCAAGAAGGCCGAATGCGAAGAGGACGCTTCGGATCTGGCCTATGCCATTACCTTCGGCGACCTGGCCGAATGGATGCGGGATCAAAACGTTGAGATCGAACCTGCGCCCGCCGCAGAGCGCCGCCTATCCCGCTTCTTCCCCGTTGCGGGCGGCATCCTGAAGACCATGGAAAAATCGCCGGACTACAGCTATATCGCCGTGGACGGCCCGGAAAACTGCATGCGCACGCTGCGCGATGTTGCCGCAGGCAAGCTCCAGGACTGCTTCATTGAGATGAACTTCTGCACCGGCTCCTGTGTCGGCGGCCCTGCGTTCCGCAAGCGCGAGCTTTCGCTCGCCGCCTCCACGCTCCGGGTTGCGCGCGACGCGGTGGAATGCGATGCCGCCGAGCAGGGCGCGCCTGATTACGCGTTTGTCAGCCCTGGGAACCTTGGGGCCGCCTTCCGCGACGAACAGACCTGCTATGCCATGCCGACGGAACGGCAGATCGCCGCCATCTTCAAAAAGATGGGCAAAGAGACCCCGACGGATGAGCTCAACTGCGGTATGTGCGGCTACCCCTCCTGCCGGGACAAGGCCATTGCCGTATTCCTGGGGCGCGCGGAGATCACCATGTGCATGCCCTATATGAAAAAGCGTGCGGAATCCTTCTCGGATAAGATCCTCAGCATCACGCCGGACGCGATCCTCGCGGTAGATCTTGACCTGCGGGTACAGCAGGTCAACCAGGCGGCCTGCCAGATCTTCTCCGTGGAGCCGCAGGACATCCTGGGCCAACCCGTGAGCCGCCTGATCGACGAGTTCGACTTTGTGGAGCTCATCTCCAGCGGCAATACGCAGGCCGAAAAATTCACCTTCCTCGCGGAATATAACCTGTATCTGAAGCAGTCGTTCTTCTATGATGCGGCAAGCGGCATCATCATCTGCATCATGAAGAACATTACCAAGGAAAAGCAGAAGCAGAACCAGCTCATGCGCCACAAGACGCAGGTGGCCGGCATGGCAGACGACATCGTGGAAAAGCAGCTACGTATCGTCCACGAGATCGCTTCTCTCCTTGGTGAATCGGCCGCGGAAACGAAGCTCGCCATCTCCGAGCTCAAGGAAGCCGTCATGCTGGAAAGCGAGGAGCAATAGGCCCATGGAAAGCCTTTTTATCGAATGCGGGCACGCGAGCGTCAATAAACACGACGAATCGCTCTGCGGCGACTCCTATCACATCACGAAGGATGGCGGCAAGCTCACCATCGTCCTTTCCGATGGGCTGGGCAGCGGCGTGAAGGCCAACATCCTCTCCACGCTGACCTCCACCATCCTCTCCACGCTGATGTCCCGGCGGCTCCCGGTAGACGAATGTATCGAAACCGTCGCCTCCACGCTTCCCATGTGCAAGGAGCGCAGGCTTGCGTATTCCACCTTCACCATGGCGCAGATCGAGGGCGCGCAGGCACGCCTGGTGCAGTACGACAACCCGCGCGCGATCCTGCTGCGCAACGGCAAAAACGTAGACTATGGTACGACGGTGCGCTTCATCGGGGAAAAGGAGATCCACGAAAGCACGCTGCGCCTGCGCGAGAACGACCTGCTCGTGCTGATGACAGATGGCGTCACGAACGCGGGCATCGGCAAGGTGATGCAGGACGGCTGGGCGCGCAAAGACGTGATTGAATGCCTGGAGCGCTGGTATACGCCGGAGCTTTCGCCGCAGCACCTTGCAGCGATGCTCGTGAACGCTGCGCTCTCGCTCTGCCTGGATTCCCCGGACGACGACATTACGGCGCTCGTGTGCAAGGTACGCGCGCGGCAGGCTGTGAACGTGATCATCGGCCCACCTGCCGACCCGAAGGACGATGCGCGCGTGCTCAAGCTCTTCTTCGCCAAAGAAGGACAGCATGTGGTCTGCGGCGGCACCACGGCGCATACCGTAAGCCGCTACTTGAACAAACCGATCGTACCCATCCCGGACAGCGGCACGGATACCGCCCCCGCGATCGCTTCGATCGAAGGCGTAGACCTGGTTACGGAAGGGGTTGTCACGCTCCAACAGGTGGCGGAACTCGCGGAAAAGTATGCTTCGGACAACCGCGTTTCCCTTTCCATCAGCGAAAAGGCGGACGGTGTTTCCCTGCTCGCCAGCCTGCTTTTCGAGCAGGCAACGGACATTACGATCTTCCAGGGGCAGGCTGTAAACGAGGCACACGACGGCCTGGACATCGGCTTTGATTCCAAAGCCGCGCTCATCAAGCGCCTCACCAAGAGCCTCACCGAAATGGGGAAAAACGTAAAAGTCAGCAAATGCTAAATTATTTTTCCAGGTTTTATAAAATAAAAGCCTCCGATTTTGTTCGGAGGCTTTTGTTTCCGCCTTTTAAGCGTTCTCGCCCCGCACCGCCTCAAGCGCCATGCGCGCCGCGCCTTCTGCGGCGGAAGTTTCCAGAATGAAAATATTTAATTCCGGATACTGCGCTTTCAGCCGCGCCGCCACGCCGTCCGCCACACAGAAAATGTTTTTGAGCACGCCGCCGGAAAGCGCAAGGCGGTTTTTGGTAAGCTCCAGCCGCTTTACAACCGTAGCAGCGAGCAGGCAAAGCTCGTCCACCGCCTTTTCCAGAATGGCGCAGGCCGCTGCGTCGCCGCAGCCAACGGCTTCTGGCAGGAGCTGCGCATAGGCGGCAACGTTGCCCCGCTTGTCCCCCGGGGTATAAAGCGCGCGGATCAGTTCATCCAGGCTGTGTGAGCCGAGCTGCGCAAGCACAAGCTCCGTGAGCACCGTTGGGCGGGCGCGGCCATCCTGTGCGCGTACCACGGCCGAAAGGATGTCACGGCCGATCGCATAGCCGCTGCCTTCGTCGTCGATCTTATATCCTCTGCCGCCGGCGCGCGCGGTTGCGCCGCTCGCATTGCGGCCAAAGCAGATGGAGCCCGTGCCGGAAATCAGCACCGCGCCCGGGCCCGCACCATGCGCCGCATAGAGCGCGGCGGCCTGGTCCCCCGCAAGCATATAAGCGCCGCCGTATCCCTCCGCGCGGATCATCCGTTCCAATGCGCAGCGCACCTCCGGGTTGCTGAGCCCGGCACAGCCCACGCAGAGCATGCGGCATTCGCCGTCCTGCGCAAGCACGCTCCCGACAACGCCGCGTATGCTTTGCGCCACTTCCTCCTGCGGCCTGCTGTTCATGTTCAGCGAACCGAACAGGCTTGTGCTGATGGGGTTCCCATCAAGGTCCATCAGCATGCATTCCGTCTTGGTCCCGCCGCCGTCTACGCCCGCAACAAATTCCATCGGTTCAGCCCTTTCGTTCCGCCCGCAAAAGCTCCAGCGCGCGATCCACACGCATGTCCGCGGCAAGCAGCGCGGCTTCCGCCTCCGCCTCCGCAACGCCCGCCGTCTCGCACAGGATGCGCACCGCACGGCCGCGCAGCTTTTCGTTCGTCGCCGCGAGGCTTGTCATAACGCCGCCCTTGGCATAGCCCAAGCGCACCATTGCAGCGGTCGAGATCATGTTGAGTACGAGTTTCTGCGCTGTGCCGGATTTCATGCGCGTGGAACCCGCGATCACCTCCGGCCCGACGATGGGTGCGATACATACGTCTACGCACGCGCCAAGCTGCGTGCCCGCGTTGTTCACAATCGCCGCCGTTGCGGCGCCAAGCTCCTTCGCACGCGCAACCGCGCCGATCACATAGCGCGCGGAGCCGCTCGCACTGATGCCGACCACAAGGTCATGCGCGCCTACGCCCTGCGCGTCCATCAAGGCCGCGCCTGCCTCCGGGTCGTCCTCCGCGCCCTCCACAGCGTTGCGCAAAGCAATATCGCCGCCCGCGATAAAGCCCTGCACCATCGTAGGCGGCACGCCATAGGTGGGCGGACACTCGCTTGCGTCCAGCACGCCAAGACGGCCGGAGGTACCTGCGCCAACGTAAATTACGCGGCCGCCCTGCGTCAGCGCGGCTACCGCAAGCTCCACCGCCGCCGCGATGCGCGGCAGCTCCTGCTCCACGGCGAGCGGAACCAGCCTGTCCTCTTCATTGATGAGGCGCAGCAGCGCGGGCGTATCGGCCAAATCAATCGCCCCAGTGCGTGGGTTCTTCGCTTCTGTCGTCAACATTAATCCGGCACCCCATCCCCATCTACGTCTACGAACTGCGGCGGCGGCATATCTCCAGGTTCATGGTCGCAGCCGTCATGGCGCATGCCCGCGCTGGCCGTGCCATAAATCTCTTTGCCGAGAAGCCCTTTCTGCGTGCGCTCCCGCTCCACGATGTTGGAAAGGAACCTGCGCACCTTTTCCGGGTGCTTGATGCTTTGCAGTTCTACCGTGTGGTGGCTCTGATCCGCGCTGAAGAGGGTCACGGTCCCCACGCCAAAGATCTTCTGCCCCAGTGTGCGTACCATCTTGATATCAAGAATGCGGTAAAGCAGGATCTCATCCGTCTCCGTGCGGAAAAAGCCCCTGCGCAGGATAAAGCGGTCGTTGGTGATCTCGTACACGGTAAAGCTCAGCGGCATGCCGAGGATCCGCTTTCTGTCGTGCCACAGCACGGCGTCCTTTTCGGATTCAACCGCCTGGTTGACGTTCTTCTTTGCCATATGCGCCTGCTCTCCTTTGTTTCACATTTCGGGTTTATTGCTCCGGTTTTCGTCCGTCATTTCGGTTTTTATTCTACCATATGCCGCCGCTGAATTCCACCGGCGCGGCCATGTCATCCGCCCAAGGGATCAAAATTGATCCCGGCGCGGCGCGCCTGCGCATGCTGGAAGCGCCGCTCGATGCGGTAATGCCTGCCATCCTTCCAGAAGTTCGCGCCCGTCTGCTTAAAGCGGAACGGCACACCCGCTTCGACGCATTGCGCGCGCAGCGCAAGCATCCAGGCGTAATCGCAGGGGCGCGCCTCGTTCCCGGATTCACCGCCTGCGATCACCTGCTCCACCCATGGCCCCAGATGTGCCCGAAGGTCGAGCCGCTCCAGCAGCGGCTCGCAGGCGAGGAATTTATGCCGGGCCGGCGCGCTCTGGAAAATCGGGAGCCGGTAGTCCGCCATCTCCTGGTTTTCCACCGTGCAGCCGATGACGACGTTCGGGTATCCCTCCCCCCAATCCGGCGGGAGCGTCTGCGCAAGCCGGTCGATGCGCTTGGTAATGAACAGGAACCTAAGATCCGCCCGTTCCCGCATCATCGCCCAAGCTTCCGGCCGCCACGCGTCCGCATCCGCCAGGAGGAAATCCGACGTGAAGCAGGTATACACCATCGTCCCGGGCGCGAGCTTGTATCCGCCGCCGCGCGCATGGCGTAGGGGTAGCGAAAAGTCGCCCGTCTTTTTCACGATGGACGCATCCCGCTCATGCCGCGCATCTATGCGGTATACATAACAATTCTGGCAGCCGGGTGAAAGCTTATGGCAGCCATGCCACGGGTTCCAACCAGCCTCCAATGCGTTCCGCCCTTTCATAGCCGTTTTACCATATACCGGTTTACAGTTTTGCGTTTTTCCTCATTTTTCCTATAAAAACCGCGTTATTCGCGCGGCCCGATCCCAAGCGCGTCCATCTCACGCCGCATGCCGCGGATCACGAGCTCCATCACGTCCGCAAGCTCCATGCCGAGCATCGCGCAGCCCTGTTCAATGACTGCCCGGTCGCATTTTGCAGCGAAGCGCTTGTCCTTGAACTTCTTTTTGAGGCTCTTCACCTCAAGGTCGGAAATACCCGTTGGGCGCATCAGAGACGCAGCTTGGACGATGCCGGTCAGCTCGTCCACGGTGAAGAGGCTCTTTTCAAGCTCCGTCTGCGGTTCCACATCGCTGCAAAGGCCATAGCCATGCGAGAGGATCGCGCGGATGTCCGCCTCGTCCACGCCCTCGGGCGCGAGCAATTCACGGATATGCTGCAAATGCTCCTCTGGGAACTTCTCATAATCCACATCGTGCAGGTAGCCGACCGCCTCCCAATAAGCGCGGTCCGCGGCAAAATGCTCGGCCATCGCGCCCATCGCTGCGGAAACCGCAAGCGCGTGCGTCAACAGGTGCGGTTCCTGAACATGCTTCGCAAGGATCGCCTTCGCCTGCTCCATCGTAAGCTGTGCCATCTCTTTTGCTCCTCGTTTCTCATGGATATTTATTTTGTATATTATACTTCGGATCGCGCCGCCGCTCAACCGTCTCCCGGCATCTTTATAGCCCTGCATGCGCCGTCCGTGGCCTCGATGAGCTCCGATACGGTCACAAAGCGGAACCCTTTTGCAATGAGCGCCGGGATGATCGCATCCATTGCCTCTGCGGTAGAGGATTGCTGGTCGTGCATGAGGATGACGCTGCCATCCTCCGCCGCCTTCACCACGGCGTCTGCAAGTTCGCTTGTGTTGCGCGGCTTCCAATCGTTGGTATCGACCGTCCAGAGCACGAGCGGGTACGGCACGTTTCGCCGGACGGTATCGTTATAAAAGCCATAGGGCGGGCGCACGATTGCCGCCGGGTGGCCGAGCACGCGCTCGAACTCCGCGTTCGTCTTGTCGATCTCCTCCGTGCACTGGGCTGTGGAAAGCCGCGTCAGATCCGCATGGCTGAAGGTATGGTTTCCAATCTCGCAGCCGAGCGCTTCCATGCGCAGAAGCACCTCCTCCCGGCCCTCCACACGGCTGCCGAGGACAAAAAACGTCGCGCAGACGCCATGCTTTTCCAGCACGTTCAGGATATGCGTCGTCACCTTTGGGTATGGCCCGTCGTCAAACGTCAATGCAAGGAGCGGCCCGTTCTCGTTCACTGCGGCGGCCGCAGGCATAGTGGCGCCCTCTCCTTGGCTGCTCAAAAGGAATAGGAACAGCGAAACGAGGCAGAGCATCGCGGCGGCGGCCTTCCAGTTTTTTTGCGCTGCTTGCGCGTTTTTTCTTACCTTATCCATGCCACATGTTTATGCGCCGTCCATAGGCGCTATGCGGTGGTTGCATTGGGGGTTGGGCCGTGCTATGATGTGCGCAGAAAGGAAGTGCAGCGCTTTTATGTGGGTTCTTTACGCATTCGCTTCGGCGTTTTTCGCGGGTGTTACGTCCATCCTCGCAAAATGCGGCATCCGCAAGACGGATTCCAGCGTCGCTACAGCGATCCGCACCATTGTGGTGCTGGCGTTTGCCTGGGGGATGGTGTTCCTCGTCGGCTCACAGAATACCCTGCCCGCGCTCACCGGCGAATCGCTCCTCTACCTGGTGCTTTCCGGCCTCGCAACGGGTGCTTCCTGGCTCTGTTATTTCAAGGCGCTCCAGCTCGGGGATGTGAACAAGGTCGTCCCGGTAGACAAGTCCTCCACCGTGCTGACCATCCTGCTCGCGTGTTTCCTGCTCAAAGAAGGCATCACCTGGCAGAAGGCCGCGGGCGTCGCGGCCATTGCGGCAGGCACCTACCTGATGATCCAAAAGAAGGAAGACGCTGCGCGGGGATCTGGGAAAGGCTGGTTCTTCTATGCGGCGCTTTCCGCTGTGTTCGCAAGCCTGACGGCGATTTTGGGCAAACTTGGCATCGCGGACGTGGAATCCAACCTCGGCACTGCCATCCGCACGGGCATCGTGCTCATCATGGCCTGGGTGGTCGTGTTTGCAACGGGCAAAGCATCTGCCATAAAAGCGGTATCCCGCAGCGAGCTTGGTTTCATCTGCCTTTCCGGCCTTGCGACGGGCGCTTCCTGGCTCTGCTATTACAAGGCGCTGCAGGACGGGCTTGCGAGCGTTGTCGTGCCGGTCGACAAGCTGAGCATTCTTGTCACAATCGCCTTTTCCTATTTCGCGCTGCACGAGCGGCTCACGAAAAAGGCGGCGCTCGGCCTGGCACTGATCGTCGCGGGCACGCTTGCGATGCTGATCCAAGCATAAAGCCAGCCGGAATCGAGGATGCCTATGCGGCGCACAGAGCGGAAAGGCAGCTTCCCGCTCTGCCTTTTTAGAAGAATGAGCAGCTTTTCCCGGATAGAGGGTGCGATAAGCGAGGATCATCCGATGCTGGGCGGGCGTGATTCGTCCCGAGATTGTGAACCCGGCTTTCCTGCGCTTGTTCCCGCTCCCACCAGGTTTGTGTAAAGCCAAGCGCATGCTCCGTCAGGAGTGTTTTTCCAATTATATCCATCACACTGCCGTCGGGCGCAACGTCCTCGACGATGGAGAAGGCATAGCGATACCCCAGATAAAATGCATAACGCAGGGTTCCGTAGACCTGCTCATCCCATGCCACTTCGATGGAGGTTAAATGTTCTCCTCCGGCTTCATCAAGCTGTTCATGCAACGCTGCAAGTAATTCGTTTGTATGCACACGTTTTTTCCAATAGCTATCGTAGCGCTGCATTTGAGGGTAACGCAGAATCATATCTCCAACCAACCGCTCGAACGGTTCATCCGTTTCAGCATCATCCGTAAAATGCTGATGAAAGCCGGCATAAACGCCACGTGTAAACCCAAAGTGTAAGGCATATTTTAGGCAGTCCAAATGGGCAGTTTCCGCTTCCGCCAAACACTTTTTCTGCGCTTCATCGAACGTTGCGAAAAGTGCCTGCCCTCCTTGTATAGAATCCCGCTCATACACTTCATAGCCCGTATCGTCCAATTCCTTTTTGTGCGCCGCAAGAATTTCATTTAGCAGGTCTTCCGTAAACATTCTTTCGGCCATCGCTTCGAGTTCTTTTTTAATATGCATCGCAGTTCTCCGTTCTTTCGTTTTCGTTAATTTGTCTGAACTGTTGTTTTCTGTCTATACACAATATACATTAACAGCCTTAATGGTTATATTGCTACCATAAATTATAATAGCATGGTCTGGTTTATGTCAACCACGCCGTTACATATACTAATAGCATAATACCATACGGCATTGGAGGTTCTGCGGTGCGCGATAAAAAGGAAATCAATATTCATATTGGAAACCAAATCCGGATTGCGCGAGAACGAGCGGGGCTGACACAAGCCCAATTTGGTGAAATCGTCGCCTTAGGAACCAAGAATGTTTCAGATATAGAGCGCGGAGTCGCGGGAATTACCATATCCACGTTAAAGAGAATTTGTGAAAAGCTGTCCATCTCCAGTGATTCGATCATTTTTGGCAGCCAAGGCAAAAACGATGTGGCATATCTTGCCGACAGGCTGGAGCGCTTGCCTCCAGAGCAGTTTGCGGCAGTGGAAACATTTTTAAATCAGGTTTTCGAGATGTTCACGCACTTTGACGGGTAGCCCCTTCAGGTCGCTGCTCGCGATTGAAAGTCAAGGGCT
>UREK01000019.1 GCA_900546845.1 uncultured Eubacteriales bacterium
GGGAACGGATGCCAAACCCTTCACCGTTACGGTGACCGTGAAAGCGGAAAAATATGTAGAGCAGTTCAACAATGAATTCTCCGAAGCAACCCACGAGATTGTTGGTGATAATGCGAAAAACATCACCTTGAAGTTTGTGGGCGGCAACTGGGTGATTGATGGTACCTCTGATGTGACCTTTACCGTTCAGGAGAAGTCCGACAAACCGGAGCAGCCTGAGACGCCGACGTTCGAGCAAATTAGCGATGCGCTGTTCGTGGAACTCATCTGCACAGAAAAGGGCGAAGCATCCGGCCACTCCGCAATTTTCGCAAACGATAAATTTGAGAACAGCCAGATACTGGAAGGCACTCTCTTTGAGAACAGCATCACGCCGGGCAATGTGGAATATGATGCCGCGTTAGGGAAATGGGTCTGCAACATCACTGTTGACTCCACGCCCTATCTCGCTGCGATGAACAAGAACCACCCCAATCCCCAGCACCGCCTTGCGGCCGGCCAACCGCAAAGCGAAACTGTGACACTGGTATATGATAACTCCGCCAGCACTATGCCATGGTACCTCCCCGGTACAGAGCGGTTGAGAGTAGAGCATCATATAGCAAACCCCGTCAAGTTCCGCATCACCTGCGAAACTTTCACCCCGGTTTACCCGAAGGAATACTGCTACATTGACGCTACCGCGACGGGCGGTGGCTCCATCTCCCCCAAGGGTACCGTGCGCGTCCCGGTCTATGACGACCAGACCTTCTACATGCTTGCCGAACCCGGCTACGCCCTCGTAGACGTGCTGGTGGACGGCGTGAGCGTCGGCGCGGTCGGAAGCTACACCTTCCGGTCCGTGACCCGCCACCATACCATCCACGCGGTATTCCAGCCCCTCTCCGCCCTGCCTCCGCAGACGGGCGGCGACTCCACCGCAGTTCTGTTCCACGGCATGGGTCTGATCCTCACGGCATGCGCCGCGTTTGTCTGCCTGCACCGCAGGAAAGAGAATTAACCGGAATACACCTGAAACGAAAAGCGGGGCGGCAGTTTGCCGCCCCGCTTTGGCTGTCGCCGCAAGGCATAGGGGAACTCCCTCCGTCAGCGCTTGCGCTGCTGGAATACGGCGATCCCCCGGCATGCTAACTCATGCCACCCCCTTTCAAAAAGGGGGCGTTTGGGAGTGATGAACTCCAACGGATTTCGTATTCGGGCGGCGTGCGGGAGCGCACACCCCAAAAGGCTCCTTTGGCAAAGGAGCTGTCCGCGAAGCGGACTGAGGATTGTCCTTATTCGCGCGGCCATTGCGAACTGTGGGCCTGTCATGGCGTAAGCCATGACTGAGGATTGTTCCCGCCGCTGCGGCGTGGGTTCATCCCTGCGCCGTAACGATTACCGCCGTCCGGTCGTCCATCCAGCCTTCCGCCTTTTCAAATGCCATTGCCCGCGCGAGCAGCATGCCCGCGTCCATGCCGGCAAGCTCCTCCGCAGGCGTTGCCGCGAGGAACGCGTCCAGCCCGTCCGTGCAGAGCAGCACGCGGTCCCCGGCCGCAAGCGGCAGCGCCCCCATGCGCAGGAAGCGCATCGCGCCCGCCTGCCCGTTCCAAACGCCATACCCGCACGGATGTTCCGCGTTGTTGCAGATATGCAGGCGGATCTCATCGGAGGTGAACTCCTTCCGGCGGCGGTGTACCTCCGCCGTCTGCGGCACGGTGAAATACGCTGCCGCCCCGCCGGAAAGCAGGAGCCCGTTGGAATCCCCAACGTATGCATAATGCAGCGCATCGCCGCAAAAGAGCGCCAGCACACCGACCGTCCCAGGTAAAAACGCAGAAGGAAAGCCTGCGTTTGCCTGCGCGACGGCAGCGTTTCCCGCCTGCGCCGCGCGCAGCAGGCGCGTTTGCGGTGTTTCCCCCGGCGCTGCGGAGAGCGCCGCCCGCGCCGCGTCCGCGAACGCCTCGCACGCAAGGCGCGCGGGGCTTGGATTCGGGTAGCGGCCGTTCTCCCGATCCCGCGTCACGCCGTCGAGCACTATGGCCGCGCCCTGCGCCGGGTCAAACCAGAAATAATCCTCGTTGGGCTTATCCGCATAATGGCTGTTGCGCCGCGTATCCCCAAGCATCGTAAACTGCATAAAGCCAATCTTCCCTTCCCCGTTTTTTATTTATTCTAGCGCCCTCCCCACCGTATGGCAAGCCGGAAGTGCCTTTCTTCCCGCAGCGCCCGCGCCCTGCAAATGGAAATGCTTGTAAAATTCCCGTTCGGGTGATAACATATTTATAGAAACGGCAGTAAGGCGTGCGGGCGCACCCCCTGCCAATTTATGCGCCCGCGGCTGCTTTACCCCCAAAGCTGTATTTTCACGAAAACGAACCGTCCTCTTTTGCGGCACACCCGCCGCGCGCAGCAAACTGTATATCCCGAACGAGCCCCTCTGCCGGAACACGCGGTTCCGGCGTACCCTGATCTTTCGTCTTACGCATAATCATACAATAAGTGAGGGATGCGCTTGGCAGAAACAGCTTTCCAAAAAATATTGCTCGAAATCAAGCCCGAGATTCCATTTACCCTTGGCATCACGGATGCGGACGGGCAAGTCGTTTCCTGTACCGAGCCCGCGCGGATCGGAACCCGCATGCCGGAGGCGATCGCCTTCTTCGGCTCAGGGCGGGATGCCGGTACGTTCGCGGAGTATACTTTCCGCAAGCTGGACTGCGGCGGCGTAAACCACGCCATTTTTGCCGGGCATACGGGCGCAGCCGCAAGCATTGCCTGCGGCATGGCCGCCATCACCATCGAAAAAAGCAAGCTCTTTTTCAGCGAACGGAATCAACGGACGGCATTCGTCAAGAAAGTGCTTCTGGAAAACGTCCTCCCCGAATGGGCGCACGCACGGGCGCGCGAAATGCGCATCCGCAGCGACGTCCCCCGCGCCGTGTTCCTCGTGCGCACAAGCGACCGGCAGGACGCGACGGTAATAGAGCTTTTGCAGCGGATGTTCCCAAACGAGGCCCGGGATTTCGTGGTCACGATCAGCGAAACCGAGGTCGCGTTGGTCAAGGAGCTCCAGCAGGCGGAAGGTGACGAGGCGGCCCGTATCGCGCGTCAGATCGACTCTGCCGTCGCGGAGGAGCTCGGCTTGCGCCATACGGTTGGCGTAAGCACGGTCGCCGAACGCTTTCCGGAGATCGCCTGCGCGCTGCAGGAAGCGCAGACGGCCGCCAGCATCTGCCGCATTTTCAGCAATGAGTTGACGGTAGCGCATTTTGAATCCCTTGGCATCGGGCGTCTGATTTACCAGCTTCCTGCCGGCCAGTGCGAAATGTTCCTTTCCGAGGTATTCCGCGGCGATGCGGCAAACGTGCTCGACCCGGAGACGCTCTTCACCGTGCAGGTATTCTTTGAAAACAACCTGAACATCTCCGAGGCGGCGCGGCGCCTGTTCATCCACCGCAACACACTCGTATACCGCCTGGAGAAAATCAAAAAGCTCACGGGGCTCGACCTGCGCAAGTTCGATCACGCCATCGTGTTCCAGATGGCGCTGATGGTGAAGAAGCAGCTGGAGGTCTCGCAGGAGCGCAGCTGATCCAATGCAAAAAGAAAACCTGGCTGCAAGCACAGTGCGGCCAGGTTTTTCTTTTGCATAAAATGCCAAATTCCTTTGTGCAGATTTCATAAAATTTTGTCGATGATTTTATAGGGTATCACCATAGACTATGTCCGTATATACTTGTATAATTAGCTATCATAGCCGGGGATAAATAGATATTTATGCGTATTCCCGTAGTTTCTTTTTATTATATATACATTGGTATATTAACCATTGGTATATTAACGTTTTTGTACCGGCACGGATACGCCATGCCGACTTCGCATTGATCGCAGACCTAAAGCTACGACTTTTGAAAGCAGGAAGCGTTTGCCGATGACCGTTATGGCTTCATTGAAAAAGTTCTGGAAAACCGCCGTGATCCTTTTCGTTATCGGGCTGGTTCTGTCTTTTATTTTAAAAAATAATTTCGCGGTTTCAGGCCTGGTATTCGTTGCGGATCTCCTTTTTACGGTTTCGGTGGTGTTTCTCGCTTGGGGATTGATCCACCTGATTGGGAATATGGATCTGTTTGCCGGCATGATTTACGGCACAAAGTGCCTCATGAAGCTCATCCGCGGCAAGCAGGATCCCTCGCAGGCGATGCGGGATGGTTATTTGGAATACCTGAAAACCCGCCGCCGCCACGCAGACGTCCCCATGCTCCTGCTGTTTGCAGCCGGCTTTTTCGTTTTATCGGTTCTCGTTTCGCTCCTCGCCGCTTAAAGCGGCGCGCTGATTTAGCGTTTTGCAGAAAACGTAAAATCAAAGAAATATATAGACTATCGGCTACCCCAACAGCGTATATCCTCAGATTTCCCATAGGCGCCGCATTCGTATCCGCACCCCAAGCGGAACGGATGCGCGAACCGGTTTCAACCGGTTCCAAACAAAACCGAAAAGGAGAGGACAAAATGAAGAAAAACAGACTTGTAGCCCTGATCCTGGCAGCGCTGTTCGTCCTGACAACGCTGGCCGCCTGTACGCCCACGACGACCACCGACCCCACCAACGCCCCTGTGACGACCGGCGACCCGGCCACGGTTGATCCGACGCCGGACCAGCCCGGAACCACCACCGAAAAGGTATACCGCACCTATATGGGTACGGACTGCCCGATCATGAACGGCCATGACTCCGTCGAGACTTCGCTCCAGACGCCGCATGACTACTGCTCCGGCTTCCTCTTCCGCACCTATCCCGGCGAAGACGGCCTGAGCTATGTCTACATCCCCGACCTCGCCGCCGAGCTTCCCATCCAGGTGGATGAGGAAGGCCGCGTCTGGCAGTTCAAGCTCCGCGAGGAAGCCTGCTGGCACAACGGCGAACCCATCAATGCCGATACCTGGATCTACAGCCTGAAGAACCTGATCGACCCGGTTCTTGCCAACAAGATGGGCGGCATGTTCGCGGACTACATCCTTAACGGCAAGGATTACTTCATGCAGGGCACCGCCGGTACCGTGGCTTGGGAAGACGTCGGCATCAAGAAGATCGACGACTATACCCTCGAGATCACCTACGTTGACGTAAAAACCCAGCACACCGCCTGCACGCCGTTCACCGGCCGCGACATGGCGCCCGTTTATGAGCCCTACTATGAGGCCGGCATGAACGATACCCGCACCGAGACCACCTACGGCACCACGCTCGATAACTGGATGGGCTGCGGCCCGTACTTCTTCGAAACCTGGACCTATGACTCCATCCAGGTCTACAAGAAGAACCCCGACCATTGGCTTGCCGACCTGTTCAACTATGACACGGTCGAAGTCCGCATCGTTCCTGAGATGAACGCCCGCGTTGAGCTTTGGGAGAGCGGCATGCTCGACAGCCTCACCCCCGACGCCAACACGCTGGAAACCTACCTGGACGACAGCCGCCTGGTTTCCTATCCGTCCCTTTCCGTGTACCACATCGACATCAACTGCAAGAACCCGGACAATCCGATCTGCGGCAGCGTTGCATACCGCAAGGCGATCTACCACGCGGTTGACCGCGCCACTCTCGCGGAATACATCTTCGGCCACATGATTCCCTCCGGCGTCTATGTCAACGAGCTTGCCGGCATCGAGTCTGCGGATCACCTGACCTACCGCGAAAGCAAATACGGCAAGGCCGTGACCGACCTGGTAGAATCCTGGGGCCCCTATGGATACAACCCCGAGATGGCGCTTGACTACCTCAAGCAGGCATATGCCGAGTGCAACGTGAGCGAAGATACCGTCATCACCATCAAGATGGCCATCGACGAATCCGACGCCACGTGGAAGGCCTGCGCGGAATTCTTCCAGGAAGAGTTCCCGAAGATCTTCAACGGCATGGTCCAGGTCGAGATCGTCACCTATGCCGGCATGGGAGCTGGTGACTTCAAGTCCACCGGCGACGACAAGTGGGACTTCAGCCCCAACGACTGGACGCGCAGCCTCTCCCGCACGTATCCCTACCAGTGCTTCTACTACTACCTGAGCACCTATGGTTCTCACCCCAACAACTTCTTCGACGAGGAATTCGAGGCTCAGTTCGCTTACTGCGATACGCAGGAGGTCAAGAACGATTACGAGACGCTCCTGGCCGAGACGCAGAAACTTGAGGAGATCTACCTCGAAAAGGTGATCCAGGTTCCCGTTGTTCAGGTCGTCAACTATGAACTGTTCTCCGATCATCTCCAGCTGCCTGTGTCCACCTACGTTCCTGGATTCGGCTGGGGCGCGATCTACGGCGACATCGTAGAGTAAGCCTTGCTTTAAGGCCAAGACTGTAAACTAGTGCAGGGGGCATGGTGCCTTGGGGCACCATGCCTCATTTTATAAAACTTTGTATCGGAGGATTCGATGTTTAAGTATATTTTGAAACGCTTCGGCGCAATGCTGCTGACGCTGTTTCTTATAATGACATTGTCCTTTTTGGTAATCCGGCTCATGCCCATGAGCATATTTGAAAACCCGGAGACTCCGCCGGAAATTCAGAAGCTGCTCATGGCCGAGATGCATTTGGACAAGCCCATGGCGGTGCAGTATTTTTATTTCATCAAAGGCATTGTTACCGAAGGTGAATTCGGCACCTCCGTCAAGGTCCGCCCTGGCCTGGACGTGTTTGAGATCCTTTCCACCCGCATCCCTCCCACCGTTCTTCTGAATGTGATGTCCCTGCTGATCTCGATCCCGCTCGGCATCATATTCGGCACCCTTGCCGCACTCAAGCGGAACAAGGCGACCGACAACATCATATCCTTCTTGATCGTCATATGTATTTCGGTGCCAAGTTTCGTGTTCGCCTCCCTGCTGCAATACGTGCTGACCTTTAAGCTCCCGCTTTTCCCAACCCTGTATGACACGCAGGCTACCACCTTCGCTGCGAAGATGCATTCCCTCGCGCTCCCGATTCTCGCGCTCGCCCTTGGCCCGATTGCAACCATCGCGCGGTACCTTCGCGGTGAACTGATCGAAACCCTTTCCAGCGAATATCTTCTTCTTGCGCGAACAAAGGGGCTGACCCGCACCCAGGCAACCGTGCGCCATGCGTTCCGCAACAGCCTCGTGCCGATTGCAAACACCATCATCCCCCTCATCACGGGCATCATGGGCGGTTCCCTTGTTATAGAGAAAATGTTTGCAGTCCCCGGAATGGGCGGCTTGCTCATTGACTCCATACTGGCGGGCGACCACTTTCTCACTGTCGCGCTGCTCATTTTCTATTCGACTATATCCCTTTGCACAATCCTTATCGTGGATATTTCCTACGGCATCATCGATCCGCGCATAAGGGTAGGAGGTGGAAAATGATAATTGATAAGAACGCCAACAACATTCCCGAAGATATCCTCAACATCCCGGAGGACGCTTTCGAGCTTGTCCAAACGGAGGACATCAAAGACGAGAAGTTCCAGACAAAGCCGATCGGTTTCTTTAAGGACGCGCTCCAGCGCCTGCGGCAGAGCAAAATTTCCACCGTCAGCTTCTGGATCATCCTTTCCGTCATCATCCTGGCCCTCATCGTGCCCAACATCACCGGCTTTACGTACACCGAGCAGGATCTTTCCAAGCGGAACCTGCCGCCCAAGATCCCGTTTCTCGAAAACATCGGGATCGCGGATGGCAACCGTCTTCTCACCAACCGCAAGAAGGATTCCCTCTCCGATACCAAGCGTTACCCCGAGGGTTCCGTGCTTGAGATCGTCAAGGAATATGAAGCCAAGGGCGTTATGATGGTGGACATCCGGGTCGACGCCTACGCGATGGCAGGCGTCGCGGATGACGTTTATCACTGGTTCGGCACGGACTACCTGGGCCGCGACCTTTGCACAAGGCTCTTCCGGGGCGCGCGCGTCTCGCTGCTGATCGCCTTCTTCTCGGTTATCACGAACGTGGTCATCGGCGTGATCTATGGCTCCGTCGCAGGCTATTATGGCGGCAAGGTCGACATGGCTCTGACCCACCTCGCCGAGGTGCTGGACGGCATGCCGTATATTGTCATCACCATCCTGTTCATGATTTTGTTGGGTTCGGGCATGCTCTCGATCATCCTCGCGCTGTGCATCACCGGCTGGATCGGCACCGCGCGCCTGATCCGCGCGCAGTTCTACCGTTTCAAGGGCCGCGAGTATGTGCTCGCAGCGCGTACCCTGGGCGTACCGGATATAAAGCTGATTTTCCGGCACATTCTTCCCAACTGCATCGGCACCCTGATCACCAAGGCCATGATTGCGATCCCGGGCGCGATCTTCTCCGAATCCTTCCTGGCCTACATCGGCCTCGGCATTAAGCCGCCGAATCCTTCGATCGGCGTCCTGCTTTCGGATGGGCAGGATGTGCTCCTTCAATATCCGTACCAGACGCTCTTCCCGGCGATCCTGATCTCGGTGCTGATGATTGCCTTCAACCTGTTCTCGAACGGCCTCAGGGATGCCCTTGACCCGACGAGACGCGGAGAGGAGTGATGAGTTATGGCAATTAACCCGAACGAAACCATCCTGAAAGTAGAGGATCTGCGCATTTCCTTTAAGGCGTATGGCGGCATGGTCCGCGCGGTCCGCGGCGTCAGCTTCGACCTGAAGCGCGGCGAAACCGTTGCGATCGTGGGCGAATCCGGCTCCGGCAAATCCGTCAGCATCAAGGCGATCATGGGTATCCTTGCCCCGAACGCCGTGATCGAGGGCGGCCGCATCGAATACGACGGCTTGGATCTGACCAAGGTCACAGAGGACGATTTCCACAAGATCCGCGGCAACCGCATCGGCTTGATCTTCCAGGATCCGCTTTCCGCGCTCAACCCAATCATGAAAATCGGCAAGCAGATCACCGAGGTGCTGCACCTCACCAAGAAGATCAGCCGCGAGGAGGCGAAGGCCCGCGCGCTCGAGCTGATGCACGCAGTCGGCATTCCGGAGGCGGAGCGCCGTTTCAACCAGTACCCGTTCCAATTCTCCGGCGGCATGCGCCAGCGCATCGTCATTGCAATCGCCCTTGCGGGCGACCCGGAGATCCTCATCTGCGACGAGCCGACCACCGCGCTTGACGTTACCGTCCAGGCGAAGATCCTTGAGCTCATCAACAAGATCAAGGAGGAGCGCCACCTTTCCGTCATCTTCATCACCCATGACCTCGGCGTCGTGGCGAACATGGCGGACCGCGTAAACGTCATGTACGCGGGCAAGATCGTCGAAACGGGCACGAGCGAGGAGATCTTCTTCGAGCCTGCACACCCCTATACTTGGGCGCTGCTGAGTTCCATGCCCGATTTGCAAACCAAGGAACGCCTGCTGGCGATCCCCGGCACCCCGCCGAACATGATCTACCCGCCCAAGGGCGACGCGTTTGCGGCGCGCAACACCTACGCAATGAAGATCGACTTCGAGCAGGAGCCGCCCTACTTCAAGCTCTCCGACACGCATTATGCAGCGACCTGGCTCCTTCACCCGAAGGCGCCCAAGGTGGAACTCCCCGAGGTGCTGCGTGCGCGCATTGAACGAATGAAAGGAAGTGAAGCGATCGATGGCTGATTCCAAGTATATTCTGGAGGTGAAAAACCTTTGCCAGCATTTCAGTTCCGGCAGAGGGAAAAATAAACTGCTCGTCAAGGCCGTCGACGACGTGAGCTTCGGCGTAAAGCCGGCGGAGACCTTCGGCCTCGTAGGCGAATCCGGCTGCGGCAAAACCACCACCGGGCGTACCATCATCCGCCTTTACGACCCGACGTCCGGCGAAATGTACTTCAACGGCCGCGACATTGCCGCGCCGATGACCAACGAGCTGCGCAAATACCTGACGGACAACATCGCCATGATCTTCCAGGACCCGATCGAGTCCCTGAACCCCAGGATGACCATCGAGGAGATCGTCGGCGAAGGGCTCCGCGTCCGCGGCATGAAGGACAAGGCCGAGGTGCGCGCCCGCGTGCATGAGATGCTCGAGAAGGTCGGCCTGACGGAGGAGCACGCTACGCGCTATCCGCACGAATTCTCCGGCGGCCAACGCCAGCGTATCGGCATCGCGCGCGCGATGATCATCAAACCGAAGATGATCATTGCGGACGAGCCGGTTTCCGCGCTCGACGTTTCCATCCAGGCGCAGGTCATCAACCTGCTCAACGACCTGAAGGAGAAAATGGGCCTCACGATCCTGTTCATCGCGCACAACCTCTCGGTCGTCAAGTATTTCTCCGACCGCATCGGCGTAATGTATTACGGCCACCTGGTCGAGATCGCCCGCGGCGACGACCTTTACAAGAACCCGCTGCATCCCTACACCAAGGCGTTGCTTTCCGCGATCCCGGAGCCCAACCCGATCACCGAGCGGACGCGCAAGCGTGTCGACTACGTCCCCGAACGGGATCACGATTACTCCGTCGAGAAGCCCTCCATGGTGGAGGTGGAGCCTGAGCATTTCGTTTACTGCTCGCCCTCCGAATTGGCGCAATACCAGAAACAGCTTGGGCTGTAGACCCGTTCGTTCTTCCACCAAGCGTGCAAAAACGGCCGCAGCGAAGCCCCGCTGCGGCCGTTTGATTTTGAAATAAGCCTTAGATTAGTCCCGCCGCTTCACCGGGTGGCGGATGACCGTTTTCCGGCGCTCCGGGGGAACCTTGCGCGCATCGGAAAGGTAGATCTCATGGTGGAGGCGGCCGTGCGAAAAGTCGCTCTCATATCCGCTCGCCCGCGCGAATTCGTCCATCCGCGCCACCGTCGCGGGTTCGTCGTCATAGGGGCCTATGTGCATACATTGGACGCAAAGCCCTTCTTCCAGCGTCCAGAACTCCGCCTTGGAAAAATCCTGCTTTTTCTTGCGTTCCGCTTCCGAGACCGCCCAGGCAAAATCCGCCTCCGCCACAAAATCCGGCAGGCGGATGGCGGAGATCCAGCGGAAATCAGTCTTGCGGCTGTAATCAATGCCCTCTATGCCCTCCTGCCACCAGAAGCCCTCGAGCGGCGGCACCACATAGTCAAAATAGCCCTCGATCTCCCGCGCTCCCAGCTTGCTCATCTTGATGGTGAACGCGACGCCATAGAGTATGTCGAGCGCGGCTTTATATTCCCCGCCCTCTTTGTTCGGGTCACCCTTGCCGCGCACGGCGGCGAAGTTCATCCGCGGCACGGTCACGAGCTCCGGCCGGTCTTTGGGCAGATAAAATTCTTTGTATTCCTTCTTGTAATCGAATGCCATCACGCTCTTCCTCCCGTTTTGCGTTTTCACTTTTTGATGCAGGTGCCGGCTCTCTCACCCCGCTGTATGCCGGGCGTCATGCGGTCCTCCGCCGCTCTCCGCATACGCTTTCGTTTCTCCTCCGCTTCCCAGCGGATTTGCGTTAGCTTCTCCGTTTCCTTTTAAGCAGTACGTTCATCAGCACATAGGCCGCGATGAGCACCGCAACGCTCCCGCCCAGGATCAGGTACATGGTTCCAAGCTCCACCCGCTCCCCGAAGAAATACAGGTTGCAGTCGATGGAATCCCGGATGCCCTCCACGGCTTCGGCCGGGAAGCCTTGGGCCTCCATCTCCGCGAACGCGCCGCGCAGGCAGTGGTTGCGGACGAGCGACGTGCCGTAGGTGCCGGGCAGGAAGCAAAGCGTCTTTTGCAGCCCCTCCCCAAATTGCGAGATGGGCATATATGCCCCGCAAATGAAGCCATAGCCCGCGCTGACGATGGTGCCGACTGCGGAAATCTGCCCGTGCGTGTTGAGAAAGAAATTGATGATGGAGGAAAGCGCCGTGCCGAACATCACCAGCAGGAACACGTCCAGCAAGGTCAGCAGCACATCCGTGCCCGTCAGGTACCAGCCCTTCCCGGAGAGGTACAAAAAGCCCATGCCCGCGGCCACGAAGCAGATGATGAGCGTTGTGAACGCCGTGGAAACATAGTAGCCAAGCGCCAGCACGGAGGGGCGAACCGGCGCGATGGTCAGGTCGCCCCGCGCGCCTGTCACCTTGTCCTGCACCATCAGCATGTTGGAGCAGAACGCGACCGTCACGCAGCAGACCGCCAGCAGCGAGGAAACGAGCTGGCCGCCCACCGTCGCGCCGAGCAGCGCCTCCGGAACCGTAAACCCCTGGGGCAGCGCTGCCGCAAAGCTTTCCTTGTACACGTTGGCGAGGAAAGTCGTATACAGCACGAGCAGGATCACCGGCGTGATGAGCGAGGTAAAGAACATCCCCTTATCCTTAAAAAACAGCTTGGTATTCCGCTTGATCAAAGCCAAAAGCGCGCTCATTGCTCCGCACCTCCCGTCAGTTTTTTCCCCGTCACGGCAAGAAACACGTCGTCCATCTTGCCCTTGGTGATCTCATAATCCTGGAACAGCTCCGGATGCTTGAGGATCAGCCCTGTCGCGGCCGCAGTATCCGGTACGGCGATGCGGCAGGCGTCGCGGATAATCTCATAATTTTCGCTCAGCGTGCGCGCCTGCGCCTCGGATACGCCGTAAAGGGTGATGTAGTCCCCGGTGTAGGCATTCTTGAGCTGCAGCGGCGTGCCTTCGGCGGCGATCCTGCCGCTATCGAGGATTACAACATAATCCGCGTCCGCTGCCTCCTCCATGTAATGCGTCGTGAGGAACACCGTCATCCCCTGTTCCCGGCGCAGCTGCGCTACCACCTGCCAGAGGCTCCGGCGCGTCTGCGGGTCAAGCCCGGTAGTCGGTTCATCAAGGATGAGGATGCGCGGCGCATGCAGCAGCGCCCGGGCGATGTCCACGCGCCGCCGCTGCCCGCCGGAAAGCTTGCCCACAGGCCGCTTCAACAGCTCACCGAGCTCCAACAGCCCGCTTAGCTCCGCAAGCCGTGCCTGGAATGCGCGCCCCGTGATGCCATAGAGCGCGGCCCGGCTTTCCAGATTTTCCTTCGCGGTCAGCGCCTGGTCAAGCACGGAGTTCTGGAACACCACGCCAAGCTCCCGCTTGATCCTGCCGATGCTCCCGTCGAGATCCGCGCCGCAGATGGTCACCTTGCCCGCGTCCTTTTGCAGCTGGCCGCAAAGGATCGAGATGGTCGTGCTCTTGCCCGCGCCGTTGAGCCCAAGGAACGCGAACAGCTCCCCTTCCTTCACGCGGAAACTCAGATCCTGCACGGCCTTGACCGGCCCGAATGCCTTGCTTAAATGTTCGATCTCAATGATATTTCCCATTTTCCCTCCGGTTCTTGTTTTTCTTTCTTTTATTTTCATCAACCTGCGTCTCCGGAAAGCGCACGCAGCCATGCCTTTTTGGAGGCCGCCTGCGGAGCCCGGTCGTTCGAAATGGCGTAGCGGACATGCTCGTTCCCAAAGTTCCACGCCGCAAGCCGCACAGAATCCATCATCCGTTATTTTTCTTTCTTTGCAGGCGCGCCGCAGAGCGTCATGACGGCCGCATAGATAAGGCCTGCCACCGGCCAGACGATCCAGCTCTTCTCCCAATCATTCGTATGGAAGCTCCAGGCAAGGTATCCCGCGACTACTACAAGCCAATACACCGTACCGATCACGTCCGCAGATGGGTTGCGCTTCTTGTGCGCCTTGGAATACTCGCCCTCCTGCAGGAGCTTTTGCATCGCCGCCCAGTTCACGCCAACCGAGATGAACAGGGACACGCCAACCGCCACAAGCCCCAGCGTGACGCAGAACATCCCTACGAGGAACAGGTCGTCCGTCGAAAGGAACGAGCCCGCAAACAACGGGATCACCGAAAGGATGCAGATGCACGTGCCGAGGACGTTGCCGCGCGTATACGCGTCGCGGTACTGCTTCTGCTGCTCCCGCACCATGCCGGATACGCCGTATTCCGTCTCAAACGTCTCCTTCTCCAGATATTCAAAATGCGCGCTCTTTGCGCCCGTGGCAATGAATATTGCCACGGCGGCCGCCACGAGCAGAAGCATTGTGATGAGCCCAATGCCGCACGCCAGGTTTTCCGTGATCCCAAAGGCGCCGGTTTCCGAGGCCGCAGCGAGGAGCATCAGGCAGATGGGCGACAGGATGCACAGCACCGTAGCAAACGCGATGCGCCTTGACGCCTGCTGCCGCAGCTGCAAATACTCGTTCGCCTCCTGCATGGATACGCGGCGCACGGGCGGCACATCCTCCGATTCGTTCAAGTATTCCGCTTCCTCCATTTCATCCTTGAGCAGATAATCCGTGCTCACGCCGAAGATGCGCCCAAGCTGCAAGATCTTCTCCAGATCGGGGACGGACTGCGCGCCCTCCCATTTGGAGACCGATTGCCGGGATACGTTCATTTTTTCCGCCAGTTCTTCCTGGGACCAGCCGCTGCGTTTGCGAAGCTGGATGATCTTGTCCGCTAAAATCATGTGTTTTACCTCTTTACCTCGTCTTGTTTTTGCTGGGGCGTCCTCGCCTCTGCTGCGTGCCCAGCATACCGTTTTTCATGGTTGCGAGCCACCAACCGCGCCCAGGCAATCTGTCAACCGCCAGTTGCGGACCTGCGCAGCAGCGGTATTTCCGCTCAAATTTTCTTAATTTACGGGCATGTGTCCGGGCGCCGCAGCGTACTCAGCCGCCTCCATCCGGCCCCTCCCGCGCAAAATGGAACCGCTCATGCCGGTCATCTTGAAAGTGGGTATATATGCGAAAGTTTCCTTATATAATATAAATCATTGCGCAGAGCGTATCGCCTCGCGCACCTCATGCATGCTTTTGAACACCGCAAAACAGGCCGCGGAACTCCAGAGCGCCGTACCAGGCTCGCGTGAGGTGAGCGGCCGCTCCCCTTCTCCCGCACGAGCGCAAGCACCGCCGCGTCGATCGTTTTCCGCGTAAATCTTGCTTTCGGCGGCACGCGCATCCTTCTTTACCCGCTGCATCACTGCTTTCAATTATTATGCGGTGTAATTATATCCGCCTTCCCGAAGCATGTCAACGGGATATTATGCACGGCTGTCTCCGCCCCCCTTTATTTTTCAAATATTCAAATATTGGCCGCTTGACAACACATGCGTTTTATGGTAGTATTGCAGGCAATTAAATGAATATTAATACGCAGACGGAATTATGCCCGTGTCGGATGGTTCAGAGAGCCGGCGGCTGCTGCGAGCCGGCCCGGAAGATACGGCGCAGTCTCCTTCCCGAGTAGAACGCCCCAACCAAGGATCAGTAAGGCGTTACGGCCGCCCCGTTACAGGCTAGAAGTTTGTTTGAGCTTTGAACACGAGTGATCGTCCATTCCCAGGACGCATTGGGATGCGATAATCAGGGTGGTACCGCGAATTTTCGTCCCTGAAGCCGATTATAGGCTTCAGGTTTTTTTTTAAGATATATTCCCGCTTTCCGTGCAGGCAACGCCGGGCCGGCGGGTTTTGGAGGATTTTTATACATGCAGATGACAGGAGCAAAAATTTTGATGGAGTGCCTGCTGGAGCAGGGCGTGGACACGGTCTTCGGCTACCCTGGCGGCACCATCCTGAACGTTTACGACGAGCTCTACCGCTATCGCGGCCAGATCCGGCATATCCTGACCTCCCATGAACAGGGCGCTTCCCATGCGGCGGACGGCTACGCCCGTTCCACCGGCAAGGTGGGCGTATGCTTCGCCACCTCCGGCCCGGGCTGCACCAACCTCACGACGGGCATCGCCACAGCGTATATGGATTCCTCCCCCGTGGTGTTCATCACCTGTAACGTGGCGGAAAATCTCGTCGGCAAGGATTCGTTCCAGGAGGTCGACATCACGGGCATCACCATGCCCATCACCAAGTGCAATTACATGGTACGCGACGCGGCCAAGCTCGCAGACATCGTGCGCGAGGCGTTCGCCATCGCGCGCGGCGGCAGGCCCGGCCCCGTGCTCATCGACATCGTGAAAAACGCGACCGCACAGGTTACGGAATACACGCCCCTGCCCCGGGAGGCCCACGCTTCCGAAGGGCGGCTCGGCGCGCTCATCAAGCGGGCCTCGCACGACCTCAAGACCCCGGAGCCGGACCGCAACGATGTGCACAAGCTCGTGGAGATGATCCGCGCCTCCCAAAAACCGCTCCTGATCTGCGGGGGCGGCGTAGTGCGCGGCCGGGCGGATCATGAATTTCTGGCCTTGGCGGAGCGGATCGACGCGCCCGTCGCCGTGACGCTGATGGGCGGCGGCGGCTTCAAGGGCCGCAACCCGCTTACCACAGGCATGATCGGCATGCACGGCTCGCAGGCCTCCAACATGGCTTGCGACAGCTGCGATCTGCTCATCGCCGTGGGCTGCCGCTTCTCCGACCGCGTGGCGCTCGACCCGGCCAGCTTCGCCAGCCAGGCGCAGATCGTGCAGATCGACATCGACCGCTCCGAAATCAACAAAAATGTGCAGACCGACCACCACATCATCGGCGACGCGAAGCGCGTGCTGCAAATGCTGCTGGACGAGCTAGAACAGATGGATCACACACCCTGGAAGGACTATGTGTTCTCCTTTAAGACGGAAACGGAATACGACGAGGGCGGCAGCACCCTCACGCCCAAGCAGATCACGGACGCCATCGCCCGGCTCATGCCGATGGACACCATGGTCGCTACGGATGTTGGCCAGCATCAGATGTGGGCCATCCAGCACTTCCATTTCGATTATCCCGGCCAGCTTTTGACCTCCGGCGGCTTCGGCACGATGGGCTTCGGCCTCGGCGCTGCCATCGGCGCGAAGGTAGGCAACCCGGAAAAGACCGTCATCCACATCACGGGGGACGGCAGCTTCCGCATGAACTGCAACGAGCTTGCCACCGAGCAGTATTACGACATCCCGGTCATCACCTTCATCTTCAACAACAACACGCTCGGGATGGTGCGCCAGTGGCAGACGCTCATTTATGACAAGCGGTATTCCGAGACGACGCTCGACCGCGCGCCCGACTTCGTCAAGCTCGCCGAGGCCTATGGCCTGCGCGGCAGGCGCGTCTGCAACGTTAAGGAACTTGAGGCCGCGATCACGGAGGCCATGGAGTGGAACCACGGCTATATCATCGACTGCGCCATCGACCAGGACGAGATGGTGCGCCCGATGGTCAACGGCGGCAGCCGCATCACCCAGTTCATTATCGATTAAAGGAGGGAAGCACATGGATCGCGCAGTAAGACGTTCCCTGTCCGTGCTGGTGGACAACGAAGCCGGCGTGCTTTCGCAGGTTTCGCGCCTGTTTTCCCGCAAGGGCTACAACATTGAATCCCTGGCCGTCGGCACGACGGACGACCCGGCCGTTTCCCGCATCACCATCGAGGTGCTTGCGGACGACAAGCAGATCAACCTGCTTTCCAACCAGCTGCGCAAGCTGCTGCCCGTGCATTCGGTGAAGCTGCTCAATTCGGAAAACGCTATCCGGCGGGAGCTGATCCTCATCAAGGTCAGCGTGCCCACGAGCGAGATCGGCAACCGCGTCATCCAGATCGCAAACATTTTCCGCGCGTCGATCATCGACGTTTCCGCGACGACGCTCACCCTCGCCATGATCGGCGAGGAAAGCAAGGCTACGGCCATCGAAAACCTGGTGAAGGAGTTTGGCATCCTCGAACTGGTGCGAACAGGCATGATCGCGCTGGAACGCGGTACAGATACTATTTATGAGGACACAAAAGAAAAAGGAGAGTTTAACTATGGCAAAAATGTACTATGAAAAAGACTGTGACCTCGGCAAGCTTGACGGCAAGAAAATCGCCATCATCGGCTATGGCTCCCAGGGCCACGCCCATGCGCTCAACCTCCGGGATTCCGGCTGCGACGTGATCGTCGGCCTCCGCAAGGGCGGCAAATCCTGGCCGGTCGCGGAAAAGGACGGCTTTAAGGTAATGACCGTCGCGGAAGCCACGAAGGCCGCTGACATCATCATGATCCTCATCAACGACGAGGCGCAGGCCGATATGTATAAGGCCGACATCGCACCCAACCTGTGCGCGGGCAAGGCCATCGCCTTCGCGCACGGCTTCAACATCCGCTATAAGCAGATCGTCCCGCCAGCGGATGTGGATGTGTTCATGGCCGCCCCGAAGGGCCCCGGCCACACCGTCCGCTCCCAGTACGTCGCGGGCAAAGGCGTGCCCTGTCTCATCGCCGTGGAGCAAAACGCCACCGGCAAGGCATATGACATCGGCTTGGCGTACATCGCGGGCATCGGCGGCGCGCGCGCGGGCATCATGGAGACCACCATGCACGACGAGACCGAAACCGACCTCTTCGGCGAGCAGGCCGTGCTCTGCGGCGGCGTGGTCGACCTGATGCGCTGCGGTTTTGAGACCCTCGTGGAAGCCGGCTACGAGCCGGAGAACGCCTATTTTGAGTGCATCCACGAAATGAAGCTCATCGTTGACCTCATCAACAAGGGCGGTGTCGCGGCGATGAACTATTCCATCTCCGATACCGCGGAGTTCGGCGAATACGTCTCCGGCCCCCGCGTGCTCCCCTACGAGCAGACCAAGGCAAACATGAAGGCCGTGCTCCAGGACATCCAGGACGGTACCTTTGCGGGCAAGTGGATCGCGGAAAACAAGAACGGCCGCTGCTTCTTCAACTCCAAGCGCGAGGCGCTTGCCAAACACCCGATGGAGGTCATCGGCAAGCAGCTGCGTGAGCAGATGCTCTGGAAGAACGACTCCGACCTGGACAACGCTTCCAACTAAAAGAAGGCGCAGCCGGTTTGAACCCCGCCGGGCCGAAAGCGGCGCGGCAGCGAAACGAGACGCTGGGGCGGCCTCTCCGGCCGCCCGCCTTTTTCACACTGAACGATATGAGGGACCAACATGCTTTCCGATAATGTCAAAACCGGCGTGGAGCGCGCGCCGAACCGCAGCCTGCTTTACGCGCTCGGCTACACGGAGGAGGAGATCCGCCGCCCGCTCATCGGCGTGGTGACCTCCTTCAACGAGATCGTCCCCGGCCACATGGACCTCGATAAGATCGCGGAGGCCGTCAAGGCCGGCGTGCGCGCGGCCGGCGGCACGCCCGTGCTCTTCCCCGCCATTGCCGTGTGCGACGGCATCGCCATGGGGCATGTAGGCATGAAGTATTCGCTCGTCACGCGCGACCTCATTGCCGATTCCACGGAGGCCATGGCCATCGCCCACCAGTTCGACGGGCTCGTCATGATCCCCAACTGCGATAAGAACGTACCCGGCCTCCTCATGGCCGCGGCGCGCATCAACGTCCCGACGATCCTCTGCTCCGGGGGGCCGATGCTCGCGGGCCGCTTGAAGGACGGCCGGCGCACCTGCCTGAGCCACATGTTTGAGGCCGTCGGCGCTTACCACGCAGGCATGCTCGACGAAGCGGGCGTGCGGGATTACGAGGAAAACGCCTGCCCCACCTGCGGCTCCTGCTCCGGCATGTACACCGCCAATTCCATGAACTGCCTTTCCGAGGCCATCGGCATGGCGCTGCCGGGCAACGGCACCATCCCCGCCGCGTATTCCGCGCGCCTGCGCCTTGCAAAGCATGCGGGCATGAAGATCATGGAGCTTGTGGAAAAAGACATCCGCCCGCGCGACATCATGACCGAAGCGGCTTTCCACAACGCGGAAACCGTGGACATGGCGCTCGGCTGCTCCACCAACACCATGCTGCACCTGCCCGCCATCGCCCACGAAGCGGGCGTGACGATCAGCCTCGATGCGGCGAACGCCATCAGCGCAAAAACGCCGAACCTTTGCCACCTTGCCCCCGCGGGCGATACCTTCATGGAGGATCTTGACCTTGCGGGCGGCGTCGCGGCCGTGATGAAGGAGCTCTCGAAGAAGGGCCTGTTGGATCTCTCCGTCATGACCGTGACGGGCAAGCCGCTTGCCGAGACCGTGAACGCGGCCGAAAACCGCAACGAGGAGATCATCCGCCCCGTGGAGCGGCCGTATTCCGAAAACGGCGGCATCGCGGTGCTCAAGGGGAACCTCGCAAAGGACGGCTGTGTCGTGAAGCAATCCGCCGTCGCCCCCGCGATGATGCGGCATGAAGGCCCCGCCCGCGTGTTCGACTCCGAGGAGGAAGCCATCGCGGCGATCTATGCGAAAAAGATCCGTCCCGGCGACGTAGTGGTCCTCCGCTACGAAGGCCCGAAAGGCGGCCCCGGCATGCGTGAGATGCTCAACCCCACCTCCGCCATCTGCGGCATGGGCCTTGGTGAAAGCGTCGCGCTCATCACGGACGGGCGTTTCTCCGGCGCGACGCGCGGCGCATCCATCGGCCACGTCAGCCCGGAAGCCGCCGCGGGCGGGGTCATCGCCCTCGTGCAGGAGGGCGACCGCATCCGCATCGACATCCCCGCCTGCGAGATCGCGCTGCTCGTCCCGGACGAGGAGCTTGCCCGCCGCAGGGCGGCGTGGGTCTGCCCGGAGCCGAAGATCAAGACCGGCTACCTCGCGCGCTACGCCAAGCTCGTCAGCTCCGCCGACAAGGGCGCCATCCTGCAATAAACACGAGGTAACGAATGAAGCAAATCAAGATTTTCGATACGACGCTGCGCGACGGTGAGCAATCGCCCGGGTGCAGCATGAACCTTCAGGAGAAGATCGAGGTCGCCCGCTGCCTGGAGCGGCTCAAGGTGGACGTGATCGAGGCGGGGTTCGCCATCTCCTCCCCAGGGGATTTTGAATCCGTCGCGGCCATCGCGCGCACGGTCAAGGACTGCACCGTCGCCTCCCTCGCGCGTGCCGCCGCAGGCGACATCGACGCGGCGTGGGACGCCGTCAAGCACGCGGCCGATCCGCGCATCCACCTCTTCATCGCCACCTCCCCGCTGCACATGGAATACAAGCTGCGCATGAAGCCGGAGGAGGTGCTCGAAAAGGCGGCGGCCATGGTGGCCTACGCGAAGAAATACTGCGCGAACATCGAGTTCTCCGCGGAGGACGCGACGCGCAGCGACCCCGCCTTTCTTGCGAAGGTGGTGGAAGCCGCCATCCGCAGCGGCGCCACGACCGTGAACATCCCGGACACCGTGGGTTACACCACGCCCAATGAAATGCGCGCGCTGATCGAATACCTGCGCGCCAACGTGGAGAACAGCGGCCGTGCGGATTTTTCCGTCCACTGCCACAACGACCTCGGCATGGCGACGGCGAACTCGCTCGCGGGCGTGCTCGGCGGCGCAACGCAGATCGAATGCACGATCAACGGCCTCGGCGAACGCGCGGGCAACACCTCCCTCGAGGAAGCCGTCATGGCCATGCGCACCCGTGCGGACGTATTCGATGCGGCGACGCGCATCGACACGACGCAGCTCTACCGCGCCAGCAAGACGGTCTATGACATCATCGGCCAGAGCGCGCCGCTCAACAAGCCGATCGTCGGCCGCAACGCGTTTATGCACGAAGCGGGCATCCATCAGCACGGCGTGCTTGCCAACAAGCAGACCTATGAGATCATGACGCCGGAATCTATCGGCATCCGGGCGGACAACATCGTGCTCGGCAAGCATTCCGGCAAGCATGCGTTTGAATCGCACCTCAAGGAGCTCGGCTACACCCTCTCCCCGGAGGAGCTCGTGCGCTGCTTCCAGGAATTCAAGGTGCTCTGCGACAAGAAGAAAGCCGTGAGCGATGCGGACATCGAAGCCCTTGTAACCCACAACACCAAAAAGCGCACGGCTGTGGAAGGCGGCTACGAGCTCGACTGGTTCGCCGTACACACGAGCAATTTCACCACGGCGACGAGCACCATGAGCCTCAAACGGGGCGAAGAGCGTTTTGAAGAAGTCTGCCTGGGCGACGGGCCGATTGACGCATCCTTCAACGCCATCGACAAGATCATCAAGCCCATCCCGCACTCGTTTGAGCTTTATACCATCAATTCCATCTCGGAGGGCAAGGACACGCTCGGCAGCGTGACCGTGAAGCTCTCTGCCGGGAACGAAACCTTCACCGGGCGCGGCCTTTCCACGGACATCATCGAAGCGAGCATCCGCGCCTATATCGAGGCGGCAAACAAGCTGCAGCAAAGCCCGCCCGCCGCGGGACAAACACAGGAGGCATAACCCATGGGCATGACCATGACAGAAAAGATCCTCGCCGCGCATGCGGGCCTGCCCGCCGTCAAGCCCGGCGACCTGATCGAAGCGAAGCTGGACCTCGTCCTCGGCAACGACATCACAACGCCCGTCGCCATCACCACGTTTGAGGCGGCCGGCTTTACGAAGGTGTTCGACAAGGACAGGATCGCCATCGTGCTCGACCATTACACGCCCTGCAAGGACATCAAGTCCGCAGAGCTCTGCGCGCAGGCGCGCGCCTTTGCCAAGAAGCATTCCATCACCCATGTTTATGACGTGGGCGAAGCGGGCATCGAGCACGCGCTGCTGCCGGAAAAGGGCCTCGTCGCCCCCGGTGAATGCGTAATCGGCGCGGATTCCCACACCTGCACCTACGGCGCCTTGGGCGCGTTTTCCACGGGCGTCGGCTCCACGGACATGGCCGCCGGCATGGCCATCGGCGAGAACTGGTTCAAGGTGCCCGCCGCCATACAGGTGAAGCTCATGGGCAAGCTCCAGCCTTATGTGAGCGGCAAGGATGTGATCCTGCATCTGATCGGCAGGATCGGCGTGGACGGCGCGCTGTACCAATCGCTCGAATTCACGGGCGAGGGCGTGGCTTCCCTCTCGATGGACGACCGCTTCACCATCGCCAACATGGCCATCGAAGCAGGCGCGAAGAACGGCATCTTCCCCGTGGATGAAAAGACCATCGAATACGTGACCGGCCGCGTGGACCGGCCTTACACCGCCTTTGAAGCGGACGCGGACGCGCAATACGCCCGCACCGTCGAGATCGACCTTTCCGCACTCGCGCCCACCGTCTCCCTCCCGCACCTGCCCTCCAACACGAGAACCATCGCGGAGGTGAAGGGTATGCCCATCCAGCAGGCGGTCATCGGCTCCTGCACCAATGGCCGCATTTCCGACCTGCGCCAGGCAGCGGAGATCCTGCGCGGCAGGCATGTGGCCCCCGGCGTGCGCTGCATTGTGATCCCTGCCACGCAGGCGGTCTACCTCCAATGCATCCGAGAGGGGCTTGCCGAAACCTTCATCGCGGCCGGCTGCGCGCTTTCCACACCCACCTGCGGCCCCTGCCTCGGCGGGCATATGGGCGTGATGAGCGCGGGGGAGCGGGCCGTTTCCACCACCAACCGCAACTTTGTCGGCCGCATGGGGCATGTGAAGAGCGAGGTCGTCCTCGCCTCCCCCGCCGTCGCCGCGGCCTCCGCCGTGGCGGGCTGCCTCGCAGACCCTGCGGAAATCATGAAAGGAGCGTGACACGCCATGGCAAAAGGCATCGTGCATAAGTTCGGGGACAACATCGACACCGACGTCATCATCCCCGCAAGGTACTTGAACGCCCCCTCCCCGGAGGAGCTTGCGAAACACTGCATGGAGGACATCGACCCCGCGTTCGCTTCCCGCATCAAGCCCGGCGAGATCATCGTCGGCGGCGCGAACTTTGGCTGCGGCTCCTCCCGCGAGCATGCGCCCATCGCCATCCAGGCAGCGGGCGTATCCTGCGTGATCGCGGCGAGCTTTGCGCGCATCTTCTACCGCAATGCCATCAACATCGGCTTCCCCATCCTGGAATGCCCGGAGGCCGCCTCGGCCATCGCCGGCGGCGACACCGTTTCCGTGGATTTTTCCACCGGCGTGATCGTCGATGAGACCACGGGCGCGCGCTTTCAAGCCGCCGCGTTCCCGCCGTTCATCAACCGCATCATCGAAAAGGGCGGCCTGCTCCCTTACCTGAAAGCAAGGCAGGAGGCGCAGGGATGAACTATAAGATCGCGCTTATCAAGGGCGACGGCATCGGCCCGGAGATCGTCGGGAGCGCCGTGCGCGTACTCAAAAAAATTGGCGCAAAGTTTGGCCACAGCTTCGATTTTGCGGATTACCTCATGGGCGGCTGCGCCATCGACGCCTGCGGCACGCCCTTGCCGGAAGAAACCGTGCAGGGCTGCCTTGCGAGCGACAGCGTGCTCCTCGGTGCGGTCGGCGGCCCCAAGTGGGACAAGAACCCCGCCGCGCTCCGGCCGGAAAAGGGCCTCCTCGGCCTGCGCGCCGCGCTCGGCCTTTATACGAATCTGCGCCCTGCGAAGCTCTGCCCCGCGCTTGCCGCGGAGTGCCTGCTCCGGGCGGACATCGTGGCCGAGGGGTTTGACCTCATGATCGTCCGGGAGCTCACCGGCGGCATCTACTTCGGCGAGCGCGGCCGGCGGGAGGGCAAATTCGGCCCAGAAGCCTACGACACGGAAGCGTACAGCGTGGTGGAGATCGAGCGCATCGCCCGCGTGGCGTTTGAAACGGCAAAGAAGCGCCGCGGCAGGCTCGTGAGCATCGACAAAGCGAACGTGCTCGAAACCTCCCGCCTCTGGCGCGAAACGATGCACCGCATCGGCGCGGAATACCCGGAGGTTGCGCTTTCGGATATGCTGGTGGACAACGCTGCCATGCAGCTCGTGCGCTGCCCCTCGCAGTTTGACGTGATTGTGACCTCCAACCTGTTCGGCGACATCCTTTCGGACGAAGCCTCGCAGATTACCGGCTCCATCGGCCTTCTGCCCTCCGCTTCCCTTGGGGATGGCACGCGCGGCCTGTATGAGCCCATCCACGGCTCCGCGCCGGACATCGCCGGGCAGGACAAGGCAAACCCCATCGCCACCATCCTTTCTGCCGCGATGCTGCTGCGTTACTCCTTCGGCCTTTCGGCCGAGGCAAATCACATCGAAGCTGCCGTGGACCGCGTCCTCGCGCAAGGCCTGCGCACGGCGGACATCCTCGGCAAAAGCGCCGCCGCGCCGCTTGGCTGCGCCGCGATGACCGAGGCTATCCTCGCGGCCATCTGATCCGGAACCGGAGCTTGCTATGGACAGATTGACCACCAACCTGCTTTTATACCGCGACCTCGGCGAGGACAGCATCCTGCTGCGCCTCGCCGGGATCTTCCGCGACTACCGCCTGGGCAGCGCGGGACGCGAAGCGCTCGTCTCCCGTATTTACGCAGAGGTGAAGCGTCTCCTCGACGTCGCAACGGAATATGGCTTTGACACGAACCTCTGGCACAATTACCTTGCGTTCGTGCTCATCACAAACGAGAACTCCTTCAGCCTCACGGCCGAGCGCCGTGGCGCCGCCGAAGGGAGTGTGAACCGCTTCGCCAAAGCGGATTTCCGCATCTTCAAGTGTTTGTTCGATTACGATTTCAGCGGCATAGAGCGCGACTTGAAGATCGACTGCTTCTCCATCCTTTCGGATTACCACGCGGTTCCGAAATCCGAAAAGAACTACTACAAGAGCGTGAGCGAGCACGTCCAGGCGCTGAGCCTCGCCCTTTCCCATGCCGGGGATGAAAACGAGTTTTTCGATCTCGTGACCGGCTTTTACAAGGAGCACGGCGTAGGCATGTTCGGCCTCAACCGCGCCTTCCGCATCGAGAACACCGGGAACGGCGTGGCGTTTCTGCCCATCAACAACGCGGATAAGATCCTGCTTTCCGACCTCATCGGCTACGAACGCCAAAAACAGGAGCTTGTCGCCAACACGGAGGCGTTCGTCCGCGGCCGCAGCGCGAACAACGTGCTGCTTTACGGCGACAGCGGCACGGGCAAATCATCGAGCGTAAAGGCCGTGCTCAACCAATATGCCGGGGAAGGGCTCCGGATGATTGAGCTTTACAAGCACCAATTCCGCGACCTTTCCACCGTGATCGCTGCGGTCAAGCGCCGGAACTACCGCTTCATCCTCTTCATCGACGACCTTTCGTTTGAGGAACACGAGGTGGAATACAAGTTCCTGAAAGCCGTGATCGAGGGCGGCGTGGAGACCCGGCCGGACAACGTGCTGCTTTACGCGACCTCCAACCGCCGCCACCTGATCCGCGAGACCTGGAACGACCGCAGCGACATGGAGCACGACGGCGACATCCACCGTTCGGACACGATGGAGGAAAAGCTCTCCCTTGCGAGCCGCTTCGGCGTCGCCATCAACTATTCGAGCCCCAACCGGGAGCAATATTACGACATCGTGCGCGGACTCGCCGCGCGCGCGGGCAGGCTCGACCTGCCCGAAGAGGAGCTGCTGCTGCTCGCAAACCGCTGGGAGATCCGCCACGGCGGCGTTTCCGGGCGCACGGCGCAGCAATTCATCAACTACCTTGCCGGAAAGGAAACACCCAATGCTGACGCTTGACAAGATCTATCATGCCGCGTTCGTGCTCAAGGAGGTCGCCCGCAGGACGGACCTCATCGCAGCGCCGACCTTCCCCACAGACGCGGAGCTTTATTTGAAAACCGAAAACCTGCAGGTGACCGGCAGCTTCAAGCTGCGCGGCGCTTACTACAAAATCAGCCAACTGACCGACGAGCAGAAGCGGGCCGGCATCATCGCCTGCAGCGCCGGCAACCACGCCCAGGGCGTTGCGCTCGCCGCCACGCGCCAGGGCGCGAAAAGCCTCGTCTTCATGCCGGACAGCGCCCCCATCAGCAAGGTGGAAGCGACCAAGCGCCTCGGCGCGGAGGTCCGCCTCACCAAGGGCGCCTATGACGACGCTTACGACGCCGCCGTGCGCTGCCAGGAGGAGACGGGCGCAACGTTCATCCACCCGTTCAACGACGATGAGGTGATTGCGGGCCAGGGCACCATTGGCCTTGAGATATTGGAGCAGATGCGGGATGTGGAGGCCGTGGTCGTCCCGGTGGGCGGCGGCGGGCTCATTTCCGGCGTAGCCTATGCCGTGAAGCACCTGAGCCCCAATGTGAAGGTCTACGGCGTGCAGGCGGCCAACGCCCCCAGCATGTACGAAAGCCGCCTTGCGGGCGCGGCCGTCACGCTCGAAAGCGTATCCACCTTTGCGGACGGCATTGCCGTCAAGCATCCGGGGGACACCACCTTCGCCCTCACGCAGGAATATGTGGATGACATTGTCACCGTATCGGACGATGAGATCGCCGCAGCCATCCTGGCGATGATCGAAAAGCAGAAGCTCATCGCAGAGGGCGCGGGCGCGGTCTCCGTTGCGGCGGCAATGTTCCACAAGCTCCCCCTCGCCGGGAAAAAGACGGTCTGTGTTGTCTCCGGCGGCAATATCGACGTGAACATCCTCTCCCGCGTGATCACGCGTGGCCTCATCACGAGCGGCCGCAACAGCAATTTGCAGATTGCGCTCGAGGACAAGCCCGGCCAGCTCGTCGGTGTGAGCGAGATTATCGCAAAATGCGGGGCGAACGTGGTGCGCGTTAGTCACGAGCATTCCGACCCAAACATGGCCATCTCGAGCTGCTTCCTGAAGCTTTCCATGGAGACGCGCGATTTCGCGCAGATCGAGGAGATCAAGCGCGCGCTCACGGAGGCAGGGTTCAAGATCGTATCCTAAGCCCTGCGCGCGGGATGAATTTCCGCTTACATAACTTCCCTAAAATGTGGTAAAATAAAATGCAGCGTGTGGTTCCGGCAGAACGTAAGTCCAGTTGCCGGAACCACGCGTTTTTTCTTCCGGAGGGGGAATTTGAGATGTCTGCATACACGCTGCGCTCCAATTTGGAGTGGATCGACCTGCCCGATTGCGCGGGCCTCTTGGAAAACGGGAAGTGCGAATACCTGCGCGTCGCTTCCTGCGAAGGACCGCGCTGCCCGTTTTTCCGGCCGCGGGAGGCAGAGGCGGACGCACGGCTTGCGGTATACCGCAGGCTCGCTGCCTGCGACGAATCTACGCAGCAGCGCATTTCAGCAAAATATTACGGTGGCAAACGGCCTTGGGTGCGCGCTGCCCGCACGGAATGAGCCCTTGCAGTGCGTTTATGAACATAGATTTCAACGAAAGGAGCAGCACAAATGTATCAGGTTGGCGATCTTATCATCTATGGCGGCGAGGGCGTATGCCGCGTTGCAGCGGTTGGCCCGGCGCCCATCGCGGCGGCAGATCCCAGCAGGCTGTATTATACGCTCACGCCCGTATACCGCAAAGGCGTCGTATACGCGCCCACGGATCTGGACGTTCCCATGCGCCCCGTGCTGAGCCGGGGGGAATCGCTCGCGCTCATCCGCTCCATCCCCACGATGGACCGGGACACGATGGAATTCGCGGACGCGAAGCAGGCGGCGCTCGAATATAAGGCGCTGCTGCAAACCTATGGCCACGGGAACCTGTTGCGCCTCATCCGCGCGATCTACGCAAAAAACGAGCGGGCCATCGCCCAGGGCAGGAGCTACAGCCATGTGGATGAAAAATTCCTCAAGCGCGCCCGGGAGCTTTTGCACGGCGAGCTTGCCGTTTCCCTGGGCGTAGAGCCGGACGAAGTGGAGCGCATGATCCGCGAAGCGGTGGAAGCGGATTCCGCCGCGAATTAATTCACCGAAGGAAGCCGCCGGCTGGACGCTTTTGACGGGAGCGCGCAGAAGCGTTCCCGTCTCCACGGGCGGCACATGCCCAAGGAGCGTCAATATCCGCCATATACGGCGCGGCCTCCTCCGCGCATATGCGGGGAAGCTTTTTGTGATGCGCATGGCCCAGGGGCGTTTTTGCACAATTGGTTGATAGTATTATGCGTTTTTTTTGCATACATTTTAGTTTTAATTTGCAATTCAAGCATTTCTGTTTCTTCATTTTGCAGACCTGTTTCCACATTTATACCATAATAGTGCAAGTTTTTGTGAATTTCCTGCAAGTGATGCATTTTCCGCGCTTCATTCCCCGATTGACACGGAATAATGCCGGGTGTATAATTCCGCCATTGATGTTTTTGTAGAATGCTGTCCCTATTTTGTTTTTGGGGGACGGTTAAAATATTTTCAGGAGGCACGCTTGGGATGAGCACCGTATCAGAACTGTTTGGGACTATGGTATTCAACGACACGGTCATGAAGGAAAGGCTCCCGAAGGAGACCTACCGGGCAATGCAAAACGCCATCCGGGACGGCAGGAGGCTGGATGCCACCGTAGCAAACGTGGTTGCAAACGCCATGAAGGATTGGGCCATCGAAAAGGGCGCGACGCACTTTACCCACTGGTTCCAGCCGATGACCGGCATCACCGCCGAAAAGCACGATAGCTTCATTTCTCCCATCAAGGGCGGGCATGTCATCATGGAGTTCTCCGGCAAGGAGCTTGTGCGCGGCGAACCGGACGCCTCCAGCTTCCCCTCCGGCGGCCTGCGCGCCACGTTTGAAGCGCGCGGCTACACGGCGTGGGACCCCACCTCCTACGCGTTTATCAAAGACAACACACTCTGCGTCCCCACGGCGTTTTGCTCCTATGGCGGCGAGGCGCTGGACAAAAAGACCCCCCTGCTGCGCTCCATGGAGGCCATCAACCGGCAGGCCATGCGCGTGCTGAAGCTCTTCGGCAACGCAGACGTGACCTCCGTGCGCGTGACCGTCGGCCCGGAGCAGGAATACTTTCTGGTGGATAAGGAGCTCTTCACCAAGCGCAAGGATCTGCTTTACACCGGCCGCACGCTCTTCGGCGCGATGCCGCCCAAGGGTCAGGAGCTGGAGGATCATTATTTCGGCACCATCAAACCGCGCATCGCGGCGTTCATGCTGGAGCTCAATACCGAGCTCTGGAAGCTCGGCGTGCTCGCCAAGACCGAGCACAACGAGGTCGCGCCCGCGCAGCACGAGCTTGCCCCGATTTTCACCACGGCAAACATCGCAGCCGACCATAACCAGCTCACGATGGAGGTCATGCAGAAACTTGCGAAAAAGCATGGCCTCGTCTGCCTGCTGCATGAGAAGCCCTTTGACGGCGTGAACGGCAGCGGCAAACACAACAACTGGTCCCTTTCCACCAACACGGGCGTAAACCTGCTCGAGCCCGGCGGCACGCCGTATGAAAACGCGCAGTTCCTGCTGTTCCTCTGCGCGGTAATCAAAGCTGTGGACGAATATCAGGATCTCCTGCGCATCTCCGTGGCGACGCCCGGCAACGACCACCGCCTCGGCGCGAACGAAGCGCCGCCGGCGATCGTCTCCATGTTCCTGGGGGACGAGCTCGAAGGCGTGCTGGACGCCATCGAGGCCGACACAGCTTACGACGCCAAGGAGCAGGTACAGATGAAGATCGGCGTTCACGTATTGCCCCGCTTCCCCAAGGATACGACCGACCGCAACCGCACCTCCCCGTTCGCCTTCACGGGCAACAAGTTTGAATTCCGCATGCTCGGTTCCTCCGCCTCCATTTCCGACGCAAACGTCGTCACAAACACGGCTGTGGCCGAGGCGCTCAAGCAGTATGCGGACATCCTGGAGGCCGCGCCGGATTTCGAGGTGGCCCTGCACGACCTCATCCGCGACACCATCAAGGAGCACAAGCGGATCATCTTCAACGGCAATGGGTATGACGACGCCTGGGTCGCCGAAGCGGAGCGCCGGGGCCTTTCCAACCTGCGCACCACGCCGGATGCGCTCAAGCATTTCCTCGATGAAAAGAACGTAGCGCTCTTTACCTCGCACCGGGTGCTGACCGAGGCTGAAATGAAGGCCCGCCACGAGATCATGCTCGAAAGCTACTGCAAGATCGTCAACATCGAGGCGTTGACGATGCTCGACATGGCAAAGAAGGAGATCCTGCCCGCCGTGACCGCCTATGCGGGCGAGCTTGCCAAGGCCGCCGCCGCGAAGCGCAGCGTCCTCGCGGGCGTAGACTGCACATACGAGGAGGCGGCGATCTCCTCCCTGTCCGATCTTTCCGCGAAACTTTACAAGGAAACGCTCGCCCTTTCGGATGCGCTTGCCGAAGCCGCAAAGGCCGCGGGCCCGGTCGCTGCCGCCGACTGCTATAAGAACGGGGTAATCGGCGCGATGGCCGCGCTGCGCGCGACAGCGGACTCCCTCGAGACCATCACCGCCGCAAGCTATTGGCCGTTCCCGACCTATGGCGAGCTGCTGTTTGGCATCATCTGACGCATGGGATATGAGAAAGCGCCGCTTCGGGAGGAGCGGCGCTTGGTTATTGCATGTTTTTTCTGCGGCCTCGTAAAGCCGCTGCGGCGGGCACAATCCTCCGCTTTCTCTGTGGGATATGTCCAGCGCTTGCGTGAGTAAGGCAATCCTCAGTCGCCTGCGGCACTTCTCGCGGCAGTTCACAATGGCTGCGGGAATACGGCAATCCTCAGTCCGCTTCGCGGACAGCTCCTTTGCCAAAGGAGCCTTTTGGTTTGTGCGCTCTCGTGCGGCATCCGAATACGGAAAAGCGTTGGGGTGAACCGCTCCCAAAAGCCCCCTTTCTGAAAGGGGGTGGCAGCGCGTGAGCGCTGACGGAGGATTGCCCTACCCGTGCAGGGCGCGGTCTTAGCGAATTTCCTGCTCCAATGAACGAAAAGCTTCCGTCGCAAAAAATTCTTCCAACGTAATACCAAAACCATCGCAAATCAGCTTGAGTGTAACGATTCCGGGATTTTTACTTCCCCCATTTACAATGTTTTTTAAGGTTGATGGCGGAACTGCCGCATAACGCGCCAATGCATTAACCTTCAAATCACGTTCTTTACAAAGCTCAATGATTCTATTCGCTACAGCTTCTCTTGTGTTCATCGCATCCTCCTATACTCTTTGCTATCAGTTTATAAACAATGCAAAGCGCATTCGGACCATATATGGACTTTTTGGGCCATATATGGTAGGATTAACAAAATTCACTGCATTATCCACACTGGAGGCTTTTCACAATGTCAGCCAAACTCCCCCTTCCAACTGCGGAATCTGTCCTTCGCAACCTCAATGACACACGACTGTCAATGCGCGTCCGCAAATCGAATGCGTTCAAAGCTTACCAATCACAGTATCTCTATGTTTCCAGTTTGGAGTGGAATCCTTCTGCCTTCGATTATGAACTAATCATGCTGGAATTTATGTACAAAGATTTGTCTATTGAAATCGCGTATCTTGAAGCTGAACTCTAACCTTATGCCGCCAATAGCGCTGACGGAGGATTGTCTTACCAAGAATCCGCCTCTAAAGCACGTCGGAGAATTGCCTTGCCCGCGCTGCGCAGGGAAAGCAATCGCAGCGCGCCCCCGCCATGCCGCTTTGTGTTATAATAAGGTAAGAATATTTCCACGGAGGCGACCATATGCCCAATGTGTTCGATTATCTTGCCTGGCGCGGCGACCTTGGCTTCGCCCAATCCCCGTTCAACGAAGTGGACAGCCTGATCCTATGCCGCCTTTCCTATATCCCGTTCGATGGCGTCGTGCCAGCGGAATTCCGGCAAAGCATTCCTCTTGCCGGCGCCGCCGCGCGCTGTCTGCATGGCATGCCTCCGCAGGGGATGCAGGGAGCCGTCCCGCTGCCTGGGGAGGCGGACGCTGCGCTGGAAGCTGCGGAAGCTCCGCCGCGCCGTTTTCGCCTGGCGGACGACGCGCGCCTGCTTGCCGCCCTTGCAGCCAGCCGCCGCTTTGGCGGCGCGCGCCTTTGCGGCTATGTGAACCTGCTCGACCCCGCCGCGGAAAAGCAGTTTTCCGCGCTCACCATCCTCTTGGAAGGCGAGCTCCCCTATGTCGCTTTCCGCGGCACGGACGGCACGCTCGTCGGCTGGAAGGAGGATTTCAACATGAGCTTCCGTACCGTCGTGCCGGCGCAGCGGGACGCGGTGCAATACCTTTGTGCAGCTGGGGACGCGCTCTCCGGCCGTCTGCGCGTGGGCGGGCATTCCAAAGGCGGCAACCTCGCCGTGTACGCCTCCGCCTTCTGCGGAGAGGAAACGCAGGCACGCATTGAAAGCGTTTACAACCACGATGGCCCCGGCTTCCTTTCCGAGGTCATCGCCCGCGAGGGCTTCCAGCGCGTGCTTGGGCGCGTGCATACGTTCGTGCCGCAATCCTCGGTCGTCGGCATGCTGTTGCAGCACGAAGAGGGCTGTTCCGTCGTCCACAGCACAAACACCTGGCTCCTGCAGCACGATCTGTATTCTTGGGAAACGGCCTGCAATGGGCTCCTCCTCACTGAGGAACGCACGCGCAGCAGCCGCTTCATAGATTCCACGATCAAAGCATGGCTCACACAGATGGCCCCGGAGGATCGCGGCAAGCTGGTGGACGGCGTATATACGGCGCTCGCCGCTTCCGGGGCAGTGACGGTCGCGGACCTCAATCGGCCAAAGACCGCCGTTGCCGTTTTACGCGAACTCAAGAAGCTGGATGAGCCAACCAAAGCTCTCCTCCAGCAGGCGATAGAGCTGTTGAGCACCTCCGCGCGGGAGAACCTGCCCGTAGTTTTGGAACGCATGCGCAGGGAGTGACCGCGGCCTCATTTCCCGCTTTCGCCATAGTTGGCGAGCAGCGCGGCCATATCCTCCGGCAGCGGGGCGGTGAGGTGCAGCGCCGTGCCTGTGAGCGGGTGGGTAAGCCAGAGCTCCGCGGAGTGGAGCGCGGGCCGGGCGATGCGCGGGTCCCGCGCGCCGTAAAGCCAATCCCCGGCGAGGGGGAAGCCGAGCGCCGCCATGTGTACGCGCAGCTGGTGCGTGCGGCCCGTGCAGGGGATGAGGCGCAGGAGCGTGAAGCCGCCTGAGCGCGCGAGCGTCTCATATTCCGTGCGGGAAGGCGCGCCGTCGGGCCGCACAGCGCGCTGATACGTGGAGCCTTCCGCGAGGCCGATGGGCAACGTGACCGCGCCCCTGGGCGGTTCTACAGCGCCTGCGGCGACGCCGCGGTATTCCCGGCGGAAGCCGGGCGTATGCAGCATACGGCGCAAAAGTTCGTGCATGTAGCCGTTCTTGGCAAAGGTGATGATCCCCGTGGTGCCCCGGTCCAGCCGGCTGACGGGGTGCGGGATGCAATCCGGCGGCAGATAGGCCGCAAGCGCGTTTTCGAGCGTGAGCTCCTCCGGGTCGCGCGTGGATTGGTGGACGGCAAGCCCGGCGGGCTTGTTCAGGATGAGAATATCCGCGTCCTCATAGAGTACCGCAAGCGGTGCGGCCATGGGGTGCGGGCGTGGCGCGTCCGGCGCATCCCCGATCTCCGCCGTGAGCACGTCCCCGGCGCGGACGCAGGCCGTCGTGAATGCACGCACGCCGTTGAGCAAGATCCCTGTTTCGCGCAGCTTTACCCGGCGGATAAGGGATTCGGACATGCGCAGCTCCTGCGCGAGCAGGCTTTTGACCGTGCGCCCAGCTAGGTGTTCGTCAATCGTGAGCGTAAGCGTGCGCATGGGGCCTCCTTGGGGTGGGGTATTTGCCACAGTATAGCACGTCCTGCGCGCACAGGCCATATTTGAGATATAGAATGTCACGGGGAGAGCAATCCTACGGGGGTACTTTGCAAAGCGGCCGCGGAGGGAACGATTCCTCCCGATATGTTTTACGAAATGCCGCTGTGATAAGGCAATCCCCCGTCGGCGCTTATGCCGCCGCCACCCCCTTTCAAAAAGGGGGCGTTTGGGCGTGGTAAACTCCAATGGCTTTCGTATTCGGACGGCGCACGGGAGCGCTCAGGCCAAAAGGCTCCTTTGGCAAAGGAGCTGGCAACGGCGTGAGCCGTTGACTGAGGATTGTCCTGCTTTCGCAGCCTTTGTTATACGCTGCACCATATCATTACACCGAAATAGGTTCAAAAATACAACCCCTTCCGGTTATAGAACGGCTGTCATTTTTTGGCGTAACATGAAACATGCAGGAATGCTGAGGTGCATGCGGATGTTCAAAATCGAAAATGAATTCAAAAACGCCACAGTCGCCCGGACAGTTCGCTTTACCGAGGCGCTTTTTGACAGGCTGAACCGCATTGCGCAGGAAAATGACATATCCTTTAATCTGCTCGTCCTGCAATGCTGTAAATACGCGTTGGATCACATTGCGCCGCCGGATTCCGAAGAACCCAATCACAATTATTCCGCTGGCGATTATGTCTATCGAAATATGCACAAGCCAAAGGAGGCCCCATAATGTACTCCGATGCCGAAATAAACGAGATTTTCGAGAAGGTCGCCCTGCAGGAAGGTGTGAGCGCGGAAACCATGCGCGCGGAGATCGCCCTTGCAATACAGGAATCCATGAAAACCACCGACCCGGTGGCGCAGGAACATTGGCGCAGCATGCAAAAAGGCGGAAAAATGCCCACGCCGGAGGATGTGTTCCGCTACCTGATGCAGCTCATAGCAGACGCATAAACAGCAAAAAGGCGCTCCCTGCGGAGCGCCTTTTGTTTGCGGTTTGCGAAATCTTATTTGACTTCCACAGTCGCGCCGACTTCCTTGAAGGTGGCGACGATCTTCTCGCACTCTTCCTTGGAGATGCCTTCCTTGAGGGGCTTGGGCGCGTTGTCGACCAGCTCCTTGGCTTCCTTCAGGCCGAGGCCGGTCAGCTCGCGGACGGCCTTGATGACCTTGATCTTCTCGGAACCAACGTCCTTGAGGATCGCGTCGAACTCGGTCTTCTCTTCCACGGCTTCGGCAGCCTGCGCGGGGCCGGCAACGGCCACGGCGGTGGCGGCGGCGGAAACGCCAAACTCCTCTTCGAGGGCCTTAACGAGCTCGGAGAGCTCAAGAACGGTCATCGCCTTAATATCGGCAATCAGTTGCTCTTTATTCATTGTGATATATCCTCCTGTAAGTATTTTTTAAAGTAAGTTAGGGGCTGTCTGCCGGTTATTCGGCGGCGGGAGCGCCCTCGCCCTTCTGCTTTGCGATCTGGTCGAGCACGATTGCAAGGCCGGAGATGGGGCTCATCATGCTGCCCAGCAAGCGCGCAAGCAGCACTTCGCGGGAGGGCAGATCGGCCAGCGCGTTCATCGCTGCGGAGTCGCTCACGACGCCGTTGATGATGCCGCCCTTCATTTCGCACTTCTTGTACTTTTTGATGGCCTCCTTGAGGATCTTCGCCGGAGCGACCGCATCGTCGTACCCGAACGCGAACGCGGAAGGCCCTTTCAGGAAATCGTGGATCTTTTCGTCGATGCCGTCTTCCCTTGCGGCGCGTTCGACGATGGAGTTCTTCAGAACCACATATTCAACGCCAGCCTTGCGCATGTCGTTGCGCAGCGCGGTGACTTCCTCAACGGTGAGCCCGCGGTAATCAAACACGACTACGGACTGCGCCTTTGCGATCTTTTCCTTGATCTCGGCGACCTGCTGGGCCTTCATTTCAATGATTTTAGCATTTGCCATGGTTTTCACCTCCTTCAAAAATAAATCCCCTGCCGAAAGACAGGGGACGAAAGCACGCAAAAACAAACTTGCGAAACTCCACCTCGGCGGGATATTAAGCCTTGCGGCACCTGCTGTCTTCGGCATATTCAGTTCCAAGGGTTACTTTACCACACCGGACGCCGCTTGTCAACGGGGAAATCCGGCGCGGATGTTTTTCCGCCCCACGAAAAACCGGGAACGGCCCTGCGGCCTGCTCCCGGTTCCAATTTTCCGTTTCGGATCAGTCTACGCGCTTGAGGAAGAAGAACAGGCGCGCATTCTTGTTCGCGTCCGCATGCTCGGTGGCGCAGGTGAACACGGTGAGGAAGGTGTCCTCGGTGGTGACAGTGGTGTCGATCTGCACCTCGGAAAGGCCGATCTGCTTGTCGATCCACTCCTGGATGCCCGCGTCGTCAGTACGGTTGTGGGAGCCCCACCAGATGTTGTCGTACCAATCCTTCTCCGCATCGGCCGGAGCTTTGGTCTCATACATGGCGAAAATCTCATAGCGCGTTTCCACGCCGTAGAGGTTCAGCGTCCAGACGCGGTCCGCATACACGTCGAAATCCGGGAGATCCACAAGCTCCTTGCCGCAATACTTCTTTTGCAGGCAGTTCGTTTCGCCCACGTTGAACTCCTGCAGGTGGTGCAGCTGGTGGAACATGCTGCCGGAGGGGCGGGAGTTGTGGCCGGTGACGACGGTATTCTTGGTGTAGCCGTAATAGTAGGCATAGATTGCGGCAGACTCGGACGATTCCTTTTCAAACGTATGGTCATTGTAATACCATTTGCCCGTGCGGTCGAACATGATGGGGTAATCAATGTTCGTGCCCTCGATCGTGATGTAGCCTACGGTGTCTTCGTTCTGGGCATACGCTTCTTCATACTTGCTCTCTTCGGCAGTAGTGGCGCGGTCCCAGTCGCCATACTGTGCGAGTTTGCCCGTTCCTTCGGCATAAGCGCGGATAACATTCACGCCCGCGATCATACGGTTAGCGTCCGTGTAGGTGTAATAGGATTTCTCCTCGCCATTGAGCGCAGCGGTGAATTCTTCGATCTTGCCCCAGTCCGCATCGTCGCAGGCGCGCGCGGCGCGCAGCGCGGCGGTGGAAAGCTGCTGGCCCTTTTCGATATAGTCCAGGACGGCCTGCGCGTCCTCTTCGGTGATCGCGCCGTCGCCGTTCACGTCGCCCATGAGCACAACGGTCGCAAGCGGCGTACCCTCCTGCTGATAGGCCGCAAGGCCGGTCTTGATGAGGTCGGCGTCGGTGAGGCCTTCGCCTTCAAAGAACGCAGTTTCAGAACCGGTCAGCGCCCTGAGGACGGCGGTCGCTTCCGCAATGGTCATACCCGGACGGAAGCCGATGAGGTATTCGCCCTCAACATGCGGGCGCAGGAAAAAGCGGTCCACCGCGCACTGGAGGTCGTCGTTCACGCCATAGCCTACGGCGGTACCGTCCCGGTGCATGAGCACAATGTGCTGCGTGCCGACAGCCGCGCCAACCACGTCCTTTTCAGCGGAAAGGTCGATGGAAGCGTCGGCAAGCGCGGCGACGACGGTGCCGTCCGCCTTCACGCCGACTATGCCATACGCGCCCGCCGCGACGGCGCTAAGGCCGCTCCAGGCGGAAACGTCCGTGCCGTTGGAAACGAGGGCCGTGCCGCCGCTGGTCAGGGCAGCCGCTACATCCCCGCCCGCTGAGATGGCAACCACGTCCTTCCACGCGGAAACATCCGGCGCGGCGCCTGCGGTCACGAGCGTGCCCGCGGAGGTAAGGCCGAGGGTAAACGCATCGCCCGCAGCGATGGCCACGATGTCGCTCCAACCGGTCACTTCGCACTGGCCGGAGGCGGTATCGCCCACGGCGACGACAGTGCCGTCCGTCTTGAGGCCGACGAGGTGCGTCTTGCCCGCTGCAATGCTGTGCAGGCCGGTCCAAGCGGAAGCGGCTTCCCAAGAGGCGGAATCCGCAAGGCCGGTGCCGTCGCCTGCGAGCACGAGCGTACCGTCCGCAGTCACGCCTGCGGTAAACAGCTCGCCTGCGGCGATATATACGAGGTTCTCCCAGCCGGAGACCTTGCGCTGGCCAGCGGTGTCATGCCCGGCGGAAACAGCGGTGCCGTCCGCACGGAGGCCGACGGTATGCACGCTGCCCGCGGCAACCATGCCAATGGGCGCTTCCGGCTGGGTCAGGCCAAGGCTGGCGTCCGGGGTTTCCACGGGGGTGGGGGTCTCGACCGGCCCGACGTCGATGGGTTGATCCGTGTTGCCATCGCCGCAGCCAACTACCGCAAACGCGGTCAGCAGCGCAAGCAGCAAGGCGATCCACTTTTTCATATTCATTGCATTCCTCCTAAAATAATATCGCGCGTAAAGTTCGCGGCGCGCGAAGCCGCCGCACAATAATACAAACGTATCATACCATAAAACGGTTGCGGGCGGCAAATGCTCTTATCGTTTTTTACAGCACGTTCATAAAATTTTCCGTTGAGCCCGAAATTGCGTTTCTCCAAACAGAGTGTTATATGGATCCATACCCAATCATATCCGGCGCATCCGCCGGGCATTCGGGCAGGCAATCCTGTGGCAAATGGCATTTTATCGGGATTTTCACCTTACGCTTCCGCCGTTGGCACGGCCAGCACTCGCCTTATCCGGAAACCGATCCGCGCATTTCTCCATCGCCTACACGATATGGACTATTTGGAAACCATTTTGATTGAACAAAGTAAGTTCTTAAGCCTCATTATCATTTAAATTGCGTCGATACCCATGTCGCGTTGTAGCCATCTGTAACTGCATCAGCACAGTCCCATGGAAAAGCATTTGTGCATGCAAAAATTGCACAGGCCGCGACTGCTCGGCTTCTCAACGTACTATCTTTCTTTTCTTGGCTCTCCTTGGCACAATCATCCATATTAATCAAACGTCCATAGGCATCTAGTATTTTTTTGCTCAATGCCTGCAACATGGATTTAGCTCATAAGTAAATTCCTCGCGAGTTAATTTTTTAATTATCCATGGCCTCCATCACTTTTCGGAGCGCCTTTTTCGTAACGTAACGTTCCTTT
>UREK01000020.1 GCA_900546845.1 uncultured Eubacteriales bacterium
GCTTTGTTAGCTATGAACAGATACTAAAGTTGCTTTATGTTAAAAAGTATGAGGTTGCGGACTGGCATTTGCGTCTATTCTCTGAAAGTGACTATGTAAGGCTAACAACTTTTATGGAGTCTGAGGACGAAGGAGCAAATAATCTAAAACAACTATTTCTGAATGCCGGAATAGTATCCATACAGTGCTTTCACGAGCACAAAGCTATGCGTTTTCATATAGGAGAGCTATCTAATAACACTTTACTGCAAAGTGAAATTTTTAATCTCTATATTTGTAACAAATATGATGAGATTAAAGAATTATTTAGTAGTGAACACACAAATTTAGAATCGAATGAAATGCTTTTTTACAAAAGCATTATTGATGGCTATAGCGAAATATTAGAAGGCCATGGAGAAATAGACTATTCTGAGTTCCCGACAGACCAGAAAGTTGCTTATCTGCATAATTCCGCTGTAATTGAGATGCTGAAGGCATATCCTTGTGGGTTTGATTCTACCAAGGTTAAACAATTTATTCAGAACTTTGCTTCGAGCAGGGAACGAGAAATATTCTCTGGTTATCTTGATATTTACAATAGCAATTCAAAAAAGCGACTTTCCATGCACGAAGCGTTACAAAAATTAAAAAAAGATGTGCTTGATAGGAACACGATCCACATCGGTGGCACATCATGTGTAAAGCTTTACGAAATAAAACGCCTTGCCATAACACAATACCTTTTCTATTATAATAACCACATTCTATATCAAGGCTTTAGAGATTTAAAAGACTTCTTCAAGCCTTATATTGAAGCTATAATTTGCGCTAATAGCGATGCGGCAGAAAAATCAACTCATTTTGGAGATATGCAGTTTGCAAACGAAAAATATGCCGTGGAATATATTGACCTTGATATAATGACAAAGTTCATTTCGACAAAAGATTTAAGTGCACTGGTAAAGACATATAATGTAAAGCAACTGAACGCAGGTGTTCACGAAGTCACATTTCTTGCAGAAAGCTTTAAGAATCTTTGTCATTCTATTGTGACGGCAAAAATTTATGGGTTATGGCAATCGTCATTTTCTGCGCTTTCCAATATAGCGTTGTTGCTTAACTTGGTTGACTTAGATGAGGACAGCAAAAGGATAATCACAGCATCTGTAGAAGAGTTGTTAAGTGATGAGATTATCGCTCCGGTCTTCTTTTCTATAGGTTGGCCAGACTTTAGGCAAAGCTTGAGAGAGCTTTCGAAGCTTTGTAGTTTATTAACATTTAGACCAAATTTTGAGCTTGTCCATCAAATAATAGATGGCGAAAAATTCTTTGAGTATGCGGTAAATGTACATTTCAATAGTCTGCGCCATCTTATCGAGAATTTCCTATTAAAGGATGAAGAAACAACAGATAAGATTCAGGCTATCGTTGATGCTACAGAGGATTTTCATAAGAAAGTCATACTATTGCGGTTGTTTTATCAACAGATCATGGGTGATGCGATCCAGCAGAAATATAAATGCATTTTATCAGATAACTTTGCACAGTTGCCAATAGAGGCAATCTACGACTTTACTTTTTCGGGATGGTTGATCCCAGATCAGAATTCAATCAAAGAATTTCTAAATGAAATACTGGAAATTAGCAGAAAAGAAGTCGCAGGTGTGCGCTCATACCCCGATCCGGTTGAAACCAAACTGGAATGCGTCTATCTTCTTCATATTAATGATATGATAACCGATATAAGCGTTTTGAAAGAATTATCTGAAGAAAGACCGCATTTACAGTTCTTGCTGGATTCAGAGAGCTTCGACTACTCGCAAGTAGATTTCTCTAATTACATGTGGGAAAACTTTGCTCGCCATGAAAAGTACATGAATTCTTTTATTGCGCACAAAGATGTTATTATTCCCAGAATTCAAAAGCGGATCGAAACAGGGGAAGCAAGTGAAACAGAAAAAAGAGTCTTATATGGTTTTCTACTCAGTGGCGACGAAGTTTGGAAAATGTAAGCGTTTTATATTCCTGCGCGAAAAATATGTGGGTATACTGCCGTGATATCTATAGTGTTACGCTATTACAGAAATCGGCAAACTTCGTTAAGGAGTTTGTCGATTTCCTTTTTCCTGTACTTTCTCCCGGCGGCGTACTATACTTGCCAAGAGAAAGTGGCAAATTGGTATTTGGAGGAGAAAAAGATGTGGGTATGCCCCAAATGTGGTAGGAGTTTCAAAAACACAAATCAGCAACATTATTGCGGAAAAGCGCCTAATAATGTTGATGAATATATCAAAATGCAGGAACCAGAAATACAGCCGTATCTTTTGAGCGTTCATAAAGCTATTCAAGAGGCTATTCCATCCGCAACTGTGAAAATAACATGGAGTATGCCGACATATTATAAGCGCAAAAGTGTTATTTCATTTGCTGCGCATAAGAAGCATATCGGATTATATGTGGGAGATGCAATCATTCAATTATTTAAGGAGCGGCTCTCTGCTTGCAAAGTAAATAAGGGAACTATTCACATTCCTTACTCAAATCCGTTCCCAACGCAGCTAATTGGCGATATTGCCAAGCAGTGTTACGAAGCGTATGAATGAACAACTTCAAATTTGCGGTGCAGATGCTTGAACCCATTGCAGCAAAAAGGTTTTCAGCGAAAAAGCCTTTTTATGTATGTGACTGCCCGCTATATGCACGCGATCCCAACCAATTTCAGAATGCCTTTTCCAGCTTGCGTATCGCCCGGAATAAGACCGCGCTTGTTGTATTTCCGGATCGCCTGGCTCACGCCATACTTTTTTGCACAGTGCATAGAGATTGCCTGTACGGCATCTCTTGTGTTATATTGACCATGAAGGATTGGCCTCCTCCCGTCAAGTTTTTGTTTGCTTACTTAACTTTATCCGATGAGCTCTTTCCTTCACCCTTTTCCCCCTTGTCCAATATGTATTGTACTCCTACACTGTATATTATATAAAATTAAATGTATATTGACTCAGAGGTATACAAATGATAGCATTGATAAAAGGGTAGGTATATTGACTAAGAGACACACAAGACACACAAATAATGACATTATGTAAGGGGATCACAAACGATAACATGCGGAAAGGCGGTGATTCCATTGGGCAGTAACCATTAAAAATCCATAAGAAGGCAGATTCGCTGCTTTTAGGGCGCTATGAGTAAATAAGCAGAAATAAGCAGGATATTTTCTGCTGAAAATTCCAAGCTGGACTACGCAAGGAGTAAAATGCATGAAAAAAATACTTTCTTTAATCCTTGTCGTTACCTTGATGGTCATAGGTATTTCTGCCGCTTTCGCGGAAAGCAATGTATTCCATACAGTAAGCGGTGCCTCCACCGTAAAGGTCAAGGCCCTTAGTGACATCCGACGCAGCCATACAAATTATTATTGTAGCGGAACCGAATTTGACCCTTCCGCATCGCATCCGACAGGTATGACTGTTACTGTTCGGCCTTACTCTAAAGATACGGATACATATGCAGGTCACGCAACAACATACAGCGCAGACAGTCTTTCCGGAGGAGCCTCCTATTTCCTGAATCCACTTCCTGATAGAATTGACGTCTGGGCAAATACGAATATTTACAACCATGGCGCTTCGATCAAGGGATATTGGAATTTCTAGATGTTGTTGCCTCATTATGGGTTTGGCGGGCAGTATTGCCCGCCAACAAAAAATTCTGGTTGGAGGGCTTATGATAAAAAAGGTATTGTCTTTGATTGCTATCTGCCTGATGCTTTCAGCTTGCCAATCCACACCAAGGGAAGAGACTATAATTCAGAGTGGGGATTTTCTCAACGGTCTAACTGAAGTCCCATTTACGCCCTGTGAAGCGCCGCAGCGTGTAGAACAAGAAACGAATGCAACTGAACTGGAGATCATCTTCGCCGCAGATGTAATCATACCGGATGCAAGTGCATATAGCATTGTAGAATTAGAACAAATAAAATATACAAAAGATGATTATAAAGGATTTATGGAACATTTCTGCCCTAGTGCAAAATGGTTCGAGCAGCCGGAACGCACAAAAGCAGAAATTCTTGAAAGTTACTGGGCTATTCAAAACAATACCCGAATCCCGAATGAGCAAAAAAGTCAGTTTGATTTCATGCTGGAAACCGCGAAAACCGCGCCGGAAACCGCAGAGCTGATTCCTTTTGACTTAGCTGCGCATTTACAGGAGGAATACGGTTTTACTGCATGGGCATATCGCGACGAGAATGAAGAACCCTCAACCTTCTCAATCTCGCCGCTGGAATGCTCTTGGAATTATGCTCGTTTACCAAGCGGGACAATCTATCAAGAGAGTTTCCTCGACTTTGATCATGAGGAAGATGTGTATATGAAAAAGGATTTTCAACACGAACCCATAATTTCACAGGCAGATGCCGTTTCTATCGCGCAGGAAGCTCTTGATGCATTGGGATTTGACTCGGCAATCAAACTATACTCGGTCGAAAAGGGGATTACCTATCGGAATTTTTGGCCGGTCACATATGGCTGGCAATGCATTTTCACAAGGGATTATAGCGGGATACAACTACCTGATGCTTTCGGTACGTGGAGCACTTGGAAAAACAGTCCTCCGCCTTCTTATGCTGCTCCATGGTCTCAGGAGATGGTCGTGGCATTTGTCGATGATATTGGACTAAACGTAATCGGTGTGCGTGGCCCCAGCAAGGAAAAAGATGTGCTGTACAAAAACATAGCTTTGCTCCCGTTTAACAAACTGCTCGAACGCATTGAAAAACAGCTCATGTATCAACACGCTTATTACAGCGACGGTATTACAGAAAAGTCTTGCCGAGTCACTTCCATTGAGCTGCTAGGATCCATGATCGCCGAGCGGAATAAACCTGGCTTTGCTCTTTTTATTCCCTCCTGGCGAGTCAATTATGTGCTATCCTATACAGAATATGGCACTCAAATTGTTCTTGACGATAACGCTACTTTTTTTAATGCTATCGACGGCAGCTACATCGAGCCGCGGGCATCTGCGGATATGCTGGGATATAGCTAAGCGCAATTATACTTACATGAGCAGTTATCATAGCATCGCATACAAAATCTATTAAAACTGGAAGGCTTGAGAGGGTTCGCAAAATGAAAAAAACACAGATGATTAACTTCGTTATTGCGATAGCACTAGTAGGCTCATTGCTGCTTGGTTGCCAGGAAACACCAGAATATAACGCAGTGCCGAATAAGGGAGAAAGCACATTGAATGATGCAATTGCAGCAGCACCGGTAGAGCAGAATTCTTTAGGCGCACCGGAAGAATGGCAGCATAAATTTGGCAACAAAGATGGTACAATATCTATCGTGGTCGATGCCAGCATCGAATTGCCTGAGACACAATGCTACCCTGTTGCCAGGGTGAAAAAAGTTGATCTTACAGAGACTTGGCTGAAGGATTTTATATTAAAATTGGGAAATGGCAGCAAGGTATACGAATATAAAGATGAAACCATGTATACAAAGAATGAAGTGGAAGAAATCATCATTAATTTAAAAAGGGAAATAGCGGATCCGAACTCTGATTTAAACAGCGCAGATTTGAGTGCAGAAGGACGCTCCGAACTGATAAAGGAAAAAGAAGAAGATATTAAGGCGTGGGAAGAATATTATAAGGTTGCACCGGAAACATTTGAACGGTTGGAGAAGGAAGTCAAATATAGCCTTAACAATACGGGAAGGCAGCAGTTTTCCTGCAGCATGGACTTGGGTAAGGAAAATCCGGCCTATATTAGGGTCAGCAGAACGGATGAAGGCGGGTATGTTGTAATCAGCAATCATGATGCTCAAGTTGGAGAAATCCTGTATTCCTCCCATGACTTCGAAAACTTGGGTAATATAGCGATGAACGTTGAGCAGGCAATAACGCTTGGCTTAGACTTTCTTGAGGATTTGGGGGAAAAGGATTTTTCTGCGTCTTTGATCTTGGGCGGCTATCTGCGTGACATGAACAATCCAAACGCCTTAATGGAAGAACTGCCGCAATGCTACCATATATATTATACACGATCTGTGGAAGGTGTAAAAACAACCTATCGTACTACAAATATGGATGCCTTTTTAATGAATGGACGCATGGCTGAAAAGGCTGCTGTAATGGAACAATACGCTCCTTTTTGGCCGCAGGAAAGTGTCGAAATGATAATTACGGATTCGGGTATACAGTATGTGCGATGGGAAATGCCCACACAGCAAGCTGAGATGCTTAACACAAATGTACAGCTGCTTTCATTTGATGAAATACAACGAATCTTTGAAACGCAGATGACAATAGAAGGGCTGTGGACGAACCCCGCTGATACGGGCATTATTTCGCGGGAAGTTGTGATTACAAGGATTGCGCTTGGTATGATGCAGATCCGTGAAAAAGATACATACGACGGATTGCTAATGGTTCCTACCTGGAATTTTTTTGGCTATGAAACTTATACCTATGCAGCTCCTGTGGAGGGCGGGTACAATCTGGATGCTGAGAACAAATATGTAAACGATCAGTTGGCAGGCCATAGCTTTTTAACGATTAATGCTATTGACGGCAGCATCATCAATCCGGTTCTTGGCTATTAACAAAGCGAAGGTATGTTACCTTCGCTTGTCGAGCCAATATACTATGGAGAGATAGGAAAGGCGTTCAGCGGCAAGGCAATAATGAAAAGGCCTTTGAAAAACCGTGAACCGGGCAGGCCTATCGCCAAAATGACAATCTGGGCTCGCAAAAATACTTGCAAAAGTATAAGTAGGAATGTAAACTTCAAAGCACAATGCTGGCTGCCCAAGCTGGGCAGTCGGCATCCAAACACACGGAGAAACGCGGCCATGAAAAAAAGCATTTTCAAAAATTGTTCTGATGCTTTCTGCGCTAATATGTTTTATATCATATGGAAAGGCGGTGATTCCATTGGACAGTGTAAAAATCATGGAAAATCCATGTGGGTAGTTCGCATCGCCGCAAGATGCTTCCGATCTGCAAGGGACATTCCTCCCTTCTGTCCAACAGGTACTGTCGCTCCTCAACTATATATTATATAAAATCAAAATGTATATTGACTCAGAGGTAAATAAATGATAGCATTGAATAAAAGAGTATATTGCTAAGGGAACACAAAGGATACCATGCGAAAGGCGGTGATTCCATTGGGCAAATAAAAATCTTCTGCACATCTAAACTCGATAGCTTTCACATTACCTTACGACGATGATAATCTAGAAGAACACAATCGAAATACGCCAGCATCTTTTTGAAAGGAAATATTTATGAAAACGAAGATTATTTGTATCACTATGGTATTGCTAATGGTTATGGCGTATGCAACAGCTTCCTTTGCATATTCTTCTTCTGCTACATGGTCTGGATCTGGAACCTACGTCACAGTAGGTTCAATTGCGAAACCCGACTCAACGTCTTCTGGTAGGTATATTTGGCATAGTCCAATTGATCTGGCTATCGACTATATCCCAAACTGGACTGTTGTCAGTATTCAGCCAGTAAATGCGGATCATGTAACAATGGGTCCGGCTGAAGACTTTTTTGCAGTAGATAATGGACTGGAGCTCTCCCTAACAAATGTCAATTATATGCATATTCATCTTAAGATTCGTGCAGATTCTGGGACTCGGACTGCGGGTAGCTGGACCGGTACATATTCCTTTAAAGCAAACTAGGCTATGGATGTCTATGCTTAAAAATTAGAGGAAGGAGTTGGCTGTCTGGCTTTTCCTAGACAGCCTCAACAAAAAATGCGCAAATTTACCATTAGCATGATGTGTCTATTCGTGTTTCTTTTTTTTATTATAATGACATCATGTTCTTCCAAGATTCCCGATGCATGGAATGAATATTATAAGAAGGGTAATTTTGAGATGCAGATTGATGCAAAAATTATTTGTACAGAATCTCATGATTATTCCGTCTATACCGTAGCTCCATTAGATTTTGATCCTAGAATGTGCGTTGACTTACTAAATCATCTCGTCGGTGGGGTAGTTATCGATGCTCTCCATTATGGAGATATGGCATCAAATAAGCTTGATGATAACCGAGAAATCCAATATGGTTTTTATCAAAATTATATTTTTTATCAGTCATTCACTGATGGAATAATTCAACTTGAAAATTGGATTCTTCCCGGTGAAGCTTATCCGGGGGAACCAGCAGGGACTACACTTGAAAATATAGATATATCAGAAGAAGCCGCATCTAATATTGGATATGAATTACTAGACGCTTTTGATATTGATTATATGCAAATTGCAGACGCAAGCAAAGCACGTGTTTTAACATCATCATACCAAACGTTATATGAGGGATGGTACATTTCCTTCTGTAGAGATTATGCGCACTATACTCCGATTAGTATTGCTTCAGTATCCAATAACCGACATATGATGCAAAGAGATTTTCCGCCAAAATCGCCGTGGCTTCCAGAAACAATATCAATGTTTATAAACGGAAATGGGATTCAAGCGTTTTATTGGGGGGATCCTATAGAAATACTTTATAAAACAGAAATCAATGAGAATTTGCTTTCCTTTAGCGATATGCAAGATATTATTAAAGAGTATTTTTTCAACAACTATTTGCGTGAAACGATGATTAACAGCAAAAGGATACCAAAGGTATTCAAGATAGTATTGACAGGCGCGATGTTGTCTGATGAGACAAATGGATCTGGAAGAATCATTCCAACTTGGGCTGTATTTTATACTACAGAAGCTGAAATAGAAAACTATTCCTTACCGGCAGTTGTTTGTTTTGATGCGACTACTGGGCAGCCAGTCAACCCTTTCTCAATAGAAAAAGGTACCCAATAGTAGGGCTTAATATTCTTGAGACGAGATCAAATAAGCACATTTGATGAAGCTGCCCGACAATCAATCTTGGCTTATATATAAGTAAGGAGGCACCCCATGAAGAAATTCAAAACCTTTTTGCTGTTAATAACGGCTGCTTTTGTTCTTACCGCCTGCCATCCCACGCCGGAGGAGCCCATCGTGATACAGAAAGACCCTGCCGCTATGCTCAACCAGGCGGAAAGCAGCCCTTCTGCGGAAGGGACAGGCGCGGCGGGCGAGAATGGAGCTACCCCCGAGAGTACCATTTTCGAACAGGTTTCGCTGCCGGCAGATGAAAGATACGCTTTTGCGGCGGACGAGCTGGACGGCCGGCTGAAAATCCGTGCGGATGCTGCAATCCTCTGCCCAGATGCCGCACAAATGCCCATCTTGCATGTGCAGCGGGGCAGCTTTTCCCAGCAGGAAGTATACCGCGTGTTTCGGTTCTTTTTCACAGATACGCTTCCGTATGATCAGTTGAGCGGAAGGCAAAGCCGCGAGGACATTGAAAAGATTATCCTGCGCTATCGGCAGCAGTTGGCCGATGGAAGCTATACGCAGCAAGGGCTCAGCAAGGATGACTGCCACGCGCTGCTGGCCAGTTGGGAAGAGGCCTATGCTGCCACGCCGGAAGGGGCTTCCGAATATATGCTCTCCGATGGAACCCTGTCACAGGAAACGCTGGGGAATTCCGGCACATTTTATCGGCTGGATGTTAGCACTTCAAAGAACCGTTCGTTGGATTATGGCTCGGTTGAAATTCGCGACCTTATCATAACCACGCCGGATTCCGAATCGCAAAAGGCAGTAGACAGTGATAACTGTTTTTTGCTCTATGAATGTATCGACCCTATCGCGGGAACGGCGGAGCGATATACCACTGAAAACGCCCTCCGCATTGACCCAGAGGATATCCCGGCAGCAGTGGAGGAATGCCCTTTTCCGTTTTCCGAAGCAAGGGTTCCGTGTGAAGAGCTGCTCCAAAAGCTGGAACCGGCAGAATTTAGCCTTGGCGCGGCATTTCTGGTTGACGATGGAAAAACCAAGGACGGAGACAGCGGCCATTATGCCTATAAACTGTTCTATGCCCGCAGCGTGGATGGAATTCCGCTGTTCACCAACACCCAGCGCGTCTTACGGGATTCCGAGTTTTCATCCAAATGGAGTCATGAATATATCTGCTTCATCGTTGATGACAGCGGGATAATCTATTTCTACTGGGGGAATCCTGCTGCGCCTGGGGAAACCGCCGTGGAACGTGCAGCGCTCAAGCCCTTTGACGAGATCACGGAAATATTTGAAACAATGATCCGCAGGGAGTATACTGCATTCGTGGATCATTGGTATGGAACAGAAGGGCAAATGGATATTTCCATAGACCGTGTCACGCTGTGCTTAATGCGCATCCGTGTGCCGGACGCCGCAGACGCAGGGCTGCTCGTTCCCGCATGGGTGTTTGAAGGAACCAACAGAGCCGTTTCCGCGAGTGGAGAGGTCAGCTATAACATAAAAAACGGTACAGCGAGTTCGCTCCCCAGCGAGCCCTTCCCTGTCATGGTCATCAATGCCGTGGATGGCAGCATCATTGATCTCTCACGTGGATACTGAGGATTGGCCGGTACAAATATACCGTCGATGCGGACAATCCAGACATCATATACGACGCCGTTGCCCTGAGCGCGATAGACGGCGCACGCGTCAGCCCCCATGCAGAGCTGGAAGGCCGAATGAGCGCGCACGTCCGCATGCCGGGTTTGGGCCGGAATTTACAATTTATTAACACCTTGATGTGGACTTGCTGACGGTGTCCATGCGAAACTAGATGCAGGGGATGAAAGGAGGATGTGCCATGCATGCAATCCGGTCAAGCATCCGGCAGGCGCTCACGGGGCGCGGGTTTGCCGTGGCCGCGCTTGGGACTGCGCTCCTGCTTCTGCTCTCGAGCGTGGAAGGGATCGTGAGCGGGTTCCGCGCTCCGGGGCTCTTCGCGTTCGGCTACCACAGCGCGCTCATCGAGCGGGCGCTCGCGGGCGAGGCCATGACGCTCGCGCTGCCCATCCTGGCGGCGCTGCCGTATACCGCCGCCATCGTGGACGATGTGCGCAGCGGATTCTACAAGGCCTACCTCCCGCGCACAACGCTGGCGCGGTACCTGGCGGGCAAGGTCGTGGCCTGCGCGCTCGCGGGCGGGCTCGCGCTGCTCGCAGGCGTCGCGCTTGCCTGGGCGCTCTGCGCGCTCGTGTTCCTCCCCAAGGAGCTGCCGCCCGCCACCGTGGACGCGCTCGGCAACAGCCTGCGCTATGTCTCCCCCATCTGGGGCAAGCTCCTGCTCGCCTTCGCCTCCGGCGCTTTTTGGGCCGTGCTCGGCATGCTCTTCGCCACGCTTACCATGAGCCGCTATATGGCGTACGCTTCCCCCTTCATCGTCTATTACGTGCTCATCATCCTCTATGAGCGGTATTTCGATTTTCTGTATGTGCTCTACCCCAAGGAATGGCTCAACCCTTCCGCCCTTTGGGATTACGGCAACGCAGGCGTGCTCCTCGTCGTCGGGGAGCTGACGCTCATCGCGGGCATATTGGCCGCGCTCGCGGGAAGGAGGCGCCTTGCGGATGGCTAAGTTTTTCACGCGCGCGCGGCAGGTCTGCGCCGTCGCGCAGTACAATTTCCGCGGCTGGCATAAGAACCCGCGCATCCTCCTCACGTTTGCCCTCGCGTTCGTGCTCTGCTTCCTGCTTTCGGACAAGGCTGTCCGCTTCGCCGTGGAATATGGGACGACCATGCAGTTGGTGGAGGCTTTCGTCTGGACGTTCGGGGACAGCAACTCCATCCTCCTTTCCTCGCTCCTGCTGTTGCTGCTCTTTGCGGACATGCCGTTCATCACCTCCGGCACGCCGTTTTATTTGATGCGCATCGACCGCAGGACCTGGGTCGCCGGGCAGGCGCTCTACATCGCCGTGGCCACGCTCCTTTACCTGCTCTTCATCCTCGCGGCGACGAGCCTCGTCTGCATGCGGCAGAGCTTCATCGGCAACATGTGGTCGGAGACTGCCGCCATCCTGGGCTATTCCGGCGCGGGCCAGCGCGTCGCCCTCCCTGCGCTCGTCAAAACGCTCGAGATGAGCCGCCCATATCAATGCATGGGCACGATCTTCCTGCTCATGCTGCTCTATACGCTCCTGCTCGCGTTCGTCATGCTCCTTTGCAACCTCTGGAAGGGGCAGCGCGCGGGCGTGGTGGGCGCGTTTGCCCTGAGCCTGTTCGGGTTCCTCCTGAACCCGCAGACGCTCAAGGCGCTCTTCCAACTCCCGGATGAGCTGACGTACAAGGCGAACGTAGCCGTCGGGTGGCTCTCGCCGCTGAACCATGCCACTTACCACATGCACAATTTCGGCTACGACCTGCTGCCGCGCCTCTGGCAGACTTACCTCATCTTCGGCGCACTCATCGCCCTGTGCTTCTTCCTCTCGCTCCGGGCGGTGCGGGCGTATAATTTTAATTTCATCGGGACGGAAAACAGTTAACTAAGGATGGATGGGATGGAAAAGACAGACGCGGTGATCTCCGTACAGAACGTATCGAAGGACTTTGGGCAGGAGCGCGTGCTGCGCAGCGTGACGCGCGACTTTGCGCGCGGCAAAATCCACGGCATCGTCGGCAACAACGGCAGCGGCAAGACCGTGCTCATGAAGTGCATCTGCGGGTTCCTCCTCCCCACGGAGGGGAAAATCCTCGTACATGGCAAGCAGGTCGGCAAAGACGTGGACTTCCCCTCCGGCCTCGGGGTCATCATCGAGACGCCGGGCTTCCTGCCCAACCTTTCCGGCGTGAAGAACCTCGAAATTCTCGCCTCGCTGCAGCGGAAGATCGGCCTTGCGGAGATCTCCTCCGCCATCCGCCGCGTGGGGCTCGACCCAAACCTGAAGAAGCCCGTGGGAAAATACTCCCTCGGCATGCGCCAGCGCCTCGGCATCGCGCAGGCGATCATGGAAGGCCCCAGCCTGCTCATCCTGGACGAACCCTTGAACGGCCTTGACAAGCACGGCGTCAGGGAGATGCGTAGCCTCATCCGCGGCCTCCGGGAGGACGGCAAAACCATCCTCCTCGCCAGCCACAACCAGGGCGACATCGACGCCCTGTGCGACACCGTCTGCGAAATGGACGCGGGCGTCATGACGATGATACGGGAATAAACCTAGGAGGGAACCATGAAGAAAATGATCGCCGGAATGATCCTGATGCTAGCCTTTCTGGTCCTTTGCACCATGCATGCACTCGCGGAGGGCGGCGCGCTTTCCATAGACACGGAAACCGTCTACGAGGGCATGCCCAAAAGCTACGCGGAAGGCTATGTCCCCGCCGTTTCAGGCGGCAATGCCATGTTCGTGCTGCCGCTCCGATCGAGCGACCCTGCCGTGACCTCCATCACCGTAACGCCCGTCATCGGAACGGATGAGCAGACGCCCTTTTCCTACGGCAATTATGAGTTCAACGTTTTGGCGGACGCAAACGGCGTGTTCGTCGTCCGCCTCTCTCTGCCGCTCAAGGCCAACCGCGTGAACGGGACGTACTGCGTTGCCTTCCGCGCGCGCTATACCGACGGCGCTGGCGCGGCGCAGGCGCAGGAGTTCCCCGTCTACCTCACGATCGCGGACGGCATGGACCCGAACGCTCCGGAACCCTCCGAAGCGCCCGCCGGCCTCCTCGCCATCGACGGCAAGAACCTCTACCCGGGCATGGCCAAGACGTATGCCGAGGGCTACATGCCGCTCGTCGAGAACGGCAGGGCGCACATCGTGCTGCCGCTCGTGGGCGCAACCTACGACGGGCGCGTCACCGTCACTGCCGACCTTGGCGCGACAACGGACAGCCCCTTTGTCTATGGCAATTACAGCCAAACCGCCACGCCCTACGGCTGGGGCGGCCTCTATCTGTTCTCCTTTGAGATCCCTCTCGCAGGCGGCCGCTACAACGGCTCCTACCCCGTCATCCTGCGCGCGGAATACCTCAATGCGCGCGGCGCGCAGACCCAGCAGGCCTTTACCGTGTATGTAACGGTCACCGACGGCAAGAACCCGCCCGACCCCAACGACGTGCAGAAGGTGGAAGCCGAGCGGCCGGAGCTTTTCATCTCCCAATGCGTCATCGAGCCCACGACCGTCGGCGGCAATGAAGTATTTACCGTGCGCGTGACGGTAGAGAACATCGGCAACATCCGCGCGCGCAGCGTGAAGCTCTCCTGGTCGAGCGCCGCGCCGGGCATCCTCCCGGCAGAGACCGCGAACGCGAAGCTGCTAGAAAACATCGCGGCGGGTGAACGCGCGGAGGCGAGCTTCCAGCTCAAGACCACCAAGGACGTGCTCGCGGGCAGCCAGCCCTTCACGGTGGCGCTCGATTATGTGGATCTTTATGGCGGCACATATACGGCCTCCCGCGAGTTCCTCGTCCACGTGACGCAGCCCGTCGAGCTTTCCTATGATACGATCTCCGTGCCCAAGGAGATCGCCGCAGGCGAGACGCTCTCCCTGCCCGCGAACGTATTCAACGTCGGCAAAGCGCCGCTGCGCAACGTCTCGGTCACCGTCGCGGGCGCGGGCCTTTTCCCCACCTCCACGGTGTTCCTTGGCGACATCGTCCCCGGCGAGGCAGGTTACGGCGAGCTGAAGGTCTTTGTCGGCATGCTCTCCATGACCGAAGGCTACTCCCAGAGCTACGGCCTGACCCACGGCGTTTACACCATCACCTACTATGACGACAACGACGCCGAGCACACCGCCGAAACCGAGTTCACCCTCGAGATCAAGCAGCCCGTCATCGAATCCGCCGCCGAGCCTGAAGAGGATCCTCAGCCTGTCATCCAATGGTGGGTCGCCGTCCTCGCCGGCTTCGCCGCCATTGCCATCCTCGTCGCCGCTCTCGTCGTCTCCAGGTTCCTCAGGGCTTGGAAGATGACGAAATAAGGGTTCTGCGCCGCAACTGAGGCTAGGAGCATGAGAATGCGGCCATTTTGGTAGAAATTACGGTGCATGAGAAAAATCTATGGAAAATCTAGTGATAGATTAAACGGGAAAAGGGGGGCAGTTTATCGGAGAGATTGAAAGCCCCGGCGCAGTGGGTGTTGTGTAAATTTTCGGCACAGAGAGGCTTTTTAACCGATTGAGGCACATCGGAGCAAGCTACACGCTTGCTCCGACTTTTTTATCAGCCGATCGCGCCGCGGATGGCGCAAAGGAGCGCATCATAGGTTTCATAGGCGGGTAGATCCGGGTTGTCAGCCTTGATCTGCTCCGTGCTGCGGAACAGGAAGCCTGCCTTGCTCGCCCGGATCATCGCAAGGTCGTTGTAGCTGTCCCCGGAAGCGATGGTTTCATAGCCGATGGTCTGAAGCGCCCGGACGGTAGTCAGCTTGGAATTTTCGATGCGCATTTTAAAGCCCGTGATCTCCCCATCCGGCGCAGTCTCGAGCGAATTGCAGAAGATCGTAGGCCAGCCCAGCTTCTGCATCAGGGGGGCAGCGAACTCGGTAAAGGTATCGCTGATGATAACGACCTGCGTCATGGCGCGCAGCGCATCAAGGAATTCCCGCGCGCCAGGCAGCGGGTCAATCTTTGCGATGGTAGCTTGAATTTCGGAAAGGCCCAGCCCATGCTTTTTCAAAATGCCGAGGCGCCAGCGCATCAGCTTATCGTAATCAGGCTCGTCCCGCGTGGTGCGGCGGAGCTCCGGGATGCCGCTGGCCTCCGAAAACGCGATCCAGATCTCCGGCACCAGAACGCCTTCCAAATCCAAGCATACGATATACACGATAAAATACCTCCTGTGCAGTGTCTTTTTGCTGCTTAAAGCAAAATAATATATCATTTTGGAGGATTGTTCAAGATGGAAAGTCTGGTTGAAACGGCCAAACGCGCGTCAAAAAAGCCCACGATAGCAAATGGGAGTTCTCCTATGAGGTATGTTCGCCAGTAAGTTGTCTTTCGCCCTTCCGAATCGGCTATATGCATCCCCAAAAAACGCCTGTCGCCGCTTGCAAAGTTTCCACCTTTCCTGCAAAGCGCCAACTCCGCCGCGCGGGAATCGGTACTGGATGCTGCAAGTCCGCGTGGGCTCCTTCTGCCGGGAACGTGCCGTTTGGGGCAGAATTTTGTTTATGCCCGCCCGGATAGGCCCGTTCCATGCATCCTGCATGCTGCCCGTACCATGCAGCCAACGCGCTTCCGGGACACCGTCCGCCCTGTTTTGGATGATGCTATGGTTTGCCGCCGTCAGGATATGCCCATTTTTTCGTTGAGAATCTCTTCCCGGGACATTCCCGCGTCATCCGGCCTCAGCTGCCTGCAGGAGATCAGCGGCTGCCCGCATCTCCGCCGCGGATCAGGCGGATCGCGCTGCTGCATCCAATGCGGTCCACGCCTGCAGCAAGGAACGCCTCCATATCCGCAAGGCTGCGGATACCCCCGGCCGCCTTGATCCGAACGCCCTGGCCCAGATGCTCCCGGAACAGCGCAACGTCCGCCAGCGTTGCGCCCGCGCTCCCAAAACCAGTGGAGGTCTTGATGTAGTCCGCGCCAGCGTTTGTTACGGCGGCGCAAAGCGCCTGTTTTTCCAGCGCGTTCAGGTAGCAGGTCTCGATGATCACCTTTAAGACCCGGTTCTCGGTTATGCTGCGCAACAGGGCGATCTCGCGTTCCACCGCGTCAAACGCCTGGTTTTTCACGTCGGAAATATTGATGACCATATCGATCTCCGCCGCCCCATCCCTGATCGCCTGCTCCGTTTCGGCCGCCTTTGCGGCGCTCACGCTGTATCCGAGCGGGAAGCCGACCACCGTGCAAACCGGGAGCGTTTCCCCAAAGCGTTCCTTTACGCGGCGCACGTAGTTTGGGGGGATGCAAACGGACGCGGTATGGTATTCAACGCCCTCTTTACAAAGCGTCTCGATGTCCTCCCACGTGGCATAGGCCGCCAGCAGCGTATGATCCACGTGTTTTAAAATTTCCTGATGCGTCATGCCTTCTCCATCTCCTTGCTGAACAATCGCGTAATTCGCAGCTACTATTTTAACCATAGTAAGCCCGCCCCATTTTGTCAATACCTTGCATCCGCTTGCCGTGCCTACGCAACATCCATCTGCCGCTTCAGCGCAAGCTCGATCCCGCGCATCTCCTCGGTCCCGGCAAGCGTCCCGAGCCGCCAGCGCAGGCACGCCTTGCTGATGGTCACGATCTGCTCCGTCAGCGCGACGCTTTCGTGCTCCAGCCCATAGCCCGCGACTGCGACATGGCAGGGCAGCGGGCGCTTCTTCGCCGACGTGAGCGGGACCACGGTCACAATCTCCGCATGCCGGTTCGTCCTGTCGTTGCTCACCACCACGGCGGGCCGCATGCCGTAGATGACGTCCCCCTGCATGCGCTCCAGCTCCACAAACCAAATATCCCCGCGTTTCACTTCAATCGGTTTCATGTGACTCCTCCTTTGAAAGTACCCGGCCAAGGCCGATCTTCATATAAAAGTCCCACTGCGCGGCGCGCCGCTGCGCCTCCAACGCGGCGATCTCCTGCGCGATGCGCGTCTCCTGCTTGCGCAGCGCCCCCACGAAAGCCCGCTGCTGTGCAAGCGATATATAAGGAATGCGGATGTCTTCAAGATCCTGCGCCCGGATCATTACAATGCTGCTCCCGATCTGGCAGCGCGCGAGCGCCTGCCTTCCGGCCGGGCTTTTTAAGTAAGCGAGAACATAATCGGGTTCAAAGCGCGTCCGGTCGATGCGAAGCCCCAGGAAATTGAGGGAAAGGAGCAGCCCTTCCCGGCAATCCTCCGGCACGGCGCACATCTTTATGGCTGGGCCCTTGCAGGAGACGAGGAGATCACCCGGCCGCACCAGATAGCGTTCCAGCCGGCTGTTCCCCGGCACCGGGCACTCCTCCACGCCATCCTGCAGCAGCGTGTCCTCCTGCACGTTGGAAAGTTTGATGACGCGCATGCGCACCGTCTCCCCGCTGCCCTTCCCCGCCGGGTTTATGCCGCGGTACACCTCCGCAACCTCCTTGAGCGCCACCCAATCCTCCGGGAACTCATTTTGGATATATAATGGGCCGTAAGCAGGATCTTCCACGCGGCTCGCTTGCGCAAGCAAATATTGCTGGGGCAGCAGGTTATCCGGCTGCAGCGCGTCCAGCGCAATGGCCCGCACATCTCCCCCGCCTTCTGCAAGCATGCGTGGGAGCGCCGCAAGCGCCCCATCCGGCACGTCCGTCCGCCGCCTCCCATTCAGCTCAAGCGCTTTCTTCGCCCAGGCGGCGGCATCCAGCATTTTAACGGACGCCTGCTCCCTGCGCCCCTTATCAAACACGAGCAGCGAAACAGGCACTGCCGTAAACGGCAGGCTGTTCGCCGGGAGCGCGATCACCGCGTCCAAAACATTGAGTTCCAACAGCCGCTGCCGGATTGCGGCATGCCTCGCGTTGAACAGCATGCCGTTGAACACACAGCAAACGCCCCTGCCCTGCTGCCCAAGCGCGGCGATCTGCAACAGCGGATAGAGCCAATCCCGGCTGATGGGCGCATCGTGCGTCAGCCGGCGCACCGCGTCCGGCACCGCATCCGGGTCAAGCATGCGCGCATCGCCCAGGGGAGGGAACATGATGGACCAGTCCGCCTGCTCCGGCGGCAGGGGCGCATCCGTCCTCTTGGGGATAAGTGCAAGCCGGATCCCGCACATTTGCGCGCGCAGGATCAGGATGCTGCGCATCGTTTCGTTCTGCTCCGCCGCGTAAAAGCAGGCGTTGGCGCCGTGAGCCACGCCGAAGCGGTGGGCTGCGGCGACCGCATCGCCAACGCCTGCCGCGCCGTCGTAAAAGTTCCCGCCGCAGGGCTGCAGCAGCAGCACGGCAAGCCGGTGCAGCCATTCCGGCGCATAATCCCCTTTGCAGTAGCGTTCCGCAAACCGGCGGATCAGCGTCTCCTGCGTCCAGATCAGCTCCGCTTCGCTCCAGGGATTCCGCCTGTCGAGAACCCCTCCCCCGAACAGCTGCTTAAAGGTCTCTTCCTGAAGAAGGCTGCGGAATGCCTCCCGGCTTACTGGATCCGGCATACATTCGAGCGCCTGCCCGAGGAACGCAGGGACGCTCCCGGCCTGCGGCAGGTTCTGCATCCGCCGGCCTTCCCGGCGCAGCGCCCACAGGCCGAACACCGCTGCGATGGCGGTCGGGAGCATCTCGATCGGGTTCATCCGTTTCTCCCGCGCCTCGTTCAAAATCTGCTGCGCGAGCGCCGTGTTGTTCTGCATCGTTTTCTCCTTGTAATCCGATTACTCTTCTTGTGAAATGAGTATAGCAGATATATATTCGCGCGTCAACTAAATAATTTAATTACTCTGAAAGAATAAGCGCTTTCAATCTCAGTCTGGCAGCGTATCCCGTTAAAATCCCCTCTTGACTTGAAGTCAACTCTAAGGTGTACCGTTAGTTTATCCAAAGGTCATTTATCCATATATGTATTTAAGAAGGAGAACTAGCATGATTTACAAGGCTTTTCAGGATCTGAAGCTGTCCGCCCTCGGCATGGGCGCCATGCGCCTGCCCGTTTTGGAAAGTGACTACGGCAAGGTAGACGAAGCCGAAACGGCAAAGATGGTGGCCTATGCGATGGAGCATGGGGTCAATTACTACGACACCGCCTGGGGCTACCACGGCGGGCAATCCGAAGTTGCGCTGGGCAAAGCGCTGCGCCAACATCCGCGGGAGCGCTTTTACCTTGCGGATAAATTCCCGGGATACGACCTTTCCAACATGGGCAAAGTGGAAGAGATCTTCGAAGCCCAACTCAAGCGGTGCGGCGTTTCCTACTTTGATTTCTATCTGTTCCACAATGTCTGCGAGATGAACATCGACGCGTATCTCAACGATGAAAAATACGGCATCTTTACCTACCTCATGGCACAGAAAAAAGCGGGGCGCATCCGCCACCTCGGCTTTTCTGCGCACGGGAGTTATGCCGTGATGCAGCGCTTCCTCGCCGCGTATGGCAGCGCCATGGAGTTCTGCCAGATCCAGCTCAATTACCTGGATTGGACGTTCCAGGACGCCAAGGCGAAAGTGGAACTTCTTGGGGAATACCGCATCCCCGTCTGGGTGATGGAGCCGCTACGCGGCGGCAGGCTCGCAACGCTCTCTGCGGAGGACGCGGCCGCGCTCAAGACGCTGCGCCCGGAGGAAGGGATCCCCGCCTGGGCGTTCCGCTTCCTGCAAACCATCCCAAGCGTGGTCGTGACGCTTTCCGGCATGTCCAACATGGCGCAGCTGATGGAGAATATCCGCACCTTTGAGAAGGATAATCCGCTTGATGCGCAGGAATCCGCCGCGTTGCAGGCCATCGCCGGGCGCATGGTGGGCCAGCACGCGCTTCCCTGCACAGCCTGCCGCTATTGCACAAGCCATTGCCCGCAGGGGCTCGACATCCCCGCGTTGATCGCACTTTACAACGAGCACAGCTTCACGGGCGGCGGCTTTCTCGCGCCGATGGCGCTCTCCGCCCTGCCGCCGGAAAAGCGGCCCGGCGCCTGCATCGGCTGCCGCAGCTGCGAGGCCGTTTGCCCGCAGCAGATCAAAATTTCGGAAGTGATGGCCGACTTTGCGAAAAAGCTAAAAGCGTAAACCACAAGGATTTCAGGAGGGAAAGAGAATGGGTATCATGCAATATCGCAAGCTCCCCCATGGGGAGGAGCGGATCAGCGTCATCGGTCTTGGGATGGGTTCCATCCACGAAGGCAGCGAGGCGGAGATTGAAAGCACGGTGAACCTCGCCATCGAAAACGGCGTGAACTTTTTTGATATGGCGGCGTCCGAGGGCAAGCCGTATGCCTGCTATGCGCGCGCGTTCGCAGGCCGCCGGGAAAACCTGTATCTGCAAATGCACTTCGGCGCGGTATACGAAGGCGGCAAATACGGTTGGACGCGGGATCTCGCGAAGATCAAGCGCAATTTTGAGGAACAGCGCAAGACCCTCAATACCAGCTATGCGGACATGGGCTTCCTTCACTGCATTGATGAGGCGGACGATTACGATACCGTCCTTTCCAACGGTATTTGGGATTACATGAAGGGCCTCCATGCGGATGGTATGATCCGCCACCTCGGCCTTTCCACCCACGATCCGGACATCCTCCGCCGCTTCCTCGACATGGGCTGCATCGACATGGTGATGTTCAGCATCAACCCGGCCTACGATTACTCCACCGGCACGTACGGCATCGGCACCATGGCCGATCGGGGCCAGCTCTACCGGGATTGCGAGAAGGAAGGCGTCGGCATCTCCGTGATGAAGCCCTTCGGCGGCGGCCAACTGCTCGACGCGAAGACTTCCCCGTTCAAGCAGGCGCTCACGAAGGCGCAGTGCATCCAGTATGCGCTCGACCGCCCCGCCGTGCTCACGGTGCTGCCCGGTGTCCGCAACAGCGCGGACTTGAAGGCTGTGCTCGCTTACCTCGACGCAAGCCCCGCCGAGCGGGATTATTCCGCCATCGGCGCGTTCACGCCGCAGAACGCGGACGGCATCTGCGTCTACTGCAACCACTGCCAACCCTGCCCGGCGGGCCTCAACGTGGGGCTCATCAACAAGTATTACGACCTTGCTCTCGCCGGGGACGAGCTTGCCAAAGGGCACTACGAAAAGCTTTTCCTGAAAGCTTCGGACTGCCTCAAGTGCGGCCACTGCGAATCCCGCTGCCCCTTCCACGTAAAACAGGAGGCACGGATGGAAGAAATCGCCGCATATTTCGGCGCATAGTACGAAAGGCAACCTGCATGAGCCGGAAAATCCCTGGCTCATTTTCATTTCACAGCCCCGAAATCCGCCCCCTGCTATCATCCGAAAGGGAAATATAGTATAATAGCAAAAATGGAAAACAGCACAAACCAAAGGAGGCAACCTGCATGAACGAAGTCTGGTCCCGCTATGTGCAGACGACCGAGGAGCTCTACCAAAGCCGGAGCCTGCGCTTTCACGGCGGCAACAAGGAGCTCTGGCTCCGGGCGATCGGCGCGAAGCCTGGGGACCGCGTCCTGGAAGTGGGCTGCGCGGGCGGCGCGTTCTGCCACAGGCTGTTGCAATATGTGCCCGGCCTTCATGTGACGGGCCTCGATTCCGACGCGGGCCACATCGCCTTCGCCCGGGAAAAGACGCGCGAACTCGGCCTTTCCTGCAAATTTATAATTGGCGACGCGACAGCCATGCCTTTTGCGGACGGCGCGTTTGACGTGTGCTTTTCCCACACCGTCGCGGAGCATATCCCGCACGCACCGTTTTTTGGGGAACAGTTCCGGGTGCTCCGGCCGGGCGGACGGATCGCTGTGCTTTCCGTGCGCACGCGGCTCGGCCTGAAAGCGAACGAAACGCCCGCGAGCGCGGAGGAACAGGCGCTCATGGAAAAGGCATGGCGCGGTGCGGAGGGCTTCCCAGGGACCGAAAACGTCGGCGCGTTCGAGATGAGCGAACAGGAGTATCCGCGGGAGCTGGAAAAAGCGGGCTTCCGCCAGGTGAACGCCGATCTGTTCACGGTGATGGAATATGCGCCGGACAATGCCTCCGTCCCGGATACGCTCGCATATGAGCAGATCGAAGCCCGGCGGCTTTCCACCCTTGCTTCCATGCAGAAAGCGCTGAACATGACGCCCGGCGCGCTGAGCGGCGCGGAACAGGCCGAGCTGACCCGGCTGATCCACGCGCGCTTTGACAGGCGCATCGCCCAATACCGCGCGGGCGAGCGGCTGTGGGATTTCTCCTCCACCACGGTACTAGTTGCGGAAGGAGCAAAACCATGCTGAACATTACGCTCAAGAAAACGCTGCAAGGGGAGATCCTCGACGTCGGCGGTGGCGGCGAGGGCGTGATCGGCCGGATCTACCAGGCGCAGGTTACGGCCGTCGACAACCGGCAGGATGAGCTGGACGAAGCGCCCAGCGGGTTCCGCAAGCTCTTGATGGACGCCCGCGCGCTGGCATTTCCGGCCGCGTCCTTCGACCATGTCACCGCGTTTTACGCGCTGATGTATATGCCAAAGGAAGCACAGGCGCAGGCCGTCGCGGAAGCGGCGCGCGTTCTCAAGCCCGGCGGGACGTTCCACATCTGGGACGCAAACATAGCCTCCGCCAGCCCGGAACCTTTCCTAGCCGAGCTTGCGGTCAACGCGAACGGCGAAGCCATCCGCGTCACATACGGGATCGTCAGGGAACACGCCCGGCAGGATGCGGCGCATTTCATCGCTCTATGCGCTTCGGCGGGGCTGTGCCTTTCGGAACGGGAGGACGCAGAGGAAGGGTTTTACCTTCGCTTCACAAAGCAGGAAGAAGATAAGGAGCTGCCCCGATGAACCTCACCCCTATGCTCCAAAGCATGGACGCCTGGGAAACCTACCTTTGCGCGCCGGAAGGCGCAGCCACCCTTCGCTTTTTATATGGGGAGGATCACGCTACGCAGGCAGCGCGTTACCGCCGCGCGCTGCGTGGCTTTGCTCGGCGCTTCGGCGAACACCCTGTAACGCTCCTGAGCGCGCCCGGCCGCACGGAGCTTTGCGGAAACCACACGGACCATCAGCATGGCCGCGTGCTCGCCGCTGCGGTTTCGCTCGATCTCATCGCCGCCGCGCGTCCCAACGGGACGGACGTTATGCGCCTTTTCTCCGAGGGCTATGGAGAATCCTCCGCCACGCTTTCAGTCCTAGCGCCTGTCCCTGAGGAAGGCGGCACGACCGCCGCGCTTCTGCGCGGCGTTGCGGCGGCGCTTTTGCGCGCCGGTTACCAGGCCTGTGGGTTCGATGCGTTCGTCCTTTCCGACGTGCCGCAAGGCAGCGGGCTTTCTTCGTCTGCTGCGCTGGAGGTGCTGCTCGGCACGGTTCATAACGCGCTGTGCAACGCGGGCACGATCCCCGCGATGGCGCTCGCCCGGGCGGGGCAGGCCGCCGAAAACGAATATTTCGGCAAGCCCTGCGGGCTGATGGATCAGGCGGCTTCCGCGCTCGGCAGCGCGCATTTGATCGACTTTGCAGATCCGGAGCGGCCGGAGGTGCGCAGGGTTCCCTGCGATTTTTCCACGCACGGATATAACCTCTTCATCGTCAACGCGGGCGGGAGCCATGCGGATCTCACGCAGGAATATACCGCTATCCCCGCGGAGATGCGGGCAGTCGCGCAATGTTTCGGCAAAGAAGTCCTGCGCGAAGTGGACCCCGCCGCATTCCGCGCGCAGCTTCCCGCACTGCGCGGGAGGCTCCATGACCGCGCGCTTCTGCGCGCGATGCACTTCTTCGCGGAAAACGAACGCGTGCTGCAAATGGCTGAAGCGCTCACGGCTGGGGACATGCCCGCCTGCTGCGCGCGGATGCGGGAATCCGGCGCGTCCTCCATGGCCCTGCTGCAAAACATCTATCCCCTATCCTCCGCTTCGGAGCGGAGCGTTTCCCTTGCACTTGCGCTCGCACAGGGCTGCCTCGCCGCATGCGGCGGCGCATGGCGCGTGCACGGCGGTGGCTTTGCAGGAACCATCCAAGCGCTTGTGCCGGACGCACAGGCGGAGCTGTTTTGCGCCGCGCTTGGCAGCGTATTCGGGCAGGAGCATTGTTTCCGGCTTGCAGTGCGCCCCGCCGGCAGCTGGACGCTCGGCATGCCGCTCCCGCAGGGCAGACAAGCGTAACCCGCATACCGTTTCCTGTGTAGTTTTCTAACGTTCCATAGGATGCTCCGCTTTTCTTCCGGCGTGTGTTGCGCTGAATTGCTTTTACGAGCATATGCGGGCATGAATTTGGAGAGTTCTATTTAATAGGAAAATTTTTGATTGGCTTTGCGGAAAGCGGGCTTTCATAGAATGGCCGGAAGATACCTGGGCAGGCGCGCCTCCCCTGCGCCGCGGTCGCGGCCGCTCGGGCCGATTCATTTTTTGGGTAAGTCTGCATGCGTCCCTTGCGGCAAAGCGCCGGACGTGCTTGCGCCAATGCAGCCTGTTCTGCGCGCTGGGGCATCGCCACACCGCCTCCCTCGGCATGGAGTGCCGCGGCACGATCTTGGCCATGCCCGCCCCAGAACAGGTGCGCTGGCACATGGCGCGCACATTGTTTTTTTATAGCCAATACGTTTTTATCCCGATTCCTTTGCAGGAGTTTCCATTGGAACTTGCAAGCATTCCGTCGTTCCGCCGCTTCTTTTATGCTGTTTTGTCCAATTCCAGCCAACGTTAATCTGCAGCTCCGTTCCTGCAAGAATTCACATCTCGGATTTCCTGCATTTTCAATGTTTTCTCCTTTGGTTTTAAATGCTTGCTTTTGAATTATTATTCATATTGTATATATAAACTTACTCTTCTCCCATAGTGTATCAGTACATAAAAGCGTGAATTCCTCTTAACTTTCTTAACTTTCTCCCAGATTACTCCGCACAAAAAGCAGAAATTCCACACGCAAAGTATGCAATTGATATTGACATATCTACGCAACGGATTTATGATATGCATGGTACCCGGGCATTTCCCGACCGCCCGAGGCCGTTCAATTTCCGAAACATTAATTTGGAGGACAAACCATGAACGCCTACATCCAAGAAGTACTCGAAAAGGTAAAAGCGCGTGATTCCCATGAACCCGAGTTTATCCAGACCGTAGAAGAGGTTCTCACCTCGCTGGAGCCCGTCATCGAACAGCATCCGGAATATCAGAAGATGCGCCTGCTTGAGCGCCTCGTTGAGCCGGAGCGCACCATCGAGTTCCGCGTGACTTGGGTCGACGACGCCGGCAACGTGCAGGTGAACCGCGGCTACCGCGTCCAGTTCAACAGCGCTATTGGCCCCTACAAGGGCGGCCTGCGCTTCGCACGCAACCTGAGCCTTTCCATCGTGAAGTTCCTCGGCTTCGAGCAGACCTTCAAAGACAGCCTCACTTCCTTGCCCATGGGCGGCGGCAAGGGCGGTTCTGACTTCGATCCCACCGGCAAGAGCGACATGGAGATCATGCGGTTCTGCCAGGCGTTCATGAGCGAACTCTATCGCCACATCGGCCCCAGCATCGACGTTCCCGCAGGCGACCTCGGCGTCGGCGGCCGCGAAATCGGCTATCTCTTCGGCCAGTATAAGCGCCTTGTCGGCGCTTACGAGAACGGCGTGCTCACCGGCAAGGGCCTTTCCTTCGGCGGCTCCCTGATCCGCCCCGAGGCCACCGGCTTTGGCGCTGTGTACTATCTCTGCGAAGTGCTCAACCATGAGCATGACACCATCAAGGGCAAGACGATCGCGGTCTCCGGCTTCGGCAACGTGGCTTGGGGCGTGACCAAGAAGGTTGCGGAGCTCGGCGGCAAAGTTGTCACGCTCTCCGGCCCGGATGGTTACATCTACGATCCCGACGGCATCGTCACCGAAGAGAAGATCAACTACATGCTTGAGATGAACGCAAGCCGCCGCAACCGCGTGCAGGACTATGCGGACAAGTTCGGCGTAGAGTTCTTCCCCGGCGAGAAGCCCTGGGGCCGCAAGGTTGACATCGTGATGCCCTGCGCGATGCAGAACGACGTCCATCTGGATTCCGCGCAGAAGATCGTTGCGAATGGCATCAAGTACTACATCGAAGTAGCCAACATGCCCACCACCAACGAAGCGCTCTATTACCTCATGGGCCAGGGCCTCATCGTTGCGCCTTCCAAGGCGGTCAATGCGGGCGGCGTCGCGGTTTCCGGCCTCGAAATGAGCCAGAACTCCGAGCGTCTCTCCTGGACGGCAGAGGAAGTGGATGCGAAGCTCCACGGCATCATGAAGAATATCTACAGCGCCTCTGTGCAGGCTGCGGAAGAGTGCGGCCTCGGCTACAACCTCGTTGCCGGCGCGAACATCGCGGGCTTCAAGAAGATTGCCGACGCCATGATGGCGCAGGGTCTTGTCTAAGCCAAGTCAGCAGAAACGAAAAGAGCGGGCGGGTTCCACTGGAACCCGCCCCTTTTTGCATGCCGCCGTGCTCAGTGCGCAGTGGTCTTTTTCCGGCCCGGTCTCTTGTGTTCCGGGAACGCATCGGGTGGAATCTCGCCGGAACGCACAAGCGCGATGCGCGTCACGACTGGCCCAATGAGCTCATACACCAGCGTTGCGCACAGCACAACGGCACGGATCTGCGCACCGTATTCCGGCAGCTTCGTCATGACAACCTGCGCCATGCCAATGGCCACGCCCGCCTGCGGCAAGAGCGTCAAACCGAGGTACTTGCGGATCTTCGGCTCGCTCTTCACCACGCTTGCGCCAAGCGCCGCGCCAAAGTATTTGCCCAGCGAGCGCGCAAGGATATAGAGCACGCCAAGAAGCCCTACCGTGGTCAGCACCTGCAGATCCAGCTCCGCCCCGGAGATGATGAAAAACAGCATGAACAGCGGCGGAGTCCAGCGGTCTGCGTTCTCGATGAGCGCCTCGGAATCCGTTCGGAGGTTCACCATTGCCGCGCCGATGGCCATGCTGGTCAAAAGCGCGCTCAGGCCATAGCGGTCCGCCAGCGCCACGCCCGTGAACACCGCTGCGATCATCAGCGAAAGGCGGTTTGCGCGCGAGCGGAAGAAGCGCAGCAGGAAGGAAAGCGCCGCGCCGATCACCGCGCCGGCCACGAGCGAAAGCACGATCTCCAGCAGTGGGGAAACAAGCATGTTTTGCAGCGTGGGCACGGCGCCGCTCGTCAAGGACTGTGCCATCGCGAGCGAGATCGCAAATGCCGCAAGGCCGATCGCATCGTCCATTGCGACGACGGAAAGCAGCGTGTTCGTCATCGTGCCCTGCGCGCGGTATTGCCGCACCACCATCAGCGTTGCTGCGGGAGCGGTTGCCGTGGCGATCGCGCCAAGTGTGAGCGCAAGCGGGACGTCGAACCCGCAGGCGATCAGCACCACATCCACGAGCGCGAGCGCACAGAGCGACTGGAACACAGTAATGATCATCGCCTTCCCGCCTACGCGCTTCAGGCTTTCCCGCTTGAACTCACCGCCGATGGAAAAGGCGATGAACCCGAGCGCAATGCTCGTGAGCTGAGATACGCCCGCAAGGACGCTCTCATCAAACAGGTTCAGACAGTACGGGCCCACCACGAGGCCCGCGATCAGGTATGCCGTCACATTCGGCAGGTTCACTTTTTTCGCAAGGCGCGTCAGCAGCAGCCCGAGGGTCATTGCACCCGCCAAACAAAGCAACGTATTCATGTCCTGTTCTTGGTTACTCCTTCAAAATGCATGACCGGCACGGAAAACATCACTCCAGTGTTTGGTTCGTCAAAGCTGCCGCATACGGATTGGATGGCCTCCTTTGCCGCAAGGATGTTCTCATCCTTCATCACGGCAAGCACCATCTTGCCTTCGCCCGTCTCCTCCGTGTTGAACAAGCTGCGCAAGGATCCAAAAAGCGCCGGCGCTTCGCCGCTTGTTGCCAACATATGCGCCATGCCCTCGCAGTTCACTACCGTCGCGCCGTTAACGCCCGCTTCCGCAAGCCGTGCAAGCACCACCGGAACTTTTTCCACGTGGTTCGTAATGAAATACAGCAGTTGCATCTGCCACTTCTCCTCCCATTTGAAATACTTATTTGTTATACGCTTATTTTTTGAGTTTGTCAATATAATTAATACGAAAATTTTTTTCATTATGTTTCGACAAAAAAAGGCGAACCGGAGTTCGCCCTTGGATCTGCATTTGCATTCTGCGCCGTTCAAGCTTCCATGATCGCCCGGATTTCCCGCACAAGACGCCCCAGCTCCTCATAGCCAAAAAGCGCACGGTTAACATAGGAAACATACACGCTGTCGTTCTGATCGATCTGCACATAGCCTTGCATCGGGTTCACGGAGAAGCGGTAGTTCTGCTTCGCGTCCGGGCTTTGCATCAGGAAGAACAGGTAAACCGCCCCTTCCTCCAGCGCCGGCGCATTTTCCTCGCCATAGGAGATCGCCTTGAGTGTGGCCGCGTCCACAAGGTTCGCACTCATCGCCGGGGCATATACAAGCTCAACCGCGTCGCCATAATTGAGCGCGCCCTTCAGCGCACCGTATGCTTCCACCCGCGCGATCGCAGCAGGCAGCGTGTTTTCTACGATAGTCCCGTCTGTCTGCGCGCGGAAAGGCATATCCTCGACGCCGGAAACAGAGCTGACGCGCCCAATGAAGATCTCGTCCGCAGCCTCAATGAGCGCAGAGAGCGTCTTGTAATAGTATGCCGTCGCAGGCGCGGTGATCACCGCGTTCATTCGTTCAATATCCTGCTTGATTTCGGAAAGTGAAAGCTGCGTGCCGGAAAATGAAACCGTCCCGTTTTCGGAAACCGGAAGCGGCGCGTCCGAAAGCAGCTCGTAGCGGCGCATGTCCTCGGTGTGATACGCATCTTCACCCTCGGCAAGATAGAGCAGGTAGGTTTCGCCTGTCTTCATAGCGCCCTGTGTGCAGTGGATCACGTCTCCCGCCCCAGCGCTGCCCGCGATCACTTCCTCGACGCAGAGGTCATAACAGGTATCGCCGTCGCTGTTGGTGTGGGATTGTACACATTTGCCCATGACCACAAGCGCCGCGCTTTTATAGATGCGCTGCGCATCGGAAAGCGCGCGCTCGCCGGAAAGCGGCGCGCCGGCAGGGACCGCGCAGGCGCATGCGAACACGCATATGAGCAAAGCCATTGCGACCGGTTTCCAGAACGATTTCATGCCGCGCTCCCCTCCCGTTTGAATTCATAGTTTGTTCATCACTCTTATCATAGACGATTTTGTGCCCCAAAAGGTTGCACAAAAGTAAACTTATTATTAATTTCGCCTTAATTTCCTGTTTCAATTCCGAAAAACAACGCATTCCAGGCGCAGATCACATCTCGCGCCTGCCCTCGACGGCCTTGAGCAGCGTCATTTCGTCTACATATTCCAAGTTCCCGCCGATGGGGATGCCATGCGCGATGCGCGTGACGCGCACGCCCTTTGGCTTGAGCAGGCGCGCGATGTAGGACGCCGTCGCCTCGCCCTCCACGTCCGGGTTCGTCGCAAGGATCACTTCCTTCACGCCCTCGTTCTCCACCCGCGCAAGCAGCTCTTTGATGCGGATGTCATCCGGGCCGACGCCGTCCATCGGGGAAATCGTGCCGTGCAGAACATGGTATTTCCCGCGGAACTCCCGCAGCTTTTCCATGGAAAAAACGTCCCGCGCATCGCGCACCACGCAGAGCACGTCGCTCTTGCGCGCTGCGTCCGCGCAGATGGCGCAGGGCTCGACGTCGGTATAATTGCCGCAGATAGGGCAATAGCGCACGGTATCCCGCGCGCGCGTGATTGCCGCCGCAAGCTCCCGCGCATTGCCCTCCGGCATGTCCAGAATATGGTACGCCAGCCGCTGCGCGCTTTTCGCGCCGATGCCGGGCAGCCGCGCAAGCTGCGTCGTGAGCGCGTTGATCGCTTCGATGCTCATCCCGCCGCGCTTAGAAGCCGAGGTTCATGCCGCCAGTGACGCGGTTCATCTCGCTCGCCATAGTTTCATCCGCCATACGCAGCGCCTCGTTCACCGCCGCCAGCACAAGATCCTGAAGCATTTCCACATCGTCCGGATCCACGCACGCCGGGTCGATCTCGATCGCTTTCACGACCTTGCTGCCGAGCACCGTGGCCTTCACCACGCCGCCGCCCGCCGCCGCCGTAAACTCGCGCTCGGAGATCTCCTGCTGCAAGCGCTGCACATCCTGCTGCATCTTCTGCGCCTGCTTCATTAACTGCTGCATGTTGCCGCCCATGCCGGGGAAGCCGCCTCGTGCCATAAAAACCTCCTGAACCGTAGCGTTATGCCAAAATAGATTGAAACAAGTTATTATACCATACGGCGGGCCTGTTCCACAACATCTTGCGCAAAATCCCGCCCAAAACGCCAACCCTTGCGGTTATTCCACAATTTCCAGCATGTCGCCGAACGCCTTGCGCGCCGCGTCCTCCAGCGAGGGAGCACTCCCCGCGTCCTCCCCTGCCATCACGATGCGCAGCTTCATGCCGCCCGCCGCGCTGGCAAGCGCCTCCGCAGCCAGCTTGAAGTTCTCCGGCTTGGAAAACGCATCGTAAAACGCCTTCTTTTCGAAGCAGACGTTCAGCGTATCGCCCTCCTGCCGCCAATCCGACGCCTTGAGCGCAAGCACGGCAAGCGTCGGGTTCGTCTTTTGCAGCACGGCGCGCGCAGCGTCCCAATACGCCTTCGCGTTTCCGCCCGGCGCAGCCGCTTTCGGCGCACGCGCAGGAGGAGCTTCCTCCTGCGGAGCCGGCGGCGCGTCGTCATCCGACGGGGGGACGTAGTCCGCCTCGCCTGCGGGTTCCGGCGCGTCCTCCCACGGGGGAGCGTCTTTGCCCGCCCGCCTTGCCGGAGCTGTCTTTGCAGGGGCCGCCGCTGTGGACGCAGGCGACGCGGCAACGCCGTTTTTCACCTTCTGTTCCAGCTGTTCCACGCGCTCGAGCAGGAGATCGATGCTCTGCGGCTCCTCCTCCGGCGTAGTGATGCGCACGAATGCGCACTCGAGCTGCACGCGCGGCAGCGCCAGATAGCGCAGGTTAGCGACCGCGCCGAGCAGCACGTCGATGGCCCGCGAAAGTCGCTTTTCCCCCGCGCGCGCGGCCTGTTCCATATAGCGGCGCATCGCGTCCTCCGTGCAGTCCAGGATGTCGCTGCAATGGCCGCAGAGCTTTGCGAGCAGCAGCGCGCGGAAATGGCGCGCAAGATCCTGCGCGAATACGGAAAGATCCCGCCCTTCGCTCACCACGCGCTCCAGCAGGCGCAGCGCGCCGTCCCGGTCGTCTGAAAGGAGCGCGTCCGCCACGTCGAACAAGAAATCGCTCTCCATGCTGCCGAGCACGCCGTAAACGTCCTCCGCCGAAACGTCGCCGCCGCAGAAGGAGATGCACTGATCCGCAAGGGAAAGCGCGTCGCGCATGCCGCCCTCTGCCGCCCGGGCGATCGCAAGCATGCCCTCCGGCGCGATGGACGCGCCCGCGCTTTTGAGCACGCCCTCCATGCAGGAAACGATGTCCGCCACGCGCAGGCGGTGAAAATCAAACCGCTGGCAGCGGGATACGATCGTGGCCGGGATGCTCTGCGGCTCCGTCGTCGCCAGGATGAACACGACGTGCGCGGGCGGCTCCTCCAGCGTTTTGAGCAGCGCGTTGAACGCGCTCTTGGAAAGCATATGCGCCTCGTCGATGATATACACCTTCACGCTGAGGTCGAGCGGCGCAAAGCGCGCTTTGTCAATCAGCGCGCGCATGTCCTCCACGCCGGTGTTGGACGCTGCGTCCAGCTCGATGATGTCCACGCCGCCCGCCTCCGCAATGCGGCAGCTCGCGCACGTGCCGCAGGGTTCACCCGCCTCGGGATGCTCGCAGTTGAGCGCCTTTGCGAAGATCTTCGCCGTGCTGGTCTTGCCCGTGCCGCGCGTGCCCGTGAACAGGTACGCATGCGCTACGTGTCCTTCCACAATCTGGTTTTTGAGGATCGTGGTGATATGTTCCTGCCCGATCACGTCCGCAAAGCGCTTCGGGCGGTATTTCCGGTATAACGCCTGGTATGCCATAGCTCTCCTCCGTTCTCAATACAATTCTATCATTTCACGCATTGCATTGCCATAGTTTTAAAAATGCAGTATAATGTTTCGGAATCAAAAGTATTTTGAAACGCAGTGTAAGGAGAATTTCACCATGGAACAGCAACGCAGGAAGATCGTGTTAAGCGGCATTCAACCCTCCGGCTCGCCGACGCTCGGCAACTATGTGGGCGCGCTGCGCAACTGGGCGCTTTTGCAGACGGAGGATCATTTCTGCTATTATTGTGTGGCGAACCTGCATGCGGCGACTGTCCGCCAGGATCCGGATGAACTCAGGAAGCGCGCGTTTCATACCGTCGCGCTGCTGCTGGCCTGCGGCGTGGATCCGAAGCGCTCCGTGGTGTTCGTGCAATCCCACGTGAAGGAGCACGCGGAGCTCAACTGGGTGCTCGCATGCAGCACCTACATGGGCGAGCTCAACCGCATGACGCAGTTCAAGGATAAATCCCGGAAGCACGCGGACAACATCAACGCAGGCCTTTACACCTACCCCGTGCTGATGGCGGCGGACATCCTGCTCTACCAGAGCGATCTCGTGCCTGTGGGAGACGACCAGAGGCAGCATGTCGAGATCACGCGGGACATCGCCATCCGCTTCAACAAGGTGCACGGCGAGACCTTCCGCATCCCGGAGGGCTTCATCCCCAAGGTAGGCGCACGGCTTATGAGTCTGCAGGACCCCGCGCAGAAGATGAGCAAGTCCGACCCGAACCCAAACGGCTATGTCGCCATCATGGACGATCCCGCTGTGATCCTCAAAAAGTTCAAGCGCGCCGTTACGGACAGCGACGGCCTTATCAAGTTTGACCCAGCAAATAAGCCCGGCGTATCGAACCTGCTCGCCATCTACACGACCTTCACCGGCAAAACCATGCCGGAGGCCGAGGCGGAATTCGAGGGCAAGGGGTACGGCCACCTCAAGACCGCCGTAGCAGATGCGGTCATCGCGGAGCTCACGCCCGTGCAGGACGAGTTCAAGCGCCTCGTTGCGGATGAAGCCTACATCCGCAAGATCATGACCGAAGGCGCGGAGCAGGCACGCACTGCGGCGGCGGCAACGCTCGCCAAAGCGTATCACGCCATGGGCTTTGACGCATAAGGAACGCACATATGCGCGCGGGCGGCTCGGTTGAGCCGCCCGCGTTTTGTGTGAGTAGGCTTTAAGCTGCAAAAGGGATTTGCCAAAAAGCAAACAGCATAATCCGAAACGATACAGCATATCCATCGTTTTTCTACAATCCTCCGTCAGCGGCTCACGCCGCTGCCACCTCCTTTCAAAAGGAGGCTTTTGGGCGCGATAAACTCCAACGTTTTCCGTATTCGGATGCCGCGCGAGAGCGCACAAACGCAAAGGCTCCTTTGGCAAAGGGGCGGAGCCGAGCGCCCGCAGTGCGGGATGCAGCGAGGCGGAAGCCCAGTGAGCAAGGGAGCGCTAGGAAGCCGCTCCTGCGGCAACGCTGCGCGACCATTGCGAACTGTGAGGCCTGTCCGCGAAGCGGACTGAGGATTGCTCTTTTCCGCGCGGTCGTTGCGAACTGCCGCGATAAACGGCGTTAACTATTCATAAGAAGATTGTCGTATCCCTGCTGCCGCTGCTTGATCCGTTGTAGGGGATGGCATCCCCTACATCCCATATGGTGCATCTAAGTATGGCACTGCTTCATCCCGCAGGCGGATAGGGTTCCTTTATATCAGTACGGCCAAGCAGATAATCTACGTTTATAGCATAAAATTGTGCAATCCGAATGATGACAGAAACCGGAACCCTCCTATCTCCTTTTTCATAATTACGATAAGTCTGCAATTTTAGTCCAAGCGCATTTGAGACTTGAAGCTGCGTCATTCCTTTTTCTAAACGCATGTTGCGGATGGCTTCATACATGTCCGCCTCACCTCCTGCAAAAAGAATAGCGGATGCAATAGAAAAAATGAATGAGTTGTCAGTGTAGAAAATCTTCCTTAAAACTGAAGTCATTTTTCGTATTCGGATGCCGCGCAAAAGCGCACACCCCAAAAGGCTCCTTTTGAAAGGAGCTGGCACGGCGCAAGCCGTGACTGAGGATTGTTCCCCGCCGCAGCGGATCAACCATTCGGCAGCGCATTCCCGTGGCGGCCCATCCCCTCGCCCCTTCCCGGCGCGGGAAGGGGACGTGGTGCGAAGGGGCTGCGCCCCTTCACCGCCCACGGGGGCGCATGCCCCAAAAGGCTCCTTTTTAAAAGGAGCAGTCATGGCGCAAGCCGTGACTGAGGATTGTCTTGCTCCCGCGCTCGTTTGTGCGCGCCAAAGGTCCCCTACCGTGCTGCCGTTCCTTCTCTCTCCAGCCCACGCACGGTGGGTTCACTCAGGATTTCGCCGTCAACGCTGAAGCGCGAGCCGTGGCACGGGCACTCCCAAACGCGGTCATCCGGGTTCCACTCCAGCCGGCAGCCCAGATGCGGGCAGCGCGAGGGCAGGATGTGCGCTTCGCCCGCTTCGTCCCGGTAAACGGCATACTTTTCGCCCTCATGCTCCACGATGGAGCCCTCGCCGCGCGGCAGGGCGCTGAGCGTTTCCTCCGGCAGGGAAAACGCCTCCTTCGCAAGCCCGGCAATCGTGTTGCCCGCATCGCCTGCAAGGTTCTTCATGCTCGGCAGCAGTTTGAAGCGCGCCGGGTCGTATACGCTGTCCTCCGCCTCCGCTTCCCCGGCGATCATTGCCGCGATACGCTCCGCCGCAACCATCGCGTTTGTAATGCCCCACTTGTTGAAGCCCGTCGCAACATACCAGTTTGGCGTTTCCGCGCTGTAGCGGCCGATGTAAGGAATATCGTCCGCCGTGCGGCAGTCCTGCGCCGACCATTGGGCGATGAGTTCGCAGTCCGGATAGAACCTGCGCGCGATGGAAAGCAGCTCCCGGTATTTCCCGCCCGCGGTGTTCTTGCCGCTGCGCACGTCGTAGGCCGCGAGGATCAGCGCGTCCCGATCCCGGAAGCGGGCGCTGCGGAACGACAGCCCGCCCTGCTGCTGGTCGATGTAGACCCCGGAGAGCGCGGGCGCGCCGGAAAGGGCAATCGCAAAGGAGCGCTGCTGGCTCATGCGCAGGAAGTAATAGCCCGGAATGTTCACGATTGGGTAATGGCATGCGAACGCAATGTGCTTCGCCTGCACCGTACCCTGCTCGGTCAGGACGCGCATGCCGTCCACGCCCGTCACGCGGGTTCCTTCAAATATGCGCGCACCCATCTCCTCCGCACGCACGGCGAGCTCCCGCGCGAACGCCAGCGGATCGAACCGGGCCTGGTCCGGGAAGCAGAGAGCCCCATCCACCGGGAAGGGCAGTTTCGTAACGTCTGCAAGCATCGCATTGAGGCCAAGGCGCTTCGCCGCGTCCGCCTCCTCGCGGAGCGCTGCCATGCCGTCGCGCGAATACACGTAGGCCGAGCAGCGCGTAAAATCGCATTCGATCCCTTCTTTTTCCACAAGGTAGGCGTATTCCTCCACCGCCGCGCCGTTGAGCCGGGCGTATTCTTTCGCCTTCGCGCGCCCGAATTCGCGGATGAGTTTCGCATAGATCAGCCCATGCTGCGCCGTTACCTTGCCCGTGGAGCCGCCGGTCGTCCCGCTGCCGACCGTATCTGCCTCCAGCACGCAGGTTTCGATCCCGCGCTCCCGCAGCCGGTAAGCGAGGAGAATCCCCGTCAGTCCCCCGCCGATGATCGCTACCTCCGTTTGAAGTTCGCCCGCAAGCCGCTGCCGGGGCGCGTCCCCTCCTCCGTTCTTTTCCCGCCAAATTGAAACCATGCTTTCCCTCCCGCACCACGTATTTTTCGGGCTTAGCGTTTCCCAAAGCGCGCCGGTTTATGAGGTGCGCACAAGGTTACAATCTTCCAGAAACGCTGAAATTCCGCATTCGTGTTGACAGCATCCCATACTTATGTTATGCTTTATTTAATTGAATATGCCTTATCAAGAGTGGTTGAGGGACGGGCCCTGTGAAACCCGGCAACCTGCGCGTGCGCAAGGTGCCAATTCCCGCGGCAATAGCCGAAAGATGAGCGAACCATACAATCGTCTCGTTTTTCGCGGGGCGTTTTTTATGCGATCCGTTCGGCGGACGCTGCCCCGTAAGATGCGAACACTCACCCCGAAAGGCACAAAAAAGGAGCAAAGCTATGGAAAAACGCCTCTTCACCTCGGAATCCGTGACGGACGGACATCCCGACAAAATCTGTGACCAGCTTTCCGACGCGGTGCTGGACGCATGCCTTGCGGCGGACCCGCAATCCCGCGTAGCGTGCGAATGCTGCGTGACGACTGGCCTCGCGCTCGTGATGGGCGAGGTCACCACAAACGCCGTGCTGGACATCCCTGCGCTCGTGCGCAGCGTCATCTGCGACATCGGGTATGACGACGCGGCTTACGGCTTTGACGGCAAGACCTGCTCTGTGCTCGTGGCGCTCGGCAAGCAGTCCTCGGACATCGCCATGGGCGTGGATCGTTCCCTCGAGGCCAAGGCCGGCGAGGCGACGGACTTCGCCACCGGCGCAGGCGACCAGGGCATGATGTTCGGCTATGCCTGCAACGAAACGCCGGAATACATGCCGCTGCCCATCTACCTTGCCCACGGGCTCACGCGCAGGCTCAGCGCCGTGCGCAAGAGCGGCGAGCTCACCTTTCTCCGGCCGGACGGCAAGGCGCAGGTGAGCGTGGAATACGAAGGGGATAAGCCCGTGCGCGTGGATACGGTCGTCGTCAGCACGCAGCACGACCCGGACGTAACGCAGGAGGAGATCCGGGAAGCCATCGTTGCCCACGTGATCCGCCCGGTGATCCCGGCAGAGCTGCTCGACGCAGATACCCGCATCCTCGTGAACCCCACAGGGCGCTTCGTCATCGGCGGGCCGCACGGCGATTCCGGGCTCACGGGCCGCAAGATCATCGTGGATACCTATGGCGGCTACGCGCGGCACGGCGGCGGCGCGTTCTCCGGCAAGGATCCCACCAAGGTGGATCGCAGCGCAGCCTATGCGGCGCGGCATATCGCAAAGAACATCGTAGCGGCCGGGCTTGCGGAGCGCTGTGAGATCCAGCTCGCCTACGCAATCGGTGTTGCCCAGCCGGTCTCCGTCATGGTGGATACGTTCGGTACCGGCAGAGTTTCCGACGGCAAGCTCACCGAGGCTGTGAAGTCCGTCTTTGACCTGCGGCCGGAGGCGATCATCAGCCGCCTCGGCCTCCGGCGGCCTATCTACCGCCGCACAGCCACCTTCGGCCACTTTGGTGACCCCACCATGCCCTGGGAGCAGCTGGATATGACGGCAGAGATACAAAAGGCCTGCGGCCTTTAACGAACCCCAAAGAAACTTTCATGGCACACCGACGGCCGGAGGATTCCCTCCGGCCGTTCACGCTGTCGATCAAGTGGCAGATGCCACTTGATCGAGGGATTCACGTCGCGCTTGCG
>UREK01000021.1 GCA_900546845.1 uncultured Eubacteriales bacterium
GCCTCTTGTCTCGTGGGCTCGGAGATGTGTATAAGAGACAGGGGGGCTGCGCACCCTTCGCCGCCGATGGAGCGCACACTACCTAGAAGGCTCCTTTGGCAAAGGAGCTGTCATGGCGCAAGCCGTGACTGAGGATTGCCGTATCCGCGCAAACAGAGCTGCCGCCGCAGGCGGCTGAGGATCGTCTTGCCTCAGTGAACTGCCACACCCAAAAACGATATAACGAAATCAAATAAACAAAAGGGAGGAACCCATGGAACTGAAGAACAGAAAGGACATGAACCCTGAATTCATGTGGGATTTCACCCACATGTTCCCCTCGAAGGAAGCGTGGGAGGCCGCTTACAAGGAAGCGGAGGCCATGACGGCCGGCCTTGCCGCGTATGAAGGCACGCTCGGCCAAAGCGCCGCCGCGCTGCAAACTGCGCTCGACGCGGTCAACGCCGCGGGCGAAAAGCTGGAACGCGTGTATCTCTATGCCATGCTGCATAAGGCGGGCGACAACGGCGACCCGGAATATCAGGCCATGGAAGCGCGCTGCGTGACGCTGCTTGTGTCCTACCAGATGGCAACCGCCTTCCTCACGCCGGAGATCCTTTCGATCCCGGAGGAAACGCTTGCCGCCTATATGAAGGAGGACGGCCTCACCACCTACCGCCATATGGTGGAGGATATGTGCCGCGCCCGGGCGCATACGCTCGACGCCGCACGGGAGCGCATGCTTGCCCAGCTTTCGGACGCCGCGCAAACGCCGGACAACAGCTTCACCATGCTCGAAAGCGTGGATATGACCTTCCCCGCCATTCTCGATGAGGAAGGCCGTGAAGTCACGCTCACCCACGGCAACTTCGGCGTGTACCGTGAAAGCAAGGACCGGCGCGTGCGCAAGGAGTCCTTTGAAAAATACTTCGGCGAGTTCAAGCGCTATATCAATACCTTTGCCGCCATGTACGCAGGCTCCGTGAAATTCGATACGTTCTTTTCCTCCGTCCGCGGCCACAAGAGCGCCTGCGAGGCGGCGCTGTTCAGCAACAACGTGCCCATCTCCGTGTATGACAGCCTCGTCGAAGCGATCCATTCCCGCCTTGGCACCATGCGCCAGTATCTCGAGCTGCGCAAGCGCGTGCTCGGGCTCGAAGAACTCAACATGTACGATCTGTATACCCCCATGCTTGAGAGCGTAGAGTTCAAGGTCACATATGAGGAAAGCAAGGCGCTCGTCAAGGAGGCGCTCAAACCCTTGGGCGAGGAATACGGCAAACTCCTTGACAAGGCGTATGCCGAGCACTGGATGGACGTATACGAGAACAAGGGTAAGACCACCGGCGCATTCTCCTGCGGCGTGCATGGCGTGCACCCCTATGTGCTTTTGAACTACACTGACACGCTGGACGACGCCTTTACCATGGCGCACGAGCTTGGGCATGCCATGCATTCCTATAAATCCAGCGAGGCGCAGGATTACACCAACCATGATTACCGCATCCTCGTAGCGGAGGTAGCTTCCACGGTAAACGAGGTGCTGCTCACCAAATACCTGCTCAAGACCGAGACGGACAAGAAGCGCCGCGCTTACATCCTCAACCACTTCCTCGAGGGCTTCCGCACCACCGTGTTCCGGCAGACGCTCTTCGCCGAATTCGAGCGCAAAGCGCATGAGATGGAGCAGGCGGGCGAACCGCTCACGGCGCAGTCGCTCAACAAGGTGTACCGCGAGCTCAACGAGCTGTACTATGAAGGGGCCGTCGTCAACGACCTCCAGGAGATCGAATGGGCGCGCATCCCGCATTTCTATAACGCGTTCTACGTCTATCAGTATGCGACGGGCTTCTCGAGCGCCGTGGCCATCGCAAGCCGCATCCTGGAAACCGGGGACGCTTCGGATTACCTGCGTTTCCTCACGCTCGGCGGCAGCGATTACCCCTTGGAGGAGCTCAAGGTTGCCGGCGTAGATCTCACGAAGCCCGAAGCTGTGCTTTCCGCGCTCGACGTGTTCCAGGCTTCGCTTGACGAACTCGAAGCCCTGCTCAAGGAAATTTAAGGGGGAACAGCCCATGTATGAAGGGATTGACGAAAACGCGCTGCGCGCATACGTCATCGATAAGTTTACTGCCGAGGGCGATTTCGATTTTCTGAAGGAAGGGGAGCTCCCCGCCATCGTGGATGCCATGCGCGGCTTCGACGAGGAGTATATGCGCGCTTCCGGCGCGGACGTGGGTGAGCTCTACGATGACGACGATGCCTATGAGCTCATCTTCACGAATCTTCAGGCCGCTTATCCGCAGTATAAAATGTACTGTATGCGCCTCGCGGAGGATTACCTCGACTTCGTGGAAGAATACCTCGCCTCGGTCAACGCGATCGAGTGGGAATAACCGCCCGCACAAAACGCCCCGGAGCCGGCTTTCACTGGTTCCGGGGCGTTCCTTTGCGCAATGCCCGCTTTCATGCTCAGGCCCGCTTGCCCTAAACCTGTCAGTCGTTGCTCTTGAACATATCAGCAACATCACTGATGGTCACAAACGCTTTCGGATCTATGCTGTGAACGATCGTCCTCATTTTTGAAATTTGAAAGCGGTTTACAACAAAATAAACAATCGTCTTTTCCGTATTTGTATATCCGCCTATTGCGGCGATCTTAGTCGTTCCGCATTCAAAGGCGGTCATTAGGGCTTCGCCGATCTCCGTTGCCTTATCGGTAATAATCAGAACCTCTTTGGAGCGGTCAATGCCTTCAACGATGAAGTCAACCGTCTTGAGTCCCGCCGCATATGTAACAATGGAATAAAGCGGTAAAATCCAACTGTTCATAACGAATCCGCAAATGATATACAGCACGACATTGTACGCCATTACAAACGTTCCTACTGTCACATTCAGCTTTTTCGCAAAAATAACTGCCATAACTTCAATGCCGTCGATCGCCCCTCCGTGCCGCATCGTCAAGCCGCTTCCTATGCCGGAAATTATGCCGCCAAACAAAGCGCAGAGAAGCAGGTCTTCACCAGCAAGCGGGGACGCTATGCTGACATCTATCGGCAGAATATCCGTGATGAGCCATGAGCAAGCTGAATATACCGCAACCGTGAAGATCGAGTATATCGTGAAAACAAGGCCTTGCTTGCGGAGCCCAAACAAGAACAGAGGGATGTTCAAGATCAGCAGGAATATCGAGAGGGACATATATTCCGGCGTAATCTGAGACAGAAGGATTGATGTGCCGGAAATGCCACTGTCATATAGCTTTACAGGCGCAAGGAACACCGTGACGCCAAATGCGTTTATAGCTCCTGCCAAAAGAAGGAACAGAAAACTCTGCCAGCGTAATTTTTTGAGTTCCTTGATCATTCGCTTCATTATAAACCTCCTTTAGGGGGCTGTTTGGGGGCAATCCCATATTCTGCATAAACTCCCGGCGGGGGAGGGGACAGACGGGGCAAAGTATGGACCGGCGGCAGCAGTTCCATCCGTGCTTCCTTTTTAACCATAACGCCAGTGAGAGCAGATGTCAAGGGCGGCGCTTGTTTCATCCTTGACGCCGAGCCGAATTGAACGCATTTGTTCCAATCCTTCATCCCTTTTCTTCCGCTTCACCCCTTCTGTTCCTTTTCCTGTTGTTCAATATATAGCGAAATCCGATGATACATTCTTAATTGCCTTGCGCAAACCGCTTGCTTTTGGTAAGATAAATTTGTTAAAAGGGGGAGGATGCCGTTCCGCTGAGGAGCTGCGTTTTCACCCGGCACGCCCGTATATTTTGTTTCAGGAGGATTGCGTTTTGGAACTGTTCGGCGAGCTTTTTGGCAACGTGCTCAACTTTACGTGGCAGCAAGGGCTGATGCTCCTCATCGGCTTCGTGCTGATCTATCTTGCGATCAAGCATGATATGGAACCCGCGCTTTTGCTTCCAATGGGCTTTGGCGCGGTGCTTGTGAACCTCCCCTTCGTGAACACGGAGGCGATCGAGACGCTGTTCAACGCGGGCATTGCGAGCGAGCTGTTCCCGCTGCTGCTGTTCATCGGCATCGGCGCGATGATCGACTTTGGCCCGCTGCTCTCCAACCCCAAGATGTTCCTCTTTGGCGCGGCGGCGCAGTTTGGCATCTTCTTCACGCTCTGCCTCGCCATGCTCTTCGGGTTTGACCTCAAGGACGCCGCCTCCATCTCCATCATCGGCGCCGCGGATGGGCCGACCTCCATCTATGTCGCCAACTATTTTAAATCCCACTATCAGGGGCCGATCATGGTCGCAGCCTATTCGTATATGGCGCTTGTGCCGATCGTGCAGCCGCCGGTCATCCGCGCCATCACCACGAAAAAGGAGCGCATGATCCGCATGCCGTATCAACCGGACGCCGTCCCCAAAGCAACGAAGATCATCTTCCCGATCTTCGTTACCATCGTCGCCGGCACGATCGCGCCCAAGTCTGCGGAGCTCATCGGCTTCCTGATGTTCGGCAACCTCGTGCGCGAGTGCGGCGTGCTGGAAAGCCTCTCCGGGAGCGCGCAGAAGGAGCTTGCGAACCTCGTTACGCTGCTCTTAGGCATCTCCGTAGCATTCAAGATGAAAGCGGAACTGTTCGTCACGGTGGAAACGCTCCTTATCATCGCGCTCGGCCTCGTCGCCTTCGTGTTTGACACCGTGGGCGGCGTGCTGTTCGCCAAGTTCCTCAACCTGTTCAGCAAAAACAAGGTGAACCCGATGATCGGCGCAGCGGGCATCTCCGCCTTCCCGATGGCCTCGCGCGTTGTCCACAAGATGGGCCGAGCGGAGGATCCGGACAATTTCCTTCTGATGCACGCAGCCGGCGCGAACGTTTCCGGCCAGATCGCCTCCGTAATCGCGGGCGGCCTGATCATCACCCTCATCGAAAACCTGCTTTAAGGAGGTGCGCAATATGCTTTCCTGGAATCCCGACACGCTTGCAACCACGCTCCCGATCATGCTCAAAGGGATGATCGGCATCTTCGCCGTCATCGTCGTGATCTGGGGCTTCGTCGCCCTGCTCAACCGCGTAATGCGGAAGCGGGGAAAATAACGCGCCCTGGAATCGCTTCAAAGAGGGCCTTGCAGCCCTCTTTTGTGTTTTGTGGAACGCGGGTGAAACGAGAAAGCCTCTCCCTTGGTAAGGCAATCGCCCGTCAGCGGCTTGCGCTGCTGGAATACGGCAATCCCCCGGCATGCTAACGCATGCCACCCCCTTTCAAAAGGGGGCGTTTGGGAGTGATGAACTCCAACGGGTTTCGTATTCGGACGGCGTGCGAGAGCACATGCCCCAAAAGGCTCCTTTGGCAAAGGAGCTGTCCACGAAGCGGACTGAGGATTGTCCTTACTTGCGCGGCCTTTGCGAACTGTCGCAATAAACAGCGCACGCCATGACTGAGGATTGCCGTACTTCCTATCCCTTTCTTTTGCACATGCGAATGCCTCCATTCTCCGGTCCTTTTACGCAACTCGACGCAGCGTCGGTTGCCAAAACGGGCGCTTTTGGCGTATGCTGTATTCAAGCGAAGCGCGCCGGGCAGGCGCATGGAAATGGAGGCTTGATCACCATGAAGCAGTACGAAAAAACGGGAGCGCTCATCGCGGCCGCCCGCAGGGAGCGAGGACTCACGCAAAAGGCGCTTGCGCAGACGCTGCATATTTCGGATACGACCGTTTCCAAATGGGAGCGCGGCATCGGCTTCCCGGATGTTTCGCTGGTAGAGCCGCTCGCGTCGGCACTCGGGCTCACCATCGCGGAGCTGTTTGCGGGGGAACGGGCAGCGGAACCGCTGCCGCAGGAATGTGAGACGCTGCTTTCCGGCGTGCTTGCGGAATCGAACGCTCAGAGCCGCAGGAAGCGCCGGGAGGATCGCACTGTCTTCGCGGTCGCCCTTGGCCTGCTGCTGCTCATCGCTGTCCCGCTGCTGTTTTTCCGGGCGAAGCCGCCTGCCGTCCTGCGCGGGACGTATGTCAGCGTCCGGCCCGAGGAACAGGTCACTTGGGAGGACGGCGGGGAGCGCGCTACCGTCACGCTGAGCCGCCCAAACGTAACCGTCCAGCTTACTGCGGGTTCGCCGGATGAAAGCGGCACGGGCGCGTATGTCCTGTATCTCGATAGCCGCGTTGTGGAAGAAGGGACGTATGCCGCTAATAACGACGGCACGTTTACGCTCACCGGCGCCTGGGCGGACGGCACGCCGCGCAGCTTCCTTGCGGAGCCGGGGGAGGACGGCTCCTTCCGCATCCTCCTGCCCGCGCTCGGCGGGCACGAGCCCATCCTGCTGGAAAAAGGGGGAGACGTCCCCGTTTATATCAATTACGTCTATGGCGATGAGGCGGAATTTCGCGCGAACTATATGCATCCCACAGTGTGAAAAGGGCAAGGATCGAACGCAGTAAAACTCCCTCTGCCATGCGCCGCAGCACAGCGGAGGGAGTTTTTTCGCGTTTGCAGCAAGCGCTGCGATATGGTGTGGGATGCTGGGGATTGCCTTATTCCGCAGCGAGCTCCTGCTTTACGATGCTGAGCGCCGCCGCAAGCTCTTCCATCGGGATGTTGAGCGCGGGGGCGATGCGCAGCTTGTCCTTCGCTGTGAGCAGCAGCACGCCGCGCGCTTCGCATGCCTCCACGATGTCTGCCGCCGGGCGTTTTTCCGGCAGCACGCCGATGAGGAGGCCAAGCCCGCTCACCGCTTTGACGCCCTTGGTGTCCGCAAGCTGCCGTTTTACGTATTCGCCCTTTTCCGCTACGGTCTGGAGCAGCGTGCTGTCGATGCGGTTGAGCACCGCGAGCGCCGCCGCCGCGCAGACCGGGTTGCCCGCGAACGTGGAGCCATGCGTGCCGCTCGTGAGCGTACCCACAGCCTTCGCGCCAATGAGCGTCGCACCGATGGGCAGGCCGCCTGCGAGGCCCTTTGCGGTGGTGACGACGTCCGGCATCACGCCGAACTGCTCATATGCGTATAGTGTACCCGTGCGGCCGTTACCCGTGGGCACCTCGTCCACGATGAAGAGCATATCCTTTTGCCGGCAAAGCGCCGCAAGGGCTTTCACGTAGTCCGTGCCGAGCACGGTTATGCCGCCCTCGCCCTGGATGAGCTCGACCATCACGGCGCAGGCAGGGTATTCCTCTGCAAGCGCCGCAGCGGCGGCAAGGTCGTTTGCCGGGGCCAGGTGGAAGCCCGGCAGCATCGGACCGAAGCCCGCTTGGAGCTGCGGCATCCCAGCGGCGGAAAGCGCGCCGAGCGTGCCGCCATGGTAGCCGTTTTCCAGCGCAATGATGTGGTAGTGTTCCGGCCCATGCCGTTCCACACCCCATTTGCGGGCGAGCTTGATGGCACACTCGTTCGCCTCCGCGCCGGAATTGCTGAACACGACCTTCCGCATGCCGGTGCGCTTGCAAAGCTGCTCCGCAAGCATCGCCTGCGGAGCGCTGTAATAATAGTTGGAGCCGTTCTGCAGCTGAAGCAGCTGGGACATCACCGCCGCCTGCCAGCCTGGGTCGGAAAACCCAAAGCTGTTTGCGATGCCTGCGCCCAGATCAATATATGCTTTCCCTTCGCTGTCATAAACCCGGGATCCCTTCCCGCGCATCAGGACGGGGCTGTGCCGCGCGTATGTGCTTTCAATGTAGGTTTCATCCAATTTGCGAAGTTCCATGTTTCCCGTTCCCTCCGAAAAGATTTATCCGCCCGTTCTCTATGGGGCTACAGCGCGTTCCTTTCCCGCATCGCCGCGATCTGTGCCCGCACGGAAGCGGGAGAGGTGCCGCCGAAGGATGTGCGCTTCACCACGCAGGCGTCCAGGTCGATGGCCTCGTATACATCTGCGCCAAACGCGTCGGAATATTCCTGGTAGACCGTAAGCGGAAGCGTCTCGAGCGTCGCGCTGTCCGCGATGCAGCGTGCGACCAGTTCCCCCGTGATCTTATACGCCGCGCGGAAGGGCAGCCCTTTGCCGACGAGGTAATCCGCGCAGTCCGTTGCGTTGATGAACCCGTTTGCCGCCGCCTTGCGCATATTGTCCGGCAGGACGCGCATGGTAACAAGCATGGGGGTGAACACGTGGAGGCACTGGAGAACCGTATCCACGCTGTCAAAGATGGCCTCCTTGTCCTCCTGCATGTCCTTGTTGTACGCGAGCGGCAGGCCCTTCATGACGGTGAGAAGCGTCATCAGGTTGCCGTAGCTGCGGCCCGCCTTGCCGCGCACGAGCTCCGGGATGTCCGGGTTCTTCTTCTGCGGCATAATGCTTGAGCCCGTCGAATACGCGTCGTCCAGCTCAATGAAATGGAACTCCCACGAGCACCAGAGAATGATCTCCTCCGAGAAGCGGGAAAGATGCATCATCATCATGGCGATGCATGCGGCGAGTTCGATCACGAAATCCCGGTCCGAAACGCCGTCCATGCTGTTTTCGCACGGGCCGGCGCAGCCAAGAGCCGCCGCGGTCATGGCGCGGTCGGTCGGGTAGGTGGTGCCGGCGAGCGCGCAGCACCCGAGCGGGGAAACCGCCGCGCTTTCGCGGCAGGCCGCGAGGCGCTTGAGGTCGCGCTCGATCATGTTCGCATAGGCCATCAGGTGATGGCCGAAGGTGATGGGCTGCGCGCGCTGCAAATGCGTGTAGCCCGGCAGGATCGTGGCTGCATAGGCTTCGGCCTGCTTGAGCAGCGCCGAGAGCAACTCCTTCGCCGCGCCGGAGATGGCGTCGATCGCATCCATCAGGTACAGCCGGAGGTCAATCGCCACCTGGTCGTTGCGGCTGCGCGCGGTGTGCAGCTTCTTGCCCGCATCCCCGATGCGGCGGGTCAGCTCCGCCTCCACGAACATGTGGATGTCCTCCGCATCCGGATCAATGGGGAGGGCGCCGCTCGTCAGGTCGTCCAGAATGGAACCGAGCCCGGCCGTGATCGCGTCGCGCTCCGCGGCGGTGACGACGCCCGCTTTTGCGAGCATCGCCACATGCGCGAGAGAGCCGGCAATATCCTGCCGGAACATGCGCGCGTCGAAGGAGATGGACGAGTTGAAATCGTTCACGTCCGCGTCAAGCTGTTTCTGGAAGCGCCCTGCCCACATCGTTTGCATCGTTACAGATTCTCCCGTTTACTTGATCTTGCCCTGCTTGGCAAGCGCGTTCATCTTGATGGAAAGGCCGAACAGGTCGATGAAGCCCTTGGATTCCGCCTGGTCGTACACGTGATCCTCGCCGAAGGTGGCCAGCTCCTCATAATACTGGGAATATGGGGAGGTGACGCCCGCGGGGATGATATTGCCCTTGTAAAGCTCGAGCTTCACTTCTCCGGTCACGTATTCCTGCGTTTTGTCGATAAAGGCGCGGATAGCCTCATGCAGCGGCGTGAACCACTTGCCGAAATAGGTCAGCTCCGCGAACTGCTCCGCGACGAGCAGCTTGTAGTGCAGGGTATCCCGGTCAAGGCAGATCTGCTCCAGCAGTTCATGCGCTTTGTAGAGGATGGAGCCGCCCGGCGTTTCGTACACGCCGCGGGATTTCATGCCCACGAGGCGGTTTTCCACCATGTCGAGGAGGCCGACGCCGTGCGCGCCGCCGATCTTGTTGAGCGTATCGACGATCGCCACAGGGCTGAGCTTCTCGCCGTTTACCGCGACGGGCACACCCTTTTCAAAGGAGATCGAAACGAATGCGGAGGTGTCCGGCGCCTTCTTGGGCGGCACGGTCATTTCGAGGAAGCCGTCCTTGCCGTAGGCCGGCTGGTTGGCGGGATCCTCCAGGTCGAGGCCCTCATGGGAAAGATGCCAGAGGTTCTTGTCCTTGGAGTAGTTGGTTTCCCGGTTGATCTTGAGCGGGATGTCATGCGCTTCCGCATAGGCGATCTCATCCTCGCGGGATTTGAATTCCCATTCCCGCCACGGCGCGATGACCGTAAGTTCCGGCGCAAGCGCTTTGATCGTGAGCTCGAAGCGCACCTGGTCGTTGCCCTTGCCTGTGCAGCCATGGCAGATCGCGTCTGCTCCCTCCTTCAGGGCGATTTCGACGAGCCGCTTCGCAATGGCCGGCCGCGCGAGCGCCGTGCCGAGCAGGTATTCCTTTTCGTAGACCGCGCCGGCCTTGACGGCGGGATAGATGTAATCGGTCACGAAAGTCTCCTTCAGGTCTTCCACATACAGCTTGGAAGCACCGGTCTTGAGCGCCTTCGCTTCAAGGCCTTCGAGCTCGTCGCCCTGGCCCACGTCGCCGGACATGGCGATAACTTCGCAATTATCATAATTTTCCTTCAGCCAGGGAATGATGACGGAAGTGTCCAGGCCGCCGGAATAAGCCAATACAACTTTTTTTACCTGCTTTTTCATAGTATCTCCTTCGGTGCATAATATTGCACCTTTTATCTTATGTTTATGCATATTAGCGCATTGGAATCACCTTGTCAAGTATTTTTATGCTTTTTGCTGTTTTTTATTTTGCCGTCGCGCATCCGAACGCCGCGAGTGCGCCTAGCAGGTGAGAGCATGCAAAAAGGCTGCCTCCGGGAATGTGCGATTCATCTTCCAGCATGTTTATTGGAATACCTGGATCCACGGCACAGATGTAGCGGCAGGAGCGCGCGATCCAGAAGCATTCTCCGCTTGACTGGCAGCCTTGGGTGGCCGCTTTTTGTTAGCATATCAATGCAGAATTTATTATTGTGTGCAGCAATATTCCGCTGATTTATTATGCAGTTTCAGAGAGTGTGCCATGCTATTGCAGAAGAGGTATGGGCGATATGTCCGTCTGTTTTTCCTGCAAGTTTATTTTTCCCTCAGACCATCGGCAAACCCTTTGGGGTTCGGGGGACCGCAGCCCCCGGAGGCTTTGATCGGTTCCGGCGACAAGTGCGCCGGAACCGCAGGAGCCTTGCGCAGCAAGGGTTTCTTTGCAATTTGCAGCGGCCGCAAGCAAAGCAGGCATCTGTAAATTGTAACCGCATCAGCAAAGGTCAAAAGGCATTTGCTGACGGCCAGAGGAAAAACCTGCGCTTCAGGCTTTTCCCTTTCGCGTTCTTTTGCGGCTGTGTTATAATAGCGTCATGCAAAGAGTTGCCGCAGCGCCGCGAGCGCCACGCGGATCTCGTTCTCCTCGCCACGCAGCGCAAGCGCCGCGCCGTCCACATAATCTCCGATGGCGGAGGCGGTATCTTCCTTATCTTCAAAGGCGACGACGTTGTTGAGGATAGCGGCCGCCCTCACGCCGCGCAGCGCGCCGATGGTGAAAAGCGCCGCCGTCTCCATGTCGCTGCCGAGCACGCCCGCCTTGTGCCAATAGGCGTTGCGTTCGGCTTCATGGTCGGTGTAAAAGCTGTCGTGGCTTCGGGCAACGCCGGTGTGGTAGGGCGCGCCAATCGCCTTCGCAGCACTGACGCAGGCGAAGATCAGCTCCGCGTCCGGAACGGCAGGGAAAATTGGGTCGATATACATTTTGGAAGCGCCGTCATCCCGCACCGCGCCGGATACGAGGACGAGGTCGCCGAGCTTCACCTTCGGCTGCAAGGCACCGCAGCTGCCGATGCGGATCATCGCGGTAACGCCGATGTTGCTGAGCTCCTCCACGGCGATGCCCGCGCTCGCGCCGCCGATGCCGGTGGAGACAGCCAGCACGGGAAGGCCCTGATACTCGCCCACAAGGCTGCGGTATTCCCGGTTATAGGCAAGATCCCGCACGTTCGTGAGGAACGGAGCGATGCGGTCGAGCCGCGCCGGATCCCCCGGCAGGAGCGCGCAGCGCGCGCCCGCGGTTTCATCGAGGCGGATATGCGGTTGCAAACTCATAACGAAAGACCTGCCTTTTCATAAAATTATCCCTTGGTATTAGGATACAGGAAAAACAGGCCCGAATCAATCATGCAAAGGAGTTTTCCCATGCGCATTCTCAACTTTGGCTCGCTCAACATCGATTATGTGTACGCTGTGGACGCATTTCTGCGCCCCGGCGAAACGAAGGCCGCAGAAAGCCTTATGGTCAACTGCGGCGGCAAGGGGTTGAACCAGTCCATCGCGGCGGCGAAGGCGGGCAGCGCAGTGTGGCATGCGGGGCTTCTCGGGGACGCAGCCGGCATGCTGCGCGATAAGCTCCTGCAAAACGGGGTGGACGTGCGCCTGCTCATGCCCACTGCGCACGCGGCGGGGCACGCGATCATCCAGGTGGACGCTTCCGGGCAGAACTGCATCCTGCTCTATGGCGGCACAAACCAAATGCTCACAAAGGAGTTCGTGGATTCCGCGTTCGATGCGTTTACGGCAGAAGGGGAAGGCGGTCTCGTGCTGCTGCAAAACGAGACGAACCTCGTGCCATATATCATTGAGGAGGCTGCAAAGCGCGGCCTTGCCGTCGCGCTCAACGCCGCGCCGATGGACGGCCGTGTCCGGGAATATCCGCTCGATAAGCTCACCTGGCTCATCGTCAACGAGGTGGAGGGCGGCGCGCTCGCCGGCACGGAGGACGAGGAGGCGATCCTCCCGGCGCTGCATGCAAACTACCCGCATTGCGGCGTGCTTCTGACGCTTGGCGCGCTTGGCGCGCGCTGCATGGAGCCGGGCGGCCGCGTGACGCGCTGCGGGAGCTTCCGCGTCCGCGCGGTGGATACCACCGCCGCGGGCGACACGTTCACCGGCTATTTTCTTTACGGCATGCTGCATGAGCTTTCCGTGCCGGATACGCTCCGCCTGGCGACGACGGCCGCGGCGCTCTGCGTGGGCAGGCCAGGCGCAGCCGATTCCGTGCCGGAAAAGGCGGAGGTGGACGCAGCGCTCAAGGAAGAACGCTTCGGCGTGCTGCTGGTGCAAACGGAGGAACCCGCATGAAAAACGTGCTTTTTATCGACTGCTGCATCCGGCGGGAGCTTTCCCGCACGAAGGAGCTTGCGGACGCGATGCTTTTCGCGCTCGCGCGGCGGGAGGATCTTTCCGTCTCGACGCTCTGCCTGATGGACGAGCCGCTCAACTATTTTTCGGAGGGCTTCTTTGCCCAGCGGGAACGCCTGCTTGCCGCCGGGGAGCGGGAACATCCCCGTTTCCGCTATGCGCACCAGTTCGCGGCGGCGGACGTGATCGTGATCGCCGCGCCCCTGTGGGATCTCGCGTTCCCGGCTCTGCTGAAGGTTTACATCGAAAACGTCAACGTGGAGGGCATCACCTTCGGCTGCAACGAAAGCGGCTGCTATGGCGTCTGCCGTGCGCAGCGCATGGTGTTTCTGACCACGCGCGGCGGCGCTTATGACGGCGCGCCGGACGAGATGGGTGCGCGCTACCTCGCAGCGCTCTGCGGCTTCTTCGGCATCCCACGCTTCGACTGTATAGCCGCCGACGGCCTTGACCTCGGCACGCGCCCGCCGGAGGAGATCCTCGCGGAAGCAAAGGCAAAGGCCGTCGCGCTCGCGGAAGCGCTGTGAAGCACAGCGGGGCGGGTCCCGCACTCCGGTAACATACGACCACAGATTGGAAAGGGAGCGAAACAGAAATGGAAACCATGAAAGCGCTTGTTTGGAAGGAAAAAGGGAAAGTCGAGCTTTGCGACAGGCCCATGCCGAAGCTCCAGGACCCGCGCGACGCGATCGTCCGCGTGACGCGCGCGAGCATCTGCTCAAGCGACCTACATATCATCCATGGCACGGTGCCGCGCGCGAAGGAAGGGGTGGTGCTCGGGCATGAGTTCGTGGGCGAGGTCGTGGAAACGGGCGCTCTCGTGCGCCGGTTCCGGCCCGGGGACCGCGTCGCCGTGAACGTGGAAACCTTCTGCGGGGAATGCTTCTTCTGCAAGCGCGGCTACGTGAACAACTGCGTGGAGGGCGGCTGGGAACTCGGCTGCCGGATCGACGGCGGTCAGGCGGAATACGCGCGCGTCCCCACAGCGGATCAGAGCTTTACGCGCATCCCGGAGAGCGTATCGGACGAGGATGCGCTCTTTGTGGGCGACGTGCTCGCCACGGGCTACTGGGCGGCACAGATCGGAGAGATCGCACCTGCTTCCACGGCGCTTGTGCTCGGCGCGGGGCCGACCGGCCTCTGCACGATGATGAGTGCACGGCTGTATAGCCCAGCGAAGCTCATCGCCGTGGACGTAAACGACGAGCGCCTTGCCCTCGCCAAAGCGAAAGGCCTTTGCGACGTGGCGCTCAACCCGAAGCGGGACGACGTGCTTGCCGCTGTGCGGGAGCTGACCGAGGGCCGCGGTGCGGACCGCGTGTTCGAGGTCGCGGGCGCAAAAAATACGTTCGAGCTGGCCTGGCAGGCCGCGCGGCCGAACGCGGTCATCGTGGTCGTGGCGCTGTACGCGGAGGCGCAGTCCTTGCCGCTGCACCTGATGTACGGCAAGAACCTCACCTTCAAGACCGGCGGCGTAGACGCGAACGCCTGCGGGGACATCATACGGCTTATCGAAACCAAGCGGCTCGACACGGGCCTCATGATCACGCACCGCGCGCCGCTCAACGACATCCTCACGGGCTATGACGTTTTCGGCAACCAGAAGGACGGCTGCATCAAATGGGTCGTCACGCCGTATGAACGGTAATTGCGCAAAAGGGCCGGGCCGTGCGTTGCCGTAAACGCGCGGCCCGGCGCCTATCCCCCGCTCATTCCGGCGCGTTTGAGCTTCTCTCCAGTAAATTCATTTAAGGGACCGGTGATCGGGAAAGCCGTTCCGGGATTGCCATGGGGCGCGTGCCCGCATTCCCCGCCATTTCTCACAAACCGTTCATTTGCCTTCCGGAGCGCGTTGTGGTATCCTTAATCTGAAGAAGTATCGGGGCGGCTGTATGCGGCCGTTTCGGCAGATTGAAAGGAAACCGCCTATGTCGCGCAACAAATACGCGGTCGCCAGCCGTTCCATCTGGTATGTGCTGCGCACGCTTTTGATTTTCACCGCCATTGTGGCGCTCTGCCTCGGCGTGTTCGTGGAAGGCATGTACGTCAGCAACCTTTACATCCTCGTGACCGAGGGGCTGGAAGCGCGCGCGGAATGTATATTGACCGACGGCGCGGTGTTGGACTTGACGGAATATTTCACAGAGGAATTCGTGCGCAACGACAACGCGCTCTATAAAGGGATCTACGATGAATTCACCGTATCGAGCTTTGATTTCCGCGTGGATGTGGAAGGCGTATCGGTTCTTCCTTGGAACAAGCGCGCCACCATGCAGGTTTTGACCTACCTTGCCGCGATAAACGCCGCCGCAGACGATCCGGACTCCGGCGCGGAACTGCCGGAATGGGGGGCCGCGCGCTACTCGATCTCCCTGGCCCGCTCCGGCTCCCGCTGGTATATCACGGGGATGACCCTCATCGAGGAAAATCCGGAGATGGCGCCTGCGCCCACGCCGGATTATTCGCTGCTCCCTTCCCCTACGCCGTAACGGCGCAAGGGCGCGCACAAACCAAAAGGCTCCTTCCCCGAGGGAGGCTCGGGGCGTGGTTCACTCCAGCGCTTTTCTGTATACGACAATCCTCCGTCAGCGCTTGCGCGCTGCCACCTCCTTTGCCAAAGGAGGCTTTTGGGAGCGGGGAAGCCCAACGGATTCCGTATACGGACGCCGCTTGAGAGCGTACAGACCAAAAGGCTCCTTTATGAAAGGAGCTGTCACGGCGTGAGCCGTGACAGAGGATTGTTCCGCCGCAAAGCGTTTTTTGATTTCCTCGAAGGAGAATACCCTTGCTCTTTTTTGACCCGAAAACGGAGTTCCCCGTTTTGCTCGCGCCCATGGCCGGCGTGACTGATCTCGCTTTCCGCGAGATCTGCCGCGCTATGGGGGCGGATTTTTCGTATACGGAAATGGTGAGCGCCAAGGGTCTTTATTACGGCAGCGACCGCACGGCCTCCCTGCTCGCAGCCTCCCCTTCGGAGCGCCCCTACGGCGTGCAGCTCTTCGGCGCGGAGCCGGAGATCGTCGCGGCGATGGCAAAGCGGCTTTGCGCGGAGGCGTACGACGGCCTTGCGCTGATTGATCTCAACATGGGCTGCCCCGCCCGCAAGATTACCGGCAACGGCGAAGGGAGCGCTCTCATGCGGGATCTTCCGCGCGCCGCGCGCATTATCGAAGCCACGGTGAAAGCGTCCTCCCTGCCCGTGACGGTGAAGTTCCGCAAGGGGTATGACGCGGCGCACGTCAACGCCGTGGCCTTTGCCCGCATGGCGGAGGAATCCGGCGCGGCGATGGTGACCGTCCACGGCCGCACGCGGGAGCAGATGTATAGCGGCAAGGCGGATTGGGACGTCATCGCGGAGGTAAAGCAGGCCGTTTCCATCCCCGTGATCGGCAACGGGGACGTGTTCTCCGGCGCGGACGCGCTTGCCCTGCGCGCGCATACCGGGTGCGACGGCGTGATGGTCGCCCGAGGCGCAGAGGGGAACCCGTTCCTTTTTGCGGAGATCAAGGCGGCGCTCGCGGGAAAAGCCTATGCACCGCCCACCGGGCCGGAGCGCATCGAAGCAGCGCTCGCCCACGCCCGGCGGCTTGTGGAATGCCGCGGGGAACGCGCCGTCATCGAGATGCGCAAGCATGTGGCATGGTACCTTTCCGGCATGCGCGGCGCGTCCGCCCTGCGCGCGCGGGTGAACGCGGTCGGGAGCCTTGCCGAGCTGGAAGCAATGCTCACGCAGTATAAAGAAAATCTGAATTCCTGACAAGGAAAAAAAGCGGGCCGTTTGTGAGGCAGCCCGCTTTGGCTTGTCGAAAAAGTCTTTCCGGGATTGTCAAGGGCCGCAGCCCTTGACTTTTGATCGCGAGCAGCGACCTGTGCGGTGCGAGCGAAAAGCCTTGCAGCGCAAGGCTTTCTTTACACAGAGCGCTGGCCGTGCCACCGGCGCAAGCGCGATGTGCACTCCTCGCTAAAGTGGCAGATGCCACTTTAGCAACAGTCTCAAGCGGGCTGCCGTGAGGCGGCCCGCCTTGATCTTATCCCTGCCGCTAGGCTTCTTCCCCGCCGGCGCGCAGCGCATGCGCGGCAAGCAGGAGCGCAAGCCCTTGCCAAAGCTCCGGGCTGCGGGAATGATCCACCCCGACCCCCATGCCGGTACCGGAGGCCGCTTTTATCAGCGCGGGGATCGCATACCCATTCAGCACGGGCAGGAGGATCGCCGCGGCAGCCACGGTTATGCCTGCCGCGCGCAGCAGACGTGCGTTCGTTGCGCCGAAGAGCCGCCCCCGCAGAACATTGACCAGCATGAGCGCAGAGAGTACAAGCGCCGCCAGGCATGGGAGAAAGCGCAGGAGCCCCATGCAGGTGATCCCCGTCCGCACCGCCTGCGGAACGCCTTCCGGCGCGGTGAGGAGTATCTGTTCCGGCAGGGCAAGCCATCCCTCCCCCAGCGGTTCCCCATTGAGTAGAATGGGGTCTGCGCCTGCCCGCTCGACCAATACCCTGCCTGCAAAAAGCATTCCGGTATGCGTCAGGAGCCGGTACGCCCCGGCAAGGCAGCAGATCAGCAGCAGGATCGCAAGGATCTTTGCGGCGCGGTTGGTTGTGGATTTCATTTGGGCAACCTCCTATTTGAATTATTCTGAGCCTTTATAAAGTCAACGAAAAGCAACGATCAGATGTCAAAGCGTTTGCTTTCCCGCAGCAGGGAACGGCTTGGGATGAACCTTCAAAAAGAATTGTGCCGGGCACAGTAAGGCGCCGCTTATCCCGCTTCCCTGAGCGTTCGGGCCGCTGCGTCAAACCTGTGTGAATACGTTGGAAATATTTTCTTCCGTTAGAACACTTTTATTTCATTCAGCATAGCACATTCCATTCAGTATAGCAACAGGCTTCCATGATTGTCAATCCTGTAACAATGCTGGCGCAGACGGGATATGGAAAGGCCATGGGAATTAAAATGGCCGCATCTACCAATATTAAAGGGGCCTGGATTCTTGACAAAGGGAAATCCCTTACATATAATGGCTTATACGAATATAGTTTTAATAAGAAAGCGCACCGGAACGGGAGCCAGCGGAGCATAGCTCCGTGCGTTTTTATTTATGTAATGAAATTATGAAACCGGAGGAGCATCACCCATGGCAGAAGTACGTTTGACCGCAGAAGGCATTAAGAAATACGAGGAGCGCCTCGAATACCTCAAAACCACTGGGCGCACGGAGATTGCGGAGCAGATCAAGGTCGCCCGTTCGTTCGGCGACCTGAGCGAAAACGCGGAATACGACGCGGCGAAGGCCGAGCAGGCCCGCATGGAATATGAAATCGTTGAAATTGAGAACATGCTCAAAAACGTCGTGCTCATCGACGAGGACAGCATCAGCACGGACGTCGTGAACGTCGGCGCGACGGTGCGCGTCCGGATGCCCGCGCTCGGCGGCCGGGAGCTGGAATACCAAATCGTCGGCAGTGCGGAAGCCAACCCGATAGAAAACCGCATCTCCAACGAATCCCCCGTCGGCGGAGGGCTTCTTGGCCACAGGGTGGGCGAAACGGTGGACATCCAGACGCCCGGCGGCTTGCAGCAATTTGAGATCCTCGCCATCGGCAAATAATTTAGCCGGCCGCGGTGGGAAAATAATCTATCAATCGAACAGGAGAGAAACATGGACGAGCAAAGAAGCGTGAACGCGCCTGAGGAGCGGGCGCTCACACAGGAGGAACTGAGCGAACTGCTGCAGATCCGGCGGGATAAGCTCAAAGCCCTCCAGGACGCCGGCCGCGATCCGTTCGAGATCGTGCGCTATGACCAGCAACTGTACAGCACGGATGTTTTCGCGCAATATGACGCGCTCGAAGGCAAATCCGTCAGCCTGGCGGGGCGCATGATGTCCAAACGCATCATGGGCAAGGCAAGCTTCGCCCATCTGCTCGATTACAAGGGCGACATCCAGATCTACGTCCGCCGGGACGACGTGGGCGAAGAAGCCTACGCCGCCTTTAAAACCATGGACATCGGGGACATCCTCGGCGTCGTGGGCAAGGTGTTCAAGACCCGCACCGGAGAAGTTTCCATCCATGCGGAACAGGTGACGCTGCTCTCCAAGTCCCTCCGCCCGCTGCCGGAGAAGTTCCACGGCCTCAAGGACCCGGAGCTGCGCTACCGCCAGCGCTTTGTGGACCTCATCGTAAACCCGGAGGTACGGGACACGTTCGTCAAGCGCTCGAAGATCATCGCGGAGATCCGAAGCCGCCTCAATGCGAGGGGGTTTATCGAGGTGGAAACGCCCGTGCTCAACACCACGGCTTCCGGCGCTTCCGCGCGCCCATTCATCACCCACCACAACGCGCTTGACATTGACATGTACCTGCGCATCGCCACCGAGCTGCACCTCAAAATGTGCATCGTGGGCGGCCTGGAGCGCGTGTATGAGATCGGCCGCATCTTCCGCAACGAGGGCATGGATGCGACACACAACCCGGAATTCACCACCATTGAGCTGTACCAGGCCTATACGGACTATAACGGCATGATGGAGCTTTCCGAGGACCTGTTCTCCCATTGCTGTGAGATGGTAAACGGCACCACGAAGATCACCTACCAGGGACAGGAGATCGACCTCACGGCCCCCTTCCGCCGCCTGCCGATGAACGACGCGGTAAAGGAATATACGGGCGCGGACTTCCTCGCCTGCGCAACGGATGAAGAAGCGCACGCGCTCGCCAAGTCCATCGGCCTTGCGGTCGAGGACAAGACGGCCACCAAGGGCAAGATCCTCGCCGAAGCGTTCGACGAATTCGTGGAGGACAAGCTCATCCAGCCCACATTCGTCATTGATTACCCGGTGGAAATCTCCCCGCTCACCAAGCGCAAGCCCGGCTGCCCGGGCCTGACGGAGCGCTTCGAGCTGTTCATCGCCGGGCATGAATACGCGAACGCCTTCTCCGAGCTCAACGACCCCATCGACCAGCGCGGCCGCTTCGTGCAGCAGGCGATGGAGCGCGCCAAGGGCGACGACGAGGCCATGATGATCGACGAGGACTTCTGCACCGCGCTCGAATATGGCATGCCCCCGACGGGCGGCATCGGCATCGGCATCGACCGCATGGTCATGCTCCTGACGGATTCCGCTACCATCCGGGACGTGCTGCTCTTCCCCACGATGAAGCCGGTGAAATAATCCGCCCGCAAACTATAATATGGGCGAAAAGGCGCGCCGCACGGCGCGCCTTTCACTTATCCTCAATGCCATTTTAATGAGGCCCATCGCGCTTATCCCCTTTGGTACAGCTAGCGCCCGGTTAGAGAGAAAGCCTTGCGGCGCAAGAGCGGCGTTCCCCTCCGCCCAGCATTGCGGAAGGGCGCTTTTTTGCGCGCGGATTTCAGGCAGCGCAATTCCAAAAAAGGCTGCGTTCAATCCTCCAGAAGGTCTATGCCGATCTTCTGGAGCTCCTCTTCGGTATACGTGCGCTGGTGGTGGTTATGCGCGCGCGTGCGCTTGGCCTGCGCGGCAGGCCCGGCCGCTTTCTTCCTTTCAAACTCCTGCGCGGCGGCGACGGTCGCAATCCCCGCGCCGTGCCAGGCAGTCGCAAGCTTTTTTATATTCGCAAACGGCTGCGCGGCGGCGCGCGATTCATCCGCGGCATAGAAAAGCAGCTCCGCGTCCATGTGCCATTTGTCGTGCCAGGTCTCGATCTGTTCCCGCTGAGCGAGCGTCGGCGTGCGGCGGATCTCCGCGCGCTCGAACAACATGCGGGCAAACTCATCCGCCGCGTCCCGTGCGCGGCGCAGTTCGGCTGCGGCCTCCGCGGTAATCGCGCCGTTGAGGCGGTAGGTCTGCAAAATCGTGTCGAGATAGCGGAAGCTTGGCTGCGCGGCGGAGGTCATCTCGGCGCAAGCGTCAAAGATCACGCTCTCGTCAAACCCCCACTCCTCCGTCCACTTCACGTAAAGGGCAAGCTCGTCCTCCGTGGCGGCACGGCTGCGCTTCCAGCGTTTGAGCAGGCGCTGCGCGCCCGCGCAGCGCTTCTGCTCCTCCGCCAAGTAGCGCTCTGCCTCCTCCGGCGTGGCCACGCCCGCGTCCGCCCAGCGCTTGGCAGCAGCGTTCATCTGCCAGAGCTTCGCGCGCGCGCCATAGCGGGATAGGCAATCCTTCACGCAGAGCACAGCGGTTGCTTCCTCAAAGCGGAAGGTCTCGACCCAATCGTAGATCTCCGCAAGCTCACGCCCGGAGAACATGCGCGTGCCGGCCACGTCCTGCAAAGCGGCCACAAGCGAAGCGTACTTGCGCGGCGCGTCGCCGGAGGCAAGCCCAGCGGACGCGCCCACGCGCAGATATTCCACGGTGAACGGCGCGTCCGAAGCAACGCGCACAAGCCCAGCCGCCTGCCAATACGCAAACGCGCGGACAAGCTCCGCCTCGCCCACGCCGAGCACACCCGCGATGTCAAGCCCCGCGGCCTCCGCGCCAGGCGCGCCCGTCTGCATCAGGCCGAGCAGGTAGATCTTCGTGAAGCCCTCGGGTGCTTTGGGCATATATTCGAGCAAAAATACGTTGCTGACCGCCGTCACGTCAAGAAGCGGGTCGCGCTTGAGAAAAACGGGCATGGGAACCTCCTGGGAAGCTGCAATCATTTCTAACTTGCGGGCAAGCCTGCCCATATATCATTATAAGGCTCCCCGGCGCGCCGCGCAACGCGAGAAAAGTTTACCATTGCGGGTTTGGCTGCATGCTGCATTCCATGCTATAATAAATTTATGAATATGAAAAAGCTGTTGCAGTGGAAATACCTGTTCCTGACGCTGGCGGCGCTCGCGCTCGCGGCGGCGCTCGCCGCGCTGCCCGCAGGGCCGGGCGGCACGCGCGCAGAGCCTGCCGAAACCCGGAACCCCTGGGGCAAACCGGTGGTGGAAACCCCGGAGCCCACGCCGGAGCCGGACTGGGCGCCGGAGCCCGCTGCAAGCGCACAGCCGCCGCGCACGGAAAGCCTGTACGAGGCGGCGCTCTCCATCGTGCCATATAACGCCACGGTGTCCGGCAGGCTACGCCTGACGTATGTGAACACGACCCCTGACGTGCTTTACGCGCTCAAGCTGCATCTGCATGCGAATGACGTATCCCCCGGCTGCCTTTCGCTCTCCACCGTCTCAGTAAACGGCGAGCGGGCATATTATGCGCTCTCCGGCGAAAACGGAAGCATCCTGACCGTGCCGCTGCCGCTTGAGATCGCTCCGGGTGAAAGCGCGGAGCTCTACCTCGGCTTCACCATCGCCGTGCCAAACACGGGCAGCCGCTTCGGCGTGAACGACGCGGGGCTGATGCTCGGCAACTTCCTGCCGGTGATGGCCGTTTATGAAAACGGCGCCTGGCGCACCGACCCCTACACCGACCAGGGCGATGCGTTCTACAGCGAAACAGCAGACTACCGCGTTGCTGTGACCTTCCCGAAAACGCACGTGCTCGCCCACACGGGCAGCACGCTGGAGCAGACGGAAAACTACTACGAATATACCTATTACATCGCGGCCCCGCGCGTCCGGGACTTCGCGTTCGCGCTCATCCCGGACGGCAAAACGGCCGCCGTGCAGTCCACGGCGGGACGCACGGCGGTCCATGGGGTCGCGGGCACACAAGGCGCTGCGCAGTTCAGCGCAGAAGCCGCCGCTTATGCGTTGGATTTTTACAGCCGCAAGATCGGCCTTTACCCGTATGCGGAGCTGTTCGTTGTGCCGTTCGACCAAGCGGGAGGCATGGAATACCCTGGGCTCGTGATGATCTCCTCCCGCTACCTGCGCTCGAACCACCGGGACATGGGCGAGCTCGTGATCGCGCACGAGGTGGCGCACCAGTGGTTTTACGCCGTCGTGGGCAGCGACCAGATCAACGCGCCCTGGCTGGATGAATCGCTCGTGGAGTTCCTGGCCTTCCGCTGCTATGCTGAGCGCAACGGAGAGGAAGCCGCCGCCGCGCTTTGGGCCGAGCGCTTCGCGGAATACGGCGCGGCGGAACGCGCTGCCCGGCTGGATGCTTCGCTTTACGATTTTGAGGGCGGCGAATATTTCACGACCGTTTACGCCCACGGCGCGGCGCTTTACCGCGCGCTCTGGCAGGAGCTGGGGGACGAGGCCTTCTTCGGGGCGCTGCGCATCTATTTTGACGCAAACAGCTTCCGCAACGCAACGTTTGCGGACTTGCTTGCGGCCTTCGAGGAAGCCACAGGCCGCGATTTTTCCGCCTGGTTTGAGGAACGGATGGCAGCTGGCTACATTTTTATAGACGCAGCATAACTTTTGCTTATATTAATCCCCGCCCTTTTGGGGATGGCGAACGCGTATCGTTTATGGTAAAATAAAGGAGCATGGAAGGAAGAAACGGCGCTTCGCGCGTGCGGGCGCCGCAGAATAAAACAATAAAAGGAGCGCTTAGAGCATGAACGATTTTGTGTTGAGCTGCTGTTCGACAGCGGATCTTTCCAAAGAGCATTTCGAGAGCCGGGACATCCACTACATCTGCTTCCATTTTTCCCTGGGCGGCAAGGAATACGCCGACGACCTCGGCCAATCCATTTCCTTTGACGACTTCTACAAGGCGATGATCGACGGCGCGGAAACGAAGACCTCCCAGGTGAATACGGAGGAATTCGTGGAGTATTTCACGCACTTCCTCGCGGCTGGCAAGGACGTGCTGCATGTGAGCCTTTCCTCCGGCATCTCCGGCGTGTACAACGCCGCGAAGGCCGCAGCCGAAGAGCTTGCGGAGCGATTCCCGGAGCGCAAAGTTTATGTTGTGGATTCCCTGGGTGCATCCTCCGGCTACGGGCTCATCATGGACAAGCTCGCGGACCTGCGGGATTCCGGCATGTCCGTGGGCGAGGTATATGCCTGGGCGGAGGAGCACAAGCTGGAGCTGCACCACTGGTTCATCTCCACGGACCTGACGTTCTACATCAAGGGCGGCCGCATCAGCAAAACGGCAGGCTTCTTCGGCTCGATGCTCGGCATCTGCCCGCTGCTCAACATGGATAACCTCGGCCGGCTGATCCCGCGGGAGAAGGTGCGCACCAAGAAGCGCGTGCTGCAAAAGCAGGTGGACCGCATGGAGGAGAACGCGGAGGGCGGCCTCGCCTATTCCGGCAAGTGCTTCATCTCCCAATCCTATTGCTACGAGGATGCGCGCTATGTTGCAGACCTTGTGGAGCAGCGCTTCCCGAACCTTGACGGCAAGGTGCTGATCAACAGCGTCGGCACGACGATCGGCAGCCACACCGGCCCCGGCACGGTCGCGCTGTTCTTCTGGGGAAAGAAGCGCGTGGATTAAGGGCGCAAACGCAAAATCCCGCCCGGCAAAGCCGCCGGGCGGGATTTGTTTTTTGCAATGTGGTTTACAGCAGACTCCAATCATTATTTCAGTTGAAGGCCGTCTTTGAATGCTTCTCCGACTCTTTCCGTAACCTTGTAGTAGCCGTGCGTGTAAGGGTCAAACGCAATGGCGTTAACAAGGGACATATCAATGGCATCACCGTTCATAACGCTTTCATCCGCAGTTATGCGAACGACCTTGCCGATCACACCACAACCATATGTGTCCGCCTGATACTCTATGAACTCACATTCCATACAAATGGGAAATTCATTGATAATGGGAGCGTCTATAACATCGGATTTTGTTGCGGTCAGGCCGCTGGTCTCAAACTTTTTGCTGTCATGATTGCCGGATACAATGCCGAAATAATCGGCTTCAACAACGTGGGCTGCATCCGCAATGCTGACGGTAAAGGCTTTTCGTGCCTTGATGTTTTTTACCGTTTTGTGCGTTTCGGTCAGATTGAGCGCTACATTGCCACGCTCCTGCATGGTACCCCATGCAGCGTTCATCACGTTCACACTGCCATCCTCATTATAAGTTGCCACCATTAAAACCGGCATCGGGAATATCCCTTCTGTGATATTAAGCTGCTTTCTCATTTTGCTTGCCTCGCTTTTCGAATGGGATTGACACTTTTGGCGTCCTTGCATATAATTATAGCCGATACAATAAAAGATGCAAGTACTGTCTTTATTGATAGGTACTATCTTCAAGGAAAGCCAATATGATCAAACCATACATTGAAAATGCCAATTTTGAAGATACCGGGTTTAGCTACACGTTGTCCTTAATTTCCGGAAAGCACAAAATGGTGATCCTTTATTGTTTAATGGAGTTTGAAGTGGTTCGGTTCAATGAGCTGCGGAGGTATCTGAAGAATATCTCTGACAAAACGCTCAGCACAAATCTAAAGGAGCTGGAAGCCGACGAGTTGATTATCCGCACGGAATATCCCCAGATCCCGCCGAAGGTCGAATATAGCTTGAGTGAGCGCGGAAAAACGCTCATGGCTGTGTTGGATCAGCTATGCGTGTGGGGAGAAAACAATCGGAAATAATGGCCATGAAATGTCAGCTGTAACGCAGAAATGCCAAGCCATATATCGCCGAAAGAACTCGATCATCGCAAACAGCGTGCCGATGGTGCGGTTGAGCTCCTTCTTGCGCCCTGCGCCGATGAGTTGGGAGATATAGACCTGCCCGCCGGTGGAACGCCCCATGCAGGACATCGTCATAAAATTGCAGACCTCGCTTGCGATCGAAACCGCCGCGCGGCCTTCCTTCCCAACATATTGGCCTACGACAGCCATATCTATGAGCGAATAAACGATTTGCAGCACGTTGGAAAACATGAAGGGAAGCGAGAACCGAAGCATTTGCTGCGGGATGCTGCTCGATGTGAAGTCGCATATCATGTTTGCGACGCTTTTTGCGGAACCCGACAATTCCATTCCTCCTTAGCAGAATACGATTCCATTATAAATGTATATGAACATTTATCATAACATAGGAGGGGCGTTCGTCAAGGCGCGGGCATGCGGCTTATGCAAGCACGCCCAGATGCTCCAGCAGGATCTTCGCGCCCATGAGGATGAGCACGACCCCGCCGAAAAACTCCGCGCGGGATTTATACTTCGCGCCGAACACGTTGCCGATCTTTACGCCGAGGCAGGAGAGCGTGAACGTGATCACGCCGATGAAGGAGACCGCCGGGGCGATCTGCACCTGCAAAAAGGCGAACGTCACGCCGACGGCCAGCGCGTCGATGCTCGTGGCGACAGCGAGCGGCAGCATGGCCTTCGGGCCGAAGGAGTCGTTGAACTCCTCGCTTTCCGCACGGGATTCGCGGATCATGTTCGCGCCGATGAGGCCGAGCAGCGCGAAGGCGATCCAATGATCCACGGACTGGATGAGGGATTCAAACTGCGTGCCGAGGAAATATCCAAGCAGCGGCATCAGCGCCTGGAACCCGCCAAAGTAAAGCCCGGCCGTGAGCGCATGGCGCGGCGAGGCTTTGCGTACGGAAAGCCCCTTGCAGACCGCCACCGCGAACGCGTCCATGGAAAGGCCGAGGGCGATGATGAACAGCTCCCACAAATGCATGCTTCGTTTCCTCCAAGTGTGCCGTTTTTAATATATGAGCAAAAAAAGAGACCTATCTGCGCAGAAAACAGATAAGTCTCGCCATTTCATGCCAAGCCGGGAAGCGGGGCGCTTCCAGTATGTCGACTTCGCCACGCGGCAGTCCGCGCCGGCTACTCCCTTACTTGGCAAATATCGTATCACGCGGCGGGCGCTCGTGTCAAGCGGCAGGCTTGGAAAGCACGCCGTCCAGCTGCCCGCTGTGCTCAACCATGAGCGCGCCGTCCGCATCGTCGCCAAAGGTGAGCACGGCGGTCTTCCCTTCGGAAAGATCCAGCGTAAACACGCCTTCCACAAGCGGCTCGCCCAGTTCCTCTCCAACGCCCGCATACGCTTGTGCCAGCGCGGTTATGCCATCGGCTTCCGGGAGGGTGAAGCCAAAGGTTTCCCCGCGGCGCAGCGGCGTGCCGTCCGCATATTGAGCGTACTTGTCAGCGCTCGCATAGGTAAGCGACACGGTGCGCACCTCCGCCGCGCTGTCGAACACGATGAACACGTTCGCGTCCGGGTCCAGCTCCGCCGCCCCGCAGCCGCAGGCAAGGCAGAGGAGAACAGAGATCACAAGCGGCATGAATACGCGCCGTTGTTTTGTTGTTGCAAAAATCTTCATTGTTGGAGCTCCTTTCCTGATTTTAAAGTAAACTTCTCAGCATTCCGGCGCAGCCAAACCCGCCGCTTGCTCAAAACACAGCCTCAAACTCAAACCAGTTTCCCTCGATGCGGGCCGTCGTCCCCCGGTTATCGCCTTCCGCGCCCCATGCCCACCCGGTTTCCGTTTGCGTCAGGGCCACATCCGCGTTCTGAAACGCTGCCGGTTCTCCGCTTGCGGAATAGTAGATTCCTTTATAGGTGGAAGCTGGAACACTTCCGCACGCAGAGGTGATAAATTCAACGATCTGGTTTTCCCCCGCCCAATAAGAGACGCTTTCTATGCCCTGGATCGAAACGCCGCCGGCGTCCCCCTTCTCCAGGATCTCGCAGGCCGCTTTTTCGAGCGCCTCGCGGTTTTCAGCATAAAACCGCTGCGGATCGTCCGCCGCAACGCAGCCGCAGGCAAGGCAGGCAATCAGGCCAAGCACAGGCAGCATAAACGCATGCCGCCGTTTTTTTACTATGCTTCGCTTCATTTTGCTTTCCCCTTTCATCCTTCCCTTTTCGCCGTGTTGTCCAAATCCTCCGGCGCAACGTCATAATAGATCTGTTGCCGCATCGGGCTTTCCAGCAGCACGCCGCGCGCGTCCGCCGAAAGCTGATAGCGCAGGAAGTTTGCGTTGGCCTCGCTCAAAGCGCCCTTTTGCGCCGCGTCCGCAAGGACGCTCCGCGCGATAATCGCGTCGAGGTTGAGCGCGCAAAGGCAGAGATACCAGGCGACGAGCGCGCCTGCAAGCAGGCGAATGAGCCGGAGGCGCGGCCGGTAGAGCTTCACCGCGCAGAGCGCGAGCGCCGCAAGCAGGAAGAGCATGAACCAGAGCGGCAGGATGCGGTTGATCGTGAGGCCGTAGGCGCGGATGTAAAGCGCGAGGCGGTACAGCGCGGAGGCGAGCACGAGCGCCGTCGCGCCGAGGAGCGCGAGCAGCACCCGCCGCAGGGCCGGGCTTTCCTTGGTGTACGCATGGCATATGCCGAAGGCGAGGAAGTTGATCGCCGCCACGGCGCAAAGCTCATGGAAGCCGCGCACTGCGTATTCGGAATAGGTCAGCGCCTCCGGCAGGCCCGCAAGCCCCGTGAGGTACGTAAACTGGAAGGCCGCGAACACCGCGTACACCGCGAGCAGCAGCCCGAGCGCCGCGAGCGCGCTTGCGGATTCGACCGTCTTCGGGTACGGCGTTTCGGCAACCTTGGGCCGCTGCCAGGTCATCGCGTACAGGAAGGAGTAAAAGAGCATCGCAATGAAGAGCGTGCCCACGAGCCGCGGCACAAAGCTGCCGAAGGAAAGCCCCGCGAGGGCATTTTTGAAGTAATAGGCCATCACTGCGTCCGCCTCTATGAGCAGCGCCGCCACGAGGACCGCCACCGGCAGCGCGCAGAGGAGGCCGATGCGCGCCGCCCGCGCCCGCGGGCTCCCCTTGCCGCGCGGGAACAGGCTCCCGAGCGCCCCGAAGAAGCGGCCGATGCAGGCGAACGGGGCCACGAACCAACCGCGCAGGTACAGCCCGAAATACTGCCCTTCCCGGCAGGCCGGGACATCATAGGCGCAGTCCACAGCATGCAGCATCAGAAGGAGCGGGATCACGAGCAGGTTAAGCAGCGACGTTTCCGCCTGCGCGTATATGGCGTAGCGCAAAAACAGCAGCGCCGTCGCAGCAAGCAGGAACAGGCTCGAAGGGCGGAGGGCGCGCTTGGGATTCGCCGCGCAGAAGCCTGCGGCATATACGGCCCAGAACACCGCATAGGCCGGGATAAATTCACGGACAGTGCTCGAAAAGAACGCGCCGGCGTCCCCGAACCACCAGAAGGCAACGATCCCCCCGAGCACGAGCGTAAACAGGAGCAGCAGCCGCTGCACGGGGGTGTATACGCGCTTTTCAGGCGCAGCCGCCTCCCCCGAAGGCGGTGCGGGCGGCTGTTCGTAATACTTTTCTTCCATCATACGGCCTCGCTCTCTTTTTCGTCCGGGATATATTCCAGGATGTCCGCCGGCTGGCATTCCAGGATGCGGCAGAGCGCATCGAGCGTGGAAAAGCGGATGGCCTTCCCCTTGTTGGTTTTGAGGATGGAAAGGTTGGCCGGCGTAATACCGAGCCGTTCGGCCAGCTCACCGGAGGAAAGCCTGCGCTTGGCGAGCATCACATCGAGATTTACGCGGATCATTTGTGCTCGCCCTCCTTAAATCGTCAGGTCGTTTTCGAGCTTGAACGCGACCGCCCGGCGGAACACGCCCGCAAGCACGAGCGCGAACAGGCCCGCAAGCAGCATCACAATCGCGCAGACAGCTGTCATGGGCGTAAAATGCGCAAAGCAGCGCACGGCGAACATCGCCCCTGCAAGCTCCGCCGCGACGCCCATACGCACGAAGGCGCGCACGTTGCGCTCCACAAACGGGTCGGCCAAAACCGTGCGCATTACGAGCAGCAGCTCGAAGAGAATCCACAGCGCAAACGCGGCAGCGGCCGTAAGGAAAACGCGCAGCGCAACGGGATTGGAATCCGTTTGGCAATAGGCGGCAATGATCCGATCCCAGCCGCTGCCGGGGATATAAAGCGTCACGGCGCAAAAAAGCACAAACGCCGCAAGGAGATAGAGCATCGCCTCCGTGATGCGGGGCAGCAGCTTCGTTTTCATAAAACAACAACACCTCCAAGGAAATCGCTTTCTTGGAGGTATTGTAGCATGGGTTTTATCGAATTTCAATATAAAATTATCGTTTTTCAATAATCGTTCATCATTCGCGCTATTCTGCCCGCCTTCGCGGGCGCCGCGTCACACGATGTCGATCTCCTTGCCGCAGAACTCACAGGTGTGCTTGCCTGGCTGTTTGAACGCCTTGCCCGGCAGCGGCCGGTTGCAGAATGGGCAGGCGATGGAAAAAGCGTTGGCGGCAGCCATAATGAGTCCTACTGCAAGGGTGCACCCGAGAAGCACTAAATTGCGCACATCCCAAACCGCAAAGGCCAGCAGTTCAAGCAACAGAACAACGAGCGATACCCGGCAGGCGATTTCAGTCACCCGGTAGACCAATCTGTGTTTCATGAGCTTGCCCTTCCTCCATTCATATTCTGATAATACTTTAACATGTTGGATTGGCGCTTGCAACCGCATTCCGTAAGATATATTCTTCCCGCCGGAACGGAACCCGCCCGCACGTTTTCAAAACAGGAAGCGCGCTTATACCAGCTGCCGCGCCCACTTGCCCTGCCGCGTCCGGCGCAGCGCGAAGAACAGGCGCACGAGGCTTGCCACGTGCTGGCAGGCATAAACATACGGCAGCGGCAGTTTGAAATACAGTCCTACGAGCAGCGAGAGCGGGATGGAGATCGCCCACATGGGCAGAAGGTCGATGATCGCAGCGGCGCGCGTATCCCCGCCGCTTCTGAGAATACCCACGATGATTGTAAAGTTGAGCGCCCAAAGCGGCAGCGCGAAGCCCATCACGAAGGTCGTATCCGCGGCAAGCGCCTGCGTTGCAGGCGTGGTGTTGGTGTAAAGATAAGGGATGTATACCCCAAGCGTGCAGACAAGCACCGCAACGAGCGTGCCAACGAGTGCGGAGAGCCAAAGGAAACGCTTGCCGTAAACATAGGCGTCATCCTGCCCGCTTGCGCCGAGCGTATTGCCGATGACGACCGCGGCCGCTGTGCCGATTCCCTGAAGCAGGATGAAGGAAAGCTTATCCACCGTGCCGACGATCATCATCGCAGCGAAAGCATCCGTGCCCATTTTGCCGTAGATCGCATTCTGCGCAAGCATGCCGAGCGCCCAGATGGAATCATCCAGCAGCACTGGCGCGCTCACGGCGATGAACGGGCGGATGTTCGCAAACACATGGTCGAACAGCTCGTGCCATTTTGCGCGGGCGGCGGTATCCCGGGCGAAGCTGAAGAACAGCAGCGTGCCGCAATCCACTGCGGAGCCGATGAGCGTTGCGATGGCTGCGCCCCGCACGCCGAGCATCGGGAAGCCCAGGTTGCCGAAAATGAGGCAATAGTTCAGGAACATGTTCACAAGAAGCCCCGCAAGGCCGGAGAGCATGGGCAGCTTTGCATGGCCGGTGGATTTGTGGACCGCACCGAAGGGATAGATGACTGCCTTGAACAGATAGCCCCAGGAGGCGATGGCAAGATATTCGACGCCGCGCGCGGTCACGGCAGCCTCGTCGCTGAACAGGCCCACGCAGAACCCGCCGAAGCCCTGCGCCACAGCAACGAACAACGCTGCGCATGCACCCGCGAGCACGATGCAGAGGCCGAGCGTGCGGCGCACGCCGGCAAGGTCCTTTTTGCCGAAGTATTGCGCCATGAACACGCTGCCGCCGCCCGTGACGCCAAAAAGGCAGATGTCCAGCAGATAGGCAAGCTGGTTGGCAGCGCCGACGCCTGCAAGTTCAATATCGCCGAGGCCGCCGATCATGATGGTATCCACCATGTACATGGCCGTTGAAAGGAGCTGCTGGAGCATAATGGGCAGGCACACGGCGAATACTTTGCGGTAGAACGCCTTGTCCGAAAGGCCGAGGATGTCGCGCTTCATAAAAATGGGTCCCCTCCAATGATACTGCGGATACAATGATAACATTCTGCGGAAAAATTGTGAAGTGCGCGCCGCAAAATCCCGCTTTGTGATATACTTGTGGCAAACGAAAACGAATGCAGAAAGGTCGGAATGGTATGCCGTATTTTTACTATGATTCGATGCTCTGGGTGGTGCTCGCCGTCGCGGTGATCGGCATGATCGCCTCCTCCCGTGTGCAGAGCACGTTCCGGAAATATTCCGAGATGCCGGCGCGCACCGGCCTGCGCGCGTGCGACGTGGCGCAGCGCATGCTTTTCGACGGCGGGAGCGACGCACAGCTCACCCGCGTTTCCGGCGCGCTGACGGATCACTTTAACCCCAAAACCAACACGGTCGGCCTTTCGGAAGCGGTGTTTGACCAATCTTCCGTGGCAGCGCTCGCCGTGGCGGCGCATGAGATCGGCCACGTGATGCAGTATCAGGAAGGCTACGCGCCCATCCGCGTGCGCAACGCGCTCGTGCCGGTGGCGAACATTGGCTCCACGATCTCGCCGTATCTGGTGCTGCTCGGCGTGCTGATGGGCAGCTACGAGCTTGCGCTCTTCGGCGCGCTGCTCTTCGGCGGCATTTTGCTGTTCCAGCTTGTGACGCTGCCGGTGGAGTTCAACGCTTCCCAGCGCGGCATCGCCATGCTTTCCGAGGGCGGCTACATCGCGGGCGGCGAGGAGGAAGGCGCGGCCAAGGCCGTGCTGCGCGCCGCGGCAATGACCTACGTGGTGGCGGCGCTTTCGGCATTCGTTTCCTTCCTGCGGCTGCTCATGATCGCGGGCCGCTCCCGGCGGGATTGACCAAATCAAAACCTATCTGAAACTATGGAATTCAATTTGGAATTGGAACGGCTGATGCAAAAGGAAGCGCACTTCCATGCAGCGCTGCGCTTCGTGCGCGCTGCATATGCGATTTTTGGCGTCGCCGTAGCGGGGCGCGGCGGGCTCCGGCACAGCAGCTATGAATGGATCAACGGGCTTTCCACGCTCTTGCTCATCCCGGGGCTCGCCCTCATGCGCCGCATGTTCCGCTGGAAGGGCGGCGCACAGCTCGAGATTTTGGTTTACGCGTTCGCCTGCCTGAGCTGGACGCTCGGCGGCGCGGCGGAATGCTATGAAGCCATCCCGTATTTCGACAAGGCAGTGCATACGCTTTCCGGCGTGCTCGTTTCGATGCTCGCGCTCGCGCTGTTCCGCGTGCTGGAGCGGGCGCGCCCCATCCCGGCGCAGGGGAAGGCTACGGCCTGCCTGTTCATGCTGTTTGCATCGATGGCGGTGGCAGGCATGTTCGAGCTTTGCGAATACGCGCTCGCCCCCTTCGTCGGACGCGATTTGCAGCATGTGTTGGATACGGGCGTTTCCGATACCATGGGGGACATATTCGTCTGCCTCTGCGGGACGCTCGTAAGCGTCGCGCTGCTCCTGCGCTCGTTCCGCGGAAAGCACAGCTTTCTGACCGACGCAGCGGACGCCTTTGCGCTGCAAAACGGCGCACGGCTGGCGTAAAGCCCGGGAGAACCATATACCGCCCGATCCACTCACAGTATCTCATCTTTTTCATAGCCTCGGCAAGAATTTAACTACCCTTTCCGGAGGAATTGGTTTAGAATATAAGTTAGGAGGAGGAGCCCATGCGCCGGGAGTCCGCTCCAATCCCAAACCGAGGTGATATTTGGTGAACGCCTATCTGGATGAAGTTGCGCTCTACCTGTTCAACGAGGGGAAATCCGCCTATGCATACCGCACGCTCGGCTGCCATCCCGTGCAGACTGCGGAAGGCTGGGACGCATTCCGCTTCGCCGTCTGGGCGCCGAACGCACGCGCCGTCAGCGTCGTCGGGAGCTTCAACGGATGGAACGCGGCGGCTGACCCCATGGAACGCTGCGGCACGACCGGCGTTTGGCAGGCATGCATCGGCATCGCGCATATCGGGGATACCTATAAATACGCAATCACAACCGAGGAAGGCCGGCTGATCTACAAGGCTGACCCGTTTGCCTTTTACAGCCAGAAACGTCCGGAGACCGCTTCCATCATCTGGGACGTTGACGGCTATGAATGGCACGATGCAGCGCACATGGAGGCGCGCACGCAATACGACCCGTATAAATCGCCCATGAGCATCTACGAGGTGCATCTCGGCTCCTGGCGTGCAGGGCTTGATTACGACGCGCTCGCGTTCGAGCTTGTGAATTACCTCGTGGACATGGGCTACACGCATGTGGAGCTGATGCCCCTTTGCGAATACCCGCTGGATGACAGCTGGGGCTACCAGATCACGGGGTATTATTCCATCACCTCGCGCTACGGCACGCCGCAGCAGTTCAAGGCGCTCGTGGATGCCTGCCACCGCGCGGGCGTCGGCGTGATCCTCGACTGGGTGCCCGCCCACTTCACGCGGGACGCCCACGGTCTCCGCCGGTTTGACGGCACGCCCCTTTACGAGCACCCGGACCCGCGGCGTGGCGAGCAGCCCCAATGGGGCACGATGCTCTTCAACCTGGAGCGCAGCGAGGTGCAAAGTTTCCTCATCTCCAATGCGATCTTTTTCTTAAAGGAATACCATATCGACGCGCTGCGCGTGGACGCGGTGAGCTGCATGCTTTACCTCGACTACGGCCGCGAGGGCGGGAACTATCTGCCCAACCGCTTCGGCGGCAACGAAAACCTTGCGGCGATCGACTTCTTCACGCGGCTCTCCGCCGCTGTGCGGCAGGAGTGCCCGGGCGCGCTTCTGATCGCGGAGGAAAGCACAGCTTTCCCGCTTGTTTCCGCGCCCGCGAAGGAGGGCGGCCTCGGGTTTGATTTCAAATGGAACATGGGCTGGATGAACGACACGCTCTCCTACTGCAAGCTGGACAGCCTGTTCCGCCGCTACCACCACGATAAGCTCACCTTTTCCATGTGCTACGCATTCTCGGAGCACTATATCCTGCCGTTCTCGCACGATGAGGTCGTTCACATGAAAAACTCGCTCATCGGGCGCTTCCCCGGCACGTACGATGAAATGTTTGAGCAGCTTCGCCTGCTTTATATGTACCAATACGCCCACCCGGGCAAGAAGCTGCTGTTCATGGGCGGCGAGTTCGGCCAGTTCGCGGAATGGGATTTCCGCGTCTCGCTGGACTGGCACCTGCTCGATTACCCGCGCCACGCGGCGCTGCGGGAATTCGTGAAGGCGCTCAACCGGTTCTACCGCAGCAGCCCCGCGCTCTATGCCCGTGACGACAGCTGGGACGGCTTTGAATGGCGCAGCGTGGACGATTCCGCCCACAGCGTGATCGCATTCAGCCGCTTCGGGCCGGAGGGCGAGCTGCTCTGCTGCTTCAATTTCACGCCTGTGGCGCACCGGCCGTATTCCATCCGCCTGCCGTTCGCGGCGGCGCTCACACGCGTGATGTCCAGCGCCGAGGCCCCCTCGCCCGGCGTGCTCACCACCGCCGCGGAAGGGGACGGGAGCTTCCGCGCGGAGATTCCGCTCGGGCCGTATGAAGCCGCCTATTACCGCGTTGCACAGCGGGGCGGGCGCGGCGCGGCGGAATAACCCCAAGTCCGATCAACAAGGAGGAAGACGCGCATGATCAAAAAACGCATGGTCGCAATGCTGCTTGCCGGCGGGCAGGGCACGCGCCTTGGCGTGCTCACCAACCGCACGGCAAAACCCGCAGTCCCCTTCGGGGGCAAGTACCGCATTATCGACTTCCCGCTGTCCAACTGCGTCAATTCCGGCGTGGACACCGTGGGCGTGCTGACGCAGTATGAGCCGCTCGAGCTCAACGGCTACCTGGGCAACGGCAGCGCCTGGGATCTCGACCGCAATTCCGGCGGCGTTTACGTGCTTCCGCCCTATGTCAAGGGCAGCCGGGGCGAATGGTATTCCGGCACGGCCAACGCCATCTGCCAGAACATCGGCTTCCTCGAACGCTATTCCCCGGAGTATGTGCTCATCCTATCCGGCGACCACATCTATAAGATGGACTATTCCGCCATGCTCCGCCACCATGTGGAAAAGCAGGCGGACGCAACCATCGCCGTGCTGCAGGTGCCCATGGCGGAGGCACACCGCTTCGGCATTATGAACACGGATGCGGACGACCGTATCGTGGAATTCGAGGAAAAGCCCAAGGCGCCTAAGAGCGACAAGGCATCCATGGGCATTTACATCTTCACCTGGCCGGTGCTCCGGGAGTTCCTCATGCGGGACGACCGTGACCAGGGCTCGCAGCACGATTTCGGCAAGAACATCATCCCCGCGATGCTACGGGACGGCAGGCGCATGTTCGCCTACCGGTTCGATGGCTATTGGAAGGATGTCGGCACTGTGCAGAGCCTTTGGGAGGCCAACATGGATCTCATCAAGGACGAGCCGGAGCTCAACCTCAGCGATAAGGACTGGCGCATCTACAGCCGCAGCGCCATCATGCCCGCGCATTATATGGGGCCGCACGGGAGCGCCGTGCGCTCCATCGTCACCGAAGGGTGCGACGTGGACGGCAGCATCCGCCACAGCGTGCTGTTCGCGGGCGCAACCATCGGCCAAGGGGCGGAGATTTCGGACTCCGTGGTGCTGCCGGGCGCGCGCATCGGCGCGAACGCGGTGGTGAAGAAGGCGATTGTAGGGGAAAACGCTGTCGTGGGGGAGAACGCCTTTGTGGGCGCGCCGCCCGTGGAGGGCGACCCGCCCTATGACACCTCTCTCACCGGGGACATCACGCTCGTTGCGAGCAACACATCCATCCGGGCGGGCGCGCGCGTGCCCGCCGGCATGATCGTGAACGCGGACGCGTTCGCCGCAAAGGAGGGTTAAGCCATGACGGATAAAGCTTTCGGCCTCATTTACACCGGCGAATCCAACATGCAGCTAAGGGATCTGACCTATTCCCGCTCCATCGCGGCGGTGCCCTTCGCGGGGCGCTACCGCTGCATCGACTTCATCCTTTCCTGCCTCGTGAACACGGGCATTACGAACGTGGGCATCATCACGCAGAAGAATTACCACTCGCTGATGGATCACCTCGAATCCGGCAAGGAATGGGATCTGCACCGCAAGCGGGACGGCCTTTTCATCCTGCCGCCCTTCGTCACCCGGGACAATACGGGCATCTACCGCGGCACCATCGACGCGCTGCGCTCCGTGCTCGGCTATATCCGCCGCAGCGCCCAGCGCTATGTGGTGCTTGCCGGGAGCCACACCATCTACAACACCACGTTTACGGAGATGATCGCCCAGCACATCAAAACCGGCGCGGACATCACCATCATGTACAACGAGGAAACGGCCTTTGACCCGGAGGATCAGTACATGGACCTGCGCCTCACGCTGCACGAAAGCGGCCGCGTGACGGATCTGCAGCTTGACCCATACCGCCCGCTTTCCAACCTGCAGTCCTGCGACACCTATGTGATGGAAAAGACGCTGCTCGAATACCTCATCGAGGAGGCCGCCGCCCATGACTACACGGATTTCACGCGGGATGTTCTGCTCAAGCATGTGGACTCCCTCAAGATCTACGGCTGGCGGTATGGCGGCTATGTCGCGCGCTTCAACTCGCTGGCGGGCTTCTTCCGGCACAACATGGCCGTGTTGAACCGTTCCGTGCGCGAGGACCTGTTCAACCGGGAGCATCCGGTCTACACCAAGGTCAAGGATGAGGCGCCCGCACGCTACGGCCAGCATGCTTCCGTGCGCAACAGCCTCGTGGCGGACGGCTGTGTCGTCGAAGGGACGGTAGAAAACAGCGTGCTCTTCCGCGGCGTGCATGTGGGGGAAGGGAGCGTCGTGCGCGACTGCATCCTGATGCAGGCTTCGGATCTCCATGCCGGCTGCGAGCTCAACCACGTCATTCTCGACAAGGGCGTGACCGTGAAGAACAGCCGCCGGCTGGCTGGATACGATGGCTTCCCGATCATCGTGCGCAAGGGCAGCGTGATTTAGCGGGGAAAAGGAAAGGCTGTTTGGCTTTCCAGCAATTTTCCGGCAGGCTTTGCGGAACGCCGCCCGGGCGAGGCAATTCCCCGGCATGCTTTAGAACGGCTTCTTAGTAAGGCAATCCTCCGTCAGCGCTTGCGCCGCTGGAATACGGCAATCCCCCGTCAGCGCTTGCGCGCTGCCACCCCCTTTC
>UREK01000022.1 GCA_900546845.1 uncultured Eubacteriales bacterium
CGATCTCCGCGCTGGACGTTTCCATCCGCGCGCAGGTCCTGAACCTCCTTTCCGCGCTGCAAAAAGAGCGGGGACTTACGTATCTGTTCATCGCCCACGACCTTTCGGTCATGCGTTTCATCACGGACCGCATCGCTGTTATCCACAAGGGCGTAATCGTGGAGCTTGCGGAAACGGAGAAGCTCTTTGCCCATCCGCTGCATCCATACACCCGCGCGCTGCTTTCGGCTATCCCCATGCCGGACCCGATCTCCGAAAAGGAGAAGGTGCTCGAGGTATATGATCCCTCCTGCCACGATTATTCCGTGGATAAGCCCAAATGGACGGAAATCGAAGAGGGCCATTTCATCATGGCCAACGAAAAAGAGCTTGCGGAATACCGCGAGCGCATGAAGGATTAAACGGCGCCCTGCGCCGCACGTTCCGCAAACAACTGCAATGCCTGCCCGCTTTCCGCGGGCGGGCTCTTGTTGGTAAAAGCGTTTTTCGCGGGCGGCCCGTGTGAAACTTAACGGGAAATTAACCGCTGCGAGCAAGGAATTTGCAAAGAAAAAGGAGAAACAAATCAGATGGAAAAACGCGCGTTGGTGATCTCTCCCATTGCACCGTATTTCGTGACGCCCGCCCCCATGGCGGAACCGGACGATGAGGGCTGGTATGGCCAGACCGTCGAGGTCTTGGAGACGGCGGAAGGTGGGTTCTACAAGATCCGCACGCCGTACCGGTATGAGACCTATGTGCATGAATCGCACCTGTGCATGGACAGCGCGGAGGTGGAACGCTGGGAAAAGGCAGACCTGCGGCGCGTCTGGGCCGCTTGGACCGACGTGCAGGCGGCGGATGGCGCGACGCATCCTTACCACATCAGCCTGTGCCGCGGCGCAGCGGTGGAGCTCCTTGCGCCGCCGGAAAAACCGCAGGGGTGGGCGAAGGTGCGCCTCATCGGCGGGGCGGAAGGCTTCGTGCGCGAAGGCTTCCTTGGACCGTATTATGACGATGAACCCTCCGCAGGCGAGGAAGAGCTGCGCAACAGCGTTGTGGAAGCGGCAAAGCTGTACCTGGGCGTGCAATACCGCTGGGGCGGGAAGACGCCGCAGGGCATCGACTGCTCCGGCCTTGTAGGCGCGGCTTACCTGCTCAACGGCGTGAAACTTTACCGCAATGCGAGCATCAAAGAAGGTTTCCCCATGCACGAGATCGACCGTGCGAAAATGAAGAAGGGCGACCTGCTGTTCTTCAAGGGCCACGTGGCCATGTATCTCGGCGATGGGATGTATATCCATTCCACGAGCAAGGCGGGTTCGGACGGCGTGGTGCTCAACAGCCTTTGCCCGGGCCATCCGCTGTACCGGCACGACCTCGCAAAAGGCGTGCTTGCTGTGGGTTCCGTTTTTTAAGACCGTCATCAGAGAAGGAGGGGTTCCAAATGAACATCAACGACAACTTTGAATTCCTGAACGTAGGCTTGCCGGAGGATATTCTGCGCCGCAAGACCTGGGGCGATTTTGAGGGCGCCGTGCGCCTGATCGATAAACGCCTCGCCGGGGAGATCCCGGATGCGTTGCGCGCATGCCTCGTCTGCGAGCGGGAGATGATCCTCCGCCTGGAGAAGGACTATCCCTTCAGCGAGGCGCAGGCGCTTGAGAAGATCCGCGCCGCGATCCCGGATTTTACGGACGATGAGTTTCACACCATGGTGGACGATAACAAGATCGACTGGATCTACGTCCATGGGGAACCACACTACTTCCTGCGCTTTTACCAGACGCTCATCAAGACGGACGCAGCCTTTGCCGCGCGCGCGGGCGTCGTAGACCGGGGCCGGGTGGACGGCGAGGACAACGGCAACACAAAGGAGAGCCTGCTGGACCGTTCCGCGCGCCTCATGCGCGAGAACGGAAAGCTCAGCAACCGCATCCGCATCCGCGCCAGCGTCCGCATTAAGGACGAGGCTTTTGAAAAGGGCAAGCGCGTACGCGTGCATATCCCGATCCCTGCAAAGTGCATCCAGCAGAGCGAGATCGAGCTTGTGGGCTATTATGGCGCCCCTGCGCACATCGCGCCGGAGGATGCGCCGCAGCGCACGATCTACTGGGAAGAGGTCATGGAGGAGAACCATGAGTTCTGGGTGGAATACTCCTACGTGCACACTGCGTCGTATGTTGACCCGATGCAGATCGTCCCGGATGCGGAGCAGCCTACTTTCTTCACGAACGAGGAGAACCCGCACATTGTGTTCACGCCGTATATCAAGGAGCTCGTAAAGACGCTCACCAAGGGCGTGACGAACCCGGTGGAGAAGGCGCGCATCTTCTATGACTTCGTGACACGCAACGTGAAGTATTCCTTCATGCGGGAATATTTTGGGCTGGAGAACATCGCGGAAAACTGCGCGCGCAACTTCAAGGGCGACTGCGGCGTGCAGGCTCTGCTGTTCATCACGCTGTGCCGCTGCGCGGGCATCCCGGCGCGCTGGCAGAGCGGCCTTTGCGCCAAGCCGGACGATGTGGGCATGCACGATTGGGCAATGTTCTACGTTGCGCCCTATGGCTGGATGTTCGCCGATCCCTCCTATGGCGGCGGCGCGCACCGCGCAGGCAGCGAAGCGCGCAGGGTGCATTATTTCGGCAACCTCGACCCATACCGCATGGTCGCCAACTGTGAGTTCCGCGCGCCGCTTGACCCGCCGAAAACCCATTGGCGGCACGACCCGTACGACAACCAGGCGGGCGAGATCGAATACGAGGACCGCGGCCTGCGCGGCCCCGAATATGAGCGCCACATGGAAATGACGCAATACGCCGAACTATAAAAGCAACGAGCAAGGAGAGCGGAACCAATGAAAAAGACGTTACCCTACGACAAAGCGAAGATCGAGTCCATCATCAAGGAATACCCCACCCCGTTCCATATCTATGACGAGCATGGCCTGCGCGCCCGCGTGCATGCGCTGCAAAAGGCGTTTTCCTGGAACGAGGGCTACAAGGAGTATTATGCTGTGAAGGCCTGCCCAAACCCCGTGCTGATGCAGATCCTCAAGGAAGAGGGCTGCGGCATGGACTGCTCCAGCTATGCGGAGCTGATGCTCAGCGAGGCTGTCGGCATCGTAGGGGATAACATCATGTTCTCCTCCAACGCTACGCCTGCAAAGGATTTCGAGTATGCGCGCCGGCTCGAGGCGACCATCAACCTCGACGACATTTCTCATATCGATTTCCTTGCGAAGCATGGCGGCATCCCAAAGACCATCTGCTGCCGCTTCAACCCGGGCGGCGAGTTCAAGATCGGCACGCAGATCATGGGCAACCCTGCGGACGCGAAGTATGGTTTCACCCGCGCGCAGCTCACCGAAGGCATGAAGAAGCTCAAGGAGCTGGGCGTGACTGAGTTCGGCCTGCACGCGTTCCTCTCCTCCAATAACACGGATAACATGTATTACCCGACGCTTGCGAAGCTCCTCTTTGAAACCGCAAAAGAGCTGCATGAGGAGCTCGGCATCAAGATCGGCTTTATCAACCTTTCTGGCGGCGTGGGCATCCCGTACCGCCCGGAGGACGCGGAGACGGACATTGAGGTCGTCGGCGACAAGGTACACGAGGCTTACGAGGCCGCCTTTGGCGGGACGGACATGAAGCCGCGCATCTTCACGGAGCTTGGGCGCTACATCACCGGCCCCATCGGCACGCTCGTGACGACCGTGCTGCATGAGAAGAAAACCTATAAGGACTTCATTGGCTGCGACGCCTGCGCTGCGAACCTGATGCGCCCGGCGATGTACGGCGCATATCACCACGTGACCGTGCTTGGCAAGGAGGACGCGCCCTGCGACCATCTGTATGACATCACGGGCTCCCTCTGCGAGAGCAATGACCGTTTTGCCATCGACCGCATGCTGCCCGAGATCGAGATCGGAGACGTCCTCGCCATCCACGACACCGGCGCGCACGGCTTCTCCATGGGGTATAACTACAACGGCAAGCTCAGGAGCGCGGAGCTGCTGCTGCGTGAGGACGGCAGCGTAAAGCTGATCCGCCGTGCGGAAACCACGAAGGATTATTTCGCAACGTTCGACTTCCTGAACCTGCCCCGCCTGAACAACGAGGAATAAGAAGGGAGTATATCATGAAAAACAACATTCCGCGCATCCCGCTCGCGCAGCTGCCCACGCCGTTTTACAAGCTCGAGAACATCAGCGCCGAGCTTGGCCGCAGCATCTACATCAAGCGGGATGATATGACCGGCGTGAGCCTCGGCGGCAACAAGGTGCGCAAGCTGGAATACCTGCTTGCGGACGCGAAGGCGCAGGGGTGCGACGTGGTGCTCACCACGGGCGGCGCGCAATCCAACCATGCGATGCTGACCGCCGCCTGCTGCCGCAGGCTTGGCATCGAACCCATCCTCGTGCTCAAGAAGCGCGGCGTGATGGGCCGCAAGGGCAATTTGCTGCTGGAAGCGCTCATGGATGTGGACGTCCGCTTCGTGGACACGGACAGCTATGACGACGTTTATGCGGAAATGGACCGGCTCGCGGACGAACTGCGCGCGGCGGGCCGCAAACCGTACCTTGTGCCCGTGGGCGGCAGCGTGCCGCTCGGCACGATTGGCTATGTGAACTGCGCGGAAGAGGTCTTTGCGCAGGCGAAAGCCGCAGGTATCAAGATCGACCGTGTAGTCTGCACAGCAGGCAGCGGCGGCACGATGGCCGGCATGGTGCTCGGCACGATGCTTTATGGCGAGGGTGCGTCCGTGACCGGCATCGCCGTGTGCGAGGATCCGTTCGAGGAGATCGTAGCCGAGCTTGTGAGTGAGACCGCGAAGCTCATGGGAGAGGATATTTCCCTGACAGCCGCCGAGGTGGATGTACGCCGTTATTATGGCGCGGGCTACGCCCAGCCCTCCGAGGAGGGGCTCGAAGCCGTGCGCATGATGGCGCGCAAGGAGGGCCTGATGCTCGATCCGGTTTATACCGGCAAGACCTTTGCTGGCCTCATCGACCTTTGCCGCAAGGGGGAGATCAAAGAGAACGAAACCGTGCTGTTCCTGCACAGCGGCGGCGCGGCAAGCCTCTTTGCCATCGACCCGGAAGCGGTCGTAAAATAATGTGAAAGCGAACTCCTTCCGCCCGCTCGGGCAGAGGGAGTTCAAACGAATTGCGGGCAGTCTTGGGGCAGGCTTTGTGGAGCGGCCGCTGCATTAAGGCAATCCCCCGTCAGCGCTCGCGCGCTGCCACCTCCTTTCGTAAAGGGGGCGCTTGGGCGTGGGGAGTTCCAACAGGTTCCGCATCCGGAAAACGCGCGGAAGCGTGCAACCCAAAAGGCTCCTTTTGAAAGGAGCTGTCCGCGAAGCGGGCTGAGGATTGTCCTTACCACCGCAACCGCCGGATATACCGCAGGGAAGGTGTGCTTTTCGAAGTATCTCGGGGTACGGCAATCCCCCGTCAGCGCTCACGCGCTGCCCCCCCTTTCGTAAAGGGGGCGCTTGGGCGTGGTGAGTTCCAACGGGTTCCGCATCCGGAAAACGCGCGGAAGCGTGCACCCCAAAAGGCTCCTTTTAAAAGGAGCTGTCCGCGAAGCGGACTGAGGATTGTCCTTACCCGCGCGGCCTTTTCTTTCAACTGCCGTAGGGGATGGTGTCCGGACGTTCCGCATCACAGGTAGTGCCAATGTTCATTCGCATCCATGGCGGCCCATCCCCTCGCCCCTTCCCGACGCGGGAAGGAGAAGATATGGCGAAGGAGCTGCGCCCCTCCACTGCCCATGGGCAGCGCACCGGCCGAAAGGCTCCTTTGGCACACGCGGCCTTTGTGAACTGTGGAGCAGTCAACGGCGCAAGCCATGACTGAGGATTGTCTTACTTCCGTAGCCGCCGGCATGCGCTGCAAGCATGAAAAACTGAGAATACTTTTGTTCTACGCAGAAAGGCAATAAAAGCTACCATGAAAAAGACCATTGGAATCATCGGCGGCATGGGGCCGCTTGCCACGGCGGATCTGTTCCGCAAGATCGTCATGATGACGGACGCGAAGTGCGATCAGGAGCATCCGCGCGTGCTCATCGACAGCAACACCAACATCCCGGACCGCACGGCCGCCATCCTTTCCAGCGGCGAGAACCCGCTGCCGCAGCTTGCGCGTTCGGCGCGCACGCTGGAACGCGCGGGCGCGGACGTGCTGATGATGCCCTGCAACACGGCGCATTATTTCTACGACGGCGTTTGCGCTGCAACCAAACTGCCGGTGCTGCACATGCTGCGCCTCACGGCGGAGGAGATCGACCGGCGGAGGATCAAAACCGTCGGCCTGCTCGCCACGGACGGCACCATCCAAACCGGCATTTACGAGCGCCTGTTTGAAGAACACAATGTGGCGGTCGTGAAGCCGGACGCGGCGGGGCAGAAGCAGATCATGGCGCTCATCTATGACGGCGTGAAAGCCGGCAACGCCGCCTTTGACACCGCCCCCGTGCGCGAGGTGCTCGAGGGGATGCTCGCTTCGGGCGTGGAAGCATTCGTGCTCGGCTGCACGGAACTGCCCATCGCCTTTGCGGATTACGCGCTGCCATACCCGGCGGTGGACCCCACCGCAGTGCTGGCCCGCGCGGCGATCGAATTCACTGGAAGAAAGGTAAAGAACACATGAAGATCGACATTGAAAGCAATATCCTGAAGTATTACCTTCGGAATGCGTATTTTATCACCGGCACGGCGTATGCGGGCAAATCCACCATGGTGCGGATGCTCGCGGACCGCTGCGACATGATTTTCTGCGGCGAGAATTACCATCACTATATTTTGCCGGATGGCGTGCTCACGCCGGAGATCCAGCCCAACCTTTGTTATTTCGAGACGATGGAAAGCTGGCAGGCCTTTGTGAACCGCACGCCGGAGGAATATGAAGCCTGGGTCAGAGGCGGTTCCCGCGAGTCAGCGGATATCGAGATCGCGGAGCTTTTGCGTCTTTCCGCGGATGGGCGCAAGATCATCGTGGATACGAACCTCCCGCTTCCCATCCTGCATGCGGTTTCCGACTATTCTCGCGTGGCGGTAATGCTTTCGCCGTGCAGCATGTCTGTGGAGCGCTTCTTCGACCGGCCGGATGAGGAAAAGCAGTTCCTGATGCAGCAGATCCAGGCTGCGGCCGACCCGGAGGCGACGATGGCCAATTTCCGCGCCTGCATCGCGCGCATCAACAGCCCGGAGAATTATGCGGAATACGCGAACAGCGGCTTCTTTACCCTTGTGCGGGAGGATACGGAGCAAGACACCCGCGAGGAAACGCTCGCCGCGCTGATGCGGCATTTTGGGCTTACGCCGCGCGCATGAGCGCCAGGCCATGCAATAATAGTTGCAACAGAAAGCGCCCCCTTGCTGAGGGCGCTTTCGTTTGTTTTTAAATAGCCGGAACAACCGGTGGATCGGTAAACCGCCGCCATTAGGCCAAACGCTGCGAACGCGCGTACGCAAGCGCAAGGAACTCTGCGGCGGATAAATCCAGATAGCGTGCGCTTTTTGGATGCTCGCGCTTGAAATCCACCTCCAGCGTCAAATAAGGGATCGCGCGGCACGCTTTCAGCTTTGCTTTTATAGTATCCCAGGCGATGCTGCCATCATAGGGGAGAAGGTGCGCGTCGGCGTCGCCCCAGTTATCGTGCAGGTGGACGGCGAAGAGCCTATCCCCATAGCGGGCGAGGCAATCTGCGTCCGGATGGTTGAAATGTTCATGCCCGCTGTCGTAGCAAAAGCCGAGGCGTTCGGAGCGCAGTTCCGCAAAGATACGGTCCAGGTGCGGGATGCTGTTGAGATTTTCGATAGCTACGTTGACCTGCTCCCGCTCCGCGCATTCCACGAGCCGCTTGACGCGGCTGAGCCCAACCTGGGTGACAGGCGGCTGCGTCGAAAGCCGCGTGATGTGCACGACGGCGGTTGGAATGCCGTGCCGGCGGCAATCGGCGAGGCAGGAGCAGAGCGTTTGCAGGTAGGCTTCCCCCTCGAGCCCACTTTCCCAAAGCGCGTTCGTATTGCTATAGGGCGCATGCACATTGTCGATTTTGAGCCCAAGCCGCCGGGCAAGCGCAGGCTGACGCTGCTTTTCCAGCCCGTCCTCATCGCCCCACCAGAGCGACGTTGCGCAAAAACCAGCCTGCCGGATGAGCCGCAGGCGCTCCTCGATGGGCAGGGGGTAGCTGAACCAGGCGAAGATGCCAAACTGAGCCATGAACGTCCTTCCTTTATCCGGGGAATACTCCTTGCGGAATGCATGCTTGTTTGCCGGAACCCTTCCATATAGGCATATTGTATAATATATATCCCGGTTCCGCCAGCCGGTTTCTGCAGGATTATGCAGGGACGCCGGAGCAGAAAATATATTTTCCTGGGAATTGACAAATCCAAAACGAGTCTATATAATAGCAGATGAATTGGAAACGTTACCAGTAACGTTTCCGACAAAAAGCGCGCTGTTTGCGCGGAATGCAGGAAGTTTCTGTTGGGGGATGGTACTCGTTGACGCATCTGACCATAAAAGATATTGCAAAGTATAGCGGAACGAGTGTCAGCACAGTTTCCCGCGTGCTCAACAATCACCCGGATGTAAGCGAAAAAGCGCGCGTGCAAGTGATGAAGGTCGTGGAGCAATACCGCTACGTGCCCAACAACAGTGCGCGCAACCTCGTCATCCGGGAATCGGATACGGTCGCGGTGGTGGTGCGCGGCATTGCAAACCCGTTCTTTACGCGCATCATCAAAACGATCGAGCGTGCGATCTACGCGGAGGGCTACTCCATGTCGCTGCACCAGATCGGTTCGCGTGACGACGAGCTGATGACCGCCGCAATGCTGGAGCGTGAAAAGCGCCTGCGCGGCATCATCTTCCTCGGAGGCAGGTTCAACTATTCCCCGGCGGATGTCGCCATGCTGCGCGTCCCGTTCGTGTGCTGCACCTATGCGAACACGTTCGGTTCGCTGGAACCGGAGCGCTTTTCCTCCGTGGCGATCGACGATAAGCGGGAGGCCTACCGCGCCGTGCGGCTCCTGATCGAGCGGGGGCACCGGCGCATCGCGGCGCTGATCGAGGCGGAGGACGGCGACTCCATCAGCCAACTGCGCTACGAAGGCTATTGCGAAGCGCTTGCGGACGCGGGGATCCCCTTTGACCCGGCGCTCGTGGAATGCGCAGGGAGCTTTGAAATGAAGGACGCTTACCGCGCCGCGGCACGGCTGGCAGAGCGGGCGCAGTTCACGGCCCTGTTTGCGATTTCGGACGCAATGGCGATGGCGGCGATGAAGCAGCTTTCCGAGCGCAGGCTCCGCATACCGGAGGATTGCTCCGTGATCGCAATCGACGGGCTGGAGCTGACGAACTATTGTGTGCCGACGCTCACTACGCTCGAGCAGCCTGCGGATGAGATGGCGCTTGAGAGCGTCAAGATCCTGGCCGGCCTGCTGCGCGGGGAGGGGAAGAACCGCCACGTGTTCATGGAGACCAGGCTGCGCGAAGGGACCTCGGTGCGCAGCGTTTAAAACAGTCAAAAGGCTTGTGCGGGTATCCGCACGGGAAAACAATATAAAACAATGAAAGGAAAACGATTATGAAAAAGGCATTGGCATTTCTGCTTGCGGCCATGATGATTGTTGCGTGCGTTGGCTGCAATACGAACGAGACCGTTGAGCCGACCGCTACGCCGGCGACGCAGGACCCCACTACGACGCCGGAAACTACGCCCGAAGCGACGAACCCGGAGGGCCCCTCTACGGCAGCTGGTTCCGTCTACTACCTCAACTTCAAGCCCGAGCAGGATCAGCAGTGGCAGGACCTTGCGGCGCTCTATACCGAGAAGACCGGCGTCCCTGTGACCGTCGTGACCGCCGCCCAGGGTACCTATGAGCAGACCCTCATGTCCGAGATCGCCAAGGAAGAGGCGCCCACCCTGTTCCAGGTGAACGGCCCCGTCGGCCTTGCGAACTGGAAGGATTATTGCTATGACCTCTCCGGCTCCGCGGTTTATGGCGAGCTTTCCTCCGAGGATTTCGCGCTCAAGGAAGGCGACACCGTTTACGGCATCTCCTACCTCATTGAGACCTACGGCATCATCGTGAACAAGGCGCTGCTTGAAGAGGCCGGCTACAAGATGGAGGACATCACCAGCTTCGAGACCCTGAAGGCCGTCGCGGAAGACATCACCGCCCGCAAGGATGAGCTCGGCTTCTCCGCTTTCACCTCCGCTGGTATGGACAGCTCCTCTGACTGGCGCTTCAAGACCCACCTTGCCAACCTGCCGATCTATTATGAGTATCAGGCGGACGGCATCGGCGCGACCGCTGCCATCAAGGGCACCTACCTGGACAACTACAAGGCGATCTGGGATCTTTACATCAACAACGCGACCTGCGAACCCGCTGAGCTTGCCGCGAAGACCGGCTCCGACGCGGTTGCCGAATTCGTGAACGGCGAGGCCGTGTTCTACCAGAACGGCACTTGGGCGCACAGCGACATTTCCGCTCTGGGCGATGAGAACCTCGGCATGCTGCCCATCTACATCGGCGTGGAAGGTGAGGAGAAGCAGGGACTCTGCACCGGCACTGAGAACTATTGGTGCGTGAACAACGAGGCTTCCGAAGAGGACATCCAGGCGACGCTGGACTTCCTGTACTGGTGCGTCACTTCCGAAGAGGGCCTGAACGCGCTCTGCACCGAAATGGGCTTCGTGATCCCGTTTAAGAGCAAGCTGCCTGCGGCGAACCCGCTGGTGAACATCGCCAACGATTACGTCGCCAACGGCTATACCTCCGTGTCCTGGAATTTCACGACCATGCCTTCTGAGGAATGGAAGAACGGCGTTGGCTCTGCGCTGACCGCCTATGCGGCCGGTACCGGCACCTGGGATGCTGTTGTCTCTGCCTTTGTGGACGGCTGGGCCACCGAGTACGCTGCTGCGAACAGCTAAGCGAAACCCTCCGCAACCCGAACGGATGCGGCCGGGGTGGGCGTCCGCCCACCCCGGCCTTTTTTGAACCAAGGCCGCCAACCTTCATTCGCTTTTGAAATTGCATGATTTAAGGAGAAACCAGCGTGGAAAAAGCAATCAAAAAATATTGGCCGATCTTCGTGGTGCCGACTGTCGCGGCATTCTGCATCGGCTTTTTGTGGCCTTTTTTGCAGGGCCTGTACTTATCCCTCTGTAAATTCACAACGTTAAAGAAAGTCACGTTCGTCGGCTTTGAAAACTTCAAATACGCCCTGACCGATCCGGAATTTGCCCACGCTTTCTGGTTTACCGCGGCGTTTACGGTGGTTTCCACGATTTTCATCAACGTGCTGGCATTCACCATTGCGCTTGTGCTCACCCGCAAGATCCGCGGCACGAATCTGTTCCGCACAGTCTTCTTCATGCCGAACCTGATCGGCGGCGTGGTGCTCGGCTACATCTGGTCGATCCTGCTCAACTGCGCGCTTTCGCTGCTTGCCAAGCCGCTTCTGCAGCTCAATTCCACGTATGGCTTCTGGGGACTCATCATCCTCATGTGCTGGCAGCAGATCGGCTACATGATGATCATCTACATCGCGGGGCTGCAATCCATCCCCAATGATTACCTCGAGGCAGCGTATATCGATGGCGCGAACTCCTGGCAGACGCTCTGGAAGGTCAAGATCCCGAACGTAATGCCTTCCATCACCATCTGCCTGTTCCTGACGCTGACCAACTCCTTCAAGCTGTTCGACCAGAACCTCGCGCTCACGGAAGGCGAGCCTGCGCACATGACGGAGATGCTCGCGCTCAACATCTACAATACCTTCTATGCCCGCTCCGGCGCGCAATGGAAGGGCTATGGCCAGGCGAAGGCCGTCATCTTCTGCGTGCTCGTGATCGTGATCTCCATGATCCAGCTGCGGGCGACGCGCTCCAAGGAGGTGCAGCAATAATGGTTAACCGCGGACAACGCATCAAAAACGGAATTATGACGGCGCTGTTTGCAGTGCTGTCCCTCGCATGGGTCTACCCGATCGTGATGATCCTGCTCAACTCGCTCAAAACGGAGCGCGCGATTACGACCAAGGGCGCTTTTGAACTGCCCACAGCGGAGACCTTCGCGGGGCTCCAAAACTATGTGGATGCGCTCAACAGCAAGGGGTTTTTGGCCGCGTTCGGCAATTCCCTGCTGATCACGGTCACGGCGGTGGCGGCCATCCTCATCTTCTGCTCGATGTGCGCCTGGTTCATCACACGCGTCTCCAACAAGTTCACGAAGCTCATTTATTTCCTATTCGTGTTCTCGATGGTCGTGCCGTTCCAGATGCTGATGTTCACGCTTTCCTCCACTGCGGATAAGCTCAACCTCGATATGCCCATCAACCTCTGCGTCATCTATCTCGGCTTCGGCGCGGGGCTCGCGGTGTTCATGTTCTGCGGCTTCATGCGTTCCGTCCCGCTCGAGATCGAGGAAGCCGCAATGATCGACGGCTGTAACCCGCTCCAGACGTTCTTCCGCATCGTGTTCCCGATCCTCAAGCCCACGCTCGTATCCGTAGGCATTCTCGAAACCATGTGGGTCTGGAACGATTACCTGCTGCCGTACCTGGTGCTGGACCGCAAGAATTATATGACGATCCCGATCCTGATCCAGTATTTCCAGGGCAGCTTTGGCCGCATTGAAATGGGCCCGATGATGGCGTGCATCATCATGACGGTGCTCCCGGTGATCGTCGTATACCTCGCCTGCCAGAAGCACATCATCAAGGGCGTCGTCGCGGGTGCGGTGAAGGGATAACAACGCTTTGCGGGAAAGATTTTCAGCCTTAGGAAGAAGGTTTGTGGAACCATGAGAAGGAGCAGCGGCGTTCTGCTGCCTGTGTCGGCGCTTCCGTCGCCCTACGGCATCGGGACGCTTGGGGAGGAAGCCTACCGCTTCATTGATTTTCTTGCCGCCGCAGGGCAGCGGTATTGGCAGATCCTGCCGCTTGGGCCGACCAGCATCGGGGATTCGCCGTACCAGCCGTTTTCCTCGCATGCCGGCAACCCGTATTTCATCGACCTGGACGCGCTTGTGCGCGCCGGGCTTTTGACCGGAGAGGAAGCATTCGCCCCGGATTGGGGGAGCGGCCCCACCCGTGTGGATTATGGGAAGATCTACGCCGCGCGTCTGCCGGTGCTGCGCCGGGCGTTTGACCGGGCGGGCGTTGCCCTGCGTGCGGAAGCCGCTGCGTTTGCGGAAGAAAACGCGGCTTGGCTGCCGGATTACGCGCTGTTTATGGCGCTCAAACGCCGCTTTGGCATGCGCGCCTGGACGGAGTGGGAGGATGCGGAGATCCGCCTGCGCAGGCCGGGTGCCGTTGCCGCCTGGGCGGAGCGCCTGCGGGACGAGGTGGAATTCTTCGGCTTCATCCAGTATTTGTTCTACCGGCAATGGGGTGCGCTCCAGGCGTATGCGCATGAAAAGGGGGTGCTCCTCATCGGGGATCTGCCGATCTATGTTGCCATGGACTCGGCGGACGTTTGGGCGGGGCCGCAGAACTTCCTGTTGGACGGGGCGAACGCGCCTCTCGCCGTAGCGGGCGTACCGCCGGATTCCTTCAGCGCGGACGGCCAGCTTTGGGGCAACCCGCTCTATCGCTGGGAGGACATGCGTGCGGACGGCTATCAATGGTGGATGGCGCGCATCGCGGGCGCAGCGCGGCTTTACGACGTCCTGCGCATCGATCATTTCCGTGGGCTGGAGAGCTATTGGAGCGTTCCCTTCGGGGAGACGACCGCCAGCCATGGCCATTGGGTCAAAGGGCCGGGCATGGATTTCATCGCGGCCCTGCGTGCGCGGTTTCCGGAGCTGCCCATCATCGCGGAGGATCTGGGATACCTGAGCCCGGAGGTGCGTGCGCTGCTCGCGTCTTCCGGTTTTCCGGGCATGAAGGTGCTGGAGTTCGCGTTCGATTCGCGCGAACCGGGGGAATACCGGCCGCACACCTACCCGGTAAACTGCGTCTGCTACACCGGCACGCACGATAACATGCCGCTTGCCGGTTGGAGGGAGAACGCCGCGCCGGAGGACGTTGCCCGCGCGGAAGCCTACTTCGGCCTGAACGAGCGCGAGGGATTCCATTGGGGCATGATACGGGGTGGTATGAGCTCCGCCGCCGTGCTCTTCATCGCGCAGATGCAGGATTACTTAGGGCTCGGCATGGAGAGCCGCATGAACACGCCAAGCACGCTTGGCTACAACTGGCAGTGGCGTATGCAAACGGGGGATTGCACCCCCGCGCTTGCGGAGAAAATGCGCTTTTATACGGAACTGTTCGGAAGGTTGCCAGAATAAGCGAGCAGGCAAACGGAAAACGGAAGCCGCCCGGGATCGGTTCAGATCGCCGGGCGGCTTTTGTATAAGTGTACGTTTCCACGGTTTATTCTCCGCTGCGCACGTCCTCCTTGCGCCGGCCAAACGCATTGAATAACGCATTGAATGTCCGCTTCAGCGCGCGTTCGGTAGGGAGGATGGAGAGGAGCAGGACGGCGCATTGTAGTAGGCAGAGGCCACCGCTGAACATCCCGATCCAGCCGATGGGGCGTTGTAGACGAACGCCATCGCGGCGGCGGAGAGCGCGAGCGGGGTCCAGCCGAGCTTTTGCCAGAGTGCGCCGCAATGCGCATGCGCGAAGCGCCAGGTATCCTCGTTTTGCATGGAGCGTGCGCTGCGGTAGCCGAAAACGGCGTTGATCCGTTCCGGCGGGCGGCGGAGGAATCGGCGGCCGAATCCGATCATCGAATCAGGCACGAGCAACGACATCAACAGCATAAAGATCCAGAAGCCGAACAGATCCGTTTCCCTCCCGCGTATTCTTTCTTACTTTAATCATATCACGTGCGGCCCACCGCCGCAAGCCTGCTCCATGGTGGTAAATGCGCCACCGTTGTGATAGGATAAGGGAAACGTTTTTACGAATCAGGAGGGGATTTTGATGCAACGCGGCGGGAAGCTGTATTGGACGCTGTTTTCTTCCACGCTTTTGCTCAGCGCGGTCACCTTTGGCGGCGGCTATGTGATCGTGCCTCTGCTCAAGCGCAAGTTCGTCGAGGAACTCAAATGGATCGATGAACAGGAGATGCTCGACATGGTGGCGATCGCCCAGTCCTCGCCAGGGCCGCTTGCGGTGAACGCTTCCATCATCATCGGCTACCGCATGGCAGGCGTACCCGGCGCGCTTTTGACCGCGCTTGGCACCGTGCTGCCGCCCCTCGTCATCATATCCGTTATTTCCGCGTTTTACGCCGCGTTCCGGGATAACCGCATCGTAAGCCTCGTGCTCAAGGGGATGCAGGCGGGCGTCGCCGCGGTGATCGCCAACGTGGTCATCACGATGGCCGCGGGCGTGCTCAGGCAAAAGCGCGTGCTGCCCGTGTGCGTGATGCTTGGCACGTTCGCCGCGTCGGCGCTCCTCGGCATAAACGTGGTGCTCTGCATCCTTGCGTGCGCGGCCGTCGGCCTGGCGGATACGCTGATTGAAACCCACAAGGCGGGGAAGGGAGGCGCAGGAGCGTGAGCCTTCTCGAACTGTTTTGGAGCTTCTTCCAAATCGGCCTGTTCAGCATTGGCGGCGGCTACGCGGCGCTGCCCCTCATCCGGGAGCAGGTCGTTGAAAAGCATGGCTGGCTGACGATGACGGCCTTTACGGACGTTGTGACCATCGCGGAGATGACGCCCGGGCCGATCGCCATCAACGCGGCCACATTCGTCGGCACGCAGGTTGAGGGCGCCGTGGGCGCGCTCGTGGCGACGCTCGGCTGTGTGTTCCCCTCCTGCGTGATCGTGATGCTGCTCGCCTGGGTATATAAAAAATACCGCAGCCTTACGCTGATGCAGGGCGTGCTTTCCGGCCTCCGCCCCGGCGTGGTCGGGCTCATCGGCGCGGCGGGCGCTTCCATCCTGGCGCTTGCGCTCTGGAACGGAACGCTGTTTTCGTTTTCTTTCGCGGCGCTTTCGCCGGTTTCCGTCTGCCTGTTCGCGGCGGGGCTTTTTGTGCTTCGCAAATGGAACGTGAACCCGACGCTCATCATCTTCGGCGCAGGCGCGGTAGGCGCGGTGCTTTACGGGCTGCTCTAGGCCGCACCCTCAGCAGGCCATGCCTCCCCAAAAAGGAGCGCGCCCAGCCGCGCATACAGCGTGCTGCCGTCCAGGAAATAATACACCTGCGGCGCATCAAAGCTCCCTACGCGGAGTGTTGCCATGCCGCCTGCAAGCGATAGCGTGTTGTAAATGCGGCCATTCGCTGCGATCAGGAAGCTGTGCGCCGGCCCCTGGAACGTTCCGCCCTGCCCCCGGAACAGCGTCCCAAACGCGGAGCGCACGGCGGGAAAATCGTTGAGCACGGCGCATACGGCCGCCGCGTCGCATTCCGCGGGCACGCCGGGCAGCGGGGAGAACATCTCGGTGTAGGATACCTCCGCATCAGGAGGGATTAACCCTTTCTGCGGGAAATAATATGCCGCGAGCAGCGCTATGCAGAGCACGAGCGCGCCCGCGCAGAGCAGATTTGCCCGTTTCCCTTTCTTTTTGAAGAGGAGCACGGCTGCGGCGGCGGCCGCAGCCCACAAAAGAAGAACCAGAATGCTCAAAACCTTTGTCATAGCAGGCCATTTCCTAGTATTTTTTATTGTAAACACTATAAATTGTAAACACTATAAATTATTAATACTGTGGTTGTCAATAAACTAACATTCAATTATATTCCAATTTACGAAACGTTCATAATATTACATATAATATATAAACAGAAGGCAACGAAAACTAAGCATCCCCCCCTGCATAACGCACTCGGGAAAAAACCAAAATACGCCCATGGGCAAGAATATGGATGCAATCGCGGCGTTGTTCGCCGCCATAACGGATCGTAGGCCGGCGGCCGTCTGCTATGCGCCAGAGGAGGATTACGCGGCGTTTTGGGCGAACCACGCCGCGGATGCGGAAGCGCTTGCGGCGCAGCGGAAAACCGAGCTGCACTTCATGCCGAAGTTCCTCATCAAGCTGTTTTCATCGGAGGATGAGGCGCTTGCGGCGCGCACGCAGGCGTCTCTCCTGGCGCAGAGCTACCCGAACTGGACGTTCGCGGGAGAATTGCGGGTGGAATTCGACTTTGTGATCTTCCTTGGGGAAGGCGACGTGCTCGCGCCGGACGCGCTCTTCCACTTTGCGAAGGCGGTTAACGACGCTCCAAAGGCGGAGCTTTTGTATGCGGACGAGGACGTGCTCCTGCCGGACGGCACGCATGCGGACCCGCTCTGCAAGCCGGAATATTCGGAGCTCACGCAGCTTTCCTACAACCTGCTTGGGCGGCCGCTTGCCGCATCCCGGGCGCTCTATGCGCGCTCAGGCGGCTTGAATGTCCCGGAGGCGGGTGCGAACATCCCGGCATTGGAGTATGATTACGCGCTGCGCTGCGCCGCGCATACACGCAATATCGCACACATCCCGCGCATCCTCTGCGCGCGGGCAAAGCGGCCCGAGCCAGTCCCCTCCGCAGCGGGCGTCGCTGCGGTGGACGCATATCTCGCCGCGACGGGGCAGGTGGGTTCGGCGGCGACGGGCGCGTTCGCGGGGAGTTTCCGCGTGCGCGTCCCGCTTGGCCGGAGCGGGCGCACGGCCATCGTTATCCCCAACCGCAACGGCGTGGACGCGCTGCGGCGGCTCCTTGAAAGCATCGAGGAATACGAAGCCTTCGAGCGCTATGAGCTCATCATCGCCGACGGCGACAGCCGCGACCCGCGCACGCTGCGCTATTATGACATCCTCGAAAAGAACAAGGCGGCGACGGTCGTGCGCGGCAAGCAGGACAGCTACGCCTGCCTCTGCAATCTTGGCGCGGCGGAGGCGCAGAGCGAGGCGATCCTGTTCCTGAGCCGCGACGCGCAGGTGCTCACACCGGATTGGCTGCGCGCGCTGCGGGAGCAGCTTTCCCGGCCGGGCGTAGGCGCGGCGGGCGGAAAGCTCGTCACCACGGGGCGGCGGATCCTCTCCGCCGGGGGCGTGGCGGGGCTGTGCGGCTGGGTGGACAGCGCATACACGGGCGCGCCGGACGATACCACGGAGGTGCGCAAAAACCTGTTCGTCAACGCGCTCCGCCAGGTTACGCTCCTGAGCGGCGCATGCCTGATGACGCTGACGGAAACTTTCCAGAACCTGCGCGGATTCGATGAGACGTTTACTGATGCGGGCGCGGATGTGGATTTTTGCCTTCGGCTGCTCCGGCGCGGCCTCGCGTGCGCGTATACGCCGTTCGCAGCGCTGCTCATGCATGGCAGCCTGCCGCGCATCGCGGATGCTTCCGCCCGCACGCGCATGCGCTGCTATGATACCCTCCGGCCCCTGCTCGCCTCGGGCGACCCGTTTTTCAGCCCCCATTTTGATTATTGTTCCGCGATTCCAGTGGTATGCGCCGATCCAAAGCCTCCGCTACGCTGCCACGAATACGAGGCCTGATTGCAAAAAACGCTTCGAGCAGGTATACTCTTCTTAAACAGAACCCGACTAAGGAGAGGATCAACTTGCGGATCGGCCAGTTTACGGATACATTTTACCCGATTGTGGATGGCGTGGGGCGCGTTGTGTTCAATTACGCGACGCATTTGCCGCGCCTTGGGCATGCGTGCTATGTGATCGCCCCGATGGTGAACACCGGCTACCGCGGCGGGTTTCCATTCGATCTGGTGGACTTTACAGGGACTTCCGTGCCCGGCTCCCCGCAGTACAAGGCAGGCGTTGCCATATTGGACCGGCACTATCACGCGCGCATCGCGGACGTCCCGCTAGATGTGATCCATGCGCATACGCCTTTTTTTGCGGGGATGGAGGCGCTCCGGCTCACGGCCAAGCGGGATATTCCGCTCGTTGCCTCCTTCCATTCCAAGTATTATGACGATTTTTATAAGGCGACCGGACATGAGGCGCTCGCGCACCTCGGTGTAAAGTTCGTCATCGAATTTTACGACCGGTGCGACGAGGTCTGGGCGGTGAGCAAATCCTCCGCCGATGTGCTGCGCGGCTACGGTTACGGCGGAGAGATCGTCGTAATGGAAAACGGGACGGAGATCCTGCCCGCCGCCCCGGAAAACGCGGCGCGCGCGGCGGCGCAGTTCGCCATCCCGGAAGGCAAGCCTGTTCTGCTCTACGTCGGCCAGATGGATTGGAAGAAGAACATCCTGCACATCCTTGAAGCGGCCGCGCTGCTGCGCGCGCAGGGAACCGCCTTCACGCTGGTGCTCGCCGGGCAGGGCGCGGACGCGGAGGCGATCCGCAGCAAGGCGGAGGCGCTTTCCCTCGGCGCAGATACCATCCTTACCGGGCATGTTTCGGATCCGGCGCTCCTGAGCGGGCTTTACCAGCGGGCGGACATTTTCGTGTTCCCCTCGCTGTATGATACGTTTTCACTCGTTTTGCGCGAGGCGGCTGCTGCGGGCACACCTGCTGTTGTTGCGCGCGGCGGCAGCCCTGCGGAGGCGGTTATGGATGGGGAGAACGGCTTCCTGGCGGAAAACACGCCGGAGGATCTCGCCCGCGTAATCCGGCAGGCACTGAGCGATCCCGCCGCGCTCCGCGCCATCGGGGAGCGCGCGAGAGAGAGCATTCCCATCGCCTGGGAGACGGTCATCAAACGCGTTGAGAAGCGTTATGCGGCGCTGATTGAGCGCTCGCAAAAGGGTGAGCTCAAGCGGCGGCACGACATTTTGCGCGGTATCCTCGCACAGCGGATGCGCGAATGGCAAAGGCTGCGCGAATCCTTGCGCGATTCCGCAAAAAAGGGTTGACATTATCCTAAATTTCGGTATAATAGAACCCACGTGAGATTTGTGCTCGGTTCGTCTAGTGGCCTAGGACACCGCCCTCTCACGGCGGGAACAGGGGTTCGACTCCCCTACCGGGTGCCAAATTAATGCACAAAAGGATATAGTGCCGAAAAGCCCAGATGTTGTCTGGGCTTTTCCGTTATTATGTTTAATTGGTTCTTGACAGTATATCCCTTATTGGATAAAATAAACTTAGGCAAATTTTGACAGAAAAGCCTCTATATCCCGTCATTCCGTCCTATGAGATGCATCTATAATGTTAAAATGCAGGAGGCTAACTATGTATTTTGTATTCAAGGATCTGTTTGGAAACAATTTGTATGATGCCATTATAAATGATACAGTTGAGATTAGCGATGCGTTGTATGCTTTGCCCAAACGTGACACATTGCATGAAAATTGCAAATAGCGCAGCTGCTGAGTATAATTCACTGCGAGACAATGGATTCCTATCAAGCGCTGAGATATGTAAAATCAATGATAGTATAGAAGAATTTCCAAGGTTACCCTTCAAGTTACCCAACAATGCAATCTCAGATGCAAATATTGTAGCTATTCGGGAAATGATGGTTCCACTGGACTGCACACATCCAAATCTATGAAGGCAGATACCATGACGCTCTTTATACTCTAGATGACATTGTCTGCACTTTAGCATCTTATTTTAATAATAATCAACAGGTTGAAGAGGTGAATTGAGAATGCGCAAGGAACAAAAAAGCGTTTCCCTGAAGTCCTTCCTCCGCCAGCCGGTGCGCGCGCTTTTGCTGCTGGCATTTATTGCGGTGCTGTCCTTCGCCTGCGTCTCCCGCACGGCGGAGTATCTCATTGTCCGCCAGGAAGTGGAACGCCTGAGCGGTGCATACCGGGCCGTAGGGGAGCTAATCCCGTATGAGGGGATGGACGTTTCCGCGGGCGCGGAGGTGGTGCGCGCCAACGCGCATGTAGCCTTTGAGAACATCCAAAGAAGCTGCCTCGGCTTGCTGACGGAGATGCACAACGCGGACTTGCTCGGTGCCACAGCGCTCAGCAGCGTAGCGCATGACAACCCCGTGCGCAACCTTTCTGCGGACGTATTGCTCACAGGGCGGCTGCAAAGCGCAGCGGGCGAGCTGTTGGACGCTTTCACCCACCGGACTACGCTAGAGGTGCTGGTGGACGCGGTGGAAGCTGGGCATCCGGAATATGCTGCTGTAGGCGACACTGTTACAATCCGCTACGACCTCAAGCGGGGCGAAGGGGAAAGCGCCGGCGCGTTTAAGGAACGGATCGCGGCGGAATCCCTTCCCTCCCAGTTGCGGACGGGAGAGCGTTATCTCGTCAGAGCATGGTATAGTATAGACCTTGCGGCATCCTATAACTTTAAGTTGAACTGGCGGGACGCAGGCAGACTCTTGACGCTCAAGCCGCTGACCGAGCAGGGGGCGCTCTGTTTCCCGTTGGAACAGGGGGCAAGCGTAGATTATAGCGCAGCGGAGCTCGCCGGGCTCGCGGAAGAACGGACGCGGATGGAGGAGGATCAGCGCTCCGTGGAGATCGTGGGGGCGAAGGACGTGAGCGCGCTGCCTTACGCCCAGTTGTCCTCGCCAGTCATCCGCTATCACCTGGACGCGGGCCGTTTCCCCAACCTCGATGACGACCACAACGCGCACTCCGTATGCGCGATCACCAGCTGGCTGGCGGAGCAGCGGGGGCTCGAGCTTGGAGATACGATCAAGGTGACGCTGCGCAACGCCCGGAACGATTATGGGACCTTCGTCTACCGGCAGGAAAGCATGGGCGAGTGGGAAGCTTACCCGACGTATGAAGCGGAATATGAGATCGTGGGAACCTATACCCCGATCGTAACAGGATCCCATGACCTGTCGGCTACGTATTGGTGCAACCTGATCTTCGTGCCGGATTCCTGCCTGCCGCAGGAATTTGGCCTGCAGGAACGGCCCTATATCGACCGGTACGATTACAGCTTTGTGCTGGAGTCCGTAAAGGATCAGGAGGCGTTTTTACAGGAGATGGGCGACGCGCTGGAAGCGTTGGGGATCCAGGCTTCCTTCCTTGAGAACAACGCGGGCAACTTTTTCGCCTCGGCGGATCCGCTGCTGGAAACCGCTGCCTGGAACGTCTCGATCTTCTCCGCGGTGATGCTGCTGACGCTTTGCGGCTCCGCGTTTTTATACCTAAGATGGCGTCGGCGCGAGCTCGCGATCCTGCGGGCCCTAGGCGTACCCAGGAAGGCCTGCCTGCGCCAGCTCCTGCTGCCCACGGGGCTGCTCGTGGTAGCAGGAGCGCTGGCCGGCGTTGCGGGCTGGTATTCTACGCTGGCCAAGCGGGAAGAGCTGCTATCGGCACTCCCGGAGGCTGGGGCAGCCGCGCCTGCACCAGCGCTCCTTGCACTCATCGGGCTGCTCGCGGCCATCGCAGGGATATTCCTGCTGTTTGTGGCGCTGGGTGGGGCCGCACTGTTGCGCCGCCCCGTGCTGGAGCTTTTGCAGGCGAAATCCCGCACAAAGGCGAAAGGGCCGGAAGGCGGGCGTACGGGTGGTGTGGCGGAAACTTCCCTTGCGCCCGGCGTGGCGGAGGAAAGCGCGCCGGCGCGCCGGCCTGGCCAAGTCGGCGCCATACAGCCACAGGGGAACCGGCAGAACAGCCTACCCGGCGCATGCCGCTACCTCCGCCGCCAAATCTGCCGGGATGCGGCGAGATCCCTGCTGGCCATCGCGGTGGCTTTGGGCCTGATGCTGGCGCTCGGATACATGCGCCTCACCATCGCGTGCAGCGCCGCGGAGGCGGACTGGCTTTACGCCACCACCATCGTGCCCGGCGAGATCCTGACAGTCTTTACCCTTTCGGACGAACGGGAAGGGACCATCCCCCATACCGTAGTGGCGGAGCTGCAAGAAAGCGGAGACCTCCAGAATATGCTTCTGGAGGGAAAACGCCACTACTCCGCACGAAACGGTGGCCTGGCGGCCGTCGCAGACGCGGAGGACGGCCCGGAGATCGACGAGACGCGCGTATACCACCTTGCCACAACGATGGTCGGCTTCCAGGATATGGAGGCGTTTATGACAGCCGGCGCGGGCCGCGCCTTAGGCGAGATCCAGTATGCGGATGGTTGGAACGCGGAACGCTTCCTGTCCCCTGCCGCCAAGGACGCCGTCCCGGTGCTGCTGGAGGAAAAGGCTGGCTGAAGCACAGTGTAGAAAATGACTGAGCAGTAGGGGGACGCTTCTATGAGGGGTTCAAAAAAGGACGATATGCGAAGCTTTGCCGCCGCGATAAAGTACTGTATAAGTCTATCGTGGGAAACGTCCCCTTTATATACCTTTTTGCGTGGGCTTGTGTATTTGGCAACCGCCTTTCTGCCGTTTGCCAGCATGTACGCGTCAAAACGGTTCATTGATATATTGGCTGCGGCGCAACAGCTCTCGCAGGCTTTTATGAACGCGCTGCTGTTGCTGTAGTGGCGCAAAAGTCATGTCAAAATCAAATCGCAAGGCATGTCAATGATATTTATGCGCGCAAATGAGCACTGGAGCGAACCTTTTCCAGCGTTTTAGGCGGCAAAACGATATGCGAATGCCGCCTTTTTGAGATGCGTAAAACCCCATACCGATATATCGGCCAATATACCAATATATCGGCATTGAAAGACGTGTCGGAATATTTTACGTTGCCTACGTACGGTCATAAACGCATTTTGGGACAGAGGGAATGTCCGGCTTCTGGAAGAGCTGTTGGGATACCACATCCCGGACAAGCCCTATGCAGGGGAATTCATAGATATTTTAGCCGGTTATCTGCGCTCCGCCGGATTCAGCGCAGAGGCATAACCAAAATATCCTCCCGCCGGCCTCCGCCAGCGGGGGGATTTTCATATCGTCAGCTCTTGTTCTTCATGTTCACCGCATCAAACGCACCGTTCGCCGCGAGGTCCACTACCAAGGCGCAGCTGAAAATTCTCGTTGGAATGCGGCAAGGAACTCAACGCCCTTAAAGACCTACATCATAGCTGCGGTGGCCGCCGTGGCCCCGGCATATATAGACAGCATAGCCCGCAAAAGAAGCCCTCAACGGGCTGAGGCGGAGTACCATCCTGTTTGATAAAAAGGAGAACGGCTGCAACCGGCCAGAAAGGATCGCTCGCAACCGTTCTGTAATTTTTACCGCCAAACGGCATAGATCTTATCCGGCCGCGTCCACTTGTATTCCACAAAAGGATTTTCCCGGATGTTTCCTTTTCGTACCCAGAACCGGCGGTCGGTAGCGTCGATAATGAAGCAGGCCAGCGTAGCGCACTGGTCCATCTCACCATCCCGCGGATTGCGCTGATTGAGCACGGATTCCGGTGCGCCAAAGGTGCTGTTGAGCGTGGCGATCATATCCTCGATCCCGATCTTCTCCTTGCCCCTGAGCAAACGTCGCAGCGTGTTGTAGCGGTTTACGCTGCTTCCTTTTCTGCCGTGGAGGAGATGGCCCGGCGAGAGAAAATGGTTGGTGTGATAGAGAAGGCCGTCCTCGGGGTAGAGGATTTGCGCCCCGTCCGCACCGGCTTCAATGCTCATCATGTCCCCTTGAAGGTTGCCGTTGGACACGAGAAAGTTCATGGGCGCCATGTGGTGGATGGAAAAAAGAATATCCAAGCATTCCGCCCAGTTTCCCGTGCTGATGAACTTACGGCGGACAACGGCACTGGGAACGCCGATGGGGACTGTCTCGATCTCGCGGGGCAGGCTGTTGATGGCGAGGCCGATCCCTGCCTGATTCATGCCGTAGCGGGCGAGCTGGCCCGCTTCCGTGAGGCAGAAATAATCCGGGCCGTCATCCTGAAGCACTTCCAGCACGACGCCGTGCTCTTCCGCCCAGTAGTACATATCCCAGTTCTGGGCTGTGATCACATGACCGTTTGCGGTGCGTTCCGGCATGGCGCCGATGATGGAGCATTCGTCCGGCGCATCCCCATCGTGTGCGCCGCCGTCGTGGGAGCCGTCGAAACGGAGGAGCTCTGAGCGGCAGTTTATAGCAAGAATATCGTCAAAGGAAAGGCTGGCTCCTTCTGCGATGCCCTTCATCTCCTCCATAAGATCCGGCGCAAAGGCTGCGATGGCAGGGATGAACTTCTGCGCCATTTCTTTTGCATAACTCCAGGAGAGGTTTTTCTTATTGTCAAAATAGCGTGTGTAATCGCTGACCGTCCGTTCGATCGGTGCGGCGCATTCCCTGCCGTAGGCCACACCCCGCTCGTGCGGCGTGCCGGAAAGCACGACTTTCTTAAACGTATTCATGGTGGTTATGATGCCTCCTAAATGCTTTCTTACTGGTCAAGAAGATGGCACGCGGCAAAATGGCCCGGCTCGATCTCCTTAAGTTCCGGCTGATCCTTGCGGCAAACGTCCATGCAGGAGGCGCAGCGGCCGGCAAACCGACACCCGGGCGCGGGGTTGACGGGGCTCGGCACGTCGCCTTCCAGCAGGATGCGCTCCTTGCGGACGTCAAGCCGTGGGATGGGGACTGCGGACAGCAGCGCGCGGGTATATGGGTGCAGCGGGTTTGCAAACAGCGACCGGCAATCCGAAAACTCCACCATCCGGCCGAGATACATGACGGCGATCCGGTCGGAAATGTGCTTTACCACGCTCAGGTTGTGTGAGATGAACAGGTACGTGAGCCCAAGATCTTTCTGCAACTTCTGCATCAGGTTGAGCACCTGCGCCTGGATGGAAACATCCAGCGCGGAAACCGGCTCATCCAGCACGAGAAAGGAAGGATTCAGCGCCAGCGCCCGCGCGATGCCCACGCGCTGGCGGCGGCCGCCGTCCAGCTCATGGGGGTATGCGTTCACGAGGCGCTCCGCAAGCCCAACGGTTTCCATCAGCTCGTAGACGCGCCTTTCATATTCCTCCTTGTTCTTGCAGACTTTCTGGATGACAAGGGGCTCGCCGATGCTCTCGAACACGCTCTTGCGGCCATCCAGGGAGGAGTAGGGGTCCTGGAACACGATCTGCATCTTGCGGCGCAGTTCTCTGAGCTCCTGCTTGTTGAGCTTCGTCACGTCTGTCCCATCCAGGATCACCTCGCCGGAAGTGGGTTCATGCAGGCGGAGGATCGCACGGCCGATGGTGGATTTTCCGCAGCCGGATTCGCCAACGAGCCCAAGCGTTTCGCCTTTTTCGATGGTAAAGCTCACATCGTCCACCGCGTGCAGCAGGCCGCCTTTGGTGTTAAAATATTTCTTCAGGTGTTTGACTTCCAACAACGTTTCAGACATTTTTATTCCCTCCGTTGCATGCGAGGTGGCACGCGACAAAATGGCCGGGTTCAAGTTCTATGTTTTCGGGATGCTCCTTGGCGCACCGCTCCGAAGCATAAGGGCAACGCGGGTGGAAACGGCAACCTTCGGGAAGCTGCGTGGGGTCGGGCGTCAAGCCATTGATAGGCTCAAGCTCGTTCTGCTCCGTAAAAATATCCGGAATGCAGGCAAACAGGCCGCGGGTGTACGGGTGGCCAGTATGGTTGAAAATGTGTTCCCGGGTGCCGTATTCAACCACTTCGCCTGCGTACATGATGGCGACATAATCGCAGATTTCCGCCACGATGCCAAGGTCGTGTGTGATCATAATCATGGCGGTCCGGTACTGAGCCTTGAGGCGCTTCATCAGTTCCAGCACCTGGGCCTGAATGGTCACATCCAGCGCAGTGGTGGGCTCATCCGCAATGAGGAAGCGGGGGTTACAGGCGAGGGCCATGGCGATGACCACGCGTTGCTTCATGCCGCCGGAGAACTGGTGGGGGAAATCGGAGCCGCGCTCGGGGCGGATACCTACCAATTCCAACATATCGCAAGCCTTTTTGTGCGCGTCCTTCTTGCTGCATTTTTCATGGAGCCGTATGACTTCCGCAATCTGTTCCGCCACGGTCATGACCGGATTGAGGCTCGTCATGGGATCCTGGAAGATCATGGAGATCTGCTTGCCGCGGATCTTGCGCATCTCCTTGCTGGAGAGCTTCAAAAGATCCTGCCCGTCAAAGAGGATCTCGCCGGATACAATCTTGGCCGGTGGGTCCGGAAGAATGCGCATCACGGATTTCACTGTGGTGGTCTTGCCCGCGCCCGTTTCTCCCACGAGGCCCAGCGTTTCGCCGTGCCGGAGGGACAGGTTCAGGTTTTCCACGGCGTGTACCGTGGCGTCAAAGGACTCATAATGCACCGTCAGGTTTTTGATCTCTAAAAGTTTATCGCTGCTCATGGCATCTCTCCTCCTTAGTCCTTCAGCTTCGGGTCAAGGGCGTCGCGCAGGCCGTCCCCCACAAGGTTCATGCTGAACACGGCAGCCATGATGGCAAGGCCTGGGAAAATACATACGTGGGGCGCATCCCGGAGGAAATCGCGGCCCGTGGAAAGCATGCTGCCCCACTCCGGCGTGGGCGGGACGATGCCAAGGCCCAGGAAGCTCATGCTGGCGCAGGAGAGGATTGCGGCGCCGATGCGCAGGGTGGCCTGCACGATCAGCGGGGCCAGGCAGTTGGGCAGGATGTGCCGGGTGATGAGGAAAAAGTCGCTGGCTCCCGCTGCACGGGAGGCTTCCACAAAGTCCTGATCCCGAAGGGAAAGGATGGAAGCCCGCACGATGCGGCAATAACCGGGTATGCTGGAAATGCCGATGGCGATCATGACGTTCTGGAGGCCGGAGCCAAGCGCTGCCACAATGGAGATGTTCAGCAGGATCGTGGGGATGGAAAGGAGCACGTCCATGCAGCGCATGATGACATTATCTACTGTTCCGCCATAATAGCCTGCGATCGCGCCGAGCGCCACGCCGCCGATAAGGGAGATGCAAATGGCGATGAGGCCCACGGACATGGAGATGCGCGCGCCGTAGATGATGCGGGTCAAAATGTCGCGCCCGAGCTCGTCCGTGCCGAACCAGTGCTCCGCAGAGGGGCCTTGAAGGCGGTTGCGGGGATTCTGCTCGTTGGGGCCGTAAGGGGAGATGATGGGAGCCAGGATCGCTGCGAGCAGGAGCACCGCCACGATGCCGAGGCCCACCACCGCGCGGCCGTTTTTCTTGAAACGCCGCCAGGTTTCCTGCAATTTGCTGCGTTTTTTCGCGGCAGCCTTCGGTTCCTTTGTAATTGCGCTCATTGCTGCTCCTCCTTATTTGTACTGGGACCGGATGCGCGGGTCAACATAGGCATAGAGAATATCCACCACCAGGTTGACCAGGCAGAACGCAAGGGCGATGACAAGCACGCCGCCCTGCACGATGGGATAGTTGCGCGCCTTGATGGCGTCCACCATCATTTTGCCTACGCCGGGAATGGAGAAGATGGACTCAATGAGCACCGCGCCGCCGAGAAGAAGGCCGAACTGCATGCCCACCGTGGTGATGACCGGGATGAGGGCATTTTTGAGGGCGTGGTCCATGATGACCCTGAACTCGCTCTGGCCCTTTGCACGGGCCGTGCTGATATAATCCTGCCGGATGACCTCGAGCATGCTGGAACGGGTCATGCGGGCGATGGACGCCGCGGAGTTCAGGCCCAGGGAAACGCCGGGCAGAATCACACAGGCGAAGGAATCAAAGCCAGAGGCGGGCAGCCAGTTTAACTGCACGCAGAAGAGCAGCATCAGCAGCAGGCCGCACCAGAAAGAGGGCATGGAAACGCCGATCATGGAAATGCTCATGACGATGTTATCTATAAAGGAATACTGCTTGATCGCAGAGATCACGCCGAAAGTGAGGCCAAGGATCACAGCGAACACCACAGCGAAGGTTGCAAGCTTTACGGTGTTGGGGAAGGTCTGCGCGATGCGGGTGGCCACATTCAGGTTCGTGGCGTAGCAGATGCCCATATCGCCCCGGAGAAGCCGCGTAATATAATTATAAAAGCGTTGAAAATAGCCGCCGTTGAGTCCCAGCTCCACGCGCAGAGCCTCGCGGGCCTCGGGCGTGGCGTTGTCGCCCAAGATAGAATCGACAGGATCGCCAGGTGTGATGTACATCAGCGAAAAAACGACCAGTATAACGCCAAGGAGCACAGGGATCAGCATGAGCAGACGCCTTGCAATGTATTTGAGCATGGGTTGCCTCCTTTTGGTTTTGTCGCAGGAACGGCGGGCATTTCACCCGCCGTTCCTGCCGGTCTTTACAAGAGGAATCGGTTAGTCTTCGTTGACGAAATAGAGGTTGGAGTAGTTCTCCATGTCATAGGGGAGCACGGTGAGACCGCGCACATCGGAACGCACGCCATATACGCGCCAGGGATGGCAGATGTAAATCATCGGGCAGAGGTCATGGATGATGGCCTGAGCCTCATATACCAGTTCGTTGCGCTTTTCCACATCAAGGGTGGTGGCGATCTCATCAAGGATGGCGTCCACTTCGGGGTCGTTGAGCCAGGTGCGGTCAGTGCTGCTCCCGCGGCTGCTGCTGTGGAAGAAGGAGTAGAGTCCTTCGCCCGCATCGCACATCTTCATGTCGGTAGCGGCAGTACCCACCTGATAATCACCGGCGTTGAGCATGGTGGAGAGGGTACCGCTTTCGGTAGGCTCAAGGACCAGGGTCACGCCCACTTCCGCCCACATGGCCTGGAGCATTTCGGCAAACATGTTGTTGGTGGTGTTGGCGAGGTAGATGAAGGAGACTTCAAAACCGTCGGCATAGCCTGCGGAAGCAAGGAGCTCCTTAGCCTTTTCAGGGTCGTAGGCATACTGGATCAGGTCGTTGTTCTTGCCCTGGAAAGTGGGCGGCACAGGGCCGGTAGCGGGCTCGGAACTCTTGACGCCATAGATGGTCTCACGGATGAGTTCCGTATCGGTGGCATAGTGAAGCGCCTTGCGCACATCCACGTTGTTGAGGGGCTCCACAGAGGTGTTGAAGCAGATGTAGCGGAGCGTGTTCTGAGGGCCTGCAAGGACGTACATGTCTTCACTCTCGTCCACACGGTCGATGTCGGTGACTTGCAGACGGCAGTTGAGGTCGATGTCACCGGTTTCAAGGTTCATGGTGCGGGAAGTGCCTTCGGTCATGATCTTCAGCACGACGGTTTTCAGGGGGACTTCTTCGCCCCAGTAGTTTTCGTTGCGGGTGAGGGTGATGCTTTCGCCGGCAACCCAGTTGGAAACGGTATAGGCGCCCGTGCCCACCGGCGCGCGGCCATGGGCGTCCTCGCCCATCTCGGTGATGGCCTTTTCGTTCACAATGCACATCACGGCCTGACAGAGCTGGGCCTCAAGGAAAGCATAGGGCTCGGTGGTCTTGATGTTGACGGTGTATTCATCCACTGCTTCAACGCCGGAAAGGTCGATGTGGGTAAGAGCGCTCGGGCCGGTGGTGGTCGTCGCAAGGCGGTTGATGGAGTATACGACATCCTTTGCAGTGAGGTGCTCACCATTGGTGAAGTACACATCCTCGCGGAGCTTAAACTGCCAGGTCAGGTCGTCGATGGCCTTCCACTCGGTTGCAAGGTTCGGCTGCGGGGTGGCGCTCTCGTCGAACTTGAGCAGGGTATCCATGGTGTTCATCATAACGATCTCGGAAACGTTGCTCATAACGCCGCCGGGATTCAGGGTCGCAGGCTCGCGGTCTACGGCGATGTTGATGGTATCCTTATCGGAGACGGTTTCATTCCCGGTGGGGGTCAGTTCCGTCTGTGCGACAGGGGTTTCCTGCGGAGCTGCAGGGTCGGGAGCCTGAGGCGCGTTCGTGGGGCTGGCGTTGCCCGGTTGGTTCGTGTCAGTGCATCCGGCAGCTATCGCAAGCGCCATTGCGAGCACAAGGATCATTGCGAGATACTTTTTCATGTCGTTTCTCCTTTAAAGATTTGTGGGATTTAGGCCAGTATACAACGAATAAAATAATTTGTAAAATAACTCTTTTCAATTTATATAATTTATAATTTAAAACATTTTTGTTTTTTCAAGAGATTTAGGGCTTTTTGCGCTCTGCCCCTCGCATGATTTCCAGGAAAATCCTGCAGCGCCCGTTTGCAACAGGGAACTATGAGTTCACATGAATGCCTGTGCGGAAGCAAGGCTTAGCATTTTTTGCTCCAGCCCGGCGGCATCGCACTTCCTAAATATTTCTTGACGAATGCTGAAAGGGTGCAGTATAGTTAATCTATAAATAAATCATATAAAAACTTAATAATAAATTTGTATAAATACATGGAGCAGAGCGATATGAACTTGCGGGAACAACAATATGTATGCACCATCGCAAAAACGGGGAGTTTAACGGCCGCCGCCAAGATCCTGCGCACGTCCCAGCCCAATTTGAGCCTTTTCGTCAGCAATCTGGAACGTGCGCTCAACGTGCAGCTTTTCGACCGCATCGGAAAACAATTCCGCCTTACCTATGCGGGGGAGCTGTATGTTGCGAAGGCCCAGGCAATGCTCAGCCTGAAGGATGAATTTGATGCCGAGCTTGCCAACATCTCCGAAAACGGCAGCGGCAGGCTGCGCTTGGGATTTCAGTATTTCCGATCTTCCCGGCTCATCCCATCCCTGCTGGCAGAGCTTTCCGCGGAATACCCACGGGTGGAATTCAGCTTTGAGGAAGAAACCCTCTCAAAACTCGAAGCCATGCTTTCAGACAATACCATAGACCTTTTCTTTTGCAACTGCCCATCTAAACGACCGGAGTTTGAGTATCACCCGCTCTACCATGACTCCGTGCTGTTTATGACGAGCGTCGACCATCCCCTTACGGCAAACCTGCTTGGGCAGAGCAATGGGGCATATCCTTGGGTGAGCCTCAAGTTGTTTGAAGATGAGCAGTTTTTCCTAAGCCGGCACGGCGGCAGCTTGCGTGCGTTTATCGATCAGGTTCTGGAAGCCACTCATGTGAATCCGCACCATGTGATGACGTTCGATAAGATCGAGACCATCATGGAACTGGTAGCCCAAGGGCAGGGCGTTGGGTTCTGCGCCAACAGCTATCAGAGCTTCGTTGGCCTGTCCCGCCCGCTGCGCCTGTTTTCTGTGGGGAACAGAGAAAACCGCATCGAATTCTGCGCGGTAAACCTGAAAGGAAAAGTGCTGCCGCCGTACGCGAAGCGGGCGATCGAGCTTGTGCGCGCGCTGATGGAAGGCAGCGGCATTGTGCCTTAAGATTTCCCAGCATTCCCGGCTCAATGAAAAAACCGGGTAAAACCTAGCTTTTTCCGTGGTAGCGGCGATATGACTCGAACACATGACACTCCGGGTATGAATGCATTTGTGGATGCCTTTCGGGCAGACATATTGGATTTTGAAAAACACTTGACGGCGTTAAATATAATGATATAAATGAATACTCTTTGAAAACTGAAAACAATACCGGATGAATGATCCGGGAGAGATTGTGCATCGCACAACGCCGAAGGGGACAAAAACTCTCAGGCAAAAGGGCCGGATCAGGACGAAGCTCCGGAAAAATATGGCGTTGCCATATGCCGAAGGTGCAACCTGCTTGTCGCAGGCGGTGGGGAATCTCTCAGGAATAAACGGAGACACAAAAATTCCAAAAGGAATCTTTGTGCCTTTTTTGTTTCACCACGCTGACTAACAAGACCAATCAATAAGGAACTTCTCAGCATCCTTTCCGGCGGGGAAGCGCTCACCGAACCAATGAAAAATGCCCTGAATACCTTGCAGTTTGAAGCGCGCACCGTGCAGATCGCAAAAACCGGGTATACCGGAGAACCTCTCGGGTATGAGGTGTATATCAAGAGGAGAAAAACATTGAAACCGGCGGTGAACGGCCCGCGAAAGCGTTAACGCTAATCAAAAAGGCGGCAGAAAACCATCTTAAATGCACAAAAGGATATAGTGCCGAAAAGCCCAGATGTTATCTGGGCGTTTTCGTTATTATGTTTAATTGGTTCTTGACAGTATATCCATTATTGGATAAAATAAAATTAAATAAATTTTTCGCAATAAAAACAAAAGCCTCTATATTTTGTTCTATGAGATGAATCTATTAAAATGCAGGAGGCTAACTATGTATTTTGTATTCAAGGATCTGTTTGGAAACAATTTGTATGATGCCATTATAAATGATACAGTTGAGATTAGCGATGCGTTGTATGCTTTGCCCAAACGTGACACATTGCATGAAAATTGCAAATAGCGCAGCTGCTGAGTATAATTCACTGCGAGACAATGGATTCCTATCAAGCGCTGAGATATGTAAAATCAATGATAGTATAGAAGAATTTCCAAGGTTACCCTTCAAGTTACCCAACAATGCAATCTCAGATGCAAATATTGTAGCTATTCGGGAAATGATGGTTCCACTGGACTGCACACATCCAAATCTATGAAGGCAGATACCATGACGCTCTTTATACTCTAGATGACATTGTCTGCACTTTAGCATCTTATTTTAATAATAATCAACAGGTTGAAGAGGTGAATTGAGAATGCGCAAGGAACAAAAAAGCGTTTCCCTGAAGTCCTTCCTCCGCCAGCCGGTGCGCGCGCTTTTGCTGCTGGCATTTATTGCGGTGCTGTCCTTCGCCTGCGTCTCCCGCACGGCGGAGTATCTCATTGTCCGCCAGGAAGTGGAACGCCTGAGCGGTGCATACCGGGCCGTAGGGGAGCTAATCCCGTATGAGGGGATGGACGTTTCCGCGGGCGCGGAGGTGGTGCGCGCCAACGCGCATGTAGCCTTTGAGAACATCCAAAGAAGCTGCCTCGGCTTGCTGACGGAGATGCACAACGCGGACTTGCTCGGTGCCACAGCGCTCAGCAGCGTAGCGCATGACAACCCCGTGCGCAACCTTTCTGCGGACGTATTGCTCACAGGGCGGCTGCAAAGCGCAGCGGGCGAGCTGTTGGACGCTTTCACCCACCGGACTACGCTAGAGGTGCTGGTGGACGCGGTGGAAGCTGGGCATCCGGAATATGCTGCTGTAGGCGACACTGTTACAATCCGCTACGACCTCAAGCGGGGCGAAGGGGAAAGCGCCGGCGCGTTTAAGGAACGGATCGCGGCGGAATCCCTTCCCTCCCAGTTGCGGACGGGAGAGCGTTATCTCGTCAGAGCATGGTATAGTATAGACCTTGCGGCATCCTATAACTTTAAGTTGAACTGGCGGGACGCAGGCAGACTCTTGACGCTCAAGCCGCTGACCGAGCAGGGGGCGCTCTGTTTCCCGTTGGAACAGGGGGCAAGCGTAGATTATAGCGCAGCGGAGCTCGCCGGGCTCGCGGAAGAACGGACGCGGATGGAGGAGGATCAGCGCTCCGTGGAGATCGTGGGGGCGAAGGACGTGAGCGCGCTGCCTTACGCCCAGTTGTCCTCGCCAGTCATCCGCTATCACCTGGACGCGGGCCGTTTCCCCAACCTCGATGACGACCACAACGCGCACTCCGTATGCGCGATCACCAGCTGGCTGGCGGAGCAGCGGGGGCTCGAGCTTGGAGATACGATCAAGGTGACGCTGCGCAACGCCCGGAACGATTATGGGACCTTCGTCTACCGGCAGGAAAGCATGGGCGAGTGGGAAGCTTACCCGACGTATGAAGCGGAATATGAGATCGTGGGAACCTATACCCCGATCGTAACAGGATCCCATGACCTGTCGGCTACGTATTGGTGCAACCTGATCTTCGTGCCGGATTCCTGCCTGCCGCAGGAATTTGGCCTGCAGGAACGGCCCTATATCGACCGGTACGATTACAGCTTTGTGCTGGAGTCCGTAAAGGATCAGGAGGCGTTTTTACAGGAGATGGGCGACGCGCTGGAAGCGTTGGGGATCCAGGCTTCCTTCCTTGAGAACAACGCGGGCAACTTTTTCGCCTCGGCGGATCCGCTGCTGGAAACCGCTGCCTGGAACGTCTCGATCTTCTCCGCGGTGATGCTGCTGACGCTTTGCGGCTCCGCGTTTTTATACCTAAGATGGCGTCGGCGCGAGCTCGCGATCCTGCGGGCCCTAGGCGTACCCAGGAAGGCCTGCCTGCGCCAGCTCCTGCTGCCCACGGGGCTGCTCGTGGTAGCAGGAGCGCTGGCCGGCGTTGCGGGCTGGTATTCTACGCTGGCCAAGCGGGAAGAGCTGCTATCGGCACTCCCGGAGGCTGGGGCAGCCGCGCCTGCACCAGCGCTCCTTGCACTCATCGGGCTGCTCGCGGCCATCGCAGGGATATTCCTGCTGTTTGTGGCGCTGGGTGGGGCCGCACTGTTGCGCCGCCCCGTGCTGGAGCTTTTGCAGGCGAAATCCCGCACAAAGGCGAAAGGGCCGGAAGGCGGGCGTACGGGTGGTGTGGCGGAAACTTCCCTTGCGCCCGGCGTGGCGGAGGAAAGCGCGCCGGCGCGCCGGCCTGGCCAAGTCGGCGCCATACAGCCACAGGGGAACCGGCAGAACAGCCTACCCGGCGCATGCCGCTACCTCCGCCGCCAAATCTGCCGGGATGCGGCGAGATCCCTGCTGGCCATCGCGGTGGCTTTGGGCCTGATGCTGGCGCTCGGATACATGCGCCTCACCATCGCGTGCAGCGCCGCGGAGGCGGACTGGCTTTACGCCACCACCATCGTGCCCGGCGAGATCCTGACAGTCTTTACCCTTTCGGACGAACGGGAAGGGACCATCCCCCATACCGTAGTGGCGGAGCTGCAAGAAAGCGGAGACCTCCAGAATATGCTTCTGGAGGGAAAACGCCACTACTCCGCACGAAACGGTGGCCTGGCGGCCGTCGCAGACGCGGAGGACGGCCCGGAGATCGACGAGACGCGCGTATACCACCTTGCCACAACGATGGTCGGCTTCCAGGATATGGAGGCGTTTATGACAGCCGGCGCGGGCCGCGCCTTAGGCGAGATCCAGTATGCGGATGGTTGGAACGCGGAACGCTTCCTGTCCCCTGCCGCCAAGGACGCCGTCCCGGTGCTGCTGGAGGAAAAGGCTGGCTGAAGCACAGTGTAGAAAATGACTGAGCAGTAGGGGGACGCTTCTATGAGGGGTTCAAAAAAGGACGATATGCGAAGCTTTGCCGCCGCGATAAAGTACTGTATAAGTCTATCGTGGGAAACGTCCCCTTTATATACCTTTTTGCGTGGGCTTGTGTATTTGGCAACCGCCTTTCTGCCGTTTGCCAGCATGTACGCGTCAAAACGGTTCATTGATATATTGGCTGCGGCGCAACAGCTCTCGCAGGCTTTTATGAACGCGCTGCTGTTGCTGTAGTGGCGCAAAAGTCATGTCAAAATCAAATCGCAAGGCATGTCAATGATATTTATGCGCGCAAATGAGCACTGGAGCGAACCTTTTCCAGCGTTTTAGGCGGCAAAACGATATGCGAATGCCGCCTTTTTGAGATGCGTAAAACCCCATACCGATATATCGGCCAATATACCAATATATCGGCATTGAAAGACGTGTCGGAATATTTTACGTTGCCTACGTACGGTCATAAACGCATTTTGGGACAGAGGGAATGTCCGGCTTCTGGAAGAGCTGTTGGGATACCACATCCCGGACAAGCCCTATGCAGGGGAATTCATAGATATTTTAGCCGGTTATCTGCGCTCCGCCGGATTCAGCGCAGAGGCATAACCAAAATATCCTCCCGCCGGCCTCCGCCAGCGGGGGGATTTTCATATCGTCAGCTCTTGTTCTTCATGTTCACCGCATCAAACGCACCGTTCGCCGCGAGGTCCACTACCAAGGCGCAGCTGAAAATTCTCGTTGGAATGCGGCAAGGAATTCAACGCCCTTAAAGACCTACATCATGGCTGCGGTGGCCGCCGTGGCCCCGGCATATATAGACAGCATCATCCGCGAAAAAAGGAAGCGTCCAAATAGCGTGCAACATGGTACAATAAGGACATGAAAGCGACATAGAAAACAGGATAAGAGAGAAAAGTGAATCTGCGTAAAATGTGGAAGCACAACAGGCCAGATGAGGAAAGGATAAACAGGTCGGGAACACAACGCTGTCTGTGTGAGAAATGCGGGCAACATATACCATAAACTCAAAACAGAGATTCTATTCGGAAGAAACGCGAGAACTGGCGCCGAAGATGTATTATTCCGGTGTAAGCGGCCGGGGCGTGGGAAAAGCTTTGGGCATGAATAAAGCCAACGTATATAACTAGATTAAAAACGGATGAAGTTATGGATAACTCGGCTAGGATTTTTGAGCTGGATGGGCTAGCTCCTGATCTGGAACTTCGGCAGCGTGGCGGAAACCCGGGCAGAGCTACAGACTTATGAGGCCAAGCTGGAACGGGTGATGGAGCGGCTAGGGGTAGAAAAATTTGATTATGATTGGACACGGCGCGAGTGCTGGATCGAGTTCTGGTACAGAGGACAACTATACAAATTTGTGCATAGCGTGGCAAATGCGCAAGCGCATGGAATCGATATATCCAGTATGGTTCCGATGTATTTGCGCAGGTGGTTCTATCCCTGGAGGACCTCGCGCGCATGGTGGAGCGTGGCATCTATGACCTTGTCTGTATGGGTGGCAGGAATGAAATATCTACCGGAAGCGCAGAACATACCATCGTGCTTTGTAGCCATGCAATTTCAGGTCATACCGGAAAATGCAAATACCGTGCAGGAGCGATACAGGAAGCTTGCAAAGGTTGCCCATCCGGATACCGGAGGGAGTGCGGAACAATTTGAAGCGTTGCAGAAAGCATATCGACAGGCGATGGAATATTTCGTCGAGCGAGGTGACCAAACTTGACCATTGACGATCTGAACCGGCTGCGCTTCCTGCG
>UREK01000023.1 GCA_900546845.1 uncultured Eubacteriales bacterium
GTTGGGGGCAACATATCAAATGTTGAATATGTATTGACCACTGGTTGATCTCCTACAATAAAGAAGTCTTCGTTTGTTCGGAGCAACACGGCAGAAAAATTTTGTGCTATATAAATGCCAACATTTGTAGCAAAAATCAAAGACAGTGGAATCCACATATTGTCTGGGTGAATATCACTAAAAAAGGGATTTTCTTTTAGACACTGTGTGAGAACTTGTACTATTCTATTTCGAATAAGTTTTGTTCTAAAATATTGATTACACAAATAAAATGTGAATTTATCCCGACTGTCTTCATCACACCAGAAACTGGTGTCTTCCTGTTTGAGCTGTTCTAAAAAAGGAATTCCCATACCCTCAATTTGTCCATGCAGTTTCTCAATATACTCAATAGCCATGTTTGTCAATGCTTGCTCAGGGCCTTCTGCATTGTGCTGCTTAATTTGAGGCAAAAAGGGAGCCACTATAGTAGCCAAATCATAAGGGACACAGTATAATTCAAGCCACCTTTCATTGATTTCCTTTTGTATGTTTGATGCTTTTCGGTTTGCTATCATAAGAATTAGACGTTTTTCTTTTTCTGATAATTCTTCTGCCTTATAAAAATAATTTTCATGAGCAACGTTAAACAAGGAGGTAGTAAAAATTCTGTTGTCTCTAAGGCATGCAATCTTCCCGGTTGTAGAATGATTACTTGCCCACGGTGCCAAATAATGTCGCCATACATAATGTTGTTTCTTAGTGACTTGATTCATAGGGCCATCTCCATCTCATAGCTAACTAAGTCAGCTTTTGCAGGTTGTACATCATGAGAAAAAAGGTGTAAATCATTTTAGCGTAATGTATAAGCGGTCGGGCTTATTTGACTCCTCTCTACCTTGCCACAGCCCAATTTACAAGAAATTTCTTGCAATTCAGAGATATAGTCTTCTGAGCAGTTTATTCCGGCGACAATTTTACTTGTTTTTAATCCTACCGATGTAAGCGAAGCACCTATTCCTTTTTGACTTCCGATAGGATAAATAATACGATATTCTTTTTCGTGAGACCACGATTGGTGTTTCATAAATAGTTGTTGTGTAATAAGCATTGCGTAAAACTCAACCTCGGGGTTAGTGGAGGCTCCCGCCTGGGTCATTTTTTCAAACTCATGATAAAAGTTAGCAAGTATCGAAGCAAGTGCTATTCTGTCTTGCTCGTAGGACACCTTATGGATAGAATCCTTTCCAATAACATCATATTCAACGCAATATCCTGCATAATTGTTGGCGTAGTATGCCCACATTGGGAGACAATCAAATGAATTTCCTGATAATGATGCCACGCCAAAATTTCTTAAGGTTTTTCCCATTAGTTCTTCAAACGCATCAATCGCTTCACTTGGATAACCAGATTCTTGCAATTTCTTTCTATCAACATACATGCAACTAAATTCGTAAGGATCATTTAGTGATTCTATAGAAGAAATCCAAAGTTGTTCCTTTTCCAATGTTTGAAGTTTTATCCTATTTAATTCAAGATTGTCGTTAAGTGAAATAAACTTAATAAGTTTGTCAGGGATAGACAGTTTTCTTATTTGCTCAGCTTTTTCAAACTCTCTGTCTTTAAGTAACGAAAAATAATCATTCATAATGCAATTGAACTCCTTCAATCAAAATCAGTATATGAAAAGGATATCACAAAACAAATGATTGTGCAATCGGGAGGCTCACTTGAGCAAGTGATTACTACATTGCAGTCAATTTGTATACTCTGTTTTAATGAGTCCTTTCATCTCCTGCACCTTATCAAAAGTTTCTTGGTCTATGATTGGCTCATGAGCGTTCTCTATCTGTACCATTTCTAACTGCCCTCTGTTTTTGATTTGCCTCCCGGTCAGGAAATCTGGCGTAAAAGTTTTTTGCATGAGTACCTGACCAATGTACTTTTCGTTGCTCAACATCCTGTCAATGGTTGAGGTACTCCACTCAGCCTTTCCGGTAACGGTTTTGATACCATGTTCCTCCAGATACCGTTTTATCTTTCTAACTCCATTGCCATGGATATACAAATCAAAGATTTTGCGGACAATCTCGGCCTCCTCTGGAATGACCCGCAGCACACCATCCTTGCCCTTAGTGTAGCCCAGAAATTGAGTATGGTTCAAGACGACTTTCCCACTTTTCATGCGGTGCCGAATACCGAACTTGATGTTCTCGCTGCGGGCATGGCTCTCGGCCTGACTAATTGCCGCATACTGTTCGATAATACTATCGCTGGTGGTCAATGTGTTAAATCCGCCTGCCTCTATATACATTCCGATGTTCATTTTCTTCAACCTCCTGATTTGCTTAATTGTCTCAACGGTATCTCTCCCGAAGCGGCTCATGGACTTTAATAGGATCAAGTCAATCTTTCCTTTGTCACAATCTTTCAGTAGTTGCCGGTAACCTGGCCTCTTGTCGGTGCGAGTTCCAGAGGCAATATCATAATAGATCGCTACAAACTCCCACATGGGATTGTGCTGAATGTAGTCGGTGTAAAAAGCTATCTGAGTTTCTAGGCTTCGTAGCTGTTCTTCATGAGTTGTACTTACCCGGCAATAAGCGGCTACTCGCAGCCTCTGCATCCATATTGGCTGGTTGGCCTTTGAGGGTGAAATCTCAACAACATACTTTGGCATAGTAACGCCCTCCATGATGTACTTTTATCAAGTATATCATGGAGGGCACAGTAAATAAAAAGCTACATTTTGCCCTTGGCGGTCAAGGTCAAAATGTAGCTTTTAACATGGTGCGGCTGGGGGGATTTGAACCCCCAAGCTTTCGCCGACGGATTTTAAGTCCGTTGTGTATGCCGTTCCACCACAGCCGCGCACCGTATTCTATTATAACGGCAGAATGGGACGCAGTCAACGCCCGGCATGCTTACATCAGCGGCGCAAAGATGCGCAGGATGTCCTGGAAGATACGTTTGGGGGCGCTTACGGCACAGGCCTCCGGCGTGATGGGGACGCATTCGGCAAGCACGTTGCGGAAGTCATCCCGCACGGCGGCGACCACACTGCCTCCATAGGCGGCCACGCCGCATTCATAATGCAGGTAGAGACTCCGGTAATCCAGGTTGACCGTGCCAACGGTTGCGACGCGGTCGTCTGAAACGAAGGTTTTCGCGTGGTTGAACCCATCCGTGTATTCGTAGATCTTCACACCTGCCCGGATAAGATCCCGGTAATAGGAACGCGTCGTGATATGCACGAGCCGCTTATCCCAGCGCTGCGGGGTCAGGATGCGTACGTCCACGCCGCTTTTTGCGGCGAGCGTCAGGGCGGAAATGATCGTATCGTCGATGATGAGGTACGGCGTGCTGATATAGACGTAGTCCCGCGCGTTTTGGATGATCTGCATATAGACGTGCTCGCTTACGTTTTCAGCGTCGAGCGGGTTGTCCGCATATGGCTGCACGTAGGTGCCCGGCTCGTAGGCGGGCAGGGGCGGAGCTGCCTGCGGCCGGAAGGAGAGACAATCTTCCTTGGAACCGGAGGAGAAACGCCAAAGCTCGAGAAAGATGAGCGTCAAGCTCCATGCCGCCTCCCCGGAAAGGCGGATCGCCGCATCGCGCCAGCGGCCATGCTTATCGTAGGCGTTGATGTATTCATCCGCAAGGTTTGCGCCGCCGGTAAAGGCAACCTTGCCGTCGATGGAAGCGATCTTCCGGTGGTCCCGGTTGTTTTGCAGCGCGGAGAGCACCGGGGCAAACGGGCTGAACACCTGGCATTGAATTCCGAGCGACTCAAGGTATTTCGGGTATTCCCGCGGTAGGGTCAAAAAGCAGCCCATGTCGTCGAACATCAGGCGCACATCGACTCCGTCCGCCGCTTTCTTTTGAAGAATGTCAAGAATGGAATTCCACATGATCCCTTCTTCAATAATGAAGAACTCGAGAAAGATGTAACGCTCCGCGCGCGGCAGTTCTTCTAGGAGAGCGGCATAAAAGCTTTCCCCTGAAGGGTAGTAGGTGGAAACCGTGTTCTTATAGATTGGGAAACCCGCAAAGGATTGCAAATACCGCTGCTGTGTAGCGCAGGCGGGGTAGGCGTGCGCCGCTTCGGAAAGGAGCGCGTCATCCCGCTCAAAATGCCCTGTGGATTCCGCGCATGCTTTCTTGAGCCGCCTACGCACATAAGCGCTGCTTGCCTGGCGCGTCGCAAGCAGATAAAGGAGACCGCCGAACACAGGGAACACGAGCACCATGAACAACCAGGTCATCTTGAAGCCAGGCTTGCCGCGTTCGTTGATCACATAAATGCCGACGCAGATGCTGATCGCGGAAAGAAGGAAGGAGATCCACTTGGATACGGCGAGGCTGGATTGGATGAAAAAAAGCAGGAGTGCAAGCTGTACGACCAAAAGCACGGCAACAAGAATGCGCCGCGCCATAGCTTTGCGGATCCACTTATGCTTTCTCATTTGCGCTTATCCTGAGCAGCCGCCTTCAAGAGAGCCGCTGCACGCCGATGCCGATGAGCCCCGGGCCGGTATGGACGCCAAGCGCCGGGCTGACCTGTGTGCGGATATAGGACTGCGCGGAGTGGATAAGGTCCGCAAGCCGCGCTTCCACATGCGCCGCAAGCTCCGGCACGCCGCCGTGCGCGACTGCGAGATGGTAAACGTGGTTCTTTGCGTACGCTGCCGCGTTTTGGAGCGCAGCGGCCAGCGACCGTTCGGCGCCGCGGGCTTTCTGCACGGTGTAATATACGCCGTCGTCGTTGCAGGAGATGATCGGGCGCACGTCGAGCAGCGAGCCGACCGTTGCTGTCACGCGGCCGATGCGGCCGCCTTTCGCCAGGTATTCCAGCGTCGGCAGGCAAAAGAAAATCTTGGTGTTTTTCACGAGCTTGCGCAAAGCGGCCTCGATCTCGTTTGCGGAAGCGCCGTCAGCGATCATCTCGGCCGCACGCATCACGGCGAAGCCAGCGCCGATACCGATGTTCTTCGTGTCGATCATGCGGCAATCCAACTCGGGGACGTCACGCGCGGTAATGCGCATGAGGTTGAAGGTGCCGCTGAGCGCGCTCGAAATGGAAATGACAAACAGCGTCTCATACCCCGCATCCCGGATTTCCTGCATCGTGTGAAGGACGCCTTCAGAGGAGGGGAGGGAGGTTTTGGGAATTTCGCGGGGCAGGCGGCGGTAAACCTCCTCCGGCGCGATGGTCACCCCGTCAAAATACAGCCCGTCGGAGAACTGGATGGCGAGCGGTAACGTGTAAATGCCGTGCGTGCGGGCGAATTCTTCCGGCACATCGGTGCCGGAATCGGTCAAAATTGCGATTTTGCGTTCGTTCATGGCGTTCCTTCCTGACTCCCTAGCGCGCTGCGCCGGGTTGGGTTAACAATCATCTCCTATTATAAATTGTTTTTTCCATTTAAACAACTGGTTGGGAAAAATGTTGCAAAGGGTTCGCAATTCCGCGCGGATGGACGAAAAACAATTTTCTGTTGTGCGCGCAATGGGTTTGGATGTATAATTATACTTAAATCATCAAACGGGCGGGCGCGGCAGTTGCGCCCCGAACACCGCAAAGGAGCAAGTTTATGGAGATCAGGATCGTAAAAACTACGCAGCCGAAAGCCAAGCCGGATCCGGCGGCCCTTTCGTTTGGGACGGTCTTTTCCGACCACATGTTTTTGATGGAATATGACGGAGCGGAGGGCTGGCATGATGCGCGCATCGTGCCGTATGCGCCCATTCCGCTTTCGCCTGCGGCAGCCGTGTTTCACTATGGCGCTGAGGTGTTTGAGGGGCTGAAAGCGTACCGCACGCCGGGCGGCGGCGTGCAGATGTTCCGGCCGATGGAAAACCTCAAGCGCATGAGCGACTCCGCAGAGCGCATTACCCTGCCGCAGTTTGATAGGGAATTCGTTCTGGAAGCCATGCGCAAACTCGTCGATCTCGACCAGGACTGGGTGCCTTCCGCGCCAGGCACGTCCTTGTATATCCGCCCGTTCCTGTTCGCAACAGATCCAGACCTTTCGCTGCATGGCATTTCCCACGCGGTGTTCTGCATCATCACCTCGCCGGTGGGCAGCTATTATAAAGAAGGCATCAACCCTGTGCGCATCATGATCGAGACTGAGGATGTGCGCGCGGTGCGCGGCGGCACGGGCTACGCCAAGTGCGGCGGCAACTACGCGGCGGCAAACCGCGCGGGCGCGCGGGCGGAGAAACTCGGCTTCTCCCAGGTGCTCTGGCTGGACGGTGTGGAACGCAAATATATCGAAGAGGTAGGCAGCATGAACGTGATGTTCAAAATCGCCGGTACAGTCGTGACTCCGAAGCTGACCGGCTCCGTGCTGCCGGGCATTACGCGCAGGAGCTGCATCGCGCTGCTTCAAGAATGGGGCGTGCCGGTGGAGGAGCGGCTCCTGAGCGTGGACGAGCTCGTTGCCGCGATGCAGGCGGGCACGCTGGAAGAAGCCTTTGGCTGCGGCACGGCGGCGGTGGTTTCGTCCATCGGTGAGCTGCATTATGGCGATGTGAGCGTTGTGGTGAACAACAACGCGGTCGGTCCACTCACCCAGCGGCTTTACGATGAGATCACGGGCATCCAGTCCGGCAAGGTCGCGGACACGCACGGCTGGGTATACCGCGTATAACGTGCAAATCCATAAACACAAGGCCGGTGCCTCTTGAGAGAGGCGCCGGCCTTTTCCGGATTATGCCGAATTGGATTTTTAAATTAAATAGGAACGCATCTCCTCCGCGACGCTCGCGTCCGGGAACTGGGCGCGCGCTTCCTTGAGCAGTTGCGCCTCGTCGCAGCCACCGCCCCAAAGGTGGGTGCAGACAAGCCGCTTCACGGCCGCCTCCTTTGCGATGCGCCCGGCCTCCGCCGCAGTCAGATGCGGCGCAACACCGCCGCCTGCGCGATCCGCTTCGGTGAAGCAGGTGTCCGCAAGGAGAAGGTCCGCCCCGGCGCAAAGCGCGGGCAGGTCGTCCCGCCAGCCGGTGTCGCCGGTATAAAACATGCGTCTGCCGCCGTGTTCTATGGAGAACGCATAGGTCGGCACGGGGTGCGTCATGCGGTGCAGCGTGATGGAAACATCCCCGATGCGGGCACGCAGCTTGTCCCGCGCCACCGTGACGTCGTATACGCCGGAGCTTGTCAGCAGGCGGTATTCCTCCTCCGGCGCGTCGGGTGCGATGACGGCGAGCGGCATGGGGACGTCCCGGCCGCGGGCCTTATACTGCTGCAGCGCATAGCGCAGGATGAGCAGGTCCCCCATGTGGTCACTGTGCAGATGCGAAAGGAGCACCACGTCAATCTGGAGTGTGGGCACCAGTTCAAGCAGGCGGGAAAGCGTGCCGCTGCCAAGGTCGAGCAGCAGCCTGCGCCGCCCACATTCGAGCAGGTAGCCTGAGCATGCGCCGCCGGGCGCGGGGAAGGGGCCGTATTTTCCGAGGATCGTCAGCTTCATGGGGTGTTACGCTCCGTAATAACATTATATAGGATAATCTGCGCCAAAATGCGCTTGAATATCCCTTCCCAAAATGATACCATAAGCAAAGCGTAAAATGCACGGGAAAAGCGGAGAAGTCCCGGTTGACAGGCCTGTTCCCCGTGTGTTACAATGCTTTGGTGAGCCGCTCCGCGTCGGCTTTGTAAGCGTGGGTTTCCCAACGCCGAAACGCGGGCGAGATTGGTAAGAGGAGGTGCAGGACATGTACGCTATTATCCGTACCGGCGGCAAGCAGTATAAGGTGGCGGTTGGCGATGAGGTTCTCGTTGAGAAGCTCGACGCCGAAGTCGGCGCTGAAGTCGCGTTCGAGGTGCTGATGCTTTGCGGCGAGGAAGGCGTTCAGGTCGGCAAGCCCGTGGTTTCGGGCGTGGCTGCCAAGGGCGAAGTCGTCGAGCATGGCAAGGGTAAGAAAGTCGTAGTCTTCAAGTATAAGCCCAAGAAGAACTACCGCAAGAAGCAGGGCCATCGTCAGCCGTATACCAAGGTCAAGATCAACGCGATCGGCTAAGGCATATGACGAGGGTGACAATCTTCCGCCAGAACGGCAGGATCGCAGGCTTTTTGGCAGACGGGCATACCGGCTTTGCCGAAGAAGGGGAGGACATCGTTTGCAGCGCGGTGAGCGCGGTGACGCAGACGGCTATACTCGGCCTGACGGAGGTGCTGAATCTTCCGGCCGCAGTCGAAGTGCAGGATGCGAGGCTATCCTGCATGCTCGAAAAGGGCATCGCGGAGGCGGACTGGCAAAGGGCGGAACTCATTTTGGAAACGATGACGGTGGGGCTACGTTCCATCGCGGATTCCTACGGTGATTACATCAAGATAATCGAAAGGGAGGTGTAACACGATGATGAAGATCAATCTGCAGCTTTTCGCGCACAAAAAGGGCGTGGGCAGCTCGCGCAACGGCCGCGACAGCGAATCCAAGCGTCTCGGACCCAAGCGGGCGGACGGCCAGTTCGTTCTGGCCGGCAACATCCTGGTTCGGCAGCGCGGCACGCATTTCCATCCCGGCAACAACGTTGGCATTGGCAAGGACGATACGCTCTTTGCAAAGGTTGACGGCGTAGTCCGCTTTGAAACGAAGCGCATGGGCCGCAAGCAGGTCAGCGTTTACGCAGAGGAAGCCGCTGCGAACTAACGGAAACGTTTTTTGAAAGCCCGTTCCAAACCGGAATGGGCTTTTTCATTGGAAGCGGGAGGGTAAAGGATGGTAGCGTACCGGAAAATCGAACCGGCGGAACTGACGCCGGCGCTCTTTGCGGGCTTTGCGCGCCACCAGGAGGTGAAGCGCTGCTGGCGTAAGGACGATGGGGCCTGGGTGCTCAGAAATATCGCGTTTACGGAGGAGTGGGACGCTGCGGATTATGCGCATCTGATCGAATGCCTGCGCGGTACGCTCGCGGCGGGCGGCTCCCTCACCGGCGCGTTTGAAGCGGGTAGGCTCGTGGGGTTTGCCTCCGTGGAAGCGAAGCGCTTTGGAAGGGAAAGACAATACTGCCAGCTTTCAAGCCTGCATGTTTCCTTTGAAAGCCGGGGCAGGGGGATCGGGAGTAGGCTCATCCAATGCGCCTGCGCGGCAGGCCGTGCCCTTGGGGCGGAGAAACTTTACATTTCCGCGCACTCCTCGGAGGAAACACAGGCGTTTTACCGCGCGATGGGCTGCGTGGAAGCAGCGGAATACGATCCGGCGCTCACCGCGGCTGAGCCGTGCGATTGTCAACTGGAGCTCGCTTTAGCCGGAGGTGGCGGGCATGTATGAAACCGTACTTTGGCGGGATGGCGTGCTGACCGTTTCAGGCATAGAACGCCTGGATTTGGGCCGGACGCTCGCCTGCGGCCAATCCTTCCGTTGGGAAAAGGCGGGGCAGGGCTGGTTCGGCGTGGCCTTCGGGCGCGGCGTATACGTGGAGGCGGAGAGCGGGACGCTCCGCGTATTCCCATGCGCGGAGGAGGATGCGCCGCTCTGGCTTTCCTATTTTGACCTAGCGCGGGATTACGGGGCCATCGAAGCGCAGCTTTGCGCGGACGCGCGGCTTTGCGCCTGCGTGCCATATGCCTCCGGCATCCGCGTGCTGAACCAGGAACCCTTTGAAACGCTCATCACCTTCATCCTTTCGGCAAACAACAATACGGGGCGGATCGCGGGGATCGTCGCGCGGCTCTGTGCCTGTGCGGGCGAGCGTGCGGCGATGCCGGACGGCCGGGAATACCGGCGCTTTCCTGCGCCGGAGGCCGTCGCGGCGCTCGATGTAGAGGCGCTGCGCGCCATCGGCGCAGGTTATCGCGCGCCCTATGTGCTTGAAAGTGCACGCATGGCGGCGGATGGGTTCGACCTTGAAGCCCTGCGAGGGATACCGCTTCCCGAAGCGCGCAGGGCGCTTGCCGCGTTCCCAGGCGTTGGGCCGAAGGTGGCGGACTGCATCCTGCTGTTTTCCCTCGGCCACACGGACGCCTTCCCGGTGGATGTCTGGATCGGCCGGGCGCTCAAAATGATGTTTTTTGACGGGGAAACGCCCGGCCGGCGCGAAACGGAGCGTCTCCTGCGCGAGCTTGGGCCGATGAGTGGGATCATCCAGCAATATGTTTTTCATTATGCCCGCGAGCGAAAGCTGGCGACGAAGCGGGAAAAGAAGGAAGGTTAACATGGAACGCGCCAAAAAGCATGGCCTGAGCGGCAATGCATGCAAACGCAACTGCGGTATTTGACGGAATCGCACCGGGCGATAAAAGCGCCGTTTCATCGGGAACTTCGGTTTGACACGCGGGATGCTCTGCTCTAAACTGTTGTACTTAGTAAGTATACAAGAGGTGAGATCCCTTTGGAGCAGCTTATTCCAGCGTTTGAGATGATCGGCACGGTCGCGTTTGGGATCTCCGGCGCATTGACGGGCATCCGAAAAAACATGGATTTGTTTGGCGTGATGATCTTAGGCGTGGTCGCTGCATGCGGCGGCGGCCTGGTGCGGGACATGATCCTGGGGATCGCTCCGCCCGCGTTGTTTGAAACGCCGAAATATGTTGCCGTTGCCGCTGCTACGTCGGTCGTTGTGTTCATCCCATGTATCCGGCGCTGGCTGATGAAGAAGAGCCACCACGGGTTTGAACGCATCTTGCTGCTGATGGATTCCATTGGCCTTGGCGTGTTCACGATGGTCGGCATGCGGGTTGCGTATGGCTGCGGCTATGATTGCGGTGCGTTCCTTGCAATTTCAGTCGGCGTGATCACGGGCGTAGGCGGCGGGCTGATGCGCGATGTTTTTGCGGGCGACAGGCCATATATCTTCGTGAAGCACATCTATGCCTGCGCTTCGATCCTCGGGGCGGTTCTTTTTGCAGTGCTGCGCGGCTGGTGCGGCGATGCGGCCGCGATCCTCGCAGGCGCTGCGCTGATAATCCTGATCCGCCTGCTTTCGGCACATTTCCGGTGGAGCCTGCCCCGGGCGCATGAAATGGAAGAAGCATAACGGAAACACATCGGCGCGCACTGCGGAACGTTCCGCGGCGCGCTTTTTTATTTTTGGCCGCAATTTCCAAAACTCGTGCATATTCGATGGGATTCGTGGGAATTCTAGGAAGGAAGCGGATTTTGCGGGGCGAATCTATTTGTGATATTCCATATATCTATGCGAAAGGGGATGCATGTATGCAGATAAAAACCCAAAGGGACGGCGAGACGCTTGCCGTGCTTCTCACGGGGGAGCTGGATCACCACAGCGCAGCTCCCTTGCGCGTGGAGCTGGACGCGCTGCTTTCCGACCGTTCGATCCGCTGCCTTGCGCTCGATCTGCGCGGCGTTTCGTTCATGGACAGCTCCGGCCTTGGCGTGGTACTTGGGCGCTACAAGGTTTTGAAGGAGCGCGGCGGCAGCCTGCGGATCGCGGGCGCATCGCGGCCGGTCGAGCGGATCTTGAAGATGGCGGGCGTTTATGCGCTCTTGGGGCAACAGGATGCTGAAAGGGGAGAGGGACATGTTGGATAACGAAATGCACGTCAGCTTTTTGGGCGTGTCGCAAAACGAATCGTTTGCGCGGATGGTAGCCGCGGCGTTTGTGTCGCAGCTTAACCCTACCATCGAGGAGTTGACGGACATCCGCACCGCCGTGAGCGAAGCAGTCACGAACGCGATCATCCACGGCTACAGCGGAATGCGCGGCATGGTCATGATGGACTGCGCCATCGCCGGGCGCACCTTCACCGTGACCGTGCGGGACGAGGGGCGCGGCATCCCGGATGTGGCGCTCGCCATGCAGCCGTTTTACACCAGTGTCCCGAACCTAGAACGCTCCGGCATGGGCTTTGCCGTGATGGAGGCGTTTATGGATTCCGTGACGGTGGAATCCGAGGTGGGCCGCGGGACGACAGTGACCATGAAAAAAGAAATCGCGGCGGTGGGGTGCGATGAATGAGAACGCGCCGCTTGCAAATGAGGAAACAAGAGAACTGATCCGCCGCGCACAGCAGGGGGACAGCAGGGCGCAGGAGCGGCTTACGCTCTGCAACACTGCGCTTGTGAAATCCATCGTAAAGCGCTATATGAACCGGCATGTGGAGTACGACGACCTGTTCCAAATTGGCTGCATGGGGCTCGTGAAGGCGATCCGCAACTTCGACCTTTCCTACGACGTACGCTTTTCCACTTATGCGGTCCCGATGATTGCGGGGGAGATCAAGCGTTTCCTGCGGGATGACGGGATGATCAAGGTGAGCCGTTCCCTGAAAGAGCTTGCGGCGCAGGCTGCGGCCGCGCGGGAGCGGCTTTCCGCCGAACAGGGGCGGGATGTGGGCGTTGCGGAAATCGCGGCTTCGCTCGGCGTGGACGCGGAGGAGGTCGCGGCGGCGCTCGAGGCCGCGCGGCCGCACATGTCTATCTATGAGCCCGCCTATGGAGACGATTCCGACGCGCTGATGCTCGACCGCGTGCAGGACGGCGCGGACGAGATGGGAGACACGCTCAATCGCGTGCTCCTCAAGGAGTTGCTCGGCACGCTGGAACCGCGGGAGCGGACGATCATCCTGCTGCGCTATTTTTCGGACAAAACGCAGAACGAGATCGCCGCGCAGATGGGGATCTCGCAGGTGCAGGTCTCGCGTCTGGAGAGCAAGATTTTACAAAAGCTGCGTGAAAGGGCAAAATAAAAAATAGAGCCAGAATTCATTAGAATGCCGGCTCTGTTTTTGATCCCATTGCTTTTACCGCCCCGCGGCCTTATTTACCTGCGTGGCGTGCTCCACATCCGGCAGTTGGCCGACGTGGGAAAGGCTGCCGCTGAAAAACATGCAGGCATGGCCCGCCATCTCGTTGGCGGCGACGGAATCCTCCCCATGCGGGTAGCCCTGCAGCGAAGCGGCGATGAGCCTGCTGTCCACGGAGAGGACGACAGGGCGCTTGGAGTAATTGAATTCGCCGCCGAAGGCCTCCTTGTAGGCGGCGGTATCCACGGTGTCGGCGCATTCCATTTCCGCGTGCATCTCGCCTCCGCAGAATACCATATCAAACTGCGCGCCAGTGTTGTAGTCGGTCACGGAATAGGTCTGCCCTTCCATGAGCAGCGCCTTGACCTCGTTCCAGGGGACGAGCTCTCCTGTGACACTCGCCGCGCCGGAAAGCTGCTGGCCGATGGGGATGGAGGCTGCGATGTCCACGCGCTTGGCGCTCTGCTCAAACAGGAACGCGCGGGATTGCTCCCCCACCGTGCCGTCTGCGATGATGGGGAAGCCGGCGGCGTCCGTCTGGTTCTGCTGGAACTTTTTCGTTGCCTCCACGGTCATGCTCTGGAAATTGCCCGTGGGCTTATAGTTGAAATACCCGAGCTCGCGCAGGCGGAGCTGGATGCGCACCACCATTTCGCCCGTGGAACCATAGCTGATGAGCGCGTTCGCCGCCTGCGGCGTTGCAGAAGGCGATGGGCTGGGCGAGGCTTCCGGACGATCGGAAGGGGAGCCCGCCGGGCTGGCGGACGGGGTGGGCTCGGCAAGGGCCGCCGGATAGGCCGCGAATAGGAACAGCGCGGCAAGCAGGAAAACACAGCACTTTTTCATGCTCTAAGTATAGCATAAAGCGGCTCCGTTTTGTATAAAGTTTTTGTTACGGCGCATCCGTCGGGATCAGGTTGAGCATATCCTCCTCGGAGGCGACGTTTGTGTATACTTCGGGTACGTCGCCCACGATGATGCTTTCTGCGATGGCCGCTTCCGCCCGCACGGAGATTGTCTCCGAAACGCCGGGCATTACGAGCCGCACGGAGGCGGTGAGCAGGAGGTTCACGCGGTAGAGCGTCTGGTTGATGCCCGAGGAGACGAATTCCGAATGGAATTCGCTCTGCACGCTGCCCGCGGGGCTGAAGGTAACGTTGACGCTCGGCCCCTTGCCGGCGAGGAATGAGATCCCCGTGATCGTGCCGATGGGGATCGAAATGCCTTGGTCGCCCATCTGCGCGATGCGCTCCTGCGCCGCTTCGGCGCAGTCGGCGGCCAGGATGTTCATCTTATGCGTGTTGGCTTGGAGCATGTAAACGCGTTCGCTGCTCTCATGCACCTGGATGAGGCGCGCGTAATTTGTCTCGTCGCCCATGGATTCGAGGATCGCGTCGTTCATCGCGCGCGCAGCGACGGAGCGGATCCGCGCGATGGCAAGCGCCGTCATCGCGGGGCGCATGTTTGCGCTCAGCAGGCCGATGGCCACGGCCAGCAGCAGGATAAAAAGCATAAAGAGAAGCAGCGCGATCCGCAGGGAGCGCCGCTTTTTGCCTACGGCGCCCGGGCGGGGCGATCCCTTTTCCATATGACGCCTCCTTCCGGCAGGATTTTGTGAATGCGGTGTTAATTCATTCTATGCGTAAACGCAAATATTGAGCCTTTCGGCTGCAATGTGTTATAATAGGCTTGGATGGTTATAAGGAGATTTATGGAAAAGATAGAAAAACCGATAAACAAACCGCCGAAGCCTTCCTTCGGCGCGCGCATCCGGGAAACTGCAGAGCGCCTCGGCGCGTGGCTCAAGGGCACGCTGCGCCGGGAGCCGGAAGCGCACGAGGACGAAATTTTTGTGGAACGCAGGCGGCAGCGCCCGTTTGCGCTCGCCGTGCTTTTCACGACGCTCAAGGTCATGTTCGTGTGCGTATTGGTGCTTGGGTGTGCCTGCGTTGGGCTCGTACTCGGCGTTGCAAAGGCGTACATCGATACGACGCCGGAGCTGGATGTTTCGCTCCTCACCAAAAGCGACAGGACTTCCTACATTTACGATAAAGACGGCAACCTCATCACCACATACGCGGGCCTGACCTACCGCGACTGGGTGAACATTGAGGAAGTGCCGGATATGCTCGTCAACGCGGTGATTGCCGTGGAGGACGTGCGCTTTTACCGGCACAACGGCGTGGATTACAAGCGCCTGTTTGCGGCGGTGGTCGGTTCGCTGAGCGCTTCGAGCGACGCGGGCGGCAGCACCATCACGCAGCAGCTTGTGAAAAACAAGCTGCTCACCAACGAGGTTTCCTACCGCCGCAAGATCCAGGAGGCTTATCTGGCGCTTGAGGTGGAGAACACGATCCAAAAAAGCGACGTGCTCGAAGCATATTTGAACGACGTTTACCTCGGCAGTTCCAACTATGGCGTGAAGACCGCTGCGAAGGACTATTTCGGCAAGGAGCTTTCAGAACTGACCATCCGTGAGTGCGCGATGATCGCCGGGATGATCCAGGCCCCTAATCGGACTGACCCGCGCAAGAATATGTACGAACGCTTCTATGAGTCCGGCGAAAACAAGATGGACGTCACCAACGAGCGCACGGACACGGTCATCGAAAAGATGTACGACGCGGGCTTCATCACCAAAGAGCAGCGGGACGCCGCGCTTGTGGATACGGTCCATGTCCTGAAAAAATCGCAGCGCACGAGCACGGACGATATGCTTTATTTCGTGGAATACGCCACGCAGGATGTCGTGACGCACCTGCTTGCGCAGCGCGGGCTGCTCGACACCAAAACAAACCGTGCAGCGATCGAGAACGAACTGCAAAGCGGCGGCTACAGCATCTACCTGACGGTGGATACGGAGATGCAGCACACCGTGCAGGACACCCTTTCCACCTGGGATAATTATCCGAAACTTGCGAACAAAAACGCCTCCACGCGCGTGACGACCACGAGCGACGGCACGGAGATCGTGGAGCCGGAGCCGCAGGCAGCGGCTGTCGTGATCGACTATAAGACCGGCGAACTGCGCGCGATCGTGGGCGGCCGGGATGCGCCGCAGGTGCTACGCGGCTGGAACCGCGCTTATCAGAGCGAAACGGAGGTAGGTTCCAGCATCAAGCCGTTGACTGTCTATGGCCCGGCGCTCGATCTTGGCCTTTCCCCTGCGTCTGCCGTAGCGAACCTGCCGCAGGCCATCGAGGGCTGGAATACGGAAACGGGGTATCCGAACATTGGTAGCGAGCGCTACATCGGCCTCATTTCCCTCCGGCGCGGGCTCGTGTCCTCGCTCAACGTCGCGGCGGCGCGCGTGCTGATGGAAACCGTCACCACGCAGACCGCGGCGCAATACCTGGTGAACCTCGGCGTGGATTCCAGCCGCGTGAGCGAGACGGGCTCCGGCCTTGCCCTCGGCACGACCGGCATCACGCCGATCGAGATGGCGGCCGCATTCGGCGCGATCGGCAACACGGGCGAATATCTGGAGCCGCTCTCCTTCACGCGCGTTGTGGACGGCGAGGGCCGGGTGCTTCTCGACGCGGACGAAGTTCGCGCCTCGCGCCAGGTCTTTCAGAAAACGACTGCTTACATGCTCGTCGACATGCTCACCGACGCTGTGAAGACTGGAACCGGCACGAGCGCGCAGATCGACGGCATCACCGTCGCGGGGAAAACGGGTACCAACTCGGATTACGGCAGTGCATATTTCGCGGGTATCACCCCGTATTACAGCGCTGTGGTTTGGGTGGGCCATGACTCCTACGATCAAAAGCTCGCCTCCGGCTCGACAGGCGGCAAAGTGGCAGCGCCGCTCTGGCAGGCCTTTATGAAAAAGCTCCATGAGGGCCTTGCGGATAAGCCCATCATCGATGCTTCGCCCGTGGAACTTGGGCTTGTACGGCGCACGGTCTGCGCCGTATCCGGCAAACTTGCGACGGAGGCCTGCGCGTTCGACGCGAACGGCCTCCTGCCCATCACAGACTGGTTTGACAAGAGCGCCGCACCCACGGAATCCTGTGATATGCATGTGCTCACAAGCGTCTGCATGGATTCCGAGCAGCCCGCATCGGCCTATTGCACCAACGTGCAGACGAAAAGCGTTATCCTGATCCATCCGGGCTCCTATTTCGCGTCCTTTGATGCGGCATTGCTGGGGACATATCTGCCCAATGCCATCCTCACGAACATCCCGGCGGAGCAGTATAGTCTCTACGCCTCTGCAACGACCTGCCCGCTGCATTCTTATACCGGCGGCCTGGGCGGCGCCGGCGGGAGCGGAATCAGCATCGGTGGCAGCGGGGGTACTTCAAGCATGGTTTCCGCTGCAAACGCACTCCTCGCGGATGTGGAGGCGTACCTCGCTGCAGCGCAGAACCTCTCCGAAACGGATCGGAGCAACCTCATCTCGCTTTCGGATACGCTTTCTGCATACCTAAATGCGAACCTGTACGAAATGGCCGCAACATATTACGAACGCCTGCGCTATACTTACGACATCATCTACGCGGAGAACCCGCCGGTGGCGGCAGTCCCATAAAGAGGCGCGCATGGAAGGGAAGCTCCCAGCGCTTCTGGCGCTCTATGAAGCGGAACGCATGCGGCTGAATACGACGCCTGTCAAACGGCCGGGCGAGCGCGGCCGTCCCGTTTTCGGCGAAGGGCCGCTCGCCCCGCGGCTGATGCTCATTGGGGAAGCGCCCGGTGCGGAGGAGACCCGGCTCGGCCGCCCGTTCATGGGCAAGGCAGGCAAGAATCTCGATGCGCTGCTTGCGCTTGCGGGCATTGCGCGCGAAAGCGTATTTGTGACGAACGCGGTGAAGTTCCGGCCGGTGAACGTGAAGGCGCGCGGAATTTCCAACCGCACGCCAACTCCGGCTGAACTGCGCGAGAGCCTGCCGTCTCTGGAGAAAGAAATCCTGCTTGTGCGCCCAGCGCTTGCGGCGACACTTGGAAACACGCCGCTGCGCGCGCTGTGCCTGCTCGCCGGGGCGGCGCCGCTCCTGATCGGGGATGTGCACGGGAGAATGCAAACGCTTTTGATCGGCGGTACGCCGCTTTGCGTATTCCCGCTGTACCATCCGGCGAGCGTGATTTACAACTCAACTTTGCTGCCTGTGATGGAAGCGGATGCAAAGCGCCTTGGCAGCATATTAAACGAAACGAAGGAGGCTTGAACGTGAAGCGGAAAACGATTGTCCTGCGGGCCGCGGCGCTTCTGCTCGCGCTCCTGGCGCTGCCTGCGGGCCGCCTTGCGGCGCATGCGGAAACGGAAGCGGAGAAGATGGGCCAGGTGATCGCGGATAAGGTGAACCTACGGGAAGGCCCAAATACAGATTCAGATATTCTGGCGGAGGTGCCGGGCGGCACGGCCGTCGAGGTGCTCGATCAGGATGGAAATTGGTATCGGGTTCTCTATAACGGCACGGTTGGCTATATCCGGCAGGATTACCTGTTCGTCAATTCCACCGGCAGCCGGGGCGCGTATGTGAAGAGCGACGGCGCCGTCCTGCGGGGAGGCCCTTCGGCGGATTCCTACCTTGTAGCGCAGCTTTCCGCAGGGCAGGGCGTCAAGGTGAAGGCACTCATCGGCGGCGAATGGTTCTATGCGGTTGTGAACGACCAAACAGGCTATGTGCACCGCACGTATCTGGAGATCACATCCTCGAGCACTGCGTCCATCGGCATGCTCAAGCAGGGCATGGAAGGGGAAGAAGTCAAAAAGCTGCAAAATGCGCTGTATGACCGCGGCTTCTTGAGCAAGGCGGATGTCACGAGCGTTTTTTCCTCCGAGACGCGCAAGGGCGTGTTGGAGTTCCAACAGGCGTGCGGGCTTTCGGCGGACGGCATTGCCGGCCCGGAAACGCTCAATTCAATTTATGACAGCAGCAACAAGATCGAAAAGGCGAACGCGGATTTTTACAAGCTCAAAGGTACCGTTGTGCTGCTCGATTGGTTCGAGGGCGGCTCCGAGTGGCTCGCCAAGGGAGCGAAGTTCACCGTGACCGACGTGCGCACAGGGAAGAGCTTCCGCGTGCGGCGCTTCGGCGGTTGGTATCACGCGGACTGTGAGCCGATCACGAGCTACGATACCGGCATCATGAAGAGCCTCGAAGGGTTCTCATGGAACCGGCGGCCGATCTGGGTCACCTACAATGGCAAGACAGTTGCAGCCAGCATGCATACCATGCCGCATATGGCGAACCCGACGCCCTCCAATGGGTTCGACGGGCATTTCTGCATTCACCTGTATGGCTCTAAGGTGCACGAAAACAGCAAGGAATGCCCTCGCCACCAGGCCTGCGTTTATGAGGCCTACAAGGCGGGGCGCGCATAAAGACAAAGGATGAACAAAGGAGCGGCCTCCGGGGTTTCCGGAGGCCGCTTCAGCTTGTCGAAAAAGTCTCGTTGGGATTGTCAAGGGCCGCAGCCCTTGACTTTTAATCGCGAGCAGCGACCTGTGCGGTGCGAGCGAAAAGCCTTGCTCCGCAAGGGTTTCTTTACACGGAGCGCTGGCCGCGCCAAAGGCGCAAGCGCGATGTGTAAACCTCGATCAAGTGGCATCTGCCACTTGATCGACAGCATGGAGCGGCCTCCGGGGTTTCCGGAGGCCGCTCCTTTTCCCGTCAATCGCGGGGCGCCTGCGGGGGATGGATGGCGTAAAGCGCGCCATAGTGAAGGGATTCCGCGTCGTCCAGCACGGCGGATGGCGTGAGCCCGGTACATTCCGTCGCGGATGCGGTCGTCTGGCGCAGCCAGAACGTGCCTTCTGTCATGTCGTTTTCGCCGGTCTTGCTTTTTTTCTTTTCCATAGTTCCACCTCCGGTATATCCTGCGCTTGCCCTTAGTGTTCAGCCGCAGCCTGCGGCGTATGCGCCGGAACACAGTGGGAAAAAGCGGTATATTTGGCGCACAACTGCAAATCCTTAGCCTAGGCTGCTTGGAAGAAATAACGACCGGGAGGATTTGAAAATGATACTGGATCGGATCATACACTTTTTCCGCTTTGACCGGCAGGACGGCGAATATGAACTGCTTGAAACGGAGCGCGGGATTCCGGGTTTTACGGCGGGCAAGCAGGCGGAAACGCCGTTGCTGGAGCAGGAGGATACACGGAAAGTCTGCCGGACGCTTGCCGAAAATGAGGAGCGCCTACGCCTCGGGTTCCGAGCGGACATCAACCCGGATCTGATCCTCCGGCCGTTCATGCTCGGCGGGAAAATACCTGCGCTGCTTGCATACCTCAACGGCATGGCGGACGCGGATCAGGTGAGCGACTTTATTTTACGCGAAGGTATGCGCCCTCGCTGCGTGGATCAAGCGGAAGGTGCGCTTGCCCAATATGCGATCGAAAACGTGTTTACGATGGGGGAAGCGGAACAGTCCGATGCCTGGGCAGAGGTGAAAAAAGCCGTCATGGAAGGGAGGACTGTCGTGTTCTTCGAGGGCTCGGAACAGGCGGTCCTGATGGATACGCGCGGGTTTGAGCACCGCAGCGTGACGGAACCACAGGCGGAAAAGGTAGTGCATGGGCCGCAGGAGGCGTTCGTCGAAAACCTGCGCACAAACATCACGTTGCTGCGCCGCATCCTGCACACGGAAGACCTCGTGTGCGAAATGCGCGAAGCGGGCGGGGATAATGGGATCCGCCTTGCGGTGCTTTACCGCGAGGGTGTGACAAACATTACGCTGGTGGAGGAGGTGAAGCGCCGGCTCGCGCATGTGGATACCCGCGTAGTGATCGGAATGGGAATGCTGGAGCAGCTGACGGAAGAACATTCCCTTTCGCCGTTCCCTCAGCTGCTCCAAACGGAGCGGCCGGACCGGACGGCGTCGCTGCTGATGCAGGGGCATGTTGTAGTGCTGCTCGATGGGAGCCCGTTTGCAAGCGTGATGCCCGCGACGCTCTTTACGCTCATGACCAGCCCGGAGGATATTTACCTGCGCCGTGCGCAGGGGACGACGATCCGTGTCGTCCGCTATATCGGCGCAGTCATCTCCGTCCTGGTGCCTGCGTTTTTTCTGGCGCTCGCCCTTTATCACCAGGGGCTCTTTTCCACGGAGGTGCTCACGACCGTGATCGCCTCCCGGAAGATGGTGTTTGCGCCGATCGGCGCGGAGATGATCTTCCTTCTCATCGTGTTCCAACTCATCCGCGAGGCGGGCATGCGCGTACCTGGCAACATCGGCCAGGCGATCGGCATCATCGGCGGGCTGATCCTCGGGCAGGCAGCGGTTGCGGCGAACCTTGCAAGCTCCGTGGTGCTCATCGTCGTAGCGCTCACAGGGCTCGGCAACTTCTGCATCCCGGATTATTCCACGCAGCTTGCAGCGGCTTTTTTCCGCATTACGCTTACGATCGCAGCATGGATGGGAGGCTTGCTTGGCGTGGTTTGCCTTGTGACGGTCTATATGGCGTGGATGGCGTCGCTCAAATCCTATGGCGTGCCGTTCCTTGCACCGTTCTCTCCGAAAGCGCATTCCCAAAAGCCGATGATTTTCCGGGGCCGCATCACGATGCACCAGCAGGCGGAGGATATTTTAAACACGCGGGAGGAAGGGCTATGAACCTTTGTCAAGGCAGAATTGGAAAGCAGGAAGGAGCGAACCTGACAGGAATCGCTCTGGTAGCGAGCGCGATCTTCGTGATGGATATTACGGAGAAATACCAATATGGCAATGCGACTTATGTTTCGTTCCCTGGTGCGATCTTTTTGGCGTTCGTGCTGTTTTTGCTTCTTGCAGAGACAATGCGAATTTCCAAACAGAAGGATCTCCCGGCGCTTGTGGACTATGCGCTGGGAAAATTTGCGGGGAACGTGCTTATGGCGGCTGTCTGCGCATTCCTGTTCATCAACGCGTATTGCCTGGTTTCGCGCTTTGTGACAATGGTACACGCGTTCGTGTTCATGCAGGTCACGCCGTTCCCCGTGCTGCTGTGGATCGTCCCCGTGGTGGTGTACATCGCCTTCCGCGGCCTCGAGTGCATAGCCAGGATAGCGAAGTGCTTCGGCGTACTGCTCGGCGTTGTGCTGCTGTTTGAACTTCTGCTCCCGGCGCAGGGCTACGAGAGCTACCGGCTCTATCCGCTGCCGCTCGACCATTGGGAGACGATTGCGGCCGATGCGTTTACGGGAACCTTTACGACAGTTCCAGCGCTGCTCGCACTCCTTTGCATGGCCCAGGGAATGCAGGGCGCCGGCAGCGCGAAGCAGGCCGGGACGGTTGGGGCGCTTGTGAGCATTGCGCTTGTCGCACTCGTGCAGCTCGCAATCGGGATGACCTATACTTACACGGAGCTGCAAACCATGTTCATCCCGCTCTACCGGTTGAACATGAAGCTGATTCAGGAGAGCTATTTCTTCCGGCTGGATAAACTGATGCTGTTCCTCTGGCTGATCGGCGCAATCATCGCAAGCGCTTACTACCTGTATGGAGCCTCGTTTCTGTTTTGCCGCCGGTGGAGCCGCTACGACGTGCGCCCGGCGGTAGTTGCCGCAGGCGTGATGCTGCTCTGCTGCCTCGCGGCAGAGCATTCGGGGCAGTATGAAGTGGTACAGGGCGCGTTCCACTTTGTGCAGTCTTTCGGGGCGTGGTTTCTCGTCGTGCCATTCGTGGCCGCAGCGGTGGCCGCGCTGATCAAAACGTTTGTGAAAAGGAGGCGTGCGAATGAAAAGACAGCATAAAAGACCAGCGTTGCTTCTGTGCATACTGCTGATCCTGCCGCTTTGCGCGGGCTGCTTGGAAGCGACATCCCTGGATGAATACGGCTATGTCCTGGCCATCGGCGTAGACCAGGGAACGCAGAAAAAATTCAACGTTTCCTTTTTGCTACAAAAAGAAGGGGAATCCCAGGAAGCGCAGACTGGAGCCGGCTCCTATATCGTTGCGGCTGAAGGAGACAACCTGTTTGACGCGATCTTGGTGGCGCACGTTGGCGTTCCCTATGTGCTGAATTTTACGCGTACGAATTTCATCATGTTTTCCGACCAGGTCGCTTCCTCTGCGCTAATGGATGAGTTCCTGAGCATCTCATTCAACTCGATCAAGCTCCGCCAATCGGCTAAGCTGGTTATCGTCCGGGGAGAATGCCTGGAATATATGGAAGGCCTTAGCTCCGCAGATGTTCCAAACGTCGCAAAACAGCAGTACAATCATTTCCAAGCCTATGACCAGGAGGGCGTTATTCCGATTACAAACTATACGGTATACCAGGAAGCGGTCAGGAGCAGCCGGTTCGATGTAGCTATCCCGGCCGGCCGGCTGGATAGCAGTATCTCTGCGGAATCGAACAGCGAAGAAGCCAAGCAGCAGGGAGGGGGCACGCAGACGAACGATAAGGACACGACGGACGGCGTTAAACGCACAGGCGGACTGCGGTCCTATCTCTATGGGAGCGCGCTTCTTGACGGAAACCGCTTCGCCGGTTATCTGAATAACGAGGACACGGAGATTCTGCTGCTTGCAATGGGGCAGTTTAAAAACGGTACCCTCAGCGTAACCGATGAGCTTGGGACGGTAACATTCCTGCTGAAAGCGATCGGCAAACCAAAGGTTCAAATAAGCCTGGGCGATGCGCCGCATGCCGCGATGGAACTTATGCTATATGCTGAAATTGGGCTTGACACCAGCGGCAATGCCGAACAGCGGTGGAATGGCGAACTGAAGGGGGAATTGGAAACATATATCGTGCGGGAACTTGAACGTGTTTTCGGGGCGTGCCAAGCGCTCAACTCCGATGCGATGCGCTTCGGCTGTTATGCAAGCAAGCAGTTTTCGAGCGTAGAAGCCTGGCGGGAATACGTCTGGAAGGAGAAATACAAGAACATGACGGCGGAATTTTCGGTAGGCATTCACCTGAATGATAGGGTGATTTCATCGCACATGGAATGAGGAGCGAAATATGGCAGCGGTTATTATTTTAAGCACAGCGGGGATCGCTTACTGCGCGTTTTACCTTGTATATTGTATCAAGCGGGCACAGCTGCGGGATGCGATTGGAGCGGCTGCACTCTGCCTACTCGCATGCGGCGCGCTGGCTTTTAGCGTGCTTTGAGTGCGTTTATTCTTCCGGGCCAGCCCCGCCGGCGAGAAGCGCGGCCAGGCGGCGCTGTGCCGCCTCCCGCCGTGCCGCCGTATATGCGGCGTCAACGGCGTAGAAGCCATTCCCTGCGGGGATGAGCGCGTCGCCTTCCACTGCGGCGGCAGGCAAGTAGGCGCGTGGCAGCAAAACGGTTTCGCCATCCTTTTCACATACGGCAAAAGCCTCTTCAAAGCGGTCAATGATCATCGGCATACACACGCCCCCTTTTGTTTTTTACGGTTCGAGGATAACACGTTATCGTGCATATCGCAACAAAAATTAAGCCCATCCCAGCCAAAATCCTGTTCCCTAAGCGCGGCGGATATGCTACAATAAATTGGGATACGGGCATTGCGGGATGCGCTGCGTTTCACATCGCATGAGAGGAGAGCGGAGATTATGCGTCGTTTATCATATGGAGAGCAGGCGGTTACGGCGGAATTGCTGGAAGAACTGAAACGCAAGGCAATGCTGATGGAGGATGAGCTTGCGATCGAAGGCGGCCGCCAGTTTGAACAGACGGGCCGGCTCAACGATCCGGGGCTGTGCGAAATGAGCATCGAATATGAAAACCTCCGCATGGATATTGAGACCATGGAGGGAATTCTGCGGCAAATCGAAGAGACGGAAAACGGGACTGAGAAAAGAAAGAAGAGCACATAAATTAAAAATTGGTGAACTGTGCGCGCCACTGTTCCTTTTTTGCGGATAAATATTGTATAATAAACTTGGTGTGTAGAAACCCGAAAGGAGAGAAAAGCGCTTTGCCTTTTGATGTGCTAAAAGCGATTACGAGCGGCTTTGCGCAAGTCCGGCCGGAGGACATTGTGGACATTGCCATCATTGCGTTCTTCCTGTACAAGCTGATCATGCTCACGAAGGAAACGAGGGCGTTCCAGCTGCTCAAGGGAATCGCCTTTCTTTTTGTCGCCGCGATCGCAAGCGACCTGCTGCAATTGCAAACGCTCAGCTGGGTGCTCAACTCGGTGCTCGCCTCCGGAATCGTGGTGCTCGTGGTGCTGTTCCAGCCGGAGCTACGGCGCGCGCTGGAACATATCGGCCGCGGGAACCTGTTTAAAAACGGGCTGCTCCAGCCGGGCTTCAAGCCGGAAGAGAACGAGATTGTCAGCGAGATGCAGCTCGCGCTTCTGAGCCTTGCCAAGCGCCGCGTAGGCGCGCTCATTGTCATCGAGCAGCGCACTGGCCTTGGCGACATCATTTCGACCGGAACGCGGATCGACGGCGTGATCTCCGCGCCGCTGATCGAGAACATCTTTGAGCCAAACACCCCTCTGCATGACGGCGCCGTGATTATCCGCGACGGGATGATTACCGCCGCGGCCTGCTTCCTGCCGCTTGCGGAGGACATCGCGGTCGCGCGCGAACTCGGGACGCGCCACCGCGCGGCGCTCGGCGTTTCCTCCGTTTCGGACAGCATCACGATCGTGGTCTCCGAGGAGACGGGCGTCATTTCCTTTGCACGCGAAGGCAAGCTCGTGCGCTATATCGACCAAAAGGCGCTTCATGACCTTCTGGAATCCATCTTTGTCGGCAAAGAGGCCGCCGGCACGCTGAATATTTTCAAGCGGAGGGCGAAGCATGAAAAATAGCGCAAACAAGGGCCGCTTCTGGGAAGCGCTGAAGCTGGGCCTGAAAACTTTCTTTACAAAAAATATCGCCATCAAGGTGCTCTCACTTGTATTTGCGATGCTCCTTTGGGGCTATGTCCTCATGACGCAGAACCCGGAGCGGGTAAAGACGATCCCGAACGTTCGGGTGAGCATCGAGGGGGAAGCCGACCTGACAACGCGCCGGCTCACCATCCGCGGGGATCGCGCCGCGCTCTTGGACGACGTTTCCGTGCGCGTCCGGACGCAGCTTACTTCCTATGCAGATCTTTCCGCGGACGACATTACGGCGTCCATCAGCCTGAGTAACATCAGCACCGCCGGCACGCATCCTGTCACGATCAACGCGCATTCCTCCAATGGGCAGGTGGTGAGCGTTACTCCGAGCCAGATCGAGGTGGAGATCGACACACTGGTGTCGCGTGCGGTGCCGGTCGAAGTGCGCAAGGAAGGAAAACTGCCGGATGGGTATTGGGCAGGCGACGTGCAGCTGAGCAGCTCCGTGATCATGCTCGAAGGCGCGGCGACCGACCTTGCGCGAATCACAAAGGCTGTAGGTGTGATCGACCTGACGGACCGGACGGAGAGCGTGAACCACTCCATGATGCTCACCCTGTATGATGAAGCCGGCAACGAGGTCAGCTCATCCGTTTTGTTCGGCGGGATGCCAACCGTTGTCGCAAGGCTTGAGATTCTGCCGAGCAAGCTCGTGCCGATTGATGTTGACGCTGCGATCGTCGGCCGAGATGCATTGCCGGAAAATTTTGAGATCGTGAGCGACGGCACCTCGCTCGAAGGCAACCTCGTGCGCATTGTAGGCGATGCGGACGCGCTTGCGAAGGTGACTTCGCTTTCCCTTGAAACGCTCGACGTGACGGGCCTTACGGAAAGCGTGCAGCAGGAACTCGCGGTCATTGTGCCGGAGGGCGTGCGCATCATCGGCGACTCCATGGTGAATTTGCAGGTGACGATCCGCGAAAAGACGGATACGATTGCCCTGACGGAGCTCCCGATCGAGATCGTTGGCCTTGCGCGCAAACAGAAAGCATCGCTCAGCGAGGAATTTGCCGGGATCACCCTGAGCGGGCGTGTCAGCCTGCTCGCCGGGATTACGCGCGGGGACATCGTCGTCTATGCGGATGTGACGGGCCTTGCCGCGGGCACGTATGAGGTGAAGCTCGCGGTGCAGATCGACGGGGAGGATCTCCCCTCTGAGCTGCAATGCGCCTTCACGACCGCCGACACCGTCCATGTTACCATTGAAGAATAAAGGACAGCGCATGGCATTGATTCTATCCGAACTGAAATTACCGCTTCATGCGGAGGAGTCCTCGCTCAAGGAATTTGCGGCGAGGGCTCTTGCTATGCCCGAAAGCGCGATCCATGCACTGCGCGTGAACCGCGTTTCGCTGGATGCGCGCCGGAAGGATGACATCTGCTTCCGTTACACCGTGACGCTTACGCTTTCCGGGAAGGACGAAGCGCGCGCGCTGCGGCGCTCCGGCGCACGCGTCACCCCCGCGCCGGAGGGAGCGCCCCGCGCGCTCACGTTTGGCGCGGAGCCGCTGCCCGCGCCCATCGTCGTGGTGGGGATGGGCCCCGCGGGCCTCTTTGCGGCATATCTGCTCGCACAAAATGGATACCGGCCAGTCGTGCTCGAGCGCGGCAGGGACGTCGACGCCCGGCGGGCGGACGTCGCGCGGTTTTGGGAAACCGGCGCGCTCGACGAGACGAGCAACGCCGTGTTCGGCGAAGGCGGCGCGGGCACGTTTTCCGATGGCAAGCTGACCACGCGCATCAAGGATCCAAGGGCGGCGGAGGTGGTTTCCATCTTCGCGCAGCATGGCGCGCCGGAGGAGATCACGCGCATGGCGAAGCCGCACATCGGCACGGACAAGCTGGTGCAGGTCGTAAAGAGCATGCGCCTTGCGATCCTCCGCATGGGCGGGGAGGTGCGCTTTGAAACGTGCTTGACTGGTTTGGAACGGCAGGAGGGAGCTTTGCGCGCGGTCTATGCGGAAAGCGCTGCCGGGCGGGAACGCATCCCATGCGCGGCGTGCATCCTGGCCACCGGCCACGGCGCGTCCGACACCTACCGCATGCTGGCCGAAAGCGGCCTTGCCTTAGAGGCGAAGCCATTTGCCGCAGGCGTGCGCATCGAGCACCCGCGGGAGCTGATCGACAAAAGCCAGTTCGGCGCGTTTGCAGGGCATCCGCGCCTCGGGGCGGCGGAATACCACCTTGCGGATCAAAGCGGCGGCCGTGGGGTATACACTTTCTGCATGTGCCCTGGCGGGTACGTGGTGGCCTGCGCGTCCGAACAGGGCGGCGTCGTCACAAACGGCATGAGCCAGTATGCGCGGGACGCGGAAAACTCCAACGCGGCAATCGTCGTGCAGGTGGATGCGCGTGATTACGGCGCAGGCGACCCGCTCGCCGGGCTGCGTTTCCGCGAAGCGCTGGAACGCGAGGCCTTCCGCCTCGGAGGCGGCGGCTTTCTTGCGCCTGCCGCGCAGGTGGGCGACTTCCTCGCCGGCCGCGCGTCAAGCGGCTTTGGCGCCGTGCGGCCGACATATACGCCCGGCGTGCGCGTGTGCGACGCTGCGGTCTGCCTGCCCGGCTTCCTGGCCGCCGGCGTGCGGGATGGCATCAGAGCCTTTGGCCGCAGGCTGCGGGGGTTTGACATGCCGGAGGCGGTCGTCACTGCCGTGGAGAGCAGGACGAGCGCGCCCGTGCGCGTCCTCCGCGATGCAAATGGCGAAGCGAAGGGGCTTTCCGGGCTTTATCCTACGGGGGAAGGCGCGGGCTATGCCGGCGGCATTGTCAGCGCGGCGGTGGACGGTATGCGCGCGGCGGAGCTCGTCATGGCCCGCTTTGCGCGGCCATAGCGGCGGCGTATGGCGAATTCCGGCCATTTTGCAAGAAACGCGCTCGCTGTGGTACACTATATAGCAAATACTGGAAAAGGATCTTGTTTTATGGATAGAAAACGGGGAAAGCGATTGCTTTTCATTTGTATTCTGGCCGCCTGCCTCGCGCTGTTCGGGGCGTGCGGCAGCGAAGCTCCGCAAGAGCCGCATGTGGATCTGAGCGATCCCGTCAGCGGCGACGGCATCTATACGACGGCGGAACTTATGAACTTCATCGAAAACGGTGCGTCCGATACCGCGACGCTCGGCGCGTCGATCGACCTTGGCAGCGAGATCCTGCGGATCACGAAAGCGCGTGGCAGCATCACGATTGTCGGGAACGGCTTCAGCATCACGGGCAACGGGGATTGCGTCATCCGTCTGGAGGATGGCTGCACGCTCCGGCTGGAAAACGTGAACCTCGTCGGCGGGCGCAACGCGATCGGCTGCCTTGGGGACGCAGCGCTCGGCGGCAGCGCCGGGATCAGCAGCGTCGCCCACTGCATCACAAGCGTAGGTGATCTTACCATTTTGGAAAGCAGCTCTTTCACGCTTTCGAGCAACGTCGGCTGCGGCGTAAAGGCGAAGGGCCTTTCCCTCCTGCGTGGGAGCGGGATCACCGCAAGCGGCGCGCTCGGCGCGGTCAGCATCGCGGGGGACGACCTGCTTTTGAGTGAGAATACCACGCTCATCGCGGCGACGGATGAAAACTACAACGCGCTCAAGTGTGAAGGTACCCTTGTGATGCGCGAGGGCGCGCTGCTGCGCGTAACGAACAACGGCGAATATCACGGGGCGGAGATTCACGACCTTTCCGTAGAAGGCGTTGCGACGCTTGAGGCGGTTGGCGGCGCGAAGGGCGTTGGCGTGTTCCTGTTTGAACAGGAGGCGGACGTTTATCTCGTTGGGAGCTGCACGCCGGAGCTGCGCTTTGAGGTGGGGGATGGAAGCGTGACTTTCGTGGCGGACGCTTCGGAGATCCCGGAGCCCGAACCGGAGGAAGGCGAGGGGGAGGGCGCGGAGCCGGACGCCGCACCGACGGAGGAACCATAACGCCTGAAGCGTCCGGGCGGCAGGCATAGCACAGCGTGAGGAAGGAGTGAGTTTATGGCAAGGCGGAAACAGACCCGGCGGAAAAGCCGCCAGGCGGTGCGGCGGCGCAAATATGTCATTCGGAGGATCGTGGTGCTTATGGTGTTTCTTGCCGCGCTCGCTGGGCTTACGTTGCTGCTCCTCCATATTTTCTCCGGCGACATCAAGCCGGGCAGCCTGCCGGAAGGAAGCCCCACGCCGGATGTTTCGCCCACGTTTACGCCGGAACCTACGCCCACGCCCGTGCCGGACCTCCCGGCGGGGCTTACGATCGCTCCGGCCTCCCCGGAGACACTTTCCGGGATCGGCTTTTCCACGGAATTGATGTACAACCGCGATGAAACGGAAACCTTTGCGCGCACAGAACCCATGTCCTTTGGGAAGTGGGACGAATATACCGCTGTGCGCGGGGTAACGACCTATGGCGGCAACAACTATCGCAACACCTTCACCCATGGCACACAGACCGTCCCCAACAGGACGCTCACGCGCGTGTGGGACAAGAGCATCGGCACGCTTGACCTCGGGGAGGACGGCGCCTGGACCGGTGTCGGCTGGACGGGGATGCCCGTCCTCGTGCAGTGGGATGACGAGGTGCGCCCGTTCCTCGGCGTTTACGATGAATTCAAGAACAAGGATGGCTTCACGGAGGTCATCTATCCGGCGATGGACGGGAATATCCACTTCCTTGAACTTTCGACCGGAAAAGCCACGCGCGACCCGATCGACCTTGGCGTTGTGATGAAGGGAACCGCCACGCTCGACCCGCGCGGGTATCCGCTGCTGTATATTGGCCAGGGGGCCATGAGCACGAACGAAGAGGGGACGCGCGGTGCGTGGTTCCGCGTGATTTCGCTGATCGACAATGAGGCGATTTGGTCCTTTGGCGGGCGCGACCCGTTCTCGCCGCGGGAATGGCAGGCCTATGATTCCTCCGCGATGGTGAACGCCGAAACTGATACGCTCATCGCGGCGGGGGAAAACGGCGTGCTTTACAGCGTGAAGCTCAACAGCGTGTTCGACCGCGTGAACGGCACGGTCACTGTCAGCCCAGACCCGCTTGCCAAGTACCGCTATACGGCCAACGGCTATGCGGATTCGGACGACAGCCGCCAATGGGGCATCGAAAGCTCGCCCGCATTCTGGAAGAACTATGCCTTCTTTACGGACAATGGTGGCTATCTCCAGTGCGTGGACATGAACACGCTTAAGACGATGTATGCGGCGGACATTACGGACGACGGCGACGCGGGCGTTGTTTTGGAAGAGGATTACAAGGCGGGCACGCTTTACCTATACACAGCGAACGCGGTCAACACGCAAAGCGGCGTCGAGAACGGCTTTGGCAAGAGCTGGCATAGGAAGATCAACGCTCTGACCGGCGAGACCGTCTGGAAAAAATCCTGGGACGCTTCCAATGGCAGCCGCACCACCAACGGCGGCACGCTTTCCACACCGCACGTGGGGCGCGGCTCGATTTCCGACCTCGTGATCTATAACTCTGCCTCTGTGCCCGTGATGGTGAACGGCGAGGCGGTAAACGGGGGGCGGATCGTGGCGTATTACAAGAGCTCAGGTGAGGTGGCTTGGACGTATGAGCAGGCGGCGGATTACTGGAGCTCGCCGGTCGTGATCTATGACGCGGCGGAAACCGCGTATCTGCTCCAATGCGACCGGGGCGGCATGCTGCGCATGCACGACCCGCGCACCGGCGAAGTGCTCTCGGAGGTGGATCTTGGCTCCCGCATAGACGCGACGCCCGCTGTGTTCAACAACATGCTCGTTGTCGGCACGCGCGGTTCGGGCGGCAGCGGGGAAGGGCAGAAGATCATCGGCGTGCGCATCGGCTGATTCAAAGCAGCAACGCCGAAAGCAGGAGGCCCAGCCCATAGGAAGCGGCGCTGCAGGCGAGCGAAAGCGCGAAGAAGCGCCGCTCCTTCCCAAAGAGGAGCCGGAGCAGGCAGCCTTCCGCCAGCACGATGAGCGCCTCAAACAGGAGCACGGTGGGCAGCGGAAGCGGCCGCCTGTTACGTATTGTTTCACTTAGAACCAGGTTCAAAAACGGATTGGTCAAAAGGTTGCAGAGGAGCAGCGCACGCTGCTCCTCTTTGCGTTTCAGGTAGCACAAATAGGCTGCGCCCGCCTCGGCGAGGATGGCGATGTTTATGCTTCGTCTTTGGATCGCACGCACGATGAAAAACACCGCAGGCGCACGGATCATCAGCGGCGCGCGTTCGCCTTGGAAGGCAGAGAACCAAAGCGCGAAAAAGCAGGTAAAATCTACCGCAAAATGCGCTGCGGCATGCGCCAGGAGCCGGGGGCTTTATGCGATGCATAGGCAATACTCCTTAACGGTTTTTTGCGGAAAGATGGCTGAATCCAGCATATCATAAATCGTTTGTGAAAAGAATTTGAAATTCGCTGAATTGATTGGCGTTCCGCTGCGTTTTGCGGTAAGATGGAATGCAAAAGAAGAAGCCGGAGGAAACGGGTTTTGGCATATATATCGCTGAAGGGTGTAACGAAGACCTACCACATGGGCGAGGTTGCGATCCATGCGCTTTCGGGCGTGAACTTTGAAATGGAAAAGGGGGAGCTTTGCGTGATCGTCGGCCCATCGGGCGCGGGCAAGACGACGCTTTTGAACATTCTGGGCGGCATGGACAGCTGCACCTCGGGCGAGATCGTTGTGGACGGCGCGCACATCGAAGCATATGACCGGCAGAAGCTGACCGCCTACCGGCGGGACACGGTCGGCTTTGTGTTCCAGTTTTATAACCTTGTGCAGAACCTGACGGCCCTTGAAAATGTGGAGCTTGCAGCGCAGATCTGCCATGCGCCGCTTCCCGCGGAGACGGTGCTCCGGGAAGTCGGCCTAGGCGAGCGCCTTTCGAACTTCCCGGCGCAGCTATCCGGCGGCGAGCAGCAGCGCGTTGCGATCGCGCGCGCGCTCGCCAAAAACCCGAAGCTCATGCTTTGTGACGAGCCGACCGGCGCGCTCGATTACCAGACGGGCAAGCAGGTGCTCAAACTTTTGCAGGACACCTGCCGCAAAGCGGGCATGACGGTAATCATCATCACGCACAACTCTGCGCTTGCGCCGATGGCGGATCGCATCGTGCATGTGAAAAACGGGACGGTTGCTTCGATGGAGATCAACCGGAAGCCGACCCCGGTGGAGGAGATCGAGTGGTGAGCCTATGCTGAAAAAGGGCCTTCTGGTCAAAAACCTGCTTTGCGAGATCTGGAAAACGCGCACGCGCTATCTTTCCATTTTTGCGATCAGCGCGCTCGGCGTCGCGTTCTTCTCAGGCATCCGTGCCACGAGCCCGGACATGAAGGACGCGGGCGACACGCTGTTTCAGGAAAGCAACCTTGCGGACATCACGGTGATGTCCACCGCCGGCCTCACGCCGGACGATATTGAGGCGCTGCGCGCTATAGAGGGCGTGGAAGCGGTTTCCCCGGGGCTGTTCGTGGATGCAATGATGCAAACGGGCGGCGGCGAGGAGAAGAACGTGCGGCTGCTTTCCCTGCCCATTCAGGAGAAGGAGAAATATGGCCAGCTGATCGACCTGCTGCCATCCTACGACATTGACCCCGCGCCGGAATACGAGATGAATACGCTCGAAATCAAGGAAGGGAGGCTGCCGGTTTCGGATAGGGAGGCGGCGCTCGATGTGAAGCTCCAGGAGGATCTCGGGCTCGCTTTGGGCGATCACGTCACCTTTGAAACAAGCGGCGGCACGGCGACGCTGCGCGTCGTCGGCTTCGTTTACAGCCCGAAGTATGTAAGTTTAATCGAACGGGGGCTGAGCACCGTTGGCAACGGCAGCTGCGCGGGCTTCGCCTACGCTTCGGGCAACGCGCTCACGCACCTTGGTACGAAGCTGCCAATCCTTGGCCTGCTGACGGCGATGTATACCGAGGCGGACATTGTCATCAGCGGCAAGGAAGGGCTTTCCGCGTTTTCCGATGAATACGCGGACTTGGTAGACGCGGTGAGCACCCGGATTGAGGCTTATGCGGAAACAGCCTCCGGCACCTGGTATATCCAGGACCGCAGCGCCAACCCCGGCTATTCGGATTATTCCGAGAACACGGAGCGCATCGCTGCGGTGGGCAATGTGTTCCCTGTGATCTTCTTTGTTGTGGCGGCGCTCGTGAGCCTCACTACCATGACGCGCATGGTGGAGGAACAGCGCATTGAAATGGGCACGCTCAAGGCGCTTGGCTACAGCACCGCCGCGATCATGATGAAGTACGTCGTGTATTCCATCAGCGCCTGTGTCCTGGGCGGCTTCCTTGGCGCGGTGGTCGGTTTCAGGCTGCTGCCGTATGTGATCATCTCCGCGTATTCGATCATGTATCGCCTGCCGAGCTTCGCTACGCCCTACCGCGTAGACATCGCAACCATGGCGATCTTCGCCGTGATGGCCTGCACCGGCCTTGCGACGGTCGCGGCTTCGGCTTCCGCCCTCCGGGAAGTCCCGGCAACGCTCATGCGCCCGAAGGCGCCCAAGGTGGGCAAGCGCGTGCTGCTTGAACGCGTTACCTTCATCTGGAAGCGGTTTAATTTCACGACGAAGGTAACAGTGCGCAACATTTTCCGCTATAAAAAGCGCTTTTTCATGAGCATAATCGGCATTGCGGGGAGCTGCTCGCTGCTTGTGACCGGATTCGGCCTGGAGGACTCTATCTTTGGCATTGCGGAATGCCAGTTCAACGACATCTGGAAGATGGACGTTCAGGCTTATACCTACGACAGCATGCCGCTATCCGAGCTGCAGGAGCTTGCGGAGAACAGTGCGGCGGCCCCACACTTCCGCTCTGTGATGTTCTGCTATGATACGGTGTGCGACGCAGGGAGCGGCGATGCGCGCACGGGCAACGTGCATGTGCTCGGCGTGCGGGATTATGCCGAGATGGACGAAAAGATCCGTTTGCACAGCAGCGGCACGGAGATCCCGCTTACCGACGAGGGCGCGGTCATCACAAAAAAGCTCGCGGAGCTCTCCGGCGTGGAAGCGGGCGATACGCTGCACATTTATTCCGGCTCACAGGAATACGAGGTACTGGTTGCGGGCGTTGCGGATAATTACGTATACCATTACGCTTACATGACGGCTGCGTACTATGAGCAGGTATTTGGGCGGCCCATGGAATACAACGCGTTCATGATCAACCTCGATGGTGTGCCGGAGGGGGAGCTGGACACGGTCTCGGAAGGAATCCTGGCCGACAGCCGCGTGTATACCGTCATGACGCTCTCGAGCATCTATGATTCCATCATGGATTCGCTGAGCATCCTTGACTACATCGTGATTGTGCTGATCGCAGGGTCCGCGCTGCTCACCTTTGTGGTGATGCTCAACCTTACGAACATCAACCTCGGGGAGCGCAAGCGAGAGCTTGCGACGCTGCGCGTGCTTGGCTTTTATGATAAGGAGATGTATGATTACGTCTTCCGTGAGAACAATGCCCTTGCGGCTATCGGCGCGGCGGCCGGGCTCATGCTCGGAAAGTTTATGCACGCTTTCGTGATCCGCACCTGCGAGGTGGATCTCGTCATGTTCGTGCGTTCGGCAAATGCGATGAGCTTTGTATATTCGTTCGTGCTGACGGTGGCGTTTTCCCTATGCGTGAACCTGATGATGCGCCGCAAGGTGCGCGCGATCGACATGGTGGAATCCCTCAAGAGCGCGGAATAAGGAGATAAAAGTATGAAAAAAACAACGAGAGTCCTCTGCCTGGTCATTGCGGCGGCGTTTGTCGTTACGCTGCTGTTTTCCATCGTGATGAGCATCGCCTATGCGGAGGAGGGCGGGGAGGCCGCCTCCCGCGGGGAAACGGTCTATGTTACGGCGGATGCAAATGGGAATGTGGAAAGCGTGATCTCAAGCGTTTACCTGAGCAATACCGCCAGGCTGGATACGCTTACGGATTATACGAGCCTCACGGACGTTAAGGCCATCACGACCAACGAGCCCCCTGTAGTCAATGGGGATGCGGTAACGTTTGCCGCTGGCGGGGGGGATGTTTCCTACCAGGGGACGGCAAGCGCGGATGCGCTGCCGTTCTCCGTGCGCATTGCCTACTATCTCAACGGCAGGGAGATCGCTCCGGAGAAATTGGCCGGGAAAAGCGGCCGCGTGCGCATCGAGATTGCTGCGGAGAACCGCCTCAAACGCACGGCGGATGTGGATGGGGAAACGGTGGAGCTTTACGTGCCGTTTTCCATCATCGGCATGCTGACGCTTGGCGAAGGCTTTTCCGGTGTGACGGCGGAGAATGCGAAGGTTTCCGTGCAGGCGGGGCAGATCACGGTGCTCGCAGTATTGCTGCCCGGCCTTGCGGAAAGCCTTGGCATGGAACCGGGCGACAAGATCAACGATACGCTTACGATCGAGGCCACGGTGGAAAACTTCAGCTTTTCTGGCGGTACATTTATTGGGATGACAGGCATTGTAGATCAGAACGATCTTTCCGGCATTGAGGATGTGCAAACGCTGATGGATGCGCTCGGCCAGCTCAACGATGCCGCAGGCGAGCTTTACAAAGGCGCCCGAAGGCTCAGCCGTGCGGCTGAAACCTATGCCGGGGGCGTACTGGCATACGCGGAGGGCATTGCCCAGGCGCTGGATGGGGTCGGGACGATGACGGAAGGCGTATCACAGCTTTACAGCGGCGCGAGGCAGCTCGTGAGCGGGTCCGGTGAAATTACGGACGGGCTTTCTTCGCTTGCCGCACAGTTGGATCGGCTCAAGGGATATTTGGATACGATAGAAAGCGGAACGGTGGATGAATCGCTGTATACGCTGCTGGTGTCCTATGCGGTGGAGATCGCGCAGAAAACGGTGGATGAATCCAGCGGGCAGATGCGGCAGAAACTTCGTGAATCGCTTGCATCCGCCATGCCGGACGCAACGCCGGAGGAGATCGAGACGATCGTGGACACGGTGCTCCCTGCGGATATGACCGTTTCCGAGCCTAAGCTGACGGAGGAGCAGAAGGCGGAGATCGCAGCCGAGGTGGCAAAGATCCTGAAGGGTTCCAGCAATGCGCAGGATCTGATCAAAAAATTTGATGCGCTTGTGAGCGGCATGAACCAACTTGCGGACGGCTCAGGGAAAGTTACGGACGGGATGGCCTCGCTCACAAGCGGCCTGTATCAGCTCAAAGAAGGGCTTTCCGAATTTTCCGGCGGAGCGGAGGAGCTCTCGGAAAACGGTACGGCGCTTGCGGAGGGCGCGGATTCCATCGCAAACGGCGTCGCAGGCATCGCAAAAGGACTGCGTTCGCTCGCAAACGACGGCATGCAGCGCATTGTGGATGAAACCGCGCAGATCGACGTTTCGCTTGCCCGCAAGGATGCGCTCATCGCACTTTCGCAATCATATAGCTCCTTTTCCGCGACGCGGGAACCGGAGGACGGCGCGGTCCAGTTCCTGATCTCGACGGAGGGGATCGAAGAAGAACTCCCCATTGAGCCGAGCCCGTCGCCGGATGCGGCGGACCCGGACGCGCAGAGCGCGCCTGCGGATACGCAGGCGGAAACCGGCTTTTTTGAGAGCATTGGGGCATGGTTTGCCGGCATATTCGCAAGCATTCGGAGCTGGTTTGAGGGATAACGATATGCTGTAAAAAGGGGCGCGGCGCGCCCCTTTCGGCTTGCCGAAAAAGGCACTCCGGGAAAGCAGCCCTTGACTTTCCATCGCGAGCAGCGACCTGTGCGGTGCGAGCGAAAAGCC